>PLRJ01000049.1 GCA_003163855.1 Bryobacterales bacterium | reverse complement strand
TAGCACCGGGAGTTTTCGAAGGACTGGTAACGCTCTTTATCTTGTCGATAGATACGGGCATGCAGAGCGCTTTGTAATCAACTGAAGCAGGCAACAGACGATGCCAAAGTGGATTCGTTTTCGGCTCATACAAACAGGCTACCCGGCTAAGGCAAAGCGCCCGCACTTCCATTGCCGGAGCGGAGATAATGCACAATCCCCCGTGAATCGCGCATCCAGTTCTGGGCAATCACCTCCACTTTCACGTCGCCCGGGGCATTCAACTCCACGCGGCCGAGGGTCTTCTCTTCGGGCGACAGCGGAACGGGCTCACTGTTATTAACCCGAACGGAAGCGTAAACCGCATTCCTGGTTATGTCCGGCTGCCACGACACGGTTATCGTCTGAGCCTGGGGCTGTCCATGTACCTCCAGCGCAATGACCGCGCCTGGCATCTGCAGATAGAGAACATAACCCACAAGGCAACCCAGCAGCGCGGCGATGGCCAGAATGCTCAGCGAACGCGCATTAATAACCGGTTCGGTGCTGCGCGCCTTGAACTCGGCAATCTGCTCATAAACTTCATGGCTCACGGTGCGTTCGGGCAGCGGCCTGGCTATGGCAAACGGCGGCGGCTTGGGCTGAGCTTTCGGCGGACGCTCCGGCGCAAGGGGACCGGGAACATCAAGCGACTCTTCAATAACGCGCGTGCGCTCCCGTGCAAGTTGCTTGCGAGCCGTTCGCTGCGCTTCAGCCTTTTGGAGATCAGGCTCTTCAAGAGGAGCCGTTTCCTCTTCGAGCTCATGCTCATCCAGGGCCTGTGCAGCCTCTTCCGGCGAAGGAGGATCCTTCCAGATGCCCGGCATTGCCAGCTCGCTTAACGGCTGGGCGCTTGTTCTTTCCGGCCGCACCCTATGGGGCGGCAGCACCTCCTCCAGTTCCGCCGCCTGCGCCAGGCGTCGCCCGTTCGCACTCGGAGCCGGCGCCGGAATTGACGGAATGAGGCCACTCCCCTGCTTGCCGGTGCGTCCCGGGAGTGGCAGAATAATGGCCGACGCCGTAGCATCGCGCGGCATCTCGCGGTTTGCATCCCTTACCAGAAAGCCAAAACGAGTGGGCTGGAACCTCTCCGGTTTAATAAGGACCGTCAGCCGCGACACCTGCGGAAACAGCTTGTCGAACTGGGCGACTTCCAGATCGGTCATCGAAAGCGCGCCGCGGGTATGCGTTAAGAACCAACCCACGGGCAGCAAATGCTCCAGATCGGGGTCTGAGGAGGCGGCCATGAGTTGAAGTTCAAGCGCGGCCATGTCGCGCTCAGAAAGCACGAAAGATGGGCCGGAGGCGTGTTCGCAGTTGATGGAGCGGAACGCTTCAATGCGAACGCCATCGTCCTGGATGACGCCGAAAAGCAGGCCGCCTTCTTCAATACCGCCGTGCGGAATCTTGCGGTAGCCTTCGTTGACGACGAAGTCGATTTCGTGAAACAGCGCCACCGAATAAGTGACCTTGAAGGACGAATCGGGCGTCTGCCAGAAGGCATAATCCAGCGCCTTGGAGTCGGCTGGTCTTGCCCCCGTCGTGGACTCTGTCGCAAAGCCCGGTTTAATGTCGTCGGCCATCAGGCAACTCTTAAGTTTCTCGTATTAAGGATTTCCACCTGCTAAAACCATCCCGCTCCACCACGTTCCATGTGAAACGAGATCGTACTAGTATCATCGGATTCTCCGGCTTCATCCTGCAGTGCATAGTAAAACGTAAGCGCGCCCATCACCAGAACCAGGAGCACGATCATGGCCAGCCAGCGTGACGAGCGCATGGTCCAGATGGCGTCGTGGCGAACGAGGGAATCGGTATAGGCGACAATCGCCAAAGCCAGGGCTATTCCGAGCCCGAATTTCCAGGCCCAATGCATGAGATCGAGCGGCCCTTGTCCGGCAATCTCGGACCATGCCGTGAAAATTGCCACCAGAGCCAGTAAAAACTCGCCGACATAGGCGAGGCGTAGCCATTTCACAGTCATTCCCGAAGCCTCTCCATTCTACGATGAAGGAGCGTGGAAGCTCTAGAATCGCGCATGAAGGTCGTTATTGCATGAAGGTAGTGATTGAAGGCGTAGAACTGCACCTGGCTCATCCGGATGAGCTGGCAGTGACCTGGGTGGGCCAGGAAGAAGCCATGCGGCAGCTGATGGCGTCGTGGATGGTGATTGACGAGCGCGATGTGCCCATGAATCCGCGCCTGCTGGGAAAGCCAGGGGTGGGCAAGACAACCATGGCGTACGCCGCGGGAAAGCGGCTTGGCCGGGAAGTGTACATCACGCAAGCGACGGTTGATACCCGGCCCGAAGACTTGTTGATTACGCCCGTGATTGAGGGGGCGGCGCAGTTGAAGTACGTGGCATCGCCATTGGTAACCGCCATGATCCGCGGCGGAGTGGCGATTCTGGACGAAGGCAATAGGATGAGCGAGAAAAGCTGGGCGAGCCTCGCGCCTTTGTTAGATAGCCGCCGCTATGTCGAATCCATTGTGGCCGGAATCAAAATCAAGGCCCACCCCAACTTCCGCCTGGTTGCCACGATGAACGAAGATTCTTCCACGTTTGATCTTCCTGAATACATTCACTCGCGGCTGCAGCCGCAAATTCTGATTGATTTTCCCGAGCGCGAAGAAGAACTGGCTATTCTGCGCGAAAACCTGCCGTTCTCGAGCGACGACGTGCTGATTTACGTTACCGATTTTTTGCAACAGGCGCATGCCTCGGACGAAAGCTACACGGTTAGGGATGGGGTGAACATTGCACGGTATGCCCTGAAACTGCAGCGCGAAACCGGGCAGCCCGCCAAGTTGCTGATGGCCTTGGCCGTGCGCGCCATCCTGGGTGAGGAGGCACAGCGGTACGGCGTGCGCCGCTAGACGCTACTTGGACTTGCTACATGCTCCTCAACATCGTCTCTGCTGTGGTGGCAGGTCCTCCACCTGTCAACCAAGCCACCAGGCCGCTAAACCCGTATGAATGACCTTTCGGGAGTTTTAACCCGCGGCTCCATCACGTACGTGCCGGTTGTGCCTGGACGGATTGAGTTCGCTGCCCAAGTCCGCCGAACGCTGCTGGAGGAACGGCCGCGCGTGGTGGCGGTGGAACTGCCTTCTTCGCTTGAAAAGCAATATCTGAAGGCGCTGGAACGGCTGCCCAAGATGTCGGTGCTGGTGATTCCGGAAGAAAGTGCGGGAGACGATGAAGCGCGCGCCACCTACATTCCGGTAGAGCCTGGCGATCCCTTCATTGAAGCGATGCGCACGGCCCAGGATATCGATGCCGACATCGTGCTGCTGGAGCCAGCGACGCATGAACGCCCGCACGTTAGCGACATGTATCCTGAGCCGTATGCCGTTGAACTGATCACGGTGGCCAAGTACGTAGAAGCCTATCGCGTTCATCCGCAGCAGCGTTCATCCGCTATAAGTGCTCATGCGGCGGCCATGGCATGGAAACTGCAAGGGTCCGATCCACTTGCCAAGACCGCCGTCGTGCTCTCGCTAAACATGCTTGACCCGCTGCTGGACGCGATGGAAGCGCCGCAGGAAGCGCCGCCTGCTCCGCGGACACGGCTATTCGGCCATGCTGAATTATTTAATCTCCATCCGGATTGCCTGGCCGAAGTGACCAGCGAACCTCCTTATTACCAGCAGATTTATGAAAGCGGGCGCTATGAACTCCCGGCGCCTAAAGTGGAGCGGCCGGCGTGGCAGTTGCGGCTTTTAAAGGATGCCGAAAAAGAATACGAGATCAATACCGGCGAAAAAATGCAAAGCTGGCAGCGTATCCTGCTGGCGAAATTCAGCCGCAATCTCGCCCTGCTGGATGGCCGGCTTATTCCCGGCATCTACGATCTAGCGCTGGCTTCGCGCTCTATTATTGACGACAACTACGCCTGGGAAGTCTGGCAGATGGCCAACCGTTTCAGCGTGCAGTCCACCGAGGAAGATGGGATGGAGACCTTGAACCTATCGGGCGAGGAAGTCTGGCTGCGGACCCGCAAATTACGCATCCGCCGCCGTCTCCCCAGGATGAAGCAACGTCTGAAGCCGACGGGTTTAAAGGCGCGAAAACGCGAGAAGTTCAAGGGCGAGTGGGCGAGCCAGACGGATGGGCACTCCATCTGCAGTTATCCGCCGGAAGATCTCGTCATCGAAAACTACGGCCGTTTTTTGAAGAACTACGCCAAGACGATGCTCTCGGAGGAACGATCCACCGTCGAACCATTCAGCACCTCCATGCGGGACGGCATCGACCTGCGCGAAACCATCCGCAACTGGCACAAAGGCAGCCTCTACGTGCGCGAACTGGGCAAGTTTTCAGGCGATGTCGGCGCCCTGGTAGTCATTTTTGATGAGGACAAACAGGATCGCTACAAGTACCTGACGACCTGGCTGGGCGAACATCAGAATGAATCGGACATGTCGTTCTATTCGACCCAGCCGTTCGATCACCTGGTGGGTCCGGGCATTGGCCGCGCTGAGTATGGCGGTCTGTTGATGACCCTGCCGCCGCGCCGCATGTACGACGTCTGGAGCGATCCGGATTACGACACCGCCGAAAGCAAGGCGGAGAAACTGCTGATGGCCGCGCTGGATTATTCCATTGAGCGCAACGTGGTTTATATCGCGGCTAAACCGCCGCGCAGCGTCTTTCGCCAGATGGCGGCCCGTCTGAACCGGAAAATTATCTATGTGCCGCTGGGCCAGTTGTCGCCTTCGAAGCTGAAGAAGATCCGCGTAGTGCATGTGCTGGACAGCTATCAGCGGCGCGAAGACGCTAAGCAATATCTTTGGTAGCGTGGTCCCACTGGGTCCGCAGCACGGCGAGTGTTGCCTGGCCGTTGCCGATGTGATGGCAGAAGGTGGTGGCTTCCGGTTCCTTGCCTGCCGCCGAAGTTATCTCCTGCCCGTATAAAGCTTCGCTTAGGAACTCGACATCAAGCTGCGTCAGCATGTAATCGCGGCAAACACCCAGGGGCAGAACATCCAGCGCCCATTCGATGTAGTTCACGTTGTTGGCATGATTGTTTGCATCCAAGTCGCGCCAACCCACTTGGAACTGGCGATGGTAGGCGGTTTGTTCCGGCGCTTTGAGGCGCGGAAATTCGAAATCGCCGGGGATGGAACGCTCCGGGTTGCGGATATCGAGCACTACCTGCGGCAAACGCACGGGACGACGTTTTGTAACGTCGAGCATGAGCCAAAGGCTCAAGGCGTGGCCGATGACTTCTCCGTCTGCCGATAGAAACTGAAAATCGCGGACTGCGCGTATGCCATTGGTGCGGTCGGAGGCCCAGGTTTCCACCGTCACCGGTTCACCGCACACAGGATAGCGGTGCATGCGCAGCCTGAACCGAGTAAGGACCCACATGCGGTTCTGGCTGCGCAGATGCAGCAACGACATGTCGAAGGTGCGGCAATGGGCATCGGCTGTCTCCTGGGCAAAGCGGCAGAGACTTGGGACGGAGGCGCGTCCGCCCGGTTCGGAGTGGAAGAAGCAGACCCGGAATGTCTCACGATGAATCAGTTCTGGCGGCAAGCGTCCAGGGTAGCGCGGAGAAGCGCCAGGATGACGCCGCAGGGCAACAGACTGGCCGCTCGAGTGTGAGAGCCGTCGCCGACTTGGAGATGATCGAGTGAGGAATCAGCAAACCTGCGCGGTGGTAGCGGATCCTGGTCTGGTTCCCTAGCGCGATTGCAACCCGAGTTGGAAATGAATTCGGTTAAAATCGAGGTGGAATGAAGAAGTTAAGCCAGCACGTGGTGCCCAATGAAGACGGCGCTTGGGCAGTTAGGAAATCCGGATCTCATCGTGCTAGCCGACTGTTTCAGAAGCAAAAAGACGCGATTGAGTACGCAAGACATGTAGCCACTCGAGAGGGCTCGGAGGTCTACATTCACGGCGCGGACGGGACGATTCACCAGAAAGATACATATGCGGCTCCAGCGTTTCGAGTTCATGTGGATAAGGCCGTTGCCGTGAAAATCAACGACGCGAAACCAAGGGGAGGGCTGCGAGTTGCCGACACTTGGTCGAGGAGGTCCACCATAACGCCGGAATTTGTAGGCCATACTTTGGCAGTCCATAATGGAAAAAAATTTATTCCCGTGTACATCACCGAGAGCATGGTTGGGCATAAGCTTGGTGAGTTCTCGCCTACACGTACGTTTAAGGCGCACAGGAAAGATGGTACCGTTCGACCAACCAAGCTGTAGGCGAGGTTAAATGACCGACATCTGGCATGCCTTTTAGTAGCAACGTATTCGTCAATTGCCCCTTTGATGATGACTATCTTCCTCTGCTGCGCCCCCTGCTATTTACGATTTTGTATCTGCGTTTAAGGCCGCGTATCGCGCTTGAAGAAGTGGATTCGGGGGCTCCGCGAATCCAGAAGCTAATCAGGCTCATTACTGAATCAAAATACGCAGTGCACGACTTGTCTCGGCTGCAGGCGACACAAACGGGTGAGTACTATCGACTGAACATGCCATTCGAGCTCGGAATTGATGTAGGCTGCCGTTTGTTTGGAAACGGACGCTGGTCTGGGAAGCGCTGTCTCGTTTTAGAAGCCGAACGATATCGCTATCAAGCTGCGATTTCAGATATCTCGAATTCGGATATTGCGGTTCATAAAAACAGTCCCCAGGTAGTGGTTACGGAGGTTCGTAATTGGCTTAATGGCCAACTATCGCGTAACACACCGAGTCCATCGATGGTTTGGGGTGCTTTTCTGGATTTTATGGCTTGGAATTTTGACTCTCTTAAACGGCGCGGTTTTTCCGAAACGGATATTCATCAGCTGCCAATCAACGAATTACTCGCTTATATGTCTGTTTGGATCGTGAAACAACGCTCTCACTCGAGGAAGAGGTGAAATGGCATGACTGATGGTAGAAAGTCGCGGCACGCCGCGATCGCTCTACTGAAGGAGGTCATCACAAGTCCTTCCGAAAACTCATGCGCTTTCTCCGGCCCAAGCCGGTTGCGACCCAAATGGAACGGCCGAGGAGGTGCACTTCTGCGCCCCGACGACGGCCACAGGAGCGATCCTGGTATCTTTCCGAGCCGAAGCGCTAGGCTGATCTTTGTTACTCCTGGTAGCGCGAATGCTGAAAATTTTCAGATGTGCTCTCCTACTTACGCCGATCGTTCTATCAGCTTCGCAGACGCCCAGCCGGATTGAGTGCGCCATCAACGACGCGCAGACGTTCGTGCTGCACGGCAACACGCGCCCCGCGGTGCGGACTGGTGCGGCGCGCGATCAAGGTCCGGTTGCGGCTAGCCAGATATTACCTCGACTGTCCCTCCATTTTGCCCTGACCGCCGAGCAGACTCAGGATCTTCACCAACTATTAAGCGCTCTGCAAACCCCGAAATCCGCGAGTTACCACAAGTTTCTGTCCCACGCTGAGTATGCCGACCGCTTCGGGTTGAACACGGCTGATGTAGACAAGGTCACGCGCTGGCTTGAGAACAATGGCTTCTCGAACATTCAAGTGGCGAACAGCCGCAGCTCCGTTACCTTCTCCGGTACAGCGGCGCAAGCGCAGGCGGCGTTTCACACCCAGATTCATAATTACGCGTTGAAAGGCCAGCTCTACTACGCCAACACCAGCGACCCGGAACTACCGCAGGCTTTGGAGAACGTCGCCGATGGCGTCGGTGGTCTGCACAACTTCCGCGCCCAACCAAACCTCGCCGGTCCGCAGCCGCGGTTCACGGCGGCCAACGGGAACCATTACCTGACGCCGACGGACGTGCAGACGATTTACAACGTGACCCCTCTCTCCAACTCGTTCGGCAGTGTCGGCTTGAAACTGGTAGTGGTGGGGCAAAGCGATGTCAGCCTTACTGACCTGCGGGCGTTCCGAACGGCCGCCGGACTGCCTGCCCACGACCCCACCTTTATCACTGTGGGAACCGATCCGGGCATCGTCAGCGGCGATGAACTTTCGTCTGACGTGGTGCTTGAGTGGGGCGGAGCCATTGCCACTAACGTCGACGTCATCTACATTACCGGCAACGCGCAGAATGCCAATGGCGCCAGCGACGCGCTGAACTACGCGTTAGAGAACTACCAGAACACCATCATCACGACCTCGTACGGCGAATGTGAAGCCGACATCAGCACGGCGGAATTCACCACCCAGAACAACCTGCTAGCGCAGGGGAACGCCGTCGGTGACACTATCGTCGCGGCTTCCGGCAACCGGGGCCCGGCCGACTGCGACACCGGAACGGTCGCCACCCAAGGCCTGGCGGTCCAGTTTCCCGCCTCCTCCGCTTACGTGACAGCGGTGGGCGGCACAACCTTCAACGAAGGGACCGGCAGCTACTGGAGTTCGTCGAACAGCGCCAACTCCGGATCGGCGATATCGTACATTCCAGAGACTACCTGGGACGACGGCAACCAGGCCGCAAGCGGCGGCGGCGCCAGTGTTCTTGTCGCAAAGCCAACGTGGCAGACTGCCCTGACCCCGAACGATAATGCGCGCGATGTGCCTGACGTTGCGCTGGCGGCTTCGGCTAACCACGACGGCTATCTGGTCTGCAGCGGCGGCAACTGCGTGAACGGTTTTCAGAACGCCAGCGGTAACCTCGCGGTGGTTGGAGGAACATCCATAAGCTCTGTCCTATTCGCCCAGATGATCGACTACGCCCTCAGCATCAACGGCGTCACCTTGGGAAACATCAACCAGAGGCTCTACCAATTGCAGCCGTACAACACCGGCGCTTTTTACGACATTACTACCGGCAGTAACAGTGTCGCCTGCTCGGCCGGTTCCAAGAATTGTCCCTCGTCCCTGCAACTCGGATATGCCGCCACAGCTGGCTACGATCAGGCTACCGGACTGGGTTCCGTAAATGCCCAAAATCTATACATAAGCTGGCCTTTCGACATTTACCTGACCGCCGCACCGGCTTCGCTGAATCTCGTGCCGGGCAGTTCCAGCAGCAGCACGCTTACACTCGCCTCGGTTGAATTCGTCACCGGGTACAACACCAGCGGACTCGCCTCGGTATCCTGCAGCGTCTCCAGCACGCTGCCCAATGTCACTTGCACCGTACCCGCTACACTGCCGGGTCTTGGTGGAACAGGAACACTCACCCTGACCGCGGGGAGCGCGGCTAGCACTCCGCTTTTACGGCTCGGTCCGACTGTCCTGCTGCTGGGGCTGGCCTTTGCCCCTGCTCTTTGGATGCTGCGAAGACGACGCCCTGCTTTGCGCTGGAGCACTGCCGCCTTTGCCGCCCTCACCATTGGAGCCATCAGTTGCGGCAGTGGAACCACCACTTCGCTTACCTTTACAAATCCCTCCAACGGCCAAACCGAAACCGGATCCGTTTCCGTAACCGCGAGCTTCAACGGCCACCTAACCACCGTCACCATTCCCGTCACTGTTCAGTAGCGCTTTAGTGGAGAAATTTTTGCGTTACAATTGCAGTGCTCTCCCCATTACTGCTGCGCAGGTGCAACCTACTCTATGGCTATTACTTTGACCGTCAATGACAAGCCGGCCACGCTTGACGTCGCTGGCGACACCCCGCTTCTCTGGGTTTTGCGCGATGTCATGAATCTGCATGGCACCAAGTACGGCTGCGGCATCGGCCAGTGCGGCGCCTGCACGGTCCATGTCGATGGCCAACCGATGCGTTCGTGCTCGCTGCCTGTTTCAGGCGCGGCCAACAAGAAAATCACCACCATCGAAGGCCTCTCGCCGGACAATTCCCATCCTCTGCAGCAGGCGTGGGTTGACGTCGATGTGCCGCAATGCGGCTACTGCCAGGCCGGACAAATCATGTCCGCGGCGGCGCTGCTAAAGAGCACTCCCAAGCCAACCGACCAGCAGATTGATTCCGCTATGGATGGCAATCTCTGCCGGTGCGGCACTTACGTTCGCGTGCGCGAAGCCATTCATAAAGCCTCGGCCATGATGATGGCGAAAGGAGCGCGCTAATGGGAATCAGCCGACGTTCGTTCCTGCGTGTTTCCGCCCTGGCCGGCGGCGGCATCGTCATCGGCAGCTACCTGGTTGAAACCGAATCGCCCGCTCAGCAACCGCCTGCGCCTCCGGCCATCGACCCCACCGCCTTCATCAAGATCTCCCCCGACGGCACCGTCACGCTGGTTTCGCGCAATCCTGAAATTGGGCAGGGCATCAAAACCATGCTGCCCATGCTGATCGCGGAAGAACTCGACATCGACTGGAAATCCGTCAAGGTTGAGCAAGCCGACCTCGACAGCCCTTATGGCATGCAGACGACCGGCGGCAGCCGGGCCGTCTCGAACAACTGGGTTCCGATGCGCCAGGTGGGTGCGGCCGGGCGTCAGATGCTGATTGCCGCCGCCGCCAAACAGTGGAACGTTCCCGAGAGCGAATGCTTCACCTCGAACGGCCGTGTCTATCATCGCGCCACCGACCGTTCGCTTGGCTACGGCGAACTTGCTTCAGCCGCCGCAAAAATGCCCGTGCCGGATCTCAAAACGCTGAAGCTTAAAGAAGGTAACGACTACAAGATCATCGGCCACGCCACCAAAGGCGTAGACGTTCCCGATATCGTCAGCGGCCAGCCCATCTTCGGCATCGACTTCACTCTGCCCGGCATGCTGTTCGCCGCTTATTACAAGTGCCCGGTGTTCGGCGGCAAGGTGATCAGCGCCAACATAGACGACATCAAGAAAATGCCCGGCGTACGCGATGCGTTCATTCTGGAAGGCTCAGCGAAGGCGCAGCCGGTGGTAGAGGGAGATCCTGGCCTTGAATCGGGAATCGCCGTTGTGGCGGATACCTGGTGGCAGGCCAACTCGGCGCGCAAAAAGCTGGTGGTCAAGTGGGATGAAGGCATCGCCGCCAACCAGAGCAGCGTTGAGTTTGCCAAGAAAGCCGACGAACTCTCCAAGCAGCCGCCCGCACGCACGCTGAAGAGCGATGGCGACGTTGCGGCTGCTCTTAAGGGCTCGGCGAAAATGCTTGAAGCCGCGTACGCTTACCCGTTCATCTCGCATTCGCCGCTAGAACCGCGCAACTGCAGCGCGCATTATCAGGATGGAAAGCTCGTCATCTGGAGCACCAGCCAGTTGCCCGCGCGGGGACGCGCCCTGGTCTCCAAAGAACTTGGCATTCCCGAGACTGACATTACTGTCCATCTGCTGCGCGCCGGCGGATCGTTCGGACGTGGCCTGAACAACGACTACATGGTTGAGGTCAGCGCCATCGCCAAGCGCATGAAGGCGCCCATCAAGCTGGTCTGGACCCGCGAAGACGATATGGAGCACGATTACTACCGTCCCGGCGGCTTTCATTATTTGAAAGGCGGAGTGGATGCCGCAGGCAAGCTGGTAGCGTGGGAGAACCATTTCATCAGCTATGGCGAGGGTGACAAGTTCTCTTCCTCGGCCGGCCTGCAACCGACTGAATTTCCGGCCGGGTTTGTTCCGAATTTTGCGTTGCACTCGTCGGTGATGCCGTTGATGCTGAAGACGGGAGCGCTGCGCGCGCCCACGCACAACGCTGTCTGCTTCGTCTTTCAATCCTTCATCGACGAACTGGCGCATGCCGCGGGAAAAGACCCGGTCGAGTTCCGGCTGGCCTTGCTTGATGCCGCTGGCGATCACAAGAATTACGATGTCCCACGCATGCGGGGCGCACTCCAGGCCGTCGCCGACAAATCCGGCTGGGGCAAGCGCAAGCTCCCCGCCGGCACAGCGATGGGAGTGTCTTTTCACTACAGTTTCCAGGGGTACTTCGCGCACATTGCTGAAGTGACTGTCAGTGCCAACAACAAATTAAGGGTCAACAAGGTGTGGGTTGTCGGCGATGTCGGCAGCCAGATTATCAACCCGAGCGCGGCGGAGGCGCAGGTGCAAGGCGGAGTGATCGATGGGCTTAGCGAGCTGATGACCCAGCAGATCACCCTGGACAAAGGCCGCGTGATGCAGACCAACTACCACCAGCACCAGTTGCTCCGGCTCAGCCAGACTCCGCAGATCGACGTGACGTTCCTTAAGACGGACCATCCGCCGACCGGCTTGGGCGAGCCCGCGCTGCCCCCTATGATTCCGGCCGTAACAAACGCCATCTTCGCCGCCACGGGCAAGCGCGTCCGCACCATACCGCTAGCCAAGAGCGGATTCAGCTGGGCATAATTCGTGCACATCAAGCCAGATGGGTCTCCGCTTTCTGATCCGTGTCCAGATGTGTGTCACAGTCATAGCCTTTTTAAAAGTTCATCTTCGCGCTTGCGAAGGCCCTCGAAAAAGGCTTCGCCGTCGATCGGCATTACCTTACCGCTTTTGAGGTCGTCATATCGGCTATTGAGCATTTCGCGTGTCTCGGCAAGCTCGGCAACGTAACCGGCCATAGCGTCCGCAAGTAGCTTGTCGGGCGTGCGTCCAGTTTCCATGACCAACTGGTCGATCTTGGCTTGCAGGTCTGCAGCAAAATGTACTTCCATGCCTTCCAGGGTACGGAATAAGCGCAATGAAGGCAACAATCTGCCGGGCTCGGGCTTTGGCCATGCGGAGTATGTGTTCGAGCGCTACCCCAAAACCGCGACCAAGTCGTGCCCACGCCTGCTCAACTGAGGCGCCCTGGCCTCCAGATCCGCCCAGAACGCCTCCTGGCTTTGCGGCGCAATCAACAGTTCGCCTGACGAGTACTCAATCTGCACTCTATCCAGCGAAAGGGCCAACGCGCTGCGCGAATCCGAAGAATGACGGACGGCAGTGATGGCCGAGTACAGTATCGTGCGTTTTGTCATTCCAGCCCTGATCACTAGAGCCGTTGCCGTCGTCTCATACGATTGCGGGAAGCAGAAGCCGAATACGAGAGCCCAGTCTAGAACTGCCACACCGTAGGCCCAGTAGGCTTTTACGGTTGCCGCCACGGCGACCGAGGCGACCAGTCCAATACAAACCGACGCGGCGATCCACCAGTCGATCTTTGCCTTGTATCTCATCGCGATTTCACAGCCTTATCATACTCGTCTACGGCGATTCCACGCTCCCCGGCCAGACTGAGTTACGATGAGCAGCATACGGGCAATGTCTGCCGGATGACTGCCGCGCCTGACCGCCAGCCACATTAATTTCGTTTGAGATTGACCGCTGGGCAGCCGCCGGATGGAACCCGCGAAAAGCCAGGAAACGTCACTAATAACGGGAGAATACGCTTGGGTACACCGAATCAGCGGCTGGAATCACGCAAAATTGGTGAACAAAAGCTAAGCGGCAACGTCATTATCGCTGAGTTGCTGCGCAATATGGAATTGGGCAAGTTTGAGATGACGTACTCTGTGCTTCTCCCTTGCATTTTTACCGTCTATTTGAATCCGGACGACCACGCCGCGCTTTCAGGCGTCTCCACGTTCATTTCAGAAGACGCGCGCAAAGCGCTGCAGGCCCGTGTGGTGGAACTGAACGCCAAGCCATCAGGCGGATTTTCGCTGGGCCGGCGCGGCAAGCCGGTTAAAGAACACAAAATCGCCTGCACCGATTGGGAACTCGAATTTCTGCCGGATGGCGAAGTCCCGCGCGGCGATGTTGAGATTCATTCCGAACTCAGCGCCAGCGCCGAACCTGGATTTCGCGGCACAAAAACCACTTTGATGGAGCGTGAACCGAGCGCGACGCCGGCTCGGGCTGCGGTTGCGCCTACCCCGCCGGCAACCTTGCAGCCCGAGCCCATCGTGCGCACCGATGCCACCGTTTTGAAGAAGACGGTAGACATGGTGCACGCCGAAATTCGCTATCGGGACGAATCCGGCTCGCAGGTTTTCCTGATTTCCCAGAACAAGATCCGGGTTGGCCGCGGCGGGGACGACGCCCCTATGGACCTCGCCCTCTACACGGCCGACGAAGTCTCGCGGGAACACCTCAACATCCGGCGCGACCCGGCCAGCGGCCTCTTCTTCATCACCGACCTCAGCACGAACGGAACCTCAGTCAATGGAAAACGCCTGAGAAAGGGCATCGAAGAACCCCTTCCCGAGCAAGCCGACCTCAACCTGGGTGACGCACTAACTCTCCACTTCGAGGTCCGGAAGTGACTTTCCCCTACCTTGCCCATGTCCCTTATGAAGTGGCCTTCCTTCTCTTCACTGCTCTCCTGCTGGCCGTTGCGCTCGCCCGCCCAACTCGCGGCGAACGCGAGCAGCCCGAGGCAACGCAAAGCAAACGCCGCGCCGCTGGCACCCCATGAAAACCGCCCTCCTCTGGCGAGCCGCTGCAGCCACTGACACCGGCCTCGCCCGCCCCAACAATGAAGACCGCGTCCTCATCGACGATGCCCGCGGCCTCTTTCTCGTAGTGGATGGCCTGGGTGGTCACGCCGCCGGCGAAACCGCCGCGGAGACCGCGGTGCAGGTGATCCACAAACAACTGCAGTCCGCCGAAGCGGATCTAGATCAGCAGATCCGCGAAGCTATCTGCGCCGCTAATAACGAAATTTTCGCGCTATCGCAAAGCCACGCCGAATACAACGGCATGGCTTGTGTCCTCACCCTGGCCGTCGCCCAGCACGAGCGGATCCATGTCGGCCACGTAGGCGATTCGCGCCTGTACCTTCTAACCAACGGCAAACTCAAAAAGCTAACGTCCGATCATTCCCCGGTGGGCGAACTCGAAGACCAGGGCGAACTGACCGAAGAACAAGCCATGCGTCACCCGCGCCGCAACGAAGTCTTCCGCGATGTCGGCTCCATTCCGCATCAACCCTCCGACGGCGATTTCATCGAGACCATAAGCTTTCCCTTCCCTGCCGATAGCGCGCTGCTGCTATGCAGCGATGGCCTCAGCGACTACGTTGGCTCGGCTGAGGTCACCGGAATCCTCGAACGCTACGATGGCGACCCCACCCGCACCGCTCAGCAACTGGTGGAAGCCGGCAACGCGCATGGCGGACGCGACAACATCAGCGTCGTCTTCGTGGCCGGAGCGGAGTTTATAGGCAGCCAAAGCAAAACCTCGCAAAGCAGCCGGGCGCGCCATGCCACCACCCGCATCCGTACCGAAAAGCCGTCGGGCGGCAACCGGTTTCTTGTCTCGCTGGCTTTGCTGCTGCTAGGCGCCGCACTGGGCTTGCTGGGCTGGCGCTTGCTGGATCATTTGTCCGCCCGGACCGCGCCCCTGAAAGACGAGTCCCCCGCCCCGCACGTGCCCCGCGATATTCCAGTCAGCAGCGCCAACGCGCGCGGCATTCTGGATGCTCTTGCGATGGCGTTACCGGGCGACACCATCGTGGTAGCGCCGGGCGATTATCTTGGGCCGCTGGTACTTAAGGACCAGGTGAACATCATTGCCACGTCGCCACGCCAGTCGATTGTGCGCGCCGATCCAGCGGCCACCAGCGATCAGGCGATTGGCATTGCCGCCCGTCACATCGATGGCGCCCACATACAGGGTCTGCGCGTGCTGGCTGACGATCTCCACCCTTTGAAAATCGGTGTACTGATTGAAGATTCTTCGGTTGAACTATCCGATATGGACATTATGGGGGCGCTTGAATCAGGAGTACGCATTGAAGGAGACTCGCACCCGCTGCTGTTAGGTAATTCCATCCACCAGAATCCAGGCGCCGGGGTCGAGATTCGCGATGCAGCCGGCCCGCGCCTGGCCGGCAATCACATAGTGGATAACGGGCTGGCGCCATCGGCCCTGCGCGCTGGACTTGAAATCAGCCCGGATGCATCGCCCGTGCTGGACGATAACACGGTTAATCACAACGGTAAGCCGGAAGCTAAAGAACAAGCGAAACAAAAGGGCTTCAAGAAAGAGAAAGAGTAGTGCTGCAAGCGGGGAAATTCGGCAAATATGAGATCATCCGCAAGCTCAGCCGGAGCATGACGGATGTCTACCTGGCGCGCGATGCAGACGCCGGCCGCCCTGTCGTTCTCAAACTAATTGAAGAATCGAACGACGAATACACGCGCGTAGTTATCGAAGCGGAACGGCGCGGCGCCAATCTACAGAACAAGCTGCATGCGCTTGATGCACGGGTGCTGAAGGTTTATGAATATGGCGACCAGGACAACTGTTTCTTCGTCGCCCTGGAATATTTTGAAGGCCGCACGCTGGCCGAAATTCTAATTGCAGAGAAACGGATCGAAGCCAGCCGCGCCGCCGGTTACGCGGCTGAAATTTGCAGCCAGTTGCGAACACTCCATTCGTTCACGTCCGATGTGAATGGCCGCATGACCGCTGTCGTGCACGGCGACGTCAAACCGTCGAACATACAAATCGGCGTAGCGGGCGATTTGAAGCTGCTGGATTTCGGGATCGCCAAAATGATAACGGCGACGCACAATCTGACGCGCCATAACCTGGGCAGCCCGAGCTACTGCTCGCCTGAACGCTTGAGCAGCGCGCAGGTAGACGTCCATTCCGACCTATGGGCACTCGGCGTGACCTTGTTTGAGATGCTCTCCGGAGCGCCGCCCTACCAGGCGCAGGAGACACGCCTGCTTGAGAATCTGATTCAGTCGCGCCGGCCGCCGCGCGCTTTGCCTGACGATATTCCGGGGGGATTGCGGTCGATCGTTTCCAAATCGCTGGCCGGCGACATCAATCACCGCTACCATTCCGCGCAGGAATTTGAAAACGATCTGCGGGCCTTTCTTGGCCGGCGCGAACCAATTGCCATCCATCAATCCGCACGCTGGGATGCCAATGCCACCATCGATAGACAGCCTCGCATGGCCTCGAACTTCGGCAAGCAGACAGTGGCTATTTCCCAGCGCATGCCGCTTTCGCCGCGCGTGGTGGACATTCCGAAGGTCACCGTCAATGCTGCCCCACCGCCGCGGCCCGTGCCTCTTATTGCCAAGCCCAAGCTGAAGCTTTCCTGGAAACTGCCCGGCAACAGTTGGGTGATCGCGTTAGTCGCGGGCCTGGTATTGGGTTTTTGTGTGCTGATGCCGGTGGCTTATTTCTGGCGTCTGGAAGCCGCAACCGCCCCTTTGCGCGGCAATCATGACTATGCTCACGATTCCATCCAGACCATGGTGGCCGATTGGACCTTATACAAAACACTGAAGCAGCGCAATTCCATGATGGGACCGTTTTCGCCGGTTGCATGGGCGGAAAATTCGCTGCATAAGAATCTGATCGCGGCCGGCGACAACATCATCGATGGCTATCGGGCCAGTTCCGATACGCGGCTTAGCGATTTCGACTGGGCGCGCGCCCGCGCCTGTCTGCGCTATGCGCTGCAGATTGAACCCAACGATTCCAGCACCAAAGGCAAGCTCGCCCTGGCCGAAGGCTACGCCAATATGGTGCAGAATCCGCGTCCTCCGCGCGCCTCGCTCAGCATTGACGATTTTCGGCAGGCGGCTTCCTATCTGCCCAAGTCGCCCGATCCGCACCTCGGCCTGGCGCGGCTATACGTCTATGCGTTTCGCAATATTGGTGAAGCCATGCCGGAGTTTCAGCAGGCCGAGAAACTGGGTTATCAGTTAGGCCCGCGTGAAGCCACCGAGCAGGCCGACGGCTATTTATTTCGATCGGAATGGGCACTTTCGCGCGCCCGCCGCGCCGGCAATGCCAACAAGGAAGAAGCGGAGAAGTGGCTGGATATGGCGAAAAGCGATGCCGAACGCGCCCGCGCGTTGTACGAACCACTGGTGGGCTATGCCAACGTCAGCGCCAACCTCGAGCAGGTTTATCAGGATCGCGCCGAGCAGATAAAGCTGGAACAGCAGGCTTTAGACACGGCCGCCGCTAAGCCGGTGGCCAAAAAATCGGGGTTCCATAAATGGCAGTAACCAAGAGTTGGGATGCCAAGCTCGCTTCCCAGTTAGTGGTGGAGAAAAAGCCGCGTAACCGTGAGCGCACGCTTGAATTTTTCCTGCTAGCGGGAGCGTCATTGCTGGTCGCGTGCGGCCTGGCCATGGTGTTCAGCGCGAAAACGCAGGATTTTGCGCAGCTAAAGCAAAAGATCGACAGCGGCGAGTTGCTGAATGTCAACTCGCCCAGCGTGGGCGCGACGGAACTGGCAAAACCATTACGACTGATTGCCGATGAAGACCAGCGCACACTGGCTACCCAGCGCATGGATGAATTTCTGCAGCAGCACCGGCCGTTGCTCAACATTGGCGCCCTATCACGCTTGCGGGTGCGTCCCGCTGACACCGCCGTCTGGCAGAAACTGACATCCGGGATGAAAACACCTCCAGCCAGTCTGCCACTGCTGCCCCTGGCAAAGATAAAACCGCTGCTGATCGTTCGCTCGCCTGAAGAATTCCGCCAGATCTTTCTCACCTGGTGCCTTAGCTACCTGGCGGCGTTCTGGATTGTCCACATCGCTTATCGGGTCCGCGGATTTCGCGGCGATGGTCTGATACTGCCCGGCCTTCACATGCTCAGCGGCATGGGCTTGATCCTGATGGTGAGCCTGCGCGACCCGCTGCGCGATACGTTGGAGTTCAAAAAGTTTGCCTGGGGTTGCATGGCGGGCTGCGCGCTGCTGTTGTTCCCGCTGTTCAAAGCGTTCGACTACCGCCGCCTGTCACGGATGGTCTACACTCCGCTTTTCGCCGCGCTGGCTCTGTTCGTAGCACTGTTAAAGCTCGGCTCGGGACCTACCGGCAGCGACGCCAAAGTCAACCTGGGACCCTTTCAACCGGTAGAAATCATCAAGCTGCTGCTGGTCTTCTTTCTGGCCGCTTATTTCGCGCGCAGTTGGGAGCATCTGCGCGATCTGCACCTGAAAAAGTTCGTGCCGCGCTTCCTCCACTGGCTGGAACTGCCGCGCCTGCGCCACACATTGCCTGTTATGGTGGGCGTTTCCTGCGCTCTGGCCATGTTCTTCGTACTGAAAGACATGGGCCCCGCGCTGGTCATGGGCTTTGTGTTTCTCATGTTGTTTGCAGTTGCGCGCGGGCGCGCCGGTCTTGCCATCATCGGCGTCACGACACTGATTGCCGGCGTCATCGTCGGCAATCACTATGGCACACCGCATACTGTTGTTGAAAGAGTTTCCATGTGGCTTTCGCCCTGGAATAACGACGTGCGGGGCGGGGATCAACTGGCGCATTCACTCTGGGCTTTTGCCACCGGCGGCGCGCTGGGTTCCGGTCCGGGCTGGGGCGACCCGAGCGTAATCCCGGCGGGACACACCGATCTTGTCTTATCGTCCTTAGCCGAAGAATGGGGCTTGCCCGGCGTTTTTTCTGTCTGCATCTTATTCATGCTGCTGCTGAAGCGTGCGCTTACCATTGCTGTGCGCGCAGTGGATGAATACTCACTGTTCCTTGCGGTCGGTATGGCCTCGCTGCTCGGGTTGGAAATGCTGCTTATCTCGGGCGGCGCACTGGGCGCTATCCCGCTGTCCGGCGTTGTTTCGCCCTTCCTGAGTTCCGGCAATACCGCGATGCTGGCGAATTTCTTCATCTTCGCTTTGCTGCTGGCCATCTCGAATCAATCGGCCCGCGAATCCAGTGAAAGCCTTGAACCCATCTTTGCCACTCCGGTTCGCGTCGCGGGACTGGTTCTTGCGGCCTGCGCCCTGGCGCTGGTGCTGCGCGCTACTTACATCGAAGTTTTTCAGGAAAAGAATCTGCTGGCGCGCGATGCTCTGGTCTTTACCGCCGACGGCGTCAAGCGGCCCGAACACAACCCGCGCCTGAACTTGCTGGCCGCTGAAATTACGCGCGGCAATATCTATGATCGCAACGGCGTCATTCTAGCCACCAGCAGTTGGGACGAGCTGGAAAAGCAACGCGCGCAGTTGGAAAAACTCGGCGTACTTATCGATCAGGCCTGCAATCGTGGCGATGCGCGCCATTATCCTTTCGGCTCCGCCACCGAACACCTGCTGGGCGATCTGCGCACCGGCGAAAAATTTCACGCCAGCAACGCTTCGCTCATTGAGCACGATTCCAACCCGCGCCTGCAAGGCTATCGCGAACTGGCCGAACTCGCGCCGGTGGTCCGTTATCGTCATCAGCGCTCCAATCCAGCGCTGCAAGCGCTCTTAAAACGTGACCGCGACGTTCACGCCACCATCGACATCCGCCTGCAGTTGAAAGCCGCCGAAATCATGCGCGCCAATCTGGAAGGGCCCAACAAGAAAGGCGCGCTGGTCGCTATGAACGCGCAAAGCGGCGAAGTGCTGGCCCTGGTCAGTTATCCCGAGCCACCCGCCAACGGTTCAGGCACTCCCGATGAACTGCTCGACCGAGCGCGTTACGGCCAATATCCGCCGGGTTCCACTTTCAAACTGGTAACGGCGGTTGCGGCTTTGCGGCTGGATCCGCATGCGATGGACAAGCGCTACACCTGCCGCGGTCTAGGTGACGGCCGCGTGGGAACCGAGATTCCCGGCTGGCGCCGTCCCATCCGCGATGACATTGGCGACCACGCGCATGGGACGCTCGATATGGCTTCCGCCATCACCGTTTCGTGCAACGCTTACTTTGCGCAGCTTGGCGTAGACGGCGTCGGCTCCCAGGCATTGCGTGAAACGGCTGCGTTGTTCGGCGTTCCCGTTGGCACACCGGCCGAGTTAAAACAGATGCTGCCCTTCGCAGCCTACGGGCAAGGCCAAGTGTTGATGACGCCCTTCAAAATGGCGCGCGTCGCCGCCACCATCGCCAACAGCGGGCAGATGCCCGAAGGCCGCTGGGTGACCGACCCGAGCAACGCCCGCACCAATCAACCTCACCCCATCGTCGATAAAGCGTCGGCCGATTTTGTAGCCAACGCCATGCGCTCCGTCGTGACCAATGGCACCGCGCACACAGCTATGTCGGGCCTGACCATCAGCGTTGCGGGCAAGACGGGAACCGCGCAGTTGGACACGGGCGATCCGCATTCCTGGTTCGCCGGCTTTGCGCCGTTCGACAATCCAGACTCCGCTAAACGAATCTCCTTCGCGGTCATTGTAGAGCATGGCGGCTATGGAGCGAAATTTGCAGCACCCATTGCGCGTCAGTTAGTACAGGCAGCGCAGGACGTTAAAGTAATCGAAGAACCGGAACAGGCGGGTAAGTAATGGCGGTATCAAGCATCATTGAACGATTAGGAAAAGCAATTTTCGAGGCGCCTTTCGGCGGTGAACGAATCTCCAAGGATGCACCGGAACTGGCCGAAATCCGGCTTGCGGTTATGGACAAAATCAAGGAGAAGGCGCATCGCGCAGGCGGCAAGTTTGTCTTTCCCTACAACCTGATCCGGATCAAGCTGGTAGGCGTTCCCGAAGAACAATCGCCGGTGTTTCGCAGCGATTTTCTAGCGGGCTATTTCGCCGATGAACTGCGCGCCGGCCTGACGCGATCGAGCTATCGCTATCCGGAAGACCTGACGGTTGAGATTCACACCATTCCCGACATGCCGGGCGCGAAAGAACAATGGCTGACAGTCGAAACTTTTCTGGTAGGTCCTAAAACCGCCCCTGCTGCCGCGCCTCAGGCCGCCACTTTGACCGTTCTCAAGGGCCAGGCCGAGCCGCCGCAACTGACCCTGAAATCCCGCCGCATCAATCTAGGCCGATCGCAACACGTCACTCAAGCGAACGGGCCCTCGCGCCTGAACGACATCGCTTTTCTTGAAGCCGACGCCATCGGCCTCACCGTCTCACGCCAGCATGCCCACATCGACTTTGAATATGATGCGGGCGAGTATCGTCTGTTCAACGACCGTATCTATAAAGGCGCCGACAACTGCAACCTTTACTTACTGCGCGAAGGACAAACGATCCCCATACATCGCGGAGGGCACGGCGCGCTGCTCCGCAACGGAGATGAAATTCACCTGGGTCAAGCTGTTTTGCGCTTTGAACTTACCTGACGGACGGACTATCATCCGCCTTCAAATCACCCAGCGCATACTGAATGCCGGCGCGCAGGTGTTCCAGCATCGGTGTCATGGCATAAACCCGATCACTATGTCCATGGCCCTCGTAAAACACGCGGCCGTCGCCCTCGCGGCGGATGTAGCTCAAAGCATAATCGCCATCGGTGCGCGGGTTCGATTCCTTCGCCTTGTCCTCAGCGGACATCTTCGCGTAGTCGATGCTGGTCAATACATGCACATTCCTGCGTGAGAACGAGTCCTGCGCAAACGTATAAGTCTCGTCGTGTATCTCGAACTCCTTACCGTGGAACATCGCCGTCAATGGGCTGTTCGGGTCGTCGATCTTCACATAGATAAGCTGCGGGTCCGACCAGTGAAACTTGAAATATCCGCCAATCAAAGTATTGAACTCGGGCCACTGATTCACCGGCTTCGATTCGAACATCGTCCCGCTCGGGCGGGGCAGCATCGAATTCATGTGCGCGGCGAAATCAGCGCGGCTCACCTTGCCGGTGTTGGCGGTATCGAGCTTCTGAAATAATTCGCCGGCCAGTGCGGTAAATTCCTGCCGGCTGACGGTCTCGTCGTTGTCCTTGTCACCGGCCGTCAACATCTGTGCCGCCAGAACCTGAACGGCCATATTCGGTCCGGGCCCGTTCATCGCAGCAGCTTCAGACGCCAGGCAGTTGGTGTGATACGAATCGGTCGCGGCGTGAATCCCGGCGATTCCTTTTCCGCTTCTTACAAAATCCAGGAACGCCGCGCGACGGGCTGCCGTCTTCGCCGGATCGGGATCGTCCAGAAAGCACGCAGTGGTGCTGTCCAGGAAAATGGCATCGTACTGTTTCAGGTTCGCCGTGTTGATATCCGCCGCATCATAAGTAACTGTTGTGCTCCACAAGTCCTTCTTATTACCCAGCGCTTCCACTGTCTTCGCCGCCAGCGGAATGGACGCATGCACGAACCCGCCAGGCCCTGTATGTGCCAGCACCAGCACTTTGCGCGCACGCAGCGGCTTGACGCCGGGCGTGCTGGGCAACGCCGCGATCATGGCAGCGACCGATGTTGGAGGTACGTCGACGGGCGTGGAATTCCCGGCGATGTTGAAGGTGTTCGCCTGCCCCGGCTTGGCGGCAGGCGCGGCCGGCAGCACTTTCGTTAAGCCAGCCGCAATCTGATCGCGCGAAAGCTTCCCGCTGTTCGTTGTATCCCAAGCGGTGAACCAGTTGTTGAAACCGGTCTCCATCTCGCTCTTCGTCATTTCGCCGTCGCCGTCGGGGTCAAGCGAGTTAAACAGCGCCTGCGCGGTGCGCCCGCCTTGTCCCTGCGCCCACAAGCCCGCGAAACCAGCCGCCACCAGCAGGGCGGCGCCGGTCCAAATGTATTTCATGTTGATGTACCTCATTAAACGACCAAGCCTACTTTACGCGAGTACCCTTAAACGATCCGTTGTAATCACTAAACGCCCAATCGCCGGTAAGCGTGCCATCATCGGCCAATTGGCCAGTGAGTTTCATGGTGCCGGGCCCGATCTCAGTAGATTCCAACGCCACTTCGATGGAGAAATGCCCATCGGTCAAAGTGCCCTTGATGGTGGACGGTTGCGGGCTGGATAGATCCCACTTGCCCGTGATCTTGTCGTCTGCCACCTCAAACTGCGAGTCGTTCTCACGATCGCCTCCCTGCGTGTTCAGAACGATATGCCATTTACCGGCAAGGGCCGGCTTATCGGCGCCGCGGCCAAAGGTGAGAAGGCTGATGGTCAGCAACGTGGCTGCTGCAAAAAGGACGTGTTTCACAGCAACGATTCTATACCGGGCACTCTTAGCGGTCTGTCGGCAACCAGCGCTTCGCCATGGTGGACGCCAATGAGCGAACCGAAAAAGCGGTCACGCGATTCCAGTCCATATAGATAATCGTTCATACCTTGCGGCACCAGGCCGAAGCCTTCGGCGGTCTTAGAAAACTGCGAATCGTGCATTCGCAGCAGTTCCAGCTTGCGTTCGTAGACCGAAGTTATGTCCACGACCAAGGACGGTTTTTCGAAGTTATGCAGCAGGAAATAAAGAAACGCTTCCGGCTTGTGCGGCGGATTGCCGTCGTCAAACTTGCGCAGCGTCCCAAACAGCGCCGAGTTGCGGACCATGGCGCCGGCTGCGGCATGATCGGGATGGCGATCCTCCCAATAAGGCGCCAGCACAATGCGCGGCTGATAGCGGCGAATAACGCTGGCGACTAAACGGCGATTTTCAGGCGAATCAACCAGGCCGCAATCGGGCAGATGAAGACTCTCCCGCGCCGCCGCTCCGGCGAACATCGCGGCATGTTCAGCCTCCAGCGCGCGTTCTTCGGGAGTGCCACGCGAACCCATTTCGCCGTCGGTAAGGTCGACCATGGCGAACGTCTTCTGCTTGCGGCTGAGCAGCAGCGCGATGCCGCCGGCGCCCCATTCGACGTCATCCGGATGCGCGCCGATCATCAATACCTCAACAGGCATACTCCATCGTAGCCAGCCCATCGCTCATACTATGAAGATCATGTTGCAGCTGAACCGCCGCCACTTTTTTCAATTAGCCACTGCCGCCGCCGGCATCACCACCCTGCGCGGCGCGGAACCGGAACACAAGCTACCGGCTGCCATTCTGGAGCTGAAGCCGATGCGCGGCCTGGCTAAGCCCATCACGCTTGAGGAACGGCAGGCGCGCATCGCGCGCGCGCAGCAGATAATGACCGAGCGAAAGATCGACGCCATTATGCTGGCCGGCGGCACCTCGCTTACTTATTTCACGGGGGTTCGCTGGGGCAACAGTGAACGGATGTTTGCAGTGGTTCTACCCGCCAAAGGCCGCGCATTCTGCGTCTGCCCCTCGTTCGAAGAGGGCCGCGCGCGCGAACAATTCAATCGCGGTCCGCTGGAAAATGCCGAAGTGCTGACCTGGCATGAAGACGACAACCCGTACGAACTGCTGGCAACGGGCATGAAGGAACGCTCCATGGGAACCGGTTCGCTCGGCGTGGAAGAACGAACCCCCTTCGTGTTCAGCGCGGGCGTGGGCAAAGCGGCGCCGGGCATCAGTATGGCTGACGCGACGCCGGTAACCTCTTTATGCCGCATGATCAAGACGCCGCACGAACTCGAACTCATGACTGTGGCAAACCAGGCAACGCTGGCGGTTTATAAAGCCGTGTGGCAATCGATGAAGCCCGGCATGACCCAGCGCGATGTCGGCGGCCTCATCGATGCGGGTTATGCCCAAGTCGGCTTTCGCGGAGAAGCCAGCGTGCAAGTGGGCGAATACAGCGCTTTGCCGCATGGCAGTTTGACTCCGCAGGTGATTCACGAGGGAACCATCGTGATGATTGACGATGGCTGCACGGTTGAAGGATATCAATCGGATATAACTCGCACCTTTGTCTTGGGGACGCCTACCGACAAGATGAAAAAAGTTTTCGACATTGTTCACCGCGCGCAGAAGGCCGCCCTGGATGCCGCTGTTCCCGGCGCCGAATGCCAGTCAGTAGATGCGGCCGCGCGCAAAGTGATTGTGGATGCCGGCTTTGGCCCCGACTATACGTACTTTTCGCACAGAGTTGGTCATGGCATCGGCATGGACGGCCATGAGTGGCCCTACCTAGTGCGCGGCAACAAGCTGCCTTTGCAAGCGAACATGACATTCAGCGACGAACCTGGCGTGTATATAAAAGGAGAGTTCGGCGTGCGCCTGGAAGACGACATGCACATTACGCCCGACGGTGCGCGGTTGTTCACGCCGCAGAGCCCGTCGTTAGAACATCCGTTCGACTCGTAGAATTTTCGCGTAGAACGAAAAATATTCAGTCTCACTAAGTGGCAGTAACTACTAAGTTACTGCCGGAGTAGGACAAGCGTCATGGCACTCCACGTGCTTCCTGTTAACAACGGAGGACAGGAAAGTATATGCTCTGGTACGCTTGGGTATTTTTGGTGATCGCGCTGTTGGCGGCGGTCCTTGGATTTGGTGGCATCGCTGCAGCTTCGGCTGGCATTGCCAAGATTTGTTTCATCGTATTCCTGGTTTTGTTCCTGATCAGCTTCGTAGCTGGCCGCAGAACAATCGTTTAAGCAAGCAAGTAAATCTCACTTACAAAACTCACTTAGGACGCAAGAAGGTTCTGCCTTCCGGCGTCCTATTTTTTTTGCGGCACTAACGCCCGTAATAAAACGGTGCGCGATAGCCGTAGCCGTAACGGTCAAAACGAGCGCGCTCACGTTCACGAAATTCGCGTTCTCTCCAGGCACGATCGCGGAAACCTTCCTCGCGATAAATTCGCGCCGGCAGATACGGTGCCTGGCGGTAGACAAAGTGGCCGCGATCATGTTCGAATCGGCCTCTGTTCCAATCGTTCCGGTCCTGCGCCGCAGCCGGCTGAATCACTGCGAACAACGCCACAAACAGCGTTGCTACAACTCCGAGTGTCTTTTTCATGGGGAAGCTCCTTTCGAGGTTCCTGAAGGCAGCCTTTGCTGTCTCTGCCTGCTTGGATGTCCGCAACTAAACTGCGTTCCTGCCAAACACAGTGAGCGACGATGAAGCTTCCCTAACCACAACGGCTACAATCGCAAGCAGATGGCTCAAACTCCCTGGGGCGAAATTCCCGTCAGCGATTCCCACGTCCACTTCTTCTCCTACCCGTTTTACGAAGCTCTTGCGCAGCAGAAGAAAGTGGCAGGTCCGGCGCAGATTGGCGCACTCCTTGATTGGGAGATTCCGCCGATTGACCCAGTAGCGCTCGCGCAGAAGTGGGTTAGCGCCATGGATGCGAAACATGTGCAGCGTGCCGCGTTGATTGCCAGCGTCCCCGGCGATGAAGCAAGCGTAGCCGCAGCGGTAAGCGCCTATCCGGATCGTTTCTATGGCTACTTCATGTTCGATCCAACCCAGCCCGATGCACTCGACCGGATGCGCAAGGCCTCGGCCGATGCCCATCTGCACTGCCTCTGCCTGTTCCCTGCAATGCACACCTATGCAGTCACCGATGCGCGCCTGGTTCCGATTCTCGAGCTCGCGTCCGACACGCATATGGCGGTATTCGTTCACTGCGGCGCCTTGAGCGTTGGCGTCCGCAAAAAGTTGGGGCTGCCCAGCCAGTTCAATCTTAAGTACTCGAATCCGCTTGACCTTCATCCAGTCGCGCTGCATTTTCCGCAGGTGCAATTTGTCATTCCGCACTTTGGTGCGGGGATGCTGCGCGAAACGCTGATGCTGGCCGACTTATGTTCCAACGTTTTTCTGGACACCTCAAGCAGCAACCACTGGATGGCTTATGAAGGTCTGGACCTGCGCACAGTTTACCGGCGCTGCCTGGAAGTGGTGGGGCCGGCGCGGCTTCTTTTTGGGACCGATTCCAGCTTCTTCCCGCGCGGCTGGCATGAGGCCATCTTTGATCAGCACGTGAAAGCGCTGTATGAACTCGGCATAGAAGAGGAGCAAGTGCGGCAGGTGCTGCATGCCAATTTGGAAAAATTGCATGCAAAACGGAAAGAACGGCTAGGATAAACCTGACAACAATAAACGGCAACCTAGGCACACTTCATGGAAAGTGACACCCCATGCCTAAGCTGTCGAGCCGTCTACGCCGAGTTAGTCCCGATGCCCCAAAAGGATTCCGTCTTCCTTTTCCGGTAACGTCAAAGGTAAGGTTCGCGCAACTGGGAGTCGGTCCAAGGTTCGAAGGCATCAAGCCCTTTCGGGCCGAACGCCTGGTTGAACTGGAAGGCTTCCGCCCACAGGTAATTGTCGGGCAGGCTACAGACCTGCAGCTGGTGGCCGAACAAGTTGAATTGGGCATGCTCGATTTATCGAGCGTCGACCATGCACTTATCGTCGTGACTCACTGCGGTTTGGAACCGGTTACCGACGTGGCGCGCGTAGTGTTGTGGCAGACATTCGGCGTACCGGTGTTCGAAATTTTCACCAGTCTCGACTATACGGTGCTGGCCTCAGAATGCGAACTGCACGAAGGCTGGCATCTTGAGGCGGATGTTCAACTGGACTTCCTGCAAGGGGAACTATTACTGAATACACACGGCAATTCAGGTCTGCGAACGGGAATGACCGGGCGCATAGACGAAGAGCCTTGCCCCTGTGGGCGCAGCACGCCGCGGGTGATGAACGTGCGCCCGGCTACTGCCGCTTTCGAAAATAGCAGGCCCGACCTGGCGGCTATTGCTTAAATCGCCATCATTTCCCAATTAATTTTTTCCTTTCGTCATAATTGCGACGTATTATAGGTTTGCAATTTAGCAGGACATTGCCAAAGGAAAAGATTAATGCCACGGAAACCGAAACCACCAACTGGGCCGCCAGCGGACCCGCCGCAAGATGCGGGCAACTCAGCGCCGATACCAACGTCTGGCCCGCAATTCGGGCAGCCGAACGTCTCGCCTGATCCCACCAAGTTCGTCATCAAACACGGCTCAGACGACGCGGCCTACAAAATACTGGATAAGACTAAGCAGTATCCGCGCGCCTTTCCGATTGTGCCGGGAGTGGACGAACCGGTGGTTACGTTGCAGGCCGCCCTGGGAGCGAATGGAGCCAGGATCACGAGCGCGATTCAAAAGACCGGCCAGATTGTGTTTCACTCCGTGGGCGACACCGGCAACACACGCGGCCCTGACGATCAGAACAAAGTGGCTGACAAGATGACCAGCGATTACAGCGAAACCGATCCGCGCGCTGTGCCTTCTTTTTTCTTTCACCTCGGCGACGTGGTCTACAGCTTCGGCGAAGCGAGATATTATTACGACCAGTTCTACGATCCGTATCGCGATTACCCGGCTCCGATCTTTGCCCTGGCCGGAAATCACGATGGCATGATTGCGCCTAACACCGACGCCAAAACATTGGAAGCCTTTCTGGAGAACTTCTGCACCGCGGGACAAAAGCCGCATCGAACGCCAGAATCGGGCGAACTGCTTCGAACGGCCCAGATACAGCCGGGCGTTTATTACACGTTGGAAGCCCCGTTCGTACGGATCCTCGCGTTGTACAGCAATACGCTTGAAGATCCAGGGGTGATTTCAAGTCAGGGCGGCCTCTACGCCAATGTGACCGACACGCAATTAACTTTTTTAAGCGCAGCTTTACAGCGCGTGAAAAAAGAGAATTATCAAGGTGCGTTGATTCTGGCCGTGCATCATCCGCCGTATGTTTGCGTAACAGATGCGGATACAGATCCAGGCAAGCATGGCGATAGCCCTTTGATGTTGAAGGACATTGATGCGGTGTGTAAGAAGACCGGCGTTTGGCCGCACGCATTGCTGTGTGCGCATGCCCACAACTACCAGCGTTTCACGCGCACCGACGGCCAGCGTCAAACACCTTTTGTGCTGGCCGGCAATGGCGGCCATGGCTTAGCGACGCTAACCAAGAAAGGCGACCCTACGCTGCGCGCTCCCCAAGACCAGAGCGCTCTTTCGAATGGTTCAGACAAGGTCACGTTTGAAAACTACGACGACCAGGATTTCGGCTATCTGCGCATCATCGCCAATACCAAGCAACTGCGGATTGAATATCATCCGGCGTCCGATGGAGCCGAAGCAAAAACACCGGACGATTCAGTTACGGTTGATCTTGCCACACACAAGCTTGCTGTTTACTCGCCACTGGATGCAACCGCAAATCTAGGCCCGAAAAAAGCTCGCGGCAAGAAGGCCGGTGCAACAAAGTAGTGGGAAATTGGGGAAACTTAGAAACCGGCGGCTGCAGCCAAGTGCGCGTGTTCCAGCTTTCCCGAAACTTCCAGCGACTTTAATTCTGCTGCAGTGAACCGGTCGGAGTGACCGCGAGGACACGTAACTTCGATAAATTTATCCTGCCCCCTATCGAAGGATTCGTTTTCGTCGGTAACTGAAAAATAAATGGACTGACCACAGATACTGCATTCAAGTCGGTTGAGACCGTCTGGCATACCCTCATAGTAACGGATCAGACAACTCCTTCCAATAGGCCAGACGGCTCTAACATAGAAGGCTAGGGTATTGATTTCGCAGGGCTTTCGGTCTTTCTGGACCCGTTGTTCTTTAGGTTCAGGAGGTTGCGAAGCCGCAACAAAAAGTGAAGAAATACATTTCTGATGACGCCCTCAAAACAGAAAACGCTCCTGCCGTAGTGGCAGGAGCGTTTCATGCGGGATACCTACGCAGCTAAGCTCGAGCGCCAGTAGGAATGGCGGTATTGCCAGTGCCTGCCGTAACCCGATCATATGCTTCAATCGCAGCGCTTGGCAGAAGCCGCCAAACCTTTTCCGCGGTGGCCTTCTCTTCAGCCTGAATTTCGCGCGCCAACATGGCAGTTGTCGCATCGCCGGCCGTCTCTGCCACCGTTGCCAGAGCTTCGTACATAGCCAGTTCACTGTTCTCAACGGCGAAAGCCATCATCAAGTTCTGTGTGGTTCGCTCCTCCTTCTCATGACCAATCTGCGCCGTCTTGGGCGCCAGCGAAAACAGATGCGCCAGGAAACTCTTCGCTCCGGAACTGCTTCCACCCAGCGCTTCCAGGCGCGCCGTCAACCTTTCATATTGGCGTTTCGTCTCGACCGCGTGCTGCCGGAAAGCAGTCTGCGCGGCGGAATTATCGCCTTCTTCTGAAAAGCCTTTCAACTGAGTTTCAAAGCTCTTCTCCGCTGCAATCGCATCTTCCAGGTATCGTTTAATAACGTCAACGCTTGTTTCAGCCATAAATGTGTCTCCTGATGGTTTGATGGCGTCAGGAGGCCCGTGTTACCCGGCAATAGTACGCTGCAACGAGCACGGTGCTTACCAGCTAAATCCACCCAGTCGTCTCAAAAGCCTGCGTTGCCGGCCGATTACTTAGCAGTTGGTTCGCGGCGGCTCGCCACTTGGGCCATGATGTCCTGAATGGTAACCCGATTAAGCCAGCTATGCCGATCACGGGTATAATCCCCCACTCCCGCGCGATTCAACCGGAGGAAACGCGCCAGTCCATCAAGCCCCAATTCTCTTTGAAGAATCGCGAAGGTGTGCAGTTCGAACTCTTCGTCAGTCATTCTATTGATGGCTAGCATGTTGCAGTTCCCTATACCAAGATAAAGGGTTTTCGATGCGCAGGCGAAGCGGGGCGGGACTTCGCTGGGCGCGATGCAGTATACCGTCATCCGTTGTGAGGAAAACATCGACCGCAGCCTGTTCGGCGATGGCTAGATGCATTGCATCGAACGTGCTAAATCCAAGCCCTTCGAGGTGACGCGCTCGGGTTGCTTCAGCGGCCTTCGGGACGGCAATTTCATTGGCGAATGACAGCAGCGCCTCGGCGTCGCGGCGGCGGTCCGGCTCTGGGTTGCGGCTTACTTCGAGATTCAAGACCGTGCTGCTCACCCAAATGGCCAGACCTTCGCGAATCAGCCGCATGATGTGTTCAACCGACTCCGCCTCGGCGCGCACGCGCGGCAGGCTCTGGTCGTCGGAGAGACGACTGGGGCAACATCCGTCTAGATATAGTCTCCACCTAATTAGGTTTGATCTCCTGCGGTTTACTTAAAACTTGCGGGCTATCAAGATATCCCTGCCGGTACCGCAGTCGAATTCCAGACCTGCCGGCGACCTTAACTTTCAGAGCTCTAAACTTGCCATTAAACTGATCTGCATCTGGATAGAAGCCAAGGGTGTAACTGGCTTTTGATTCATCCAACGCCTCTCGCAACGCGTTCTTAAGATCGTTTCGTTCGTAGAACGCCCTTCCCCCGGTCTTTTTTGCAATCTCATCCATGGCCTCTTCGCGGGCATGAATACCACCAACCAGTTCCTTCATTCCGGCGGCCTGAGGATTTTCCGACGAGGCGCTGTAGAAAGGACTATAGAGGCAGCCTGCATAGATGGGGTAAATTGCCACGTTATCGTCGCTGATAGCCCGCATCGCAATCGCCGCTTCAGACGTAAATGAACGCGGTTCCGCCTTGGCTCGTTCCGCCATGGCCTGAGCGCCATCCGCAGGTACGTTGTCGAAGACAACATTCAATAGACTTGTCCAACTGACGAGAGGAAATCCGTCAGAAATCCAAAATACATTTTTTCGTCCGGGAATGCTTGCCAGCTGGTTCGATAGAGCAGTCAGAACGCGAAGCGACTGCTCTGTTGCTGTTCTCTCCGCCAACTGGCTGGAAACGTAATCTGAGTTATCACCTTTCAGCCACGAATCCAACTCTGCGCCTATGTCTACCGCGGACGGCGGATTCTTCGCCGGCCGCTGTTCCTTTTTTGAAGCTAAAGATTTGAGCTTCGCTAACAGAATCACCGGATCGCGCGAATACTCGTAAAGAGCATGAACGCCGCTCGGCCCCATGGAATAAATGCCAATGTGGTCATCGGGATTGATCTGCAGCAGGAACTGAACAAGCTGCTGTTTGGCGTAGGCTTGGTTGGTCCACTTCGTATTTAAGGAGTCAATCAAGATTATGGACACTGAAGGTGAACCAGACATCGTTTGCGTCGAAGGGCTCAGCGCTGTGGCAGAAGAGGCCACCGGCAGGCTGTCGCGGATCGAGTTGTTTCTAAAGACTTGGATTCGTTGCATTCTCCCCTCGTCGTAAACTTCAAACTGTTCACGCGAGAGGCCGGTAATAATTCGCCCTTTGCGATCCTCCGCAATAACATCCAACTGCACCAGCCTCGTCTCCGTTCGGATGACGGGCTTTAGGGGCGATTGCGAGCAAATCGAAGAAACGAAAAACGACGTCAGGAGCGACAAGCCGGCGAGCCGGCCGAGAGCCAGCGAAGTACCCGGGCCGGCCAGCAGACTCACCATGGCAACATAATATCCGAAACCAGGGCGGCCTTAGCAACCAGCAGCGCGCAGAAGCGCGACTGTGGAGCGGCTTCAGAAATGCTTGCACGCTTAACTTGCCAGCTTATCTTGCAAGTTTTGCTTTGTATCTGGTATCCTGCGGACACGATGGCACGCAAGTTGAACGACGCCGCTGTAAACGATTTCATGCAGGCAGCCGGGCAATTCGTAAGGCGCGTGCGCGGCGCCAGCGCTTCGCACGATCTTTCCTGGACCCTAACTTCCGTTATGGCGCGCCTTGACCGCGATGGTCCTGCCACAACCGCAGATCTGGCGCGTGCCGAAACCATGAAGCCGCAATCCATGAGAACCACCATCGCGGCGCTAGAAGAAAGGGGACTAGTGGAACGTAAGCCGCATCCTACCGATGGCCGCCAAGTCTATATCAGGCTCACGGCCAAAGGCGCCGCCGTGCGTAAGAGTTTAAAGGATGCCAAACGCACCTGGCTGTCGCATGCCATTGTCAAACTCGACGATCGGGACCGGCAAACCCTATTCGCCGCCGGCAAGATCATGAAGCGCCTGGTAGAAATCGATCAGCCGCACATTAAAAAGAACAACTAATGCTGGCGCAGCAAGCTCCAACCGGTAGACATAAAACCATGCCCATCACCAAACTTGACGCCGCCGTTGCCCTGGTCGTCATCGACCTGCAAAAAGGTATTGTCGCCATTCCAGGCGCGCATCCTGTTGCCGACATCATCAACCGCTCCGCCCAACTCGCGCGCAGGTTCCGAAAGCTAGGTTTGCCGGTCGTTCTGGTCAATGTAGACGGCAGGCCGAATGGCAGAACGGATGCCGGAATGCCTAACTTTTCGTTTCCTCCCGATTGGACTGAGTTCGTGCCCGAACTGGAACAGCAGCCAGGCGACATCACAATCACGAAGCAAAGCTGGGGTGCGTTCATCGGCACGCCCTTACATGACAATCTGCGTGACAAAGGCGTAACGCAGATTGTAATAGTTGGAGTTGCCACTTCCATCGGTGTGGAATCCACGGCGCGCAGCGCTTACGATCACGGCTATAACGTCGCAGTAGTGGTGGATGCCATGACTGATAGGGATCCGGATGCGCACCGCCACAGTATCGAGAAGATTTTCCCGCGTTTAGGTGAGACCGGCACAACGGAAAACGTGTTAACGCTATTGCACCAGGCGGCTGATTGAACGCATCCACGTCAGCTTCGCTCTCGCACGCGTGGCGCGCCCTCCGGCACCGCAACTTCCAACTCTACTTCTTCGGCCAGAGCATTTCCCTCATCGGAACATGGATGACGCGCCTGGCGACAAGCTGGCTGGTGTACCGGATGACTCATTCGGCCCTGTTACTTGGCGTAGTGAGTTTCGCCGGACAGATTATTTCTTTTCTTCTTGGACCCTTTGCCGGAGTCTGGGTGGAGCGCCTTAACCGCCGCAAGCTCCTGCTCTGGACCCAAGCCGCTGCTGCGGTGCAGTCACTTGCCTTGGCCGCCTTGACGCTGACGCATGTCATCAACTTGTGGGAAATCATCGCACTCACCGCAATGCAGGGATTAATCAACGCCTTCGACATGCCGGCGCGACAATCGTTCCTGGTGCAGATGGTGGAAGATCGCAACGACCTGAGTAACGCCATCGCCATTAATTCCTCCATGGCCAATGGAGCGCGTCTCATCGGCCCTGCTATCGCTGGTTTACTGATCGGAGTTGCGGGCGAAGGCTGGTGCTTCCTGGTTGACGGCATCAGCTACTTTGCCGTCATCGCATCGTTGTTGCTGATGCGAATAAAGGCAACGGAGATCCGCCGAAGCGCTGCCAGCATGCTGGCGCAAATGCGCGAAGGCTGGGACTACGTTCGTAACTTTCTTCCCATTCGGACCATTCTTCTGCTGTTCGCCCTTCTCAGCCTGATGGGATGGCCCTACGCCGTGCTGCTGCCGGTCTTCGCAGCGCAGGTACTGCATGGCGGCGCGCACACACTTGGCTGGCTAACGGGAGCATCCGGAATTGGCGCGCTTGTTTCAGGCCTGTCGCTCACCCTCCGCAAATCAGTGGTCGGCCTGACGCGGATGCTGCAAATTGCCACCACCATTCTTGGCACGGCGTTAATTCTGTTCGGCTTCTCGCATACGCTCTGGTTATCACTTGTGCTGATGCTCTTCGTCGGCTTCGGCCTGATGCAAGGCGCCGCCATCAGCAACACGATTATTCAATCGCTGGTGACAGAAGACAAGCGTGCACGTGTCATGAGCTACTACACGATGGCCTTTTTCGGCGCGGCCCCGTTCGGCAGTTTACTCGCCGGCGCGCTGGCCCAATTTATAGGAGCGCCGCACACAGTGATCATTACCGGCTTATCTTGCCTGCTGGGCGCACTGTGGTTCACGTTCCGTTTACCTAAGGTCCGGGCGATAATCAGACCTATCTACCAGGAGATGGGCCTGCTGCCTGCAACAGCACTATGATGAGAACAAAGCTGAGTTTTGCCATTCTCGCGCTGTTCACAGCAGCCGGCGTCTCGGGCGCGGCGCCCTTACCGCCGGAGACAGTTGATCAGTTCACCGGTCATCCGCGTCTGATCGTCATCAGCGATATTGGCAACGAGCCTGACGATCAGATGTCACTCACTCGCTTGCTTATGTATGCCAATCAGATCGACATAGAGGCCCTGATAGCTTCGACCTCAACCTGGCAGAAGACGATAATTCATCCCGAAACCATGCGCGCACTGATTGATGCCTATGCAAAAGTGCAGCCAAACCTGCTGCTTCACGCGCCTGGATGGCCCACTGGAGAACAATTGCAGCAACGCGTCTTTTCTGGCCAATCCGCCTATGGGATGGCCGCGACCGGAGCTAACGCAACGTCGGAGGGCGCCCAGGCCATTATTCAGGCAGTTGATCGTAACGATCCTCGGCCGCTGTGGATTGCGTGTTGGGGAGGCGTCAACACACTGGCACAAGCGCTCCTCCGTGTCCGCGCGACGCGTTCTGCAGTAGCGGTAGAAAAATTCGTGAAGAAACTCCGCGTCTATTCGATCTCCGATCAGGACGATGCCGGACCCTGGATTCGGCGCGAATTTTCCGATCTTTTCTACATCGTCCAGCCATCAACTCCCACCGGCGGCGAATATTACTACGCCACCTGGACCGGCATCAGCGGCGACGCCTACTATCGCAACGGCGCCGGAGCTGATCCCGAAACAGTCACCAACGAGTGGCTGGAGACCAACATTCGCAGCAAGGGTCCGCTCGGAAAGCTCTATCCCAAGTTTCTCTTCATCATGGAGGGCGACACGCCCTCTTTTCTTGGCTTGATCGACAACGGTTTGAACGGATTTCGGAGGCCCGACTGGGGAGGATGGGGCGGACGCTATGTGTACCGCCAGCCGTATGGTGAGATGCATTCCATCTGGACACAAGGCGGCGATCTGTTTTCGCGTGTCACATCGCAGGACACCGTCACAGGTGTTGATGGCAAAACCTATGTGTCAGACCAGGCGACAATCTGGCGCTGGCGCGATGCCTTTCAAAACGACTTCGCCGCCCGCATGAGTTGGACCATCAATGACTTTGCGCACGCGAACCATGCACCGCAAGTTCAAGTGAATGGACAGAGTGGCACCGCGCCGGTGGACCTGACTATCGAGGTTGGCAAGCCTTTGTTGCTGGACGCCAGTGGAACGACCGACCCTGATGACGGCCAGAAGCTGCACTTCGAATGGTTTCACTATGCCGAGGCCGGCTCGACCGGCGCCAGTCTCGCGGCCATTTCCGTGGCAAATTCGACAACCGCCAAAGCAACTGTGACGGCAACAGCAACCTGCCGGCCCGTTTGGCTGCCTATGCCTGGAAGCTGCCCGGCGACAGGCATTGCCCATATCATTCTCGCCGTGACTGACAACGGTTCTCCGAAACTAACCTCTTATAGACGCATCATTCTGCAAGTTCACCAGTAAGACCAGGGCCAAGATCAATGAACTTCTCGTCGTACCGCCTAGTCTCAACACTCCTGCTGGCTGCATCACTGCCGTCGCTCGCCGTCTCGGGTGACAACGTCCCAACGTCACGCGCAGGGCTTCCGCTGGAGCAAACTGCAAGCAGGGGAATCATTACTCGCGATCCGTCGACCATCGTGAAATGCAAAGGCGAGTTCTGGGTCTTCTACACCGGACATGGCATTCCTTCGTTTCATTCCAAAGATCTGGTGAAGTGGGAACCCGGGCCGCCGGTTTTCCTGACCGCTCCCCAGTGGATTGCAGCAGCCGTTCCTGAAAACCGGGACATGAACTATTGGGCTCCCGATGTCATCCACCTGGGCGATCAATTTCTTGTTTATTACGCTGTCTCCAGCTTCGGAAAAATGACTTCGGCGATAGGGCTCGCGACAACCCCTACTCTCGATCCAGCCGATCCCCACTATCACTGGACCGATCGCGGAATTGTTGTGCAATCGCGGGAGGGCGGCGATTTCAACGCAATCGATCCCTCACTTTTCTCGGACAGCAACCGAAGCTTGTGGCTTGCCTTCGGTTCCTACTGGAGCGGTATCAAGCTGGTGCAACTCGATCCTAAAACCGGCAAACAATTGAATCCCGACGCCCCATTCTCATCGCTGGCGTACAACAAGTCCATTGAGGCCTCATGCCTTTACAAGCACAATGGCTATTACTATTTATTCGTTAACTGGGGCTCGTGCTGCCGCGGTGTGAATAGCAGCTACAACATTCGCGTTGGACGAAGCCGTCGCGTTACCGGTCCTTATATCGATAAGGACGGCGTCGACATGTTGAAAGCTGGAGGTACTCTCTTCCTTTCCAACAAGGGACCGCTATTTGGACCCGGTCATGCGGGCATTCTTATCGATAAAGGAAAAAGCTGGTTCACCTGCGATTTTGAGGGCGATGCAAGGATGAACGGGAAAGCGACTCTCGCGATCATGCCGCTTACCTGGAAATCAGGCTGGCCCGAGGTAAACCTCGTGGATCAATAAAGACTGTCAGTACCTAGCTGCTGCTTGGCCATATCATGGACATACAATCCATGCTCTTCCGCGCCCTGGCTACCGGCAGCATATTCTTTGTTCCTGCACTTCGGCCGCAAGGAACCATTGCCGATTATCAACGGGCAGAAGGGCTGCAGGCGAAAGCTCGCGGCCTGGTATCGCCTGGCTGCTGAGTACGGTGGTGATTCGACTGACGAACTGCTGCCAGGGCTTCCGGAAGTGCCAGGGGGAGTGCGGTCCAGGTGGCGGCAGCGACAAGAACAGACCACAACGAGAACGCGCGAAACTTTGTCGCTTCCTCGAAGCTTAGTTTCATTGCCATGGCCGAATCACCCAACAGCTTCACGGCCAAGCCTAGCGGCATCCAGCGATGAACGCGTGAGCGATCCGAGGGGCCCATGGCAGCCAAGCACGCAGTGATAGCATAGCTGGCTAAACCGAGAAATGCGTCTGGCGTGGCCAGGATGGAGTAAGCTTCACCTGAGCCGTTTACTCGTGCCGTGTCGAAGGCCCGCAACGGAGGCTGTGGCAGTTTCTTGAGAATACCGATCTGATAAAGGGCGACCACACCAAGGACGGCGCACGAAAACAAGGCCAGACCGACAACGCTGCGCCTGCGCTTCAGGAAAGGATTGGAGCCGAGGCGCAACTCTCGACCGATTTCGACAGGTTCCCGCATTTGCCTTTCAGCCCTTCTTCAAAGCCGTCAGCAACACACCCGCCGCTATCATCGCCGCAGAAGCGAACAGTCCGCGATGACTGAATACAGTTGTTGCTTCACGATCGGCCATGCTCTGCAGGCTGATGCCTTTAGCCCGGTCGTCAAAAATCCCATGCGCGGCATAATCACCTTCCAAAGGTTCAAATAGATTGTCAGGACGATCGGAGGAAACCGGCACCGACGTCTGCTGACCCTCAAAGGCATTATCCGCCAGATATTTATCTGCAAAACCAGGAGCGAATTGATTGCCATAGATCGCCATGACAGTGGGGAAGCCGACGTAGATCTCCCGGCGTTTGTGAGTGGCGGCGAAAACAATGGCGCGCGCCGCGACTTCCGGCTGAAAGATGGGCGGCACAGGCTGAGGATGACGCGGCAGACGCGTGCGGCACCAGCTAAACTGCGGAGTGTTCATCGCCGGCAGCATTACGGCGGTGATATGCACATTGCTCTTGTCGTGAATGAGTTCGGAACGAATGGAATCGGTAAAGCCAACGATGGCATGCTTCGCGCCGCAGTAAGGCGATTGCAGCGGAATGGAACGATACGCGAGAGCCGAGCCAACTTGGACGATGGTTCCGCGATCGCGTGCATGCATGCGTTTGAGCGCCGCCATGGTGCCGTATACCTGACCCAGATAAGTGACTTCAGTAGAACGCTTGAATTCCTCCGGCGTGATTTGGAGGAAGGGAGCGAATATCGTGGTCATGGCGTCGTTCACCCAAATATCGATGGGTCCCAGTTCGCGCTCGGTGCGCTCCGCGGCTTCTTCCACTTGACTGGCATCAGCCACGTCCGTGGGCAGCATGAGAGCTTTACCGCCCAGTTCCTCCACTTCGCGTTTGGTTGCTTCCAGGCGACCGCGGCCACGGGCGATTAATCCAATGTGCGCCCCCTGACTGGCAAATTCCTTCACGACAGCGCGGCCGACTCCGGCGGTGGCGCCGGTGACCACCACAACCTTTCCCTTATTCGGTGTTTCCATCTAGAGACCTTTCCTATTTAGATGATCTCTGCGAAAGCTGCAGGCTGCTGTATCTTTTGTCACGCTGAAAGGGAACTGAGCTGTCCGAACCGGCGAAAGCGCGCAGACGGCCGCGGTCCGGTATCATTACCAGGCGACTGCCCTCCATCTTAATGAGGCCTGTCTTTTCCAACTGGCTGAAGGCGCGCGAGACTACTTCGCGGGTGGAACCGAGCCGGCTGGCAATCTCGGAGCGATTGCTTGTCAGTTCCACTACACAAGATGTCTGATTCAGATATCCCCGCTGCTCACAGACAGTGAGTAGATACTGTGCCACTCGTTGATCCACCTGGCGCAGCGACAGCGTCTCGATCACTTCTGCTGAATGGCGGAGCTTTGATGCAAGCATTCTCGAGACATTCCACAGTAACTCGGGATAACACCGGCACAAGTCGAGCATGTTTCGTTTCCCGATTACGAGTACTTGGGAAGCGACGTCGGCGATTACTGTGCTATAGAACTCACCGCCGTCAAAGATGGAGACCGCGGCGAGAACAGAACCTGGCCCCTCTGTGGAGAGTACCTGTTCCTTGCCTTTGCAACTGAGCCGGACGGATCGGAAGCGCCCTCGTGCCACCACATACAGCGCCAACGCCTCATCGTGCTCCGAGTACAAGATTTCTCCGCGATTCAACGTCCGCGTGATGGAATATTCAACAACACTGAGAAGGACATTTTCAGGAACGCCGTAAAACAGGTCGGTAGAACGTAATGCTGACAGTTTGTCCAATCTGCTGCGGGACACTACCAGCAAAGGGACAGACGCTTCGACAATTTCCAGCTTGTTGTTTGTCACTGGCTTCATTCCCTAGACGCCAGAGAGCGTGGAACATGCCAAACGATAAATGCGTGAGATTGGGGGTGTGACAAAAGACACGGCAGGAAGTCTGAACCGCAACGACAATTGTTTAGAGGTCGGAAAGTCCGCCGCTTGGGAGAAAATATTGACGCCTTCGGGCTTATCGGCGATCTGGAAACCATTGCTCTTATCAGCGAACTGGGTAATTTAAGCTGGCTGTGCTGGCCTGATTTTGACTCCGAGGCCTGCTTCGCGAGTCTGATCGGCACGGAAGAAAACGGTATCTGGAGCCTGGCGCCTAAGTCAGGGCGAAAGTCCTCGCGACGCTACTTGCCTGGCACTTTGGTGCTGGAAACCACCCACGTGCAGCCATTCGGAGCACGGGTGACAGTGACCGACTTCATGCCCAGACGTAACAGCCACTCGAGTGTGGTGCGAATTGTACGAGGCATTCAGGGAAGTGTCAAGATGCGCACGAGATTGGCGCCACGCTTTGATTACGGTTCAGCACATCCCCGGGTGGAGCAGAGTGAGCCAGGCTGTTGGAACTCCGTCTGTGGACCGCATCGGCTGTTGCTTCGAAGCAATGTGCAATTGCAGAAGGTTTGCAGTGATTTACATGCCGAGTGGCTGGTGAAGGCAGGTGAAACATACTACTTCGTTCTGGAGTATAAGTCGTCCTATAAGACCGACGCCCTGGCGCCTTGTGACGCCTATCAGGCGGAGAAGGAGACCGTCAGCTACTGGAATAAGTGGATTTCCCGCAACACCTACCAGGGTCCGTATAAGGAACAAGTAAACCGTTCGTTGCTGACCCTGGCGTCACTGACATCCGCTGAATCGGGCGGGTTCGTTGCGGCGCCCACAACCTCGCTTCCGGAAAAGGTTGGAGGAGTACGCAACTGGGATTACCGATTCTGCTGGCTGCGGGACACAACCTTCTGCCTGTTGGGCTTGACGCATTGCGGCTACACAGATGAAGCGCGCGCGTGGCTGAACTGGCTGAGCCGTTCCGTGCAGGGTCGTCCCGAGGACTTGAAGATTATGTACGGCATTACAGGCAAGCGCGAGCACAGTGAGTGGACCGCTGAGTGGCTGCCTGGCTATAAGAATTCGAATCCGGTGCATATCGGCAACAAAGCCTCTGACCAGTTGCAGCTTGACACGTTTGGCGAGGTTTTAGATGCCCTCTACCGCGGCCGGTGTTATGGATTGTATCCGCTGGACGACCGCAGTGGAGAGGCGCTGGAGCTGCCTTTGCTGGAACACCTGGAGAAGGTGTGGGAGCAACCGGATGCTGGTTTATGGGAGACGCGCGGTGAGCGCAGCCAGTTCACTCAATCGAAGGTGATGGCGTGGGTTGCTTTTGACCGAGGCATCCGCATGATCACCAAATTCGGAATGCGCGGCCCACTGGAGCGCTGGCAAAAACTGCGCGCAAAGATCCACGCACAAATCTGCAAGCGCGCGTTCCACAAAGGTATGAACACTTTCACCCAGGCTTACGGCAAGAAACACCTGGACTCCAGCTTGCTGCTGATGCCGCTGGTTGGCTTTCTGCCGATTTCCGACGCAAGGATTACCGGCACGGTGGCAGCGGTGGAGAAACACTTGCTCCGCGACGGATTGCTGTTGCGCTATGACACGGAGAAAGTAAATGATGGATTGCCGGCCGGAGAAGGCGCGTTTATCGCGTGCAACTTCTGGTTGGTTGATGTGTATGTGCTGCAGGGCAGGCGCAAGGAAGCACGCGAGTTATTTGAAAAGCTGCTAGGACTTGCGAACAACTTGCAGCTTCTGTCGGAAGAGTACGACCGGAAGGAAGGCTTAATCGGGAATTTCCCGCAAGCCTTTTCACATATCGGCTTAATTGACGCAGCGCTGGCGCTGGAATCCGGCATGCCGGTGCGCCTTCAAGGATTGGACTAAACGAAGTATTGCCAGTTCCCTCTGTTGCGAGTTGTGGACGGTCTGGCGATCCTACAGCATTTCCCCGGCCGGGTGCACATCAAAAAATACCGGCAGCGTCTCGCGCATTGACGCTTCATGTTCCCAGCGGTCAAACTCGTCCAGCCGCTCCTGCAGACTGGCTTGAATATGGTCCGCCAATATCCGCATCGCCCCCGCCGGATCCATCTGGGCCACGGCTCGCAGCATGTCGCTATGCTGCTGATGAATACGCGAAAGCGCGGGCACGTCGTGCCCGTGCCGATGGATGGAAAAAATGCGGATCAGCAGCCGCGTTTCGTTCAAGAGCTTGAGAATCCGTGAATTCGAGGCCATGCGCACCAGCGAAAGATGAAATCCCAGATCGGAGGCGATGAACTGCTGCATTTGTTTTGCATTCAATTCTGTTTGCTTCGACCGTTCCAGTTCATCCCGCATGGCGGCAATCTGCATGGCCAGCGCCCGCAAGCGCTCCAGTTGATGATCGGAGTTGCCGCGGCCGGCCACCTTGCCGATGGCATATACTTCCAGCGCCTCTCGCAACTCGTAGAGGTCGATAATATCCTGGCGCTTCAGTTGAATGACCACCGCGCCGCGGTTCTGCGTTTGTTCCAGCAGGCCTTCGGCCGCCAACTGGCCGAGGGCCTCACGCACCGGTGTGCGGCTGCTGCCCAACTCCTGCGACAGCGCAATCTCGGAAACGGCGCTGCCCGGCGGTAGTTCGCCGCGCATGATTTTCTGTTGAATAAGAATGTACGCTTTTTCCCGAATGGACTTGTCGCCGCGCAGCGCAGAAGAAGCGGGCACTTTTTTCACGGCCCTAGTATATGACAACCGACCTCCGTGTTTTTTAGTATACAAATTGTCGACAGTTGTATATAATCGCAGACCAGGGAGCGTGCCATCGCTCCAGCATCTGCATGAGAGACTTCTCTACCATCGCAACACCGCTGCGTGGAATCATACCGCCCATCGTGACGCCGCTGCTTGATGCAGAAACCCTCGACGTGCCTGGCCTCCATTCCCTGATTGAAAGGCTTATAGCCGGCCGCGTGCATGGAATTTTCGCTCTCGGCAGCACCGGCGAGGCACCATCGCTAAGCCTGGATGTGCGGCGAGAAATCATCAAGCAAAGCTGTTCCGCCGTTGCGGGCCGGGTGCCGGTTCTGATCAACGTTTCGGAAAACTCATTTGTGCATTGTTTGCTGTTGACGGAGTACTCGGCGAAAGCCGGGGCATCGGCGGTGGTCTGGTCGCCGCCCTGTTACTTTCCGGTGCCGCAGGAAGACGTGGAGCGTAACGCCGCCGCACTTTCCGAGCGAGCACCGCTGCCGGTGTTCCTTTACAACGTGCCGCAATATGCCCATAACGAAATTTCACCCGCTACCGCCGGCCGGTTGTCTCACCTAGCCAACATCATTGGTTTGAAAAACAGCAACGGCAGCCTTGACTACCTGGCTGAAGTTAAGAAGGCAGTGGCGCACCGGCCAGAATTCAGCATTCTTGTCGGCAATGAAGAGACGCTTTATCCCGCCCTGTGTGCGGGAGCAGACGGCGGCGTGTGCGGCGGCGCCAATATGTTCCCCGATCTTTATGTGCGCCTGTTCGAGGCATGGTCACAGGGCCTGCGAGCGGAAGCCGAAGCGCTCCACAAGTTGGTGGTTCATCTAGCCAGCGCGGTGTATAGCATTGGCGCCGCGCAGACAAGCTACCTGCGCGGATTGAAGTGTGCGCTTTCACTGCTGCATGGAATGCACGATGTGCTGGCTGAACCGTTGAAGTGTTTCAGCGCAGAGGAGCGTGACGAGTTAAAGGCACGTTTGGCGATTGTCCGGGAAGAAGCGGGGCAGACGCGATGATTTAGGTCACTTTTAGGGAGAAACCAACTATGCGAAAGATGCAAGCGGCAGTGTGGGCCGCAATATTCACAACGTTCTGTGCCGCAAGCCTTATGGGGCAGGTAAACGCGACCGGAACCTTTTCCGGAACGGTGACTGACCCCACCGGCGCACCAGTAGCCAATGCGCAGGTGACGGTGACTCAGCAGGAAACCGGCATCTCAGTTTCGAAACAGACCGCACAGAACGGCATCTACACCGTGCCGCTGTTAAAACCTGGGACCTACACCATTCAGGTGAAGGTTGGAGGCTTCAGCAGCCAGATCCGCAAAGACATTACCCTGCAGGTGCAGCAGGTGGCGCAGGAAGATTTCAAGCTGCAGGTGGGCGACATCAAGCAGGAAATCACCGTGGAAGGCGCACCGCCCTTGCTGAACACCGAATCCACCGAAATTGGGAACGTTCTTTCGCAGACCTCCACTCAGCAGCTTCCGCTCAACGGCCGCAATTTTTCCCAGCTCGGCTTGCTGGTGCCCGGGACCAATCCCGGACCCGTGGGCGGCATCCGAACGCAGGGCAACGGCAACGAAACACAGCGCGCCGGCGCGGAAATTGTGGCGGATGGCTCGCGCGGCAGTTTCAACAGTTTCATGATTGACGGGCTGGACGACGAAGACCAGTCGGTAGGAACGTTGAAAGTGTTTCCCAACCTGGAAAGCATTGAAGAGTTCAAGGTGATCATCGGCAACTACGACGCCCAGTTCGCCAGCGGCGGCGCGGTGGTGAACGTTATCACCCGCTCAGGCGGCAACCAGATCCACGGATCGGCCTTCGAATTTCTGCGTAATCAGGACCTGGATGCGCGCCAGTTCTTTGACGGAGCAACCATCCCACCCTTCCAGCAGAATCAGTTCGGCTTTGCCGTCGGCGGCCCTATTCGCAAGAACAAGACCTTCTTTTTCGCCGACTACCAGGGACTGCGCGTGCATGAATCCAGCACGTCTGTGGTCAGCGAACCCACCGCCGCCATGCGCTCAGGAAATTTCCAAGGCGTTGCCACTATCTACAACCCCGCCACTTACAATGCGGCCACCAACACCCGCTCGCCTTATGCCGGAAACATGATTCCCTCTACGCAATTCGATCCGGTGGCCGTCAATCTTCTGGCCATCCTGCCGCTGCCGAATCTGGGAGGGAACAAGAACAACGTCCGTATCAACGACCTTGCGGTTCAATCGCAGAATCAATACGACATCAGGATTGACCAGGTGCTCTCCGAAAGCGACACCATGTTCGGCCGCGTGACACATGGCGGAGCGACCATTACTTATCCCACCACGCCGGTCTACATCAATGGCGTCCTGAATCCTATTGCCTTTGTGCAAGGTTCCGCCACCGCCGGTTCGCTGAGATTGAACAATGCGCCCAGTGACCAGGCGACCGTGCAGGAGGTTCATCAGTTCTCGCCCTCGGTTACCAATCAACTGGCGCTCGGGTATACGCGGTTCTCATTGCAAGTAACTCCGCTGGACGAAACCGACGATGTCGCCTCCAAACTCGGACTGATGGGCGCCAATACGGGTGCTAATTCGGGCGCCATGGCATCGCTCAGCATCTCCGGTTATCAAGGGTACAGCTCCGGCAACCTGCCCGAAGTGATTCCGCAAAACACGTGGCAGGCCAACGACACCGTCAGCTACACGCGCGGCGCACACTCGCTGCGGTTCGGCTTTGACGTCATTCACAATGGTTTTGGCTTCTTTCAGTTGGGCGCTCCCTCCGGCTCGCTATCGTTCACCGGCACTTACACGAATAATCCGGCCGCATCCTCCGGCGGCAACGGTTTTGCCGACTTCCTGCTTGGCCTTCCGGTCAGTTCCTCCAAGTCCTCCGCGCCCGATGGCGTGCCTTACGAAAGCTACACCGAATATGGAGCCTTTGCGCAGGATCAATGGCGAGTCAGTTCCAAGCTGACAGTGAACCTGGGCCTGCGCTGGGACCTGTTCACGCCTGTGGCTGAAAGGCACAACCGGCAATCTGACTTCTTTCTGGGTACCAACAGCACGCTGGCCCTTGCCGGTCAAAATGGTATCTCCAACACCATTCTCGGAATCCAGAAACACGACTTCAGCCCGCGGCTGGGCCTGGCTTACCGAGTGACTGAGAAAACCGTGATCCGAGCGGCCTATGGCTTGTTCTACTTTGACGAAGAAGGCACTGGCGGTTCCAGCCGGCTCTTCATCAACTATCCGTTCGCCGCGCAGTATGCGGTGAACTGCAGTTCCACCGTGCCTTGTCTGAGTACATCCACCGGCATTCCGACAACCATTTCGACTACCAACCTGCCAAGTGTGGTGTACCAGCCCACCCCGAACCTTACGCCCAATATGCAGCAATGGAATTTCACCGTTGAGCAACAGCTGGCGTCATCGTTCATCGTGAGGGGAGCGTATGTGGGCAGCCGCGGCAACCACCTGAACATCAACCTGCAGGAAGATGTCGCCACGCCCGGGCCGGGCCCGGTAACGCCGCGCGAGCCTTATCCGAGCGTCTCCTCGATCTCGGCCTGGGAGCCGCGGGGTCCTTCCAGCTACAACGGACTCCAGTTATCCGCCGAAAAACGGTTGAGCGCGGGTCTTTCTTTCCTGGCTGCTTACACCTACAGCAAGAGCCTGGATGAAGGCGCGGGCGGCAACTCTTCCACCGGCGAATCGCGGATCAATATTCAGAATCCACAAAATTTGTCTGCCGATTACGGCCTTTCCAATTTCAACTACGGCCAGCGTTTCACCCTCAGCACGGTGTACGACCTGCCGTTCGGACGCGGCCGCAAATTCATGAGAAATGCTAATGGGATGGTGAACGCTCTGGCAGGTGGATGGCAGGCGACCAGCATCGTCACGCTGCAATCCGGGGCGCCATTCTCCGTTTCGCTCGCCACGGCAACCGCCAATACCGGCACTTTCACACGACCGAATCGCGTTTGCAACGGCAACCTGCCAAGCGGACAGCAATCGATCACGGAGTGGTACAACATCAGCTGCTTTGTGGCCCCGCCTCCTTATACTTTCGGCAACACCGGACGCAATGTCCTGATCGGGCCTGGACTGGAGACCTGGGACTTTGGCGCAGACAAAGACTTTCGCATCACGGAGCGATTTGCCTTGCAATTCCGCGCCGAATTCTTCAACCTGCTGAATCATCCGAACTTCGGTCTGCCGAGTGGCAGCATCGGGTCCAGCGCCGCGGGCACCATTACAACTGAAATAACGAATGCTCGTGAGGCACAATTCGCTTTGCGCCTTCACTGGTAAACCATCATGAATTTCCAAGCCGCAGCCGCGTTGCTGGTGATGGTTACGTTAGCTCCTGCGCAGGTGATTAAACAGGTGACGGTGTATAAGCAGGCGGGACGATACGCCGGCTGGCCGGCCAATCACGGCATCTGGATTTGGGGTAACGAAATCCTGGTGGGTTTTGAATCCGGCCTATTTAAGTTTAGCGAGACGCGCCACTCCATTAACTGGGATCAACCGGCCGAACACCTGCTGGCCCGCAGTACCGATGGCGGCGAAACATGGCACATCGAACATCCTTTAAGCCTGCGCGCTCCCGACGGAGTGAAAATCGCCAATGTGCCAGCCGAACGCGGCGGCAAGCAACCGGTGGAGTGCCCCGGCGACATCAACTTTCGCAACCCTAACTTTGCGTTCACTGCGCGCATGGAAGACGTGGATATCGGTCCGTCTCGCTTCTACTATTCTTATGACCGCGGCAAGACTTGGCAAGGACCTTTCCGCTTGCCCAACTTCGGTCAGAAGGGAATCGCGGCTCGTTCCGATTACTTAATCAACGGGCCGCATGACATGACGCTGCTGCTGACCGCCGCGAAATCGAACGGTAAAGAAGGCAGAGTGATCTGCGTCAGGACGACCGATGGCGCCAAGACATGGAAGATGCTCTCGTTTGTCGGTCCGGAGCCGCCCGAGGCTGACAAAGCTTTGATGCCGTCTTCGGTACGCCTATCTCCGAACGTCATTCTAACGGCCATCCGTCACACGAGCTGGATTGAACTTTATCGATCGGATGACGACGGCATGCATTGGAGCTTGGTCAGCCGCCCGGTTTCCAATACTGGAGCACATAATGGGAATCCGCCTTTCCTGATCAGACTCAAGGACGGAAGACTGGCCATCACATACGGATTCCGGTCGGAGCCGTACGGAATTCGCGCGCGTCTCAGCAGCGACGAGGGCAAAACGTGGACTGACGAAATCGCTTTGCGCTCCGGAGGCGGCACGTGGGATCTGGGCTACACCAGAACCGTGCAGCGACCGGATGGAAAACTGGTGACTGTTTACTACTTCAATGACCATAAAGACACCGAACGTTTTATTGGCGCAACGATTTGGGAGGCGCCTTCCAAGTGAATGAAGATCTGCTGACGTTTTTAAAGACAGTGGATTCGCCCACCGTGTCGAATGCGATCGAGACGCTGCAAATCCGCACGCGCAGCGAAGGCTTTCCTTCTGTGGATATCCGCTGTCTCTTTCCTGAACTCGGAGTTATGTGCGGCTACGCCGTTACCGCGCAGGTGGAGACCGTCAGCAATGTCAATCCGCTGCTGGAGAAAGAATTTGTCGATCTGTTCGCTGCGGTGGAAGCTTCTCCAAAACCCGCCGTTGTGGTAATGCAGGATATCGGAAGCGACCACGGCCGCGCCGCGCACAGTGGCGAAGTGATGTGTACGATCTTCTCCACTCTAGGCGCAATCGGCTTAGTGAGTAACTGCGCAGTGCGAGATCTTTCCGCTGTCCGCCAACTCGGATTCCACTATTTCGCCCGAGGCTCGGTCTCCAGCCATGCGCACTTTCGGATTGTGCGCTCAAACATACCGGTAGAGATTCACGGTATGACAGTGAAGCCGGGCGACCTTCTGCACGGCGATGAGAACGGCATCATCAGCATCCCGGAACAGAAACGAGAAATGCTGCCGGATGCGGTGGGCCGGGTTCTGCAGGGAGAAAAAGCCTTGCTCGATTTCGTGCGACAGCCTAAGTTCACCAGTTCTCTGCTTATTGACCGGTTCTTACATTAAGTCCATGAACAGACGACAATTCCTGAAAAATAGCAGCGCCACGCTGGCTCTTTCGCGCTGGATGATGGGGCAGGGCGCCATGCTGAATCTTAAGTCCTGCTCCATCGTGACGGCGCCGAGTGCCACTGCGCGGGAGAAGAAGGCGGCGCAAGTTCTGGCGGAAGAGGCAGAAAAGCGCAGTCAGCTCCGCTGGCAGCACGCCGCCTCCACCGAAGCCACGATTTATCTTGGAACACGCGCATCGGGTAAGGCCCTGGGAGAACCGGCCGCGGCCGCTCTCGCACAAGCCGCGCATCTGTCTGCCGAAGGTTTCGTTATCCAAACTTCGGGCAAATCAGTCACCATTATCGGTGCCGATGAGCGCGGCCTGTTCTATGGCGTCGGAAAACTGCTGCAAAACATTGCCTTCGGCCGCGAAAGCGCCATGCTGGATGCCAGCCGCGGCAATCTGTCGAGTTCGCCGAAATATCCACTACGCGGTCATCAACTCGGGTACCGTCCAAAGACCAATGCCTATGATGCCTGGAACGTGGCTACCTGGGACCAATACATCCGCGATTTGGCTATGTTCGGAACCAACGCGATCGAACTGATGCCGCCTCGTTCGGACGATCTTCCCGATAGTCCGCATTTCCCACTGAATCCGGAACTCATGATGATCGAGATGTCGCGCATTGCCGACAACTACGACATGGATGTATGGGTTTGGTATCCGGCCATGGACCCCGATTACGGAGATCCTGCGACGGTCGAATCCGCGTTAAAAGAATGGGCTCATATTTACCAGATTCTGCCCCGCCTTGATGCCATATTTGTTCCTGGGGGCGACCCCGGACACACGCCTCCCAAACCCATGCTCGCTTTTCTTGAAAAGCAGAAAGCGGTCCTCAAGCAATACCATCCCAAAGCGCAGATGTGGATGTCGCCTCAAAGCTTCAACGAAGAAATGATGAAAGATTTCTTCAGCATTGTGGACCAGCCACACACCGCCACCTGGCTGGATGGCATCGTCTTCGGTCCGCAGAACCGCGTACCTCTGCCGCAACTGCGCGAACGGCTGCCCAAACACTACCCAATCCGTTTCTATCCCGACATCACTCATAGCACTTCCTGCCAATATCCGGTGCCGGAGTGGGACGTGGCATTCGCTCTGACAGAAGGACGCGAGTGCATCAATCCGAGGCCAGAAGGTGAGGCAAACATTATGCGCCGCGCCTCACCCATGACAATCGGCTTTCTTACTTATTCAGAAGGCTGCAACGATGATGTCAATAAGTTCGTTTGGAGCTCGCTGGGCTGGGATCCCGGCATGCGAGTGATGGATGCGCTGCGAGATTTCGCCCATTATTTCGTGGGTCACCAATTCGCTGAAGGATTCGCGCACGGCCTGCAGAGCTTGGAAACGAACTGGCACGGTCCGGCGGCCGACAACGATGGCATCACTGTGACGCTCTCACAGTTTCAGGACCTGGAACGTGCGGCCACACCCTTTCTGCTGCAGAACTGGCGCTTCCAACAGGCGCTTTATCGCGCCTACTACGACGCGTATGTGCGCAGCCGCCTGCTGGAGGAATCCGCCCGCCTGCAAAAGGCTCGAGACGTGTTGGGTCAGTTCCATGAAATTGGCTGGACGCCGGAGCCGCTGGAAATCGGGGCGCAGCCCAGCCCTACACCTCCGAATGGGCTTGATCCTGGGATTATTTTGGAGCAGGCCGAAGGCATTCTTAGTGGCGGCGCAACGAATTACCTCCGAATGCGCGTGCATGAACTCGCAGAAGCCCTGTTTCAGAGTATTCAGATGCAACTCGCAGTGGACCGCTATCAAGGTGAGGCGGTGGTGCGAGGCACTAACCTCGAGACGCTGGATTATCCAGTGACAGATATTCCATGGTTGCGAGGTCAATTGGCAGATATAAGAAAACTTTCCGCCAATCAGCAGGTTGCGGCCGTCAAGCAGTTGCTGGCCCGTACCGATCCCGGCCCTGGCGGGTTTTACGATGAATTGGGTAATCCTTCCAACCGGCCGCACCTGATTCCAGGGCCCGGCGCGGTCTTGGACCCTGAATTTCGGAAATCGGCACTCACCGGCTTCGGCTATCCCGATCGATTAGGCGCCCAAGGCCCCATCGCCTGGAAGTGTTGGGCGGAGTCTCTGTTCGACGAGCCTTTGAAAATGCAGTATAAGGATCTGGATACCGCGGCGCACTATAAAATTCGCGTGGTTTATCCCAGCGATGCCCGCCGCATTAAGATCAAGCTGGTGGCAAATGAGAAGTACGAGATTCATCCACTGATGGCCAAGCCATTTCCCGTGCAGCCGCTGGAGTTTGCTATTCCTGCAGAGGCGATTCGCGCCGGACAGTTGGACCTCGCCTGGACTCGCGAACCGGGTTTAGGCGGAAATGGCCGCGGGTGCCAGGTGTCAGAAGTATGGATTATCAGGAAATGAATGAACCAATAACTTGGGAAAATCCGGTGATGCGCTCGCTGCGAGAAGGCAAGGCGGTTATCGGCGCAACCATCACCACCACCAGCATTGAGATTGCAGCCCAGATTGCCGAAATGGGCTTTGATTTCCTGTGGATTGAAATGGAGCATTCCCCGATCACGCTGGAGACCGCCCGCAACATCATTCTGGCAACACGCGGCACGAAAACCATGCCATTCATCCGGGTCCCAGTGAATGAGTTGTGGACGGCCAAACGCGTGATGGATATGGGCGCGCTGGGCGTAGTTTTTCCGTTCGTGAACAGCGCGGAGACAGCCAAACGGGCAGCCGACGCCTGCAAATATCCGCCGGTAGGATTGCGCGGTTCAGGCGCAGGACTGGCCACGTTTCGCTGGCCCGCTCCCGGCGGCTATTATGATTTCGCCGACCGCAACATTATGGTTATCACCAACATTGAAGAGGTTTCGGCGGTTGAAAATATCGATGCGATTGCGGCCACTCCGGGCATTGACGTGCTCTTCATCGGCACCAGCGATCTTTCATTTTCGCTGGGATTGCGCGGCAAGCAAGACGAGCCTGCGCTCGACGAAGCCATCGCCAAAATCGTCAAGGCTGCCAAGCGGGCTGGGAAGGCGGTTGGCCGTCCCTTGGTAGACCCGTCTCAGTATGACCAGTTTGTAGGCCAAGGCTTCAACTTCTTTCAGGCGCAAACCGACCTCAATTTTCTGGTCAAGGGAGCCGAACAATATCTGACACCGCTGAGTCGCTGGCGTCCCCCGGTGGGCCCCAGGCCCATGTACTAGGCTGTGCTGAAGGCTCTCAGCGAATATAAGTGGCGGGTAGTCGCCATGCTATGGTCTGTCTCGTTCTTCAACTACGCGGACCGATCCGCCCTTTTTGCACTGTTCCCACTGCTTGAAAAGGAGATGCATCTGTCAACAGTCCAACTCGGTCTCCTTGGCTCATCATTCGCGTGGATGTATGGTTTGCTGGCGCCGCTTTCCGGCAGTCTGGTGGACCGTATGGAGCGCAAGAAGGCCGTGTTGGGCGGCCTCTACGCCTGGAGTTTCATTGCCGCCTGCACCACCTTCGCGCGCAACTTTGGCCAGTTGCTTACCTTTACTGCGGCGGAAGGTGTCGGTGAAAGCCTCTACTATCCGGCTTCGATGTCGATGCTCAGCGATTATCATGGGCCGGAAACCAGATCGAGAGCCATGGGCCTGCATCAGACCAGCGTCTATGTCGGCACGGTGACCGGAGCCTTCTTCGCCGGTTTAATAGGCGAGCACTTCGGCTGGCGCTGGTCGTTCCTGTTTTTCGGAGGATTCGGCCTGCTGCTGGGTTTTCTGCTGCTGAAACTGCTGCGCGAACCGCGGCGCTCGTCGACGCACGCGGGGGCTAAGCCAGGAGGCATTCCCTTAACAGCGTTTTTCAAATTGCTCGCCAAGACGCCAGCCGCTTTGCTGCTGCTAGCCGGTTTCTGCTGCGCGAATTTTGTAGCGATGGTCCTGCTTTCCTGGATGCCCAAGTTTTTATACGACCGATTCGGCATGAGCGTGGCCGTGGCCGGGCTTTCGGCGACCATCTTTGTGCAGTTCGCCAGCATGTGCGGTTCGCCTTTAGGAGGCTGGCTGGCCGACAAGCTGCAAGTGCTCTACCCAGGCGGCCGCATCGCGGTTCAGGCCGGCGCTTTGTTTTGCGGCGCGCCGTTTGTGTTGCTCTGCAGCCGCACGCATTCGATGACGGTGCTGGCCGGAACGCTTGTCATTTGGGGGCTTTTTAAGGGCATTTACGACGCGAATATTTTTGCGTCGTTGTTTGATGTCATTCCCGCCGAGTCGCGCGGCACTGGTGCCGGAGTCATGAATATGGTGGGCTGGCTGGGAGGTGGCGGAGTGGCGCCGGTGGTGATTGGGTTCTTAGCCCAGCGTATCGGCCTTGGCGCTTCCCTGGGATGCACGGCGGGTGTGTACGTGCTTGGAGGATTGGTGTTGACCGCGGCTTCCAAATTGAGCAAGCGGGTAGTGGCGCCAGTCCTGACGGTGTAGCGATTTTTGGAACGCGTCAAAACTGCAGCAGCAAGGGCCGGAGCGGAGGCTTGTGAAGAACAAGGCAGCTTGGACTCAAAAGATTGCCCCATGAGGCCGCAAGCGCAGTTGCCTCAGAAGATTCGGTCCTGCTTCTGCATACTTCCGAAGGTTCCGAGATTGGCGACCGAGAATGAGAAGAGATACTGGTTTTCGTCGCGGATGCCGAAATTAAAGCGGCGCAGTTGAACGCTAAAACCGCAACAATCGGTATTGTAAGTTCCCTGTATCAAGTCATAAAGCACACGCTGAAGAAGCAGGTCGTAGGTAACGGAGCCTCCCAGATTCCAGCCGCGCCTGAGACTTGTGCCGTAATTGACACCGAAGGTTATCTGGTTCGCCTGCGGCACCAGCAGTGTGTTGGTTGTGATAGCGGTGTCGTTCACATGTACGCCAAATTTGTGGTAGTTGAAGGTGGACGACACGTTGTGATAGATGAAGCGATGGAGGACGGCATCGTAGGCGGTCTGGTACTCAAAAGAGAGAAAATCGTAGGGATTCACTGTGAGCGCTGAAACGACGGGTGAATAACTGCGAGGCCCCTGCAAGAAGGTGTAAGGCAGAAGTTCCAGCGCCTCCAGATTGACATTGCGTTCGCCCGCAATGACGGAACCGCCAAAGGTGGGATCGAAATAATGGGCTTGTGAAAGATGCCATTTCAGGAACTCGGTCACTTTTCCATTCTTGTTCTTCTTGTAGAAGCGGTTTGTCAGGTCGATGGTCAACTGGTTGGTGTTCGCCAGGATGTCTGTCTCGTCGAAGTGGATAATCCGCGCGAAATTATTGATACCGGTGACGTACTGGTAGGTGGCCCCTACTTCGACTACATGCTTCACTTTCGTTCCCAGGTGCATCCAGGCGGGCGGCGTAAATATTCGCTCGATGGAGGGGGCGTGGAAATCAAGCGTGAAGTTGGCATCCTTGCGTAGAAGATTCGCAGCCTGGATGGAAACGTTGTAGGAGCTCGCCGCCGGGGAACAATTTGGATAACCGCCGCAGGAAGTGGGGATGACGTACGTGGTGCTGTTGGAGGTATAGTTTTTCCCGTAATCGGTTAGGCCAAACGTAAAGCTGGGATCAAGCGAAAAGCCGGCAAAGTTGAAGGCGGTAGAAACGCGCGGCTCCAGGTCCACGCGCGGCATGATGCCGGTGTTAAAGGTGTCGATTTGACCGGTACTCAGGTAGTCGGATTCCTTCCGCTGCAGCAGTCCGGCGGTGCTGCCGAAAGAAAACCAAAGAGGAAATTTGGCCGGCACCTGCAGATCCTTGCTCGCAAAATCCACATAGGGGAGTTTTTGGATGCTGACGTCATTTTGGGGCTTATTAAGAGGCTCAGCCGTCTCGAACAATTGGTTACGCTCAAAGATGATGTTGAGCGCGAGGTCGTCGCCGTGGAAATGGCGCTGGAGAAAGCCGATGGAAATAACTTCAGAGGAGAGCGCGCTGTTGTAGGAGTTGGCGAAAGCCTCGCGGAAAAGGTAGGAACTTAAATAGTTGTAATCGAGACGGCCGGTGAAGCCCAAGATCTGCGTTTTGGCCGTAAGTTCGAACTGCTCGCCACCCTGTTTCACGACAGAGCCATCAGACTGGGGAATGCCTTTGTCCTGGACGGCGTAGAAATTGAAGTTGAAATCGGTGACGGAATTAGGTTTGCCGCGAAAATCGAGAGTATGGGCCGGGCCGCGCAGGGTGAAGTCCTGCAGGACGTAATCGGCATCGTAGCTGCGATTGATCGCCCAGTAGTAGCCGCCACCCACCATGTAGCCGCGAATAGTGCTGTGTCCGATATTTGGGGTCAGGAAGCCGCTTTGACGAGGGTTCCGACCGAGCGGGCGATAAAAATAGGGCAGGTACAAGATGGGAATCCGATGGAGCCGGAAAACAGCGTGGCGGGCTATGGCGTGATCTCCCGGCAAAATATCGAACTGAGGAGATTCAAAGACCCACCAGGGGCGCGGCATTTTGCAGTCGGTGACAAAGCCCTTGTGCAAAACATAGCGGTTCTTGATGCGATCGGCCCATGCGGCCTGGAAGTAGAACGGATTGGTGGTGGTAAGTGCGCCAACGCCGGTCATGATTTTCGCCGGAGCCGTTCCGTTAATCAGATAGAACTTGCCTTCTTCCGTTCGGATGTTGTATTCGGCGTGGTCGGCATTGATGATGTCGCCTGTTGCGAAATGCTGCATGCGCACGTGGCCGCGAGCATAGGCCCAATCGTTGTCTGAATTAAAGTCGATCTCGTCGGCAGTTATCACCATCTCGGCAGTCTGCACTTTGGCGCTGCCTTTCAGATATTTCCACTCGCTTTGATTGTCCTGAGTAAGGGCGCCGTACCAGATTTCGTCCTCGGGCGGGAGATCGGCCTTTAATGGATTGGAAGTGAGCTGGGCACGAAGGGATGGAGAAAAAAGGGCAAACACCAGAAGAAAGAACAGTTTAGATGAGAAATGTTCTAGACAAAGATTATGTTTTCTGTTAGAAACAGAATTACGGGTAGCTAGCTCCTCGCTTCCCGGCCCACTAATTCGACGGAAACGAGAATTATAAAGTCCGCTGCAACCATCTTGAAAGCCGAAAGGCGGCAAGTCGTGGGTGTGGGATGTGATGAGAACGTTATGACTTGTCCGCATTGTCAAACTTGGATTTTAGACGACGATCACCGCTGCCGCCGTTGCGGCAGACGAGTGCGTAGTGCGCCCGTTTCCCAAAGTGGAGAGCGATTTCCTTTTTCAAATGATGCCACGGCTCGAAAATATGACGCCCGCGCCGAGGCTTACGCCGCACCCCCACCGGTTGATCGAGCGCAGTCGTACCCGGCGGTGGAAGAATCGACCGGGCAACAGGCCCTCTTCGGCAATCCGAACCCCTCGCGAATTATCGCATTTGACTCGGTAGCGTCTCCAACGGAACGGGAGGCGATGCGGGCGCGAATCGCGGAAGCGATACGTCCGAGGCCTTTGCAGCAGTCGAAAGTAGAAGTAAGGCATGCGCGTGCGAACCGGAAGGTGTCTTCCGACCAGCAACGGCTGGATTTCTTTGGCAGCGAAGAGGTACTTAGCCCGCCGCAGTCGAATATTATCTGCGATGCGCCAGTAGCGCCGACCTCAATCCGGGTGCAGGCTTCGGTTATCGACGGGCTCGTCATGCTTGGCGGAGTGGCGCTGATGCTGGCGGGAATGTTGTACGCGGGGGGAAGCTTGAGCTTTGACAAGCACTCGGCGCCCTTCCTGGTGTTGGCGCTGTTGACGATCCCGGTGTTCTACAAGCTGATCTGGGTTTATATGGGCCGCGACAGTTTCGGCATGCGCTCGGCTGGATTGTGCCTGGTGGACTTTGACGGCAATCCGCCATCAAAAGCGCGCCGGTACCACCGGATGCTGGGCAGTTTTGTAAGTTTGCTGGCGGCGGGAATCGGATTGGTATGGGCGCTGTTGGATGAAGACGCGCTCACCTGGCACGACTACATATCGGGAACCTTTCCGACCATTCATTCGGACTATTGAGGAACACGCGCAACGGGCGTGGTGTAAAGCGCACCCGTTGGGCTATTAAGCAAGCTTGGTGTTGCCAGCGGGAATCACCACGGCTGACATAGAGCCCTTGGATTTCGGCATACGAGGATCGGCGCCAAACGCTTGAATCTGATCTTTGGCGAAGTCAGCCTCAGCCTTTTCGCACGTAATGACAACGGTGCGTCCGGTGGTATCGACTTCGATGGCATGTTGCAGCGCCAACTCCACGGGAAGGAAAAAGAGCTTTTGCAGCATCTCTATCACGTAGTCATACGTGTGCTCGTCGTCATCCAGTAGCACCACATGATAGAGATGTCCATGCTCCTCGTGCCCAATGTCCTTAAGCGCGGGGCCGGTTTCCGGTACAACAACGGCGCTCTGCATTCCTTGACGACTATCTTAGTTCAACCGGTCAAAAACACTTGCATACAGGGTTTTCAGATGTTGCGATGGTGTTAACCTGGATGTGTCCACATGAGGGGGCGCACCGGTTTCGACGGGATCGAATCGTTGTCAGAAGGCGTGTCGGGTTCCGAGCTCCCGTAAAACGATCGGAAAAAAACAACTGCGAACAATCAACAGTTTGCTTACGCTGCTTAATTAAATAAGTAGCGCGCTCCGGTTGGCGAGCCTGATCGTCAGCTAGCGGGCGTCACTTTTCAGGATAGGTCCAAGCTTCGGTCCGGAGCCCATGATCGAGATCAACCGGACTAGGTGAGTCGCCGCTCTTGCCGGTTTTTTAGGCGGCTGCCGAAAACAAAAGAATCGGATACACACGTAGGCTTTTGATGGCGGGCTTTCTCGGACGCGGGTTCAATTCCCGCCGCCTCCACCACACTTAAGTAGTTGTAAAAACAATTAGTTACAGACATTAATTTATCCTGTGTACCTCAGGTGTACTCAACTCGGGTTCGAGCGACCACGCATTTCGAATGTGGCCCTCGAGTCTTTCCTGTCTTGCCTTGACCCAAGGCGCGTAACTGTTCTCCGTTGTCTTAATGCTCGTGTGGCCCAGCAGGATTTGGACATCCTCCATCGGTACTCCGCTTAGAAGCAGTTCGACGGCGAAAGTGTCTCGAAACATATGAGGGTGAGCCTCAACCCGCTTTCCGTCGATTTGCCGGGCCTTCCATTTGCGAAATGAGACGTTTTCCTCTGGGACATGCGTGATTCCAGCGATTGCAAAGAGCTTTCGGAAACTGCGCTGCCAGTCTGCGACGGCACTTTTTGCCAGACCTGTTCCGCTCCAAAAATAGTATCTTTCAGAAGTTCGCCCCGGTACGCCGGACAAGGCCGTGATCACGAAAGCAGGAACGGGCACATAGACCGGCTCTCCTGTCTTCTGCTGTTTGCGCAAAAAGATCCGGCTACCTTCAACCTTGGATTCGTCCAGTTGGACGGCATCCCTTATGCGGAGCCCCGTATATCGCAAAACGAGCAGGAGCGCCCGCAAGCGGAGCGCGTTCGTTTGTCCGGTGCGTCCGTAGTTGTCCGGATATCGTTCGCACGCGCTAAACAGCGCTGACATCTGGTCACGCGTAAAAGGCATAGTGGGCGTTGGCTGAATCTTGGGACGTTTTAGGTTCGACGCCGGACTCTCCTTGACCCAATGGGCGTTTACGCAAAATCGAAAGAAGCCCCTAAGCCGTTCCAGCTTTTTTGAAGCACTAAGAGCTTGGTCTTTCCATGTCGCTCGAAATTCCGTCAAATCCTCAAATGTGATTTGCTTCAGGTACAGCTTGCCTTTGTCCCTACAGAAACTCACTAAAGGATTGAGAACATTTCGCTTTTTCCTCAAAGTTTCTTCCGTGAGCTTTTGTCCCGCGCTTGCATCTGAAAGATAGATGGCCACCGCTTCGGCAATGGTTTTCGGCTGTTGGAAGGTGAATCCGGGGGACTCTTTCAAAGCTGCCAATCGGCGTTCGGCGTCCTCCCACGATATCGTCTTTAGCGATCGGCGCACTTCCATCCCTACATACGTTCCATCTACCCAGATAGGACACTTACAGCGTTTGTAATTCCGCCCCTTTGAGGCGTGCGGGCAGGTATCCAAATGACGGCGGTAAAGAGTAAGCATCAATCAACGTACCTCATCCGATTCACGACCCTATTAAACACGTTGATGGGGACACGCAATCGCACTCTTCCATTTCGCGTACTCGCCTTCCCGGCGCAGTTAAAACGCAACACGCCAGGTTCCGATGAAAATAGGCGCCGCGCACTCTCCTTGCTTACCTGAAGGCGTTCGGCAATTTGATCCAGAGTGAAGAAAGTTTCTTCTCCCTCGCGAGCCTCAGGTGGAGTGTTTTGTGATGATGGCATAAAGAGACACCAATTTAGACAAGCGTGCCCAATGAGGTTTTCGCAAGGAATACCCCTCAAACGTTTCGCTATACATTCATGACTATGCTCTATACCTGTAGCATGTGTCAAGAGTGATTTACCTTTTTTCTTTTGGCTTCGATACCCGAGCGCCTTGTTCTTTTGGGCTGGACGTTGCATTTAAGGCAATATCAAAAGAACCAAATTCAAGCGAAGCTTTGGCCTTCCAAGGCTCAACTAGATGTTCGAACACTCGGATCGCTGTTTGGTCCGCATCTTCTTGCAGCATGAAGAGGGCGGCCATAATCAGGAGCCTTTTTTCGAGTCGCAGACTGGCCAACGACCGCAAAAACGGTGTCTCGCTCTGCATGTCGGAGCCGAACATGTTCAGGCCGGTGCGGGACGCCAATATTTCCGCCAGGGTTTGGACCGCGCCTAGCGACTGTTTCTTTACTGCAAATTGAAGGATTTTAGCTAAGATGTCGTTCGTTGGAGTGTTGGTTGCCGCTTCATAACGGTAGACCGTGGTTGGCGTGATGCCCACTTCAACTGCAAGCTGCACTTGAGTCAGCCCAAGATCATGCCGAAGTTGTCGAATGGCGGCTGCAATCGAACTGCTGGACCCGGACTCTTCGCTATCGTTTTGTTGTTTTGGAATCAATTCATCCAAACTTTCCCTTGACTCCGCCTATCAGTATGCAGCATAGTCTTGAATGTATAGCAGTACGTGACTGCCAGCTCAACACAAGAGGTTATCATTGCCATGACTCCCGCTCAGCTTCGAAAAATCTTCGAAAGAAATCGCGGCGCGTCCGCCGAACTCGCGCGAAATCTCGGACTCCACAAAACAACAATTTCCGCATGGTTTATGGGTCGGCTCCAATCGGAGCGAGTCCATTCGGCTGTCCGCGCCCGGGCCATGGAACTCCTGGATAAAGAACGAGAAGCCCTCAACAGCCCACCTCGTTAAGACTGCGGCCTAATCGGCCAAATACCGGCCGCATCAGAAACAACACAAAGCCCATTTACAGCTTCGAAAAATGGAACCAATGCCATAGGGATGAATGTTTGAACAACTCGATTGTACGGCACCGGCCAATAGATTTCCAGGCTAATGTTCATGAGGCGCATTCGTGAGTTCGGCACCCTGCCGTAGCATCGGCCGGAACGCCGAGCCGGAAAAGATACCGCCCCGACGCACAGACAACTCACGTCCCACTTCAGAGCACGACCACCGCCCTCCGCCAGAGTCTAACCAACTTCGCTTGGCGAAGCCCGGAGATATTACCGGCGCGCAAGGCATCTCCAAAGGTGCCATGCGGTATTGGGCGATTCATCTTTGCAAGTATCGAAGTGCCGAAAACCTGGTCTGGGCTAAGCGGTCCACAGCCGCGTCAGACCTTTTCGTGACGGAGCGCTCCATCAAGATTTACCGGCGGGAACTTCTGGAGCACGACTGGATTTGCTTTCCTGAGGGCGACGCCGGAGGAGCAAAGCCCGCCGGCGCCCCAAAGGGCCTGGTAATTCATTTGCACCCAGACGGAAGACCATGCAGTTTGCCAAAAGTCAATTTGGTCCAGAGGCCGGCCTTCCAGGACAAAATTCAAACTTCAACCACGGCTGAAATTACGCAATCTGAGGGGGAAGATTTTTCCCCGTCGAAAGGCATCATGCACACAGCGAAAATTTCCCCCTTAAGGGGGAAGAAAAGTGCCGGTAAGGGGGAAGAAAATGTCGGCGCTATAAGGAATGAACTTTTTATGGAACCTTTAAAAGACCAACCTTCAACAACAGCAGTGCCGGATTTGCGGTGTGACGTAACGGACGCGTCAACAAACGCTGTTGCTGGTGATGGCCGCAGTCACGCCGATGCCCAAGACCGGAGAAACATAATCTTCCGCGAGATGGAACAAATGTGCGACCCGCCGCTGGCGATCAACAGCGTCGGACGAACGAGGATTCTTAGGGCCGCACAGGAACAGAACTTCAGCCTCCAGCAGCTCTGCTATGCCTGGAGACGGGATGCGAGGAGCCAAACCGGCGGGCTGATCAGCCTTGCCGAGCACTGGCTGGAAGAGACAGCGCATCTGTCGTGGCCGCGATGCCTTGACTGTGAAGACACCGGTACCGTCGTGCCCAAATGCAAACTCGTGTTGAGCCCAAGCCGGAATGACTCCGGCCATTACGGACCCGATAGGCGCGCGATGAGCTACCGCGCTCCTGAGCGCCGCCAACAGGGTTTTGAATTCTGCAACTGCCAAATGGGTGTGGAAGCCCAAGACGCGACACAGAGAGCGCAGGATGCGCTGTTGGCGGAGCAACTGCAAA
>PLRJ01000253.1 GCA_003163855.1 Bryobacterales bacterium | reverse complement strand
TGCTCGCGGCTATAACGCTTGTCCGTAAACTGCGCGCCGCCCCTGCTCCAAGTTACCGTCGCTGTATAGTTGGCCATTTCCACCCGTCGTCTTTATCCAGGATAGAACCGTCCTCCTTGCACTCCGGGCGCTACACTATGAATTCAATGACCGAGCAAGTTTCGCCCGCTTCCCGCCTGCGTGGCGTGGTAAGCGTTCCTGGCGATAAATCAATCTCCCATCGATACGCGATGCTCACCTCCATAGCCGAAGGTGATTCCCGTATCGACAATTACTCCACAGGCGCCGATTGCCAATCCACTCTGGGCTGCATGCGCAGCCTCGGCGTGGACCACACTTTTAGTGAGGAGGAAGGCCGCCAGGTTCTTACCGTGCACGGCCGCGGCATTCACTCCCTGGCCGCACCCAGCGCGACGCTCGACGCGGGCAACTCCGGTTCCACTATTCGCATGCTGTCCGGAATCCTCGCCGCCCAACCGTTCGACACCCGCATCAGCGGCGACGAATCGCTGGTGACCCGGCCCATGCGCCGCATCATTACCCCGCTTTCGGAAATGGGGGCGCACATCGACGCGGCTAACTCGCAATACCCGCCGCTTTCTATCCACGGCTCCAGCCTGCGTGCTATCCATTACAAACTGCCCGTCGCCAGCGCGCAGGTGAAGAGCTGCGTTCTGCTGGCGGGTCTCTATGCGGACGGCGAAACGGTTGTCGAGGAGCCCGTCGCCACCCGCGATCACACTGAAATTGCCTTACGCGAGCTTGGCGCCGATATCTCCCTTAGTCCCCGCATGGCGCGCGTTCGCGGCGGCGCTGCGCTCAAAGGCAAAACTCTCTACGTCCCCGGCGACATCTCCTCGGCGGCCTTCTTTTTGATCGCCGCCCTCATCACACCTAATTCCGACCTCATCATCACGGGCGTTGGCCTCAATCCCACGCGAACCGCTCTGCTGGATGTCCTCCGCTCGATGGGCGCGCAGATCAAGTTGCTGCATATTGAAGAAGCTAACGGCGAAATCATCGGCAACCTTCAGGTAAAATCCTCGCGCATGAAGGGCGGCGTCATTGAGGGCGCTACAACTGCGGCCGTTATTGATGAAATTCCCATTCTGTCCATACTCGGCGCGGTAAGCGAAAACGGTCTTACTGTTCGCGACGCCGGCGAACTTCGCGTCAAGGAAACCGACCGCATTGAATCCATCGCCCACAACCTGCGCGCCATGAAAATTCAGGTTGCTACCAGCGAAGACGGCTTCACCATTCCCGGACGGCAGCAATTTCATGCAGCCGAAATAAAATCTTTCGGCGATCATCGCATCGCTATGGCCTTTTCCATCGCCGCTCTCGCAGCCGATGGCCCTTGTCTTATCCACGATGCGGCGGCCGCCTCCGTTTCGTTCCCGGAATTTTACACCACGCTGCACAACCTCACGAACTGAGCTTTCCATGGATGATGCTGTTGATTCCGAGTTGACGCGTGAGGAGCTCATCCACGATCTTAAGAACGTCTTCGAAACCATCACCGATGCCGCGGACTTGCTGGCTACAGACCGCCGCTGGAAGTCGCTGGCCGCCACGCTGACTCGCAGCGTCACGCGCGGCAGGCGCCTGATGGGAGCCATTCCGGACAGCACTCCCAGCCTCAACGCCATCATCGACGATGCCGTTCAATCCGTCACCGACTATTGCATCGCCGGCCGTAAGCCGCGCCTTCGATTTGTGCGCGAAATCCCACAGAACGTTCGCCTTCCCGGTTCCGCCAAGGATTGGGAGCGCGTCTTTCTCAACCTTTTTCTCAACGCTGCGCAGATAATGAAGAAGCCCGGCCGCATAGAAATTGCAGCTCAAATGGTGGAAGGATATTTAAACATTACTATCTCGGATACCGGCCCGGGCATACCGAGTGATATCCTCCCTCGTATGTTCCGCACCAACGTATCCACGAAAACGAGCCCCTCCACTCGTACTGGACTTGGCCTGCACATCGTCTCCTCCATCGTCGAGAAATATCATGGCCGCGTCGTTGCTGCCAACCGTGAGCGCGGCAACGGAGCCGTTTTCACCATCTCCCTACCACCTGCATGACCTACCTCTGTATACACTGCCATTTTTATCAGCCGCCGCGCGAAAATCCCTGGTTAGAGCAAATAGAGTTACAAGACTCTGCCTATCCCTACCACGACTGGAACGAACGTATCTCGGCCGAGTGCTACGCCCCCAATCTGAGCGCGCGCATTCTTGACGACCAACAGTACATCGAACAAATCGTCAATAACTATTCGAAGATCAGCTTCAACTTCGGTCCTACGCTGCTCTCGTGGGCCGCCGAACAAGCGCCTGAAACCTACAAAGGAATCATCGATTCCGACAAGCTAAGCCAGAAGCTGTTCTCCGGCCACGGCTCGGCCATCGCTCAGGCCTACAACCACATGATCATGCCGCTGTCCAACCGGCGCGACAAAATCACTCAGATCCGCTGGGGTCTCGAAGATTTCAGCTATCGCTTCGGGCGCCTGCCGGAGAGCATGTGGCTGCCCGAAACGGCGGTCGATACAGAATCGCTCGATCTGCTGGCGCAAGCGGGCATCCTGTACGTCATCCTGGCGCCGCATCAGGCCAAGGCGATCCGGCGCATCGACGGGGGCGACTGGCTGGATGTCAGCGGCGGCAAAATCGACCCGGCGCGCGCTTATCTTTTCAAAACTCCCAGCGGCCGCACCATCAGCCTGTTCTTTTACGATGGCCCTATTTCGCAAGCTGTCGCCTTCGAAAAACTGCTTGATAATGGCGAGAAGTTCGCCTCCCGTCTGACCGGCGCCATCTCGGGCCAGCGCGACTGGCAGCAACTGATTCATATTGCCACCGATGGGGAAACGTATGGCCATCATCACCGTCACGGCGAGATGGCTCTTGCGTACGCACTCGAATTTATCGAGCGGAAGAAATCCGCCAAGATTACCAATTATGGCGAGTACCTGGACAAATTTCCGCCAACCTGGGAAGCGCAGATCGTGGACGACACTTCCTGGAGTTGTATCCACGGCATTGAGCGTTGGCGGAGCAACTGCGGCTGTAACGGTGGCCGCATGGGCTGGAATCAGAACTGGCGCAAGCCACTGCGCGATGCGCTCGACTGGCTGCGCGACAGCATCACACCGCACTTTGAAAAACTTGGCTCGGCGCTGATGCGCGATCCCTGGGCCGCTCGCGATGGCTATATAAACGTTGTGCTCGACCGTTCTCCTAACGTCCGCGAGCGTTTCGGCCGCGAACATTTCATCCGCGAACTTACCCCCAATGAACAGGTCGTTGTCTGGAAGCTGATGGAACTGCAGCGGCATGCCATGCTGATGTACACAAGCTGCGGATGGTTCTTCGACGAGCTTTCGGGCATCGAAACGGTTCAGGTGATCCAGTATGCGGGCCGCGTGGTGCAACTCGGCGAACAACTTTTCGATACCAATTTCGAAACCAAATTTCTTGAACTTCTCTCCCTAGCCAAAAGCAATCTGGACGAGTATGGCGATGGCGCCAACATTTACCGCCGCTATGTCAAACCGGCCATCATCGATCTGGAAAAGGTTGGCGCTCATTATTCCATCAGTTCGCTTTTCGCACCTTACGGCGAACGGGCCGACATCTTTTCTTATACGGTAAAGCGTCTGGACCATCAAACCGTGCACGCGGGAAAAATGCGCATGGCGCTGGGCCACGCCAGCTTTACCTCCAAGGTGACGCAGGAGTGCGAAAACCTGGCTTTCTGGGTGGTCCACTTCGGCGATCACAACGTTGCCGGAGGGGTTCAGAAATCGGGTGACGCCACCACCTATACCGACATGCTGAATTCCATCAGCGTGGCCTTCGAGCGGGTGGATATCCCAGAGGTCGTGCGCCTCCTCGACAAGCGCTTTGGCGAAAAGACTTATTCCCTGCGTTCTCTATTCCGTGATGAACAGCGCCGTATCGTTCGAACCATTCTGTCTTCAACCGTGGCCGAAGCGGAAGCTGCCTATCTACAGCTTTACGAACACCACGCCGCTCTCATGCGCTTCATCAACAGCCTGGGAACTCCCATGCCGCGCGAATTCATGGCCGCCATGGAGTACGCCATCAATAGTCTGCTGCGCCGCGCCTGCTCGGCGGAAGACCTCGACGCTGAACGCATCCGCAGTCTGCTGCGTGAAGCGCAGATCACCAACGTTAGCCTGGACAAAACAACTCTGGAATTCCTCTTGCGCCGCAAGATTGACGCCCTGGCAGCACGTTTCGCGTCCGATCCTTCGAATATCGATAAATTGATCGATCTGCAGGCGACTATGAAGATTGTGAAGCAGATGCCGTTTCCGGTCAATCTGTGGTCGGCGCAGAACTTCGTCTACACCATACAGGGGGCGCTCTACCAGCGAAATCATCGCCGCGCCCAGCGTGGCGATGCCAAAGCCCAGCATTGGGTTGATAACTATCTGGTGCTGAGTGATCTGCTGTCCCTGAGGGTTCATTAACTGCCGGGCTTAGTGGGGCGGCCGCGCCATAAGCGCCTATGATAAGGCCGGTTAAATTGCGCCCGAGTGATCCCATCGGGCTGGAACCGCGGTTCGAACGTCGACTGGTAAATACTTGCGACTACAGTGGATCTATTGACTCCAGCTAATTCCAGTAACGTAGGGTTCAGTTGCACTTCGAGCCAAGCAAGATGGGATCCGTCTCTACAAGCGTGAGTGACTTGACCATGTTCCGCGTCTGCTCTTTGTAACTTTTGAAGTGGGACGACTGCAGATGCGCTTGGTACGAGGTCAAATTGCGATAAGTCTCGAAAAGTCGAATCTGTTCTGGATGGCCTCTTAGCGAAACCGCATACAAGGTCAGCACGCCAGGTTCCTTGCTGATGGACGCGGAGATCTCCTCCTGCAGCGCGGCCTTATACGCGCCTATGTGGTCGGGATAGATTTCCAACTCTGCGATTCGCACGATCCGGTCGTCCGGAGACTGCGAAAGACCACGCCGAACTCCCAGGAATAGAAAGGGAGCAATGAGTGGGAATCCAAGGAGCAGGGCTCGTTTGATTTTCATAAGTACCTCGGTAGGGCGGCTCAGCCGGCTATACCAGCCGCCTCAGCTAGCTGGCCAGGGCTGTGTTGCCATGCTTCGACGCTTTGACATCCCGGATTGGGGGCATCCCGAAAAACCTGCTGTACTCTCGGCTGAACTGGCTCAGGTTCCCGTAGCCGACTTCGTACGCAGCGGTCGTTGCGTCCAGTCCGTCCATCAGCATCCGCTCACGCGCGGTTTGTAGCCGCAATTGCTTTTGATACTGCAATGGGCTCATCCCTGTGAGAGCGCGAAACTGGTGGTGCAGTGTGGAGACGCCCATCCTTGCTGTAGAAGCGAGTGCTTCCATATGCAGAGGCTTGGCATAGTTCTCTCTCAGCCAGGAGATCGCTCGCGCTGTTCGTTGCACCAAATCTCCGCTCGTTGCAATCGCGCGCAATCGCCCAGCTTGCGGTGTCTGAAGGATGCGATATAGGATCTCGCGGTGAGCCAAGGGACCGAGAAATGAAATGTCCTCCGGTGTATCGAGAAGCTCAAGCAAACGCGTTGCGGCTCTTAGCAATCCTAAGGTCGTCTCGCCAACTGCGAGGCCTTGACGATGCGGAGAGGGCGGAACCTCTGGAATATCATCCCGGCTGACAACCTCGCGAACCGTGGGCATGTCAAGGCGCAAGAAGATGGATAGCAGAGGCACCTCCTCAGAAGCTTCTATGATCTGACTCTGCGCAGGCACATCAATTGAGGAAAGCAGGAATGAGGAACTGTCACACAGATACTCCGTTCCGCCAAGTAGAATGCGCTTTCGTCCTTGAACAAAGATGCTCAAACCCGGTTCATAGGATGCCCGGAAGCAAGCGGTTGGATTCGTTCGGTGATAAAGGGAAAGCCCTGGAATCAGCGTCGGATGCTCTCCGGGCTTCTCCGTCAGCTGTTTGATTCTCAGGGCAAGAGAGCCCCTCATTTCGATTACGGACAGATCGGACAATCTCGCATCTTTCTTCGGCTTCGGCATCCTTCGTCTCCAAAACATAGCCTACCTCGGCGCCGCCAGGTAGTTGTACGAAATCCAACGAGCAGACAGGATCGTGCAAACAATTGGCAGGATCGGGAAAGCCTCGGCGCGTCTGAGCTCCATAACCTTGAGGTGGAGGGACAAGGCTTGAACATGAGGAACTGGCTTGCCGCTTCCGCGATTTTGCTGCTTCCCGGTGCAATAACTGGGATAGCTGTCGCCCAGACAGGCACTCCGCAAATCACGATCACGCCGAGCGCAAAGCAAAAAGTGATTACCGGCTCCCCTGAACGATTTACTGGTTCCGTTCGTGTGCAATCACTTTTCGATCCGACTGATCCAAGCCGCACTAGCGGTGGAGCTGTCACTTTTCAGCCGGGCGCGCGCTCGGCTTGGCACACTCATCCCCTCGGTCAAATCCTGATTGTGACGGACGGCGAGGGCTGGTTACAGCAGTGGGGCGGACCCGTGCAGGTTATGCGCAAAGGAGATGTGGTTTGGATTCCGCCGGGAGTGAAGCACTGGCACGGAGCCACGCCAACGACCACGATGACTCACATCGTTGTGCAGGAAAATCTCAACGGGATCGCGGTGAACTGGCTCGAACAGGTCACCAATGAGCAGTACCGGCTCGGCAAATGGACAACAAAGTAGGAGAAAGAAAATTACATGAACATCTCATTCGAGAACAAAGTTGCGCTTGTGACAGGGGCGGCATCCGGACTGGGATTCGCTACAGCAAGGGCGTTTGCTGAATCCGGAGCGCACGTTGTATTAGCAGACTGGAACGAAAAGGAAGTGCAGGCCGCGGCGAAGGAAATCGCCAGCAAGGGACCTAAGACATTGGGGATCCGATGCGATGTATCCGATGACGCCCAAGTGGAAGCGATGGTGAAACAGACAGTTGCCACGTTTGGGCAGCTCGATGCGGCGTACAACAATGCCGGCGTTCAAAATGTCCTTGCAGAAACGGCCGACTCCCCGCGCGACGATTACGACCGCGTCATGGCCATCAATCTTCGTGGTGTTTGGAGTTGCATGAAATTCGAATTGCAACAAATGCGCAAACAGGGCAGCGGTGCTATTGTGAACTGCTCCTCGCTCGGTGGTCTCATCGGCGGAGCTCAGCGGGGGACTTATCACGCCGCGAAACATGGCGTAATCGGCCTCACAAAAAGCGCAGCTCTCGAGTACGCGACCCGCGGCATTCGCGTCAACGACGTTTGTCCAGGCATGATCCAAACACCGATGACCGACAAGATGATTGCGGAGGGTCAGGGAGAAGAGTTGAACAAGATGCTGAAGACCTTCGTTCCAATGGGCCGCATGGGCAAAGCCGAAGAGATCGCCGACGCCGTCTTATGGCTGTGCAGCTCAGCCGCAAGCTACGTCACCGGCCAGTCGATCTCCGTTGATGGCGGCTATGTGATGCGTTAACGCGCAGGTTCAAATATGCGTGGAACTGTACTGTACGGAAAAGAGGACGTCCGCTTCGAGGACGTCCCGGAACCTAAGATCGTTCAGCCAACTGACGCCATCATCCGCATCTCCGCCACTTGTGTCTGTGGCTCCGATCTCTGGAGTTATCGCGGCATCAATCCGCTCACTGGACCTACGCCAATGGGACACGAGTACTGCGGCATTGTGGAAGAAGTAGGCAGCGCCGTCACGTCTGTCAAGAAAGGCCAGTTTGTTGTAGGCTCCTTCTTCGCCTCAGACAACACCTGCCCTCACTGCTGTTTCGGCTATCAGACCTCGTGTCAGCGGAAGGAATTCATCAACCGTGCGCAGGCGCCCGTGTTGCGCGTCCCACTTGCGGACGGGACGCTGGTGCCCGCACCGGGAACGCCTCCGAAGGAGATGATCCCTCATCTACTAGCAACGTCAGATGTTCTTGGTACGGGTTGGTTCGCTGCGGACGCGGCGAAAGTAAGTCCCGGCATGACAGTTGTCGTTGTTGGCGACGGAGCCGTGGGCCTCTTAGCAGTTCTCTCCGCAAAGCAAATGGGCGCAGAAAGAATCATCGCCATGAGCCGTCATGAGACGCGACAGAAGCTCGCTCGGGAGTTCGGTGCGACGGATATCGTCAACGAACGCGGGGATGAAGGCGTAGCACGCATCCAGGACATGACCAAAGCCATCGGCGCCGATGCCGTGCTCGAATGCGTCGGGACGCAAGAGTCAATGATGCAGGCGATTCGCTCGACTCGTCCAGGTGGCCATGTCAGCTACGTCGGTGTTCCACATGGCGTGGAACTCGATGGCGAACAGCTGTTCTTCTCAAACGTTCATCTTCACGGCGGTCCTGCTCCCGTTCGTCGCTTTCTCCCACAGCTCATCAATCTGGTGTGGACCGGGAAGATTCATCCTGGAAAGGTCTTTGACCTTACTCTCCCTTTGGAAAAGGTCGCAGAAGCGTACCGCGCCATGCACGACAGAAGCGCGATCAAAGCCCTCCTTCAACCCTAACCAATAGGTATTGGCGATCTGTGCGCATGGAACAACTTGAAAAGATCAGGAGAACCAACGAGTCCTCGCGACGTGACGCCATAAAGACGACTGCCGCCCTCATAGCTTCTGGTTTGGGGGGAGCGGTTCCATCAATCACACAGGAGAAAAAAATGACAGATACAAAGAAGGCCCAGGTACTGCCTTCGCTGCTGACTTATGACGATGTACGAGCGGTCTCACCGGCGCTGGAGCAGTATACGAAAGGTCCGCTGCTTGACGGTCTGTGGAAGCGTCCCCAGCTTTCGCCGCGCGATCGGAGTGTCGTCACGGTGGCGGCATTGATTGCCCGCATGCAAACCATCGAGATGCCCTTCCACTTCGCTTTGGCTCTCGACAACGGCGTGAAGCCGGGTGAACTGTCTGAGATCATCACTCAACTTGCCTTCTACTCCGGCTGGGCAAACGCGATGTCAGCGGTCGCCGTCGCAAAGGGTATTTTTCATCAGCGTAGAATCGGGATCGATCAGCTTCCACCCGCGAAGGACAAGCTGCTGCCGCTGAATGACGAAGCAGAGAAGCAGCGGGCAACGCAGGTCAGCGCCAATTTCGGAGCCACGGCGCCAGGGCTTGTCGAGAACACGACCGACCTACTGTTCCGCGATCTTTGGCTGCGCCCAGCACTCGCCCCGCGCGACCGCAGCTTGGTCACCGTGAGTGCGTTGATAGCCTCCGGCCAGGTTGCGCAGATCACGTATCATCTCGGTCGAGCGATGGACAACGGCCTCACACAGCCGCAAGCGTCCGAGGTGCTGACACACCTCGCCTTCTACGCGGGCTGGCCTTGCGCTTTTTCCGCTTTGCCTGTTGTGAAAGATGTCTTCGAAAAGCGCCAGAAGCAATAGAAGGTTGGAGGCACAGAAGTTGGACCAATGAGCATCTGGGCAAGTGACGAATTGAAAAAGATCGCTGACAGCGACGATCTGCATATCTCGCCGTTCCGCGAGGACGGCACGACATATGGCACACCTACCTGGATTTGGTCAGTCGTTGTGGACGGCTCACTCTATGTACGCGCCTACAACGGCACAGCTTCACGCTGGTATAAGGCCGCGATGAAGCAGAAGCGCGGCCGCATCGCGACGGCAGGTATGACAAAAGAGGTAAGATTCGAGCCGGTCGACGATTGCATGAACGATCGGATCGACGACGCGTATCGAGCGAAGTACAAGACTAGCCCCTACCTTCCGCCGATGATCAGCCAGCGCAGCCGTTCCGCGACGGTGAAGATTGAACCCTGGAAAGAGAGGAGATAAGAACTTGGAAATCAAACGAGTGGGAACACAGGCATCCGGGAAGGGACCTGCTGACTGGTTTACCGGTATCGTGCGCGTTGATCCGTTGTTTCAAGCGCCTGACCCGGCGCGGGTATCGGGCGCGAGCGTTACCTTTGAACCCGGCGCACGCACAGCATGGCACACTCATCCCCTTGGTCAGACTCTGATCGTGACGGCCGGTGCTGGTTGGGTCCAACTGGAAGGTGGCCCCGTTCAGAACATTCATCCGGGCGACGTTGTTTGGTTTGCGCCCGGTGAAAAGCATTGGCATGGCGCCACGTCCACGACCGCCATGACTCATATTGCGATACAGGAGAAGCTTGACGGCAAAGTTGTGGATTGGATGGAGCATGTGACGGACGAGCAATATTTAGAGGCTCTCCGCTAAGGTCGTATGCGAGATAAGGGAAGTATGCAAACAAGGATGCTAGGGAACAGTGGGCTCGAGGTCTCAGCTATCGGGCTGGGATGCATGCGCATGAGCGCAGGCCACGGAGAAGTGAGCGGCACCAAAGAGGAGATGATTACCCTGTTACGCGACGCAGTCGACCGGGGAATCACCTTCTTCGACACGGCGCAGGTATACGGCCCATTCGTGAATGAAGAACTGGTCGGTGAAGCGCTCGCACCGTTGCGGCACGGCGTCGTGATTGCGACTAAGTTTGGCTTCAATTTTGGGCCGAAGGCAGACTCCAAGCCGCAGGGCCTGTGCAGCCGGCCCGACTACATCCGGCAGACTGTAGAAGGCTCGCTGCAGCGGCTCCGCCTAGAAACGATCGACCTTCTGTATCAGCATCGCGTCGACCCCGATGTGCCCATCGAAGACGTTGCAGGCGCCGTAAGAGATTTAATCCAGCAGGGCAAGGTCAGGCACTTTGGGCTCTCGGAAGCCGCGGCGCAGACCATCCGGCGAGCGCATTCCGTTCAGCCCGTTACCGCGCTCCAGAGCGAGTACTCGCTGTGGTGGAAGCGGCCCGAGGAAGAGGTTATCCCGACGCTTGCGGAACTGGGCATCGGCCTCGTTTCGTACAGTCCTCTGGGAAAGGGATACCTGACCGGAACGATCACAGAGGAGACGAAGTTCGACCCAAACGATAACCGTAGCACTTTTCCGCGGTTCTCGCCAGAGGCCCTGAAGGCCAATCGCCGCTTGGTCGAGGTCATCCAAGAGTTCGCCCAGCGGAAGCGCGCAACACCTGCCCAGATAGCGCTCGCCTGGCTTCTCGCGCAGAAGCCTTGGATCGTTCCGATTCCCGGCACCACAAAGCTATCTCGACTGGACGAGAACATCGGATCAACTCACGTCGAACTCACAGCTGACGATCTTCAGGAATTGGACCGAGTGACCTCCGAGATTCCCGTCGAGGGCGACCGCTATCCCCCCGAGATTGAGCGCATGACGTATCGATAGACCTGACTAGCCTTCGGAACTGATGTTGTATTGGAGACAAGGCGGAGGCTGAACTCGCCTACCGCGTAGATCATGTGTGACGGCGCAGGGTAGACCAAAACAGTCGCTTATCCTAACTTGGCGACAGTTTTCAGACCCAGGCGGCTCGCCAGAGCCCTGTGGCGTGATCTTAGCCCCAATGGGCGGACGCCGTCGGCTGCGCGGCCGAGCCCCGGTCGGCCTCCGCTACCGATAAAAAGTAGCCACATGCTGGCCCGAAGGCAGCATCACCGAACCCACGGCATTCGCCGTATCGGCCTTCCAGAACTTCATTCCATCCACATCTATGGCCGACACCTTTGAAGCAAACACCGCTACCGCTCGAGTACGGCTGATATAAAAAACGTCTGTCCGGTTGGCCGTCACTTCTGCGCTCTGCACCGCGCCGTTAAAGTCACGCAATTCTACCGCGGGCGTCACGCTTCCGGCAGTTAGTATATGCTTGCCAACCGGAACCAGCAACGCCTGCTCATTCCGCAGCGGCCATGCTTTCCCGTCTACATTTACAGCGCCATGCCAGGTCACTCGCGTACAATCGCTTGAATCCACTTCCAACTCGCTCGCATTCTTATCCTGCAGCCTGGCTGTATTTGCTGCTACCGGCAGCAGTGCCAAATCCTGCTTCTCCAGTGAATTCTCGAAATACAACGCGACGCGGCTGAACGATGTGGCGGCTTGATGCACCAGTTCCATAAGCTCTACACCGGTCTGTTTTTTCGTCGGGTACACATCCTGGTAGCGCTCCACCACGTTGATGTCTACCGCAATCTGACTCTTGTCTTTGGTCAACTCGCCGTATTTTTCAGCCAGCTTCGAGTAGCGTTCCGGCCCCAGGTTCCAGAGCGTGGCGGGATCTTCCACCAGCAGCGTGCTCTTGCGCGCCTGAACTTCCGGTAGAACGCGCGCCACGTCCGCGCCCAGTTCATCCTTGATGCCGGAATCGAAACGATCGTCGATGTGCGTCAGCACCACATCCAGATAAGGCTTGATCGCATTGACTCTAGCCACCACGTCCAGCCATTCAACCTGCATCTTTTCGGCCAGGCGCGCGCGATAATCCAGAAACTTCCTCAACGCCGCGCCATTCTTTTTCGCCGAATATTCCGAAGCAGGATCAAATAAGAGCTTCGGATCGAAGCCGCCCTGACGTTGAAAATCGCGCCGCACATCCTCATTCATTGGGGTAAAGCGCGCTGGATTCGAGGCCCCTTCCAGGGATTCAAAGTACAACTCCGCGACATTCACGCCGTCCCAATCGAAGCGCCACAGCAACGCGCTGATGTCGTTCGTCACGGCCGCCTTGCAATCAGGATTCTGCAGATTCATCAGCTTGCGCCAGTCCAACTGCGCATCCTGACCAGCGCCCGTTTTCTCGCGCCACTCCGGGTGGTCCGCCCAGAACCGCTCGCTGACATGCGGCAGTTCCAGCCACGCATAAACCAGAATCGCGTGCCGGTGGCAAGCCGCTATCAATTCCTTCAGATATTCATCCTGCACTGCATTCGGCTCCACATTGTGCCAAGCCGCCACCTGCAGCACGCTGACGCCAGCCTGGCGCCAGCGCTGCGCCAAGTAATCGGAATCCGCGCGAATCCGGTACGAGGAATCAAAGAACGCCCACAAATTCGTAGTCCGCGCCGGCGTATCCAAACCTAGATCCGAAAGCGCCTGCAGCAGATAGGGGTAGCGTTCAATCCCGCTCACCCCCGGACTGGTTGCCATCCACAACACGGCGCCATGACTGGTCCGCTTACCCGCCAGCACTGGAATACCCTTCCACTTCTCGGTGGCAAACACCTGAAAATCCGAGGGCACGTCGGTAGCGGAAACCTTTTCGGGCGCTTCCCAAATCACCTGCATCTTCGGCGCATGACTATCGCAGATTTGCCTGACATCCACCTTCTCCGCCCGTGCATGCAAGCCCAAGCGCTCGGCCAACGCGCCGTTCCCGACCACGATGAGAATGTGATTCTCCGCCTTGGCGAACAATTCGCCGCTGGCTTCCGGCCCTGCCACCACAATGGAAGCCATGCCGTCTTTGTTTGCGGCGATTCCTAGCGAACCCAGTATCTTGCCCCACGAAACGGCATCCGCCTTCTCCACTGCGAACGACGCTACGGTCGCCTTACATAAGGGAGCGCCTAGCAGCGCCACCAGCATGCAACCCGTCAAGATTCTCATTTCGTCCTCGCATACCAGAAGCTCAAGCGGGCATCGTAGTAATTCGGCCGGCGCGGGTTGTACTCGTTATCCAGATAGACGCCGCGCAGCAAATCCGCTGAAAAATAAAGGTTCGACGGCAGCCAGGCAGGGTGTATTTTAAACCCGGGTCCGAATTCCAGCGCATTCGCCCAGTACTCATTCTTCGAGTCCCTGGTCAGGTTCAAATTCATCAGCAACTGCAGCTTGTTTTCGTCGCCTAACTGCATGGTGCGCCCCGCCCTATGCTGCGAATAAAATAACCAATCCTTATCGAAGCGGCTTATATAAATCGCGTCCGCCGTAGTCTCGTAAAACATCCCCGACTTCGAACTGCCCAGCAACTCACCAAATCCCTTGGCGAAATTCACGCCGCCGCGATAATCCGGAATTGCAAGGCCCACATCTTTGCGCCAAGGCAAGTAAGTGATCGCCTCCCCAGCTTCTACCCATCCCGTCAGGTGATGCCAGGTCTTCGACGACGCACCGACGCCGAATATAAACGAGCTCTCCGACAAATACGCAGGGTCCAGCGAGTGCTCCTGGGTGGCGCTTTTCACATCGCCCACAAAGCGCGTGGAAAGATAAAACGATACCCAACTGTTGATCGCCTTTGCGCCAGTTAAGTAGCTCGGGAGCGGCAAGGTCCGCTTCGTTTGCGCATAGCTGAACAGGTCGTGCCAGCGCGTTGAGTACATCGGCAGCGCCCATGTTGTCGTCTGCGGCAGGGTGTCACCGTTCAGGCTGTGATATGCCTTCGCCGCTTCGGCCGCAATCTTCGGATTCGACGATTTCTTGGCGAGCGCGAAGTACGTAATCGCTTCACTATCGCGATGGCTCTGGTTCAACGCCCAAGCCAGCTTAAGGATCACTTCGTCGTCGTCCGGATCCTTCTCGTGCGCTTCCGTAAGATATTTGATCGCATCGTTGGTATAGCCAAGGGCAAAGCTCTTCATTCCCATGTCTTTCGCCTGCAAGGCCGCATCCGACGCGCTTGCTCCGGTCGTCACCACTTCTGCGGGCACCGGCGCGCTGATGGCCATCACTGTCTTGCCGGCGCCGCGCATGCTCTCCAATTGCGCCTTTGCCATCGTGTCGCGTGGATTTATTTCGAGCACCTTCTCAAACTCATCCATGGCGTCGCCGTCGTGATGCATAGCGACGTATAGAAATGCCAATTCCCGATGTAGCGCGGTGTTCTTCGGATCAAGTTTAAGCGCATTCACGAATTCATAGGGATACGGATAACGCGTGCCCAATTGCTCCAGCGCCAATTCCGCCGAACGCGAATCACCCGCCCGCGACGCCGCCAGCAGTGCCGCATTCGCTTCGTCGAGCCGGTTTTGCTGCTTCCAGATGCGCGCCAGCGTAATAAGAATCTCGCTCAACTGTGGTTTCAACTGCCGGCAAATCTCAAACTCCTTGGCCGCCAGAGGCAGATCATCGCGCAATTCCGCCGTCTGCGCCAATTCCCAATGCGCGCTAAACATGGTGATGTCATTCGGCTTATCCGACCTTTGTATCGCCTGCTGCCAGCGCGCAATGGAAGCAGCCAGCGGGCGATCGACATTTTGAAACGCCTGTTCCGCTGTATCCCGGATACGCGCATCCGAACTCTTGCGCAACTTATCGAAGGTGCGCCGCGCTTCAATAGGCTGCTTCGTCTCAAAGGCCAGAAAGGCATACTCGAGCGACGCCACTTCGTCTTTCGGATTCAGCTTGGTGGCAAGCTCAAACTCATCCCGAGCCTCGGCGTTATCGCCGGTCTTCAGCAGCGTATAAGCCAGGTCTTTGTGCGCCCCGGCATTGGCAGGCTGTTTCAAAAGTCCCTGCTGGAACGCCGCCACCGCCGCGTCGTAATCTTTCGCCTCGAGCGCCTTATATGCGCGCGTCAACTCCGCGGTTCCTGCCTCTTGCGCGCGAACCAATCCCGCTAGAACGACGGTGAAGAGCGCGATTGCCCAAATTCTCCAGTGCATGACTTTCACTTAGTCCGCCCTAGCGCCGGAAACTCTCGGGTATTGCTCCGCGTGTTCTCCTTCTTCTTTCTTTCGCCCCGGCTAGGTGAGTCTACTGTGCTACGCCTACAAGATCGAAGCTAATAACCTTGGTTTCAATGAGAACGACCCCTCTTCGGAATGGGCCTAGACCAAAACTTGGAAGTTGGTGCCTGAAGCGCAACAATCCGGCCGTCAGTCTTGAAGATTCTGCCAACAGGCTGAAGCAAGGAAGTACTCACTCTCTCCTCGGTAGCATCGCGTGACGTGGGGTAACGATTATCCATGTAAGGACTTCGCGAACATGACGCTAAATCTGCCTAAATTAGGAACGATCATTTCGCGTTCGTTGCCGAAACGATAAGACATTCAAAGTTAGTTGTCGCACGCTGGCGGCGAGCAATGCCTTGTAGCGCATCTGCCAGGTCCGAAAGGTCATGCTGGCTCACGTATTTCGGCAGCCAGGTTGACTCTGTTTAGCATTGCTAGACACAAGATAACTTGTGCCACTGAAAGGTAGCCCGCCGCCCGACTATTCAAGGGCTACACCGCCTCCGCTTTTCGACGAGGTTCCGGTGGTTGTTGTGTAGGTCCAGTTACCGGAAAACTGTTTCGCTGCGGCTTACCTTAGCGATTACGGGCGTTCGCTCCAGGTCTACGGCTTAGGATTGGTGTCGGTCTTGCCAGCGACCTTGTCCGCGCCCTTGGCTGTGACGGTAGCGGTTTTATTGACGCCTTTCTTTACACCCTTCTTTGTGGCGTTGTAGGCCTTCTTGGTTCCGTTCTTGGTTTTCTTCGCGCCGGTGACGGCGGCATCCTTTGTATCCGCGCCGGCGTTTTTCAGATCCTGCCCTACTTGGGAAAAGGCGGGAATGGTGGAAACGAAAAGCGCGAACACGGAGGAGATGATTACTGTTTTCATGTTGTACCTGCCAAGAAGACCCTCTCCGCAAGTACAATGTGACTGAGAATTACTGGCTTTTAATGCAGCTTACGCAGAGCGGACGGACTGCGCCAGTGGCTCGAAGCCCCTTATGAGCTGATCCTCAAACGCATAGTCCGGCTTTGGATATGTACGATCCTTCAAGTAAGCTTTGTAGGTGGTTTTCAGCCCTTCTTCAAAGTCAGTCGGCTTGAACGTCAGCATACGTTGCGCCTTGGTGATGATCTGAGTGATGGCAGGGACATCATAATAACTTCCGAAATAGAGTTTGTCGCCGATCGCCTGGCCGCCCTGACGTTGAATGTACTCACGAGGAAGCGAAATGATATTAGGCGCTTTTATGCTTGCCACCCGCGCCAGGTCCAACACGAGTTCGTGCTGAGTAATGGCGCGTGGGTTCGCGGTATTGAAGGAGTGGCCCACCACATTCCGCAGTTCCAGCACGCGCAGGCAGATATCCACCAGATCGTCGACCAGAATGAACTGCATAAGACGGTGGCCCTCGCTCGGCAGGATTACGGGCCGGCCTGCACGGAAGCGGTCCCAGAAAAATGCTTCCCGATAAAAGGGATTGCCTGCTCCGTAAACGAAGGGTGGTCTTAGGGTGACGATGGGAAAGCCGGTTCGCTGGTGCAGGCGGAACAATGCCCGTTCCGAGACGGCCTTGTTCCGGACGTAAGGATTGGGATGGTCATCGGGAGCCAAGGCGTCACCCTCATGGTGATTCAGACCATCGCCGTAAGCAGCCACGCTCGACATAAATATATAGCGCGATACCTTGCCGTCGAACTGACTGGCGGTGGCTTCCACCTGACGCCCAGTGGTTCCGTTTTCCCAATCGTAGGCGAGGTCGAACACTACATCGAAACGAGTGGAGCCCACGGCGCGGCGAACACTTTCATGGTCTCCGCGATCCGCTATCAAATTAGTCACGCGCCTGCCAAAAGGGTGCTTGTCCGTGCGGTGGAGCAGAAAAACGTGGTGGTGAGCCTTCAACAGCTCTGTCACCAGTAGTTTTCCAATGAACTTCGTTCCGCCGATGACCAGGATCTTCCTCGAGTCCGGGTGGTCGGCCGACAGTTCTTTCTTCGATCTGACAGTCGTTCGAGTTAGGCGCTCCACTGTCGTCATATAAGGTAGCTAACTTATTTGACGCGCGAAAGCGGAGAGCGTCTTAGTCGTAATATTCCAAACCGAGATGGGTAATGAGATCTTCACCTTGCATCCAACGAAGAGTATTCTTCAGCTTCATTAATTGGATGAAGATATCGTGCTCTGGATACAATCCTGGAGCCGTCATGGGCCCCTTAAAATAGAAGGAGAGCCACTCTTGGATACCCTTCATGCCTGCGCGTTGTGCTAGATCAAGGAAAAGTACCAGGTCCAACACCAGAGGCGCCGCCAAAATCGAGTCTCGGCAGAGAAAATCGATCTTGATTTGCATAGGGTAACCCAGCCAGCCGAAAATGTCGATGTTGTCCCAGCCCTCTTTGGAGTCGCCGCGAGGGGGATAATAATTGATGCGAACGGCGTGGTAAAGATCCTTATAAAGTTCGGGGTAAAGATCTGGCTGAAGAATCTGTTCCAGCACCGAGAGCTTGGTTTCTTCCTTGGTTTTAAAGGAGCCCGGGTCTTCCAGAACTTCGCCGTCGCGATTACCCAGAATGTTAGTCGAGAACCAGCCGCTTACGCCCAGCATGCGCGCTTTGAAGCCGGGCGCGAGAAGCGTCTTCATATAGGTCTGGCCGGTTTTGAAATCTTTGCCGCAGATGGCCACATTGTTCTGCCTGGCCAGTTCCTGCAGTGCCGGAGTATCGGTGGTAAGGTTCGGCGCGCCATTGGCAAACGGGACGCCGAGTTTCAGGGCGGCGTAAGCGTACATCTGGCTGGGCGCGATGTCGGGGTCGCTGTTGCGCAGGCCTTCCTCAAAGCTGGCTAAACTCTGGTGGACTGCGGTCGGCTTCTTAAACGTCTCAGTGGAACCACACCAGATCATCACCAGCCGGCTACAGCCGTTGGTCTTTTTGAATTCACGGATGTCATCCATCAGGGCTTCGGCCAGTTCCATCTTGTCAGCGCCGGACTTCTTATTCGGTCCATCGATGCGCTTCACATATTCGTGGTCGAAGACGGCCTTCATGGGCTTGATGGCGGAAAGCGTATCCTTTAACTGCGCGAGCAGTGCGGCGTCCAAAACGCGTGCGTTCACTGCCGCTTCGTACGCGTTGTCCTCATAGATATCCCAACCTCCGAACGAGAGGCACTCGAGCGGGGCGAGAGGAACGAAGTCTTTGATTTTCGGCGTGCGGTTGTCGGTCCGTTTACCCAGGCGGATGGTGCCGAGTTGCGTAAGCGAGCCCACCGGCACACCTAAACCGCGGCGGACCGCCTCGACACCGGCGATAAAGGTAGTTGCTACTGCGCCCATGCCCGGAATGAGGATTCCCAAGCGGCCGCTGGCAGGCGCGATTGTGACGTTAGATGGCGTTGACAATGTTGAAAGTCTCCTAGAGACAGGTGAAGCAAGCGTGCCTAGGAGCCAATGATTGACCCAGCTCGACGAAGCGCCGCCAGGCTGTCCTTGGCTATACTATCACTCAGATGCTGTCGAGCGTTACAGGCACATTATCGGCGCTTGTGGTGGACGACGAGCAACTCGCGCGCGAAGAGCTTTCGTTCCTATTGAAGAGCATTCCCGATGTCGAACTGCTGCAGACCGCTTCGAATGGCCTGGAAGCGGTTAAGTTAATTGAGGAACTCGAACCCGAACTGGTTTTTCTGGATGTGCAGATGCCGGGCCTGGATGGATTGGGCGTGATTGCCAAGCTGCGCGAAAAGGGTGGGCCGCTGCCGCACTTTATTCTTACTACCGCTTTCGACCAGTATGCGGTGGAAGCTTTCCGCCTGGAGGCTCTTGACTATCTTTTAAAGCCGGTGGAACGCGAACGTCTGGCGGAATCGGTGGCGCGCGCTCGTCGCGCTATGGACGAACGGCCGAAGGAACAGGAACGTTCCCAGGATGAGGACGCCCCTAAAGTCCCGCAACGCACGAAGTTGCTAGTGCGGGCGAACAATAGGAATCTGATTGTTGACGCGCAGGATTTAATCTACGCCACGATCGACGACGGCATGATTACGGTTGTGACGGCGCTGTTCGAAGGGCAGTCGAACTATCGGACGATTGAAGAATTGCAATCGAATCTTGATCCGAATTTGTTCTGGCGTGTTCATCGATCGTTCCTGGTGAACATCAACAAGATCAAGGAAGTGATTCCCTGGTTTAAGTCGAGCTTTCAGTTGAAGATGGATGATAAGAAACAGACGGAGATTCCGGTTAGCCGGATTCAGACGCGGCGTCTGCGGGCGTTGTTGAAGATTTAGGGCTGGCGGTGGTGTTGGGAAGCACCGCGTGGGAAGACAAGAGGAAGTAGGGGCTTGGCGGCAGGGGGACACGCCTGCGCTTTTGGACTTTGGTGGTTTGCGGACGAAGAGCCCGGAATGTCCCCGAGGGGCTTTGTGGTTGCTGGAAGAGAAAGAGCCAGGGGCTTTGTGGTTGCTGGAAGAAGATGAGTTGGCGGCCGCTACGGGCGGCTGAGCCACTTGATGCTGTCGGGCTCGGCGGCTATGCATTTCATAGTATCGGTAACACCGGAGGCTATGTCGGCGCAACTCCCTTCGGTGCCTGAGCGTATTGCGCCTTGCTCGCTTTTTGCGCTGACTTTCTTGCAGGCGTGGCGGCCTTCAAAGCTCATGCAGACTTCGGCTCGATAATTCTTGCCTTGCAGGGTGGAGTAGGCGATGAGTGCAACGAAGCCGATCAGGAAAACGGCGACGATGAGTCCGATCTTCATGCACCCTCGTAGACAAANNGCGCCGCCTGGAGGTTCGGCTACGATGCCGTCGATCAGCTTTGTCTTCAGAAGATCTTCTGCTGTCATGCGTAGTGCTTCGGCCGCTTCCGCCCTTTTTCCGGAGTCGCGATAAATAATCGCTGCACAGCTTTCCGGCGAGATCACACTGTAGTAAGAATTCTCGAGCATGTAGACGCGATTGGCCACACCAATGCCAAGGGCTCCTCCGCTGCCGCCTTCGCCAATCACGAAGGTAATGACCGGACTTGCGAGGCGCGACATTTCACGCAGGTTGTAGGCGATGGCTTCGGCTTGGCCGCGCTCTTCGGCATCAATGCCTGGGTAGGCGCCGGGCGTATCGATGAAAGTAATGATCGGACGCCGGAACTTGGCCGCCAGCTGCATGACGCGCATGGCCTTCCGATAGCCTTCGGGCTTGGGCATACCGAAATTGCGGCGCAGCTTTTCTTTGGTGTCGCGGCCTTTCTGCTGGCCCACGACCATCACCGGCCGACCTTCAAAAAACCCCATGCCGGCCAAAATGGATTGATCGTCGCCAAACAGGCGATCGCCATGTAGCTCTTCAAAACCGGTGATCAGCGCTTGAATATAGTCGTTTGAATGAGGACGCTTCGGGTGCCTGGCAATTTCCACCCGTAACCAACTCTTATTCACCGACTCCGTTTGCGCAGACGGAGCCGGAGTTTCGTCCGGCTGTTCTTCTTGACTTTGCTCTTCAGCCATAAGGGACTAGTTTGCCAGAATCTCAATGCATTCTGGGCCGCAGATCCTTTCAATCTCGGATCGGAACTCGCGATCTGGTAGTACTTTACTGGTTACGTCCATGACGATGGCGAAGTCGCGCGGCTTCTCCAGCCGCAATCTTACCTCGGTGTTGCCGCGCTTACGGCCGAAGAGTTCTTTCAACGCGTCGGCCTTTTCGGTAGATGATTCATCGCGCAACCAAACTCGAATGGAGATTAAAGATGGCAAATCGACGCGTTTATCCTCTAAATTCACCATTTCCTGGATGGACAGTTTCGAAGGCGCGCCTTCTTCCGGCAAAACTGCGGCACGCACGAAAACCGGATTGTCTTCCTTCAAGACGCCGAGTAGCTCCTCATAGCGGGTGGCGAAGACCATGGCGTCCACCATGCCTCGGCTGTCTTCCAGCTTCATCGCCGCCCAGTACTTTCCTTCGCGATTTGTTTTCCGTACTATGCCTGTCAAAATTCCGCATAGCTCCACCATGACACCTTTTTCGAGGCCGTCCAGTTGATCGGTATAGTTTTTGGCAACGTTCGAAATTTTCTCGCGGAAACGATCGAGCGGATGGCCGGAGACATAAATACCTAGCACTTCTTTCTCGCCAGCCAGCTTTTGTTCGCCGGTCCAATCCTGCAAGTTGGCCATGGGCTGCTCAGAGTCTTCGGTATCTTCCTCCATGCCGAAGAGCCCATGCTGACCCATAGCGCGGTCGCGTGAAGAGCGCAAGCCGGAATCGATGGCCCGGTCTAAAGCCTCGGTCAACTGCGCGCGGTTCGCGCCGGTGGAATCGAGCGCGCCCGCTTTCACCAAGCTTTCGATCACGCGGCGGTTGACGGCCGCGAGATTAATGCGATCGCAGAAGTTGTAGATAGAAGTGAACTTGCCGCCTTCGTTGCGCGCGGCTACAATGGCTTCGACCGCGCCGTGCCCTACATTCTTCACCGCGCCCAGACCGAAGCGAATGGCGTCACCCGCTGGTGTGAAGTTTAAGTCGCTCTCGTTGGCATCGGGCGGAAGTACACGAATGCCCATCTCGCGGCATTCGTTGATGTACTTGACGATCTTTTCCATGTTGCCCGACTCGGAGGTAAGCAGGGCGGACATGAACTCTACCGAAAAATGGGCCTTCAGATAAGCCGTGACATAGGCGAGATAGGCGTAGGCGGCGGAATGGGATTTGTTGAAGCCATAGCCCGCGAATTGCTCCATCAGATCGAAGATCTTAATGACTTTCTTGGCAGGCAAGCCGCGCGAAGTGGCTCCAGTGATAAATCGTTCGCGCTGCTTGGCCATTTCCTGCGCGTTCTTTTTACCCATGGCCTTGCGCAGAATGTCGGCATCGCCGAGGGAGTAGCCCGCCAGCTTGTTCGATATCTGCATTACCTGTTCCTGGTAAAGAATGACGCCGTAGGTTTCCGACAGCAGTTCCTCTAACTCAGGCAGGTCGTACATGATGGGCTTGCGGCCATGCTTGCGGTCGATGAAGTCGGGAATCATGCCGCCCTGAATGGGGCCAGGGCGATAGAGCGCATTAAGCGCGCACAGGTCTTCAATCCGGTTAGGCTGAAAGCGGCGCAGAATATCCTGCATGCCTGAAGATTCGAACTGGAAAACACCGCTGGTAAAACCGGTTGAGAAAATCTTTTCGTACGTATGTGGATCGTCGAGCGGCAGATCTTCGATGACCACCTTCTGGTTGCGATGCTTCTGAATCAGCTTCATGGCATCGTCAATGATGGTCAGCGTGGTAAGGCCCAGGAAGTCCATCTTCAACAGGCCGAGTTTCTCCAGCCCCACCATGTCGTACTGCGTCACGATTTCCTGTTTGTTGGTGACGTAAAGCGGTACCAGTTCGCGCAGCGGCACGGACGAAATGACGACGCCCGCCGCATGCACGCCGGCGTTGCGGCAGACGCCTTCCAGCTTCAGGCTGACATCCAGGACTTCCTTCACGCGCGGCTCTTTTGAGACGACGTCTTTCAGTTCCGGATCTTCCAGCGCTTTGTCCAGCTTGATGTTCAGCGTCTTGGGCACCAGCTTCGAGATGCGGTCCACTTCCGCGAAGCTCATATCCAGCACGCGCCCCACGTCCTTGATGGCGGCTTTCGCGGCAAGAGTGCCAAAGGTGATGATCTGCGCCACTTGGTCGCGCCCATACTTCTCGGTGACGTACTGGATCACTTCGCCCCGGCGGTTGGTGCAGAAATCGATGTCGATATCGGGCATGCTGATGCGCTCGGGATTCAGGAACCGTTCGAACAGCAGGCCGTATTCGAGTGGATCGATATCGGTGATCTCCAGAGCAAAAGCAACCAGACTGCCCGCGGCCGACCCGCGCCCGGGACCTACCGGAATCCCCTTCTGCTTCGAGAAGCGAATGAAATCCCAAACGATGAGAAAGTAGCCCGGGAACTGCATCTGCTGGATCATGCGGATTTCCAGTTCCAGCCGTTCCACATAATCGGTCAGGTCGTGCTTCAAGCGGCCTTGTTTACGCAGCGCTTCCAGCCTTGGCCGACGTTTTTCAAAGCCTTCGCGCGCAATGTAGGCGAAAAACGTGTCGGCGGTGTGATCGGCCGGCACTTCAAAGCGCGGAAACGGGTCTTTCACCTTTTCGAGCTTGACGTGGCAACGCTGGGCAATGTCATAGGTGCGGTCCATCGCATCTTCGACTTCGCCGAACAGCGTCAGCATCTCGGCGCGGGTTTTCACGAAAAATTCAGGCGTGGAAAAACGCATCCGGTTCGTGTCCGACATAGTCTTGCCGGTCTGAATGCAAAGCAGAATCTCGTGTGCGCGCACGTCATCGTGCGTCAGGTAATGCGAATCGTTCGTCACTACGAGTGGAATATCCGTCTCGGTGGCCATGCGCCGGATCTGCGGCATGACGATTTTGTCCTGGTCGAGGCCGTGATCCTGCATTTCAAGAAAGAAATTATTGCGGCCGAATATATCCGTGTATTCGTTGGCGAAGCGTTTGGCCTCGTCATATTTGTCGTTGATGATGGATTCGTTGATGTCGCCACGCAGACAGGCCGACATCGCGATCAGGCCTTTGGAATGTCTGGCCAGCAGATCCTTATCTATACGCGGTTTGTAGTAGAAGCCATCCAAATAGCCGGTCGAGACAAGGTTGATGAGATTCTTATACCCTTCCTGGGTTTCGCAGAGGAGCACCAGGTGGTTATAGCGGTCGGTATCGGAGCGCGTCTTATGGCCTTGTTGAGAAACGTAAACTTCGCAACCGATGACGGGGTGAACACCTTGCGAAGACGCCTCGTTATAAAACTCGACCGCGCCGAACAGGTTCCCGTGGTCGGTCATTGCCACGGCGGGCATGTTTTGCCGTTTGACCTGCGTCATCAGCTTCTTAATGTCACAGGCGCCATCAAGGAGGGAGTAATCGGTGTGGCAATGGAGATGGACGAAGGGACGTTCTGACATGCGGTTCAGATCCAGTTTAACGGGAGCGCTTGAACCATCGTCCTAGTCCCAGGGTTGCAGTCTAGTCACTGAACGTTTATCGCTCTGTAACAGTGCTTCGGTAACTTAGGTGGGGTTTTAGGGGTTGCGCACTATGGCTGATACCTGGCAGAGTGCGCTCTCTATCTTTCTAAGAAGTTAGGAAATCAAGGAGATTATGAACAGACGACTCATCACGAGCCTGCTCTGTGTTTCCGCTGTAGGAGTGCCGGCATTGAAGGCGCAAACTCCGGCAGCGGCAACTGCCAGCACAGATAACGGCAGCAGCCAAGCTGCCGGTACCGCGGCGCTGGAGCAGTTGAAAGCGCGCATTGCAGAGCAACAAGAGCAAATCAAGAAACTTCAGCAGGCTGTGGAAGCACAGCAGAAGATGCTGGAAGAGAGCATCAAGTCGGCTAGCTCTAGCGTGACAACGACTAGCGACGGCAGTGCAGTGGTCGCTACCGCCAACACCGGTGCGCCCGTTCCGATGGTCCCGGCGGTCAACACCGTTAAGCCAGACATCGTAAACACGCCGCGCTATATGCAGCACGAAGAGGTTAAACCCTCACCGCTGTCGATAGCCATCGGTAATTCAACTTTCACGCCGCTAGGCTTCGTTGACGCAACGTTTTTTGCCCGCTCTACCAACGTGGGCAGTGGTATCGGCACCAACTTTGCCGGTGTGCCCTTCAATACCGCAGTTACAGATCATCTTTCTGAGATGAACTTCAGTGCCCAGAACTCGCGCCTTGGCTTCCGGGTGGATTCCACCTTTATGGGCGCGAAAATTCTAGGCTACCTGGAAGCTGACTTCCTCTTCAACAACAACGCTGCCAGCGGCTACCAGATCAGCAGCAATTCGGCCGGCTTCCGCCTCCGCAACTATTTTATTGATGCGCAAAAGGGTAAGTTCGAGATCTTGGGTGGTCAGGATTGGACCATGCTGACGCCGAACCGTAAGGGCATCTCTCCCATTCCCAGCGATATCTTTTACAGCCAGAATGAAGATACAAATTACCAGGCAGGCTTGATATGGGCGCGCCAGCCACAGTTCCGCTTCATTGCTCATCCCACGGAAGACTTCGCTATTGGCTTGTCGCTTGAGAATCCGCAGCAGTATATCGGCGGCGGTTCTGGCGCCAGCACGGTTGTCCTGCCCACCACGATTGGCGCAAACGTCGGAACGGAGTTCAACAACAACGCCAACAGCAACTCCACCAACGTGCCGAACTGGATTCCAGACATCATCGTGAAGGCGGCCTATGATGCTCATGCCGGATCGAAGCTATTCCACGTTGAAGCCGCCGGTCTTGTCAGCGGGTTCAAAGACTACGTCACGCTTACCACGCCTCCCGCCGTTCATGGCTCACACACCGCCACCGGAGTCGGCGGGTCCATCAACGCGAACCTGGAAATCGCAAAGAATGTCCGCTTGATTGCCAACACCTTCTTTAGTGATGGCGGCGGCCGCTACATCTTCGGTATTGCTCCGGACGTCATTGTACGCACCGACGGCTCCCTTTCGCTCGTCCACAGCTACTCCACAGTGGACGGTATGGAAGCGCAAGTCAGCAAGAACTCGTTGCTTGCCATGTACTACGGCGGAGCGTATGTGGGCCGCAACACCACCATCGACACGACGGCCGCTAAGCCTGTTCTGGTCGGTTATGGTGAACCCGGTGCGACGCAAAACAGGAGCGTTCAGGAAATCACCTTCGATTGGGTGCAGACTCTTTGGAAGAGTCCCACCTACGGGGGCCTCTCACTGATCAACCAGTATTCTTATGTGCTGCGCGATCCATGGGCGGTTGCCGCCGGCGCTCCGAAGAGTGCGCACACGAACCTGATTTACATCAGCCTTCGCTATACACTGCCTTAGCACTACGCTGTTGATAGAAAGACAAAGGGCATCGGCTTCGGCTGATGCCCTTTTTGCGTATAGACCAAAAAAAATCGCCTCCGGAGTCCGGAGGCGACATTTGGTTTTGAGTTTTCCGCTAGTGCGGAATTCCCGGGTTACTTCTTCTTTTTGGCTGGTGCCTTTTTCGCGGCCTTCTTAGCAGCCTTCTTGGTTGCGTTCTTCATCGTTGCGATTCTCCCTAACGTAAATTTGCAATCTTCTACAGATCGCAGTGTGATTCATATATAAGGTTGTTCTCTGAATAAGTCAAGAAAAAAATTACATGCGATGTCTTCATCGCACCTCATCGACAAATGAGCCGCGACAAAAACGCGCGTTGTTGATTATGTTTTACCCTTCAACCGCGCTTTGGGGGCCATCAAGATGGTGTGCCGCTTCCTGCTGCAACCGGCGCTCGGCTCAAGGACGTCCAATCAATGCGCGCAAACAAAAATGCGTATCTTAATAAATGAAGATCAGAAGTGAAGAGATGATGAAGCGGAATATTCCCAGTCTTGCAGGCGCGGCAACCATTGTCTGCCTACTTGCCAGTTCGTGCGGCAACAAGAAAGTCGTATCCGTTCCGCCCGCACCGGTGCCGCAGCAGCGTCCCGCAACGCCGTCCGGCTCTTCCTCTGGTTCTTCATCGGCCCGTCGATCAATACCAAAGGCAGCGCCGCTACCGGTCGGCTACGCGGAAGAAGGCATTGCCAGTTGGTATGGCATTCCTTACCACGGCCGCCAGGCAGCCGATGGCGAGATCTACGATATGGAAACCTTGGTCGCCGCGCACAAGCTGATGCCGTTCAACACGTGGCTGCGAGTGACGAATCTCTCCAACGGCAAAGTGGTGGTTGTTCGCATCATTGATCGCGGACCATTCGTCGACGGGCGAATTATCGATCTGTCTAAAGCGGCAGCGCGCCAAATTGACTTGCTGGGGCCCGGCATCACGCGAGTGCGGCTGGAAGTGATCGCGGCGCCCGCAGATGTTCCCGCCAATGATTTTTACGCGGTACAGGTGGCGGCGTTCAGCGTCTACGATAACGCTGAACATGCGCGGCAGGTATACGCCGAAAAATACGGCACCGCCCAGCTTGCGAAAAAAGTAGGCAGCGTTACCATGTGGCGCGTTCTGGTGGGGAAAGAACCATCGGTAGAGGCAGCACGCAAGATTGCCAATGTCCTGAGCGCGGATAATCCTGATGTCTTTATTGTGCGACTGGATGAGACGGTCGTTCCCCCGGCACCTGTGCCGCCTCCGCCGGTTGCTGCTCAGGCACTTCCAGAGGCAAGGCCTAGCGTTCCTCCGCAGTAGAACGCAGGCGAAAGCACCTGCGCCACCCGGCCAAGCCCGATATGTCTTTCAGTCTTCTTTTGTATTCAGGCATGTGAACTTCAGCAGCTGCGGAGTCTCGTGAACTGTAAGAGCTTGACGAAATCAGCTTCGGATTAACCGGTTGAGACTTTTTTGGTGAGCACAGTACTGATTTAACAAAGGGACACTGTCCTTTCGAGACCGTTGTGACTCCACAAATTGCGCTAGACGTTTCACCCCTGAATACGCTGATTGGTTCTTCACCAGCCATGAAGCAGGTTCACCGGTTAATTACGCGCATGGGCAAGTCGCGGTTCCCGGTCCTAATACTAGGTGAGACCGGCACGGGAAAAGAAGTTGTTGCGCGCGCTATTCACAACATGGAGGGGCGCGGTCCGTTTGTTGTTATCGATTGTTCCTCGCTGGTTGGTCCGCTTATGGAAAGCGAACTCTTCGGTTATGTCAAAGGCGCTTTTACCGGCGCGCATAATCAGAAGCTTGGTCTGCTTGATGCCGCCAATGGCGGCACGGCGTTCTTCGATGAGATTGGCGAACTGCCCATCGATATGCAGCAGAAGCTATTGCGCGTACTGCAGGAGAAAGAATTCCGCGCCATCGGCGGGACGGCATCTCGAACTTCCAATTTCCGTATCATAGCGGCGACCAATCGTGACCTGAGCCGTGAAGTGGAAGAGAAACGTTTTCGCCAGGATCTTTTCTATCGCCTGAATGTCATGCGTCTGCGGCTGGCGCCTTTGCGCGAGCGTCCAGAGGATGTACCAACGCTGATCAATCACTTTCTTGACCGCTATGGCAACGGCCACCGCGTACCGGACGATGTCATGCAGATGCTGGTCGAGTACGAATGGCCTGGCAACGTGCGCGAACTTGAACACACGGTGCAGCAGATGGTCGCCATGAACTCGGGTCCGTGGCTCTCGCTTGCCGATCTTCCTTCCACGCTCATTAATCGCCAGCGTGAACAGGACGCGCCTGCCGACGCGTGTTCTTCTTCGTCACTACCTGGCCTCGCTATGCCGGGCTGTTCTCCTGCTTCGATCGTTCCGCTCGCCGACATTGAAAAGCGCGCCATCATGGAAGCTATACAAGTGACCAAAGGCGACCGTACGATGGCAGCCGACCTTTTAGGCATTGGCCGCACCACTCTCTATCGCAAGCTGAAGTCTTATGGAGTCTGAGGCCGGCGCGCGAAATGTAAGATTGGGAACGTGCTCGTCGCTCTTGATGCCACCTATCTAGTCGATCCGCATCCCTCCGGTATATCGGTTTATTCCCGCGAACTGCTGAACGGCCTCGCGCGTGAACATCCCGGCGACGTGTATCTTCACTACTACCGCCTTAAGCAATTCAGGCGAGCAGCGGCTTCGGCCTTCCCCAATGTGCGCCGCCGTTTGCTGCTGCCTGTGCTGCCCACGAATCCACCGTGGAGCCGCCCGCTTGTTTTCCATGCCTTGAACCAGCGGGTGGATCAGCGTCTGGGCAAGCGGGTTGTCTCGACCTTTCACGATTTGTTTGTGATGGCGGGTGAATACTCGTCGCCAGAGTTTCGCGCGCGCTTTACGGCGCAGGCCAAGCGCGCTGCCGCAATGTCGGATGTGATGATTGCCGTGTCTGAATTCACGCGCCAGCAGGTGATATCGCTTCTGGGCGTTGACGCCGGACGCGTGCGCGTTGTTCCGCATGGAGTCCATCTTCCCGCGCAAGTGCCCGAACTTGCCAAACGCGAAAAGATGATTTTGTGTGTGGGCGCTTTACAGCTTCGCAAGAATGTGACGCGGCTGGTGCAGGCCTTTGAGCGCCTGCCGGCGGAAGTGCGTTCGGAATGGACGCTGGTTCTGGCCGGTTCCACTGCGGGTTATGGGGCAGCTGAAATTCTGCGTTATATAGAGGATAGCCCGGCCACCCGGCAGATTCAGTTGAAGGGTTATGTAACGGCGCAGGAATTGAATCAGCTCTACAGCCGCGCGCTGATCTTTGCGTTTCCCTCACTGGACGAGGGTTTCGGTATTCCTGTTTTGGAAGCTATGGCGCATGGCGTTCCCGTTCTTACTTCCAGTCGCTCTGCTTTGCCGCAAGTGGCTGGCAATGCCGCGCTGACGGTTGATCCTTACGATATTGATGCCCTGAGCAGTGCTTTGGCCAAGCTGATAGAGGATGGCGAGCTACGTTCCACGCTCCGGCAGCGCGGCTTGCAAAGGGCTTCGCTATTCCCGTGGAATAAGGCGTTAGAGGGTACTAACCAAATTTACCGGGAACTGGCTGGGTAAGTCTGTTACTTCTCTTCTTCGATGGAAATCTTCAAGGCACGAAGAAACTTCTGATCTTGTGAAGTCAGCCTTATCTTTCCGGCTGTTTCAAATCGTACTGGTTCGGACTCGCTATCAACGGTTTCGGCGTCAGAATCTTCATCCGCCTCTTCGCGTTTATTAAATCCGATTGTTGCTTCAAGCACTAAGAAGACATCGTAGCCGGCACGTTTGATCTCGCCGATTGCACCTGCAATCCGATCAGAATCGGAAAGAGATTCGTTGATGGCGTTTCCCAANNGGGCACCTTCAGATTACCATCTACTTTCGGTTACAGCAGACCCTAAACCGCAGCACGAAAGGCAATCCTAAGCGTTTCCAGTACTAGTCCCAGCGCGCTGGGCCGGGTAGTTCTCTTTATGGAAGTGCACAGCGGGGTAAGCTTCTCTATTTCACGACCACTGGGATTTGTCTGTAGTTAGACATCCGGGCTCTTCTGCTCGTAGGGCTTGGTTGAATAGCGCGAAGCTTCATCCTGCGCTCCGCCGGTATTGTCGTGTGTCCTGATGGCTTGGCGATATTCGTTTACTGCGCGGTCACGCTGGCCGGTCACATCGAAAATTTTGCCTAGGTTGACATGAGACCAGACCTCGGTCCACTTGGGGTCAAGGTCACCGTTGATGGCCGAACGAAACTCGTTCGCCGCTGACTGAAAGTTATTCTGCTTGAAGAACAGTTCGCCGATACGAAAATGCGCGAGTGAGCTATTGCGATTTACTTCGAGGGCCTTCTGGTACTCACGCAGTGCGTTCGAATAGTCGTTGATCTCGAGGAACTGCTCGCCGCGACGGATAGCCACCGCAATCTGCGTATTTGAATCGAGCCGCAGCAGCACGTGATTCGGATCGAGCGTCAGCTTGCGCGGCTTACCGAAGGTATCCACGCTGAACTCGGAGGATGTACCAGTAACCTCTATCGTCTTGTCTTCCGGATTGCCTTCCGTCTCTATACGCAGATCGACCGGCATGCGGAACGTATCCAGATCCTGGTTGATCTTGCCCACGACGCGAAAGCCTTTCGGTGTTCGGAACACAGTGTACTCCAGTTTGAACTCGGGAGAGCCGCTGGATTCAAGCCACTGAATGAAGAAGAAGCGCAGTTCCTGCCCTGACGCTGCCTCCATTGCCTTACGAAAGTCCTCCGTGTTGGCTGACTTCCAGGCGTACTTATCAATGAAAGCTTTCAGACCCTTTTGAAAGTTGGCGTCACCCACCACGCTGCGCAGCATATTTAGAACGGCTGCGCCTTTAGCCGCGGTGGCCGCCCAATACTCAGGCGAGTAATCTTCCAGGCGGGATGCCTGCAGCACCGGCGGATCTTTCACCGTCAACGCCTCTACGTAGTCGTTTCGCAGATCGGAGTCCATGGCGGCTTGTCCGGCGGAGTGCTGCTCATAAAGCATCTGCGAATAGCGCGCGGGCCCGTTTTCCAGCCATAAATGATTGCGGTTCGTCGGCGATACCAGAACGCCCCACCACTGGCGCGAGATTTGATCGGCCAGTATGCGAACGTTCACCGGCTTGGCAATGGAGCCCGGCGATAGAAAAATAATTCCGGGTGCCGAATAGCCGTTCACTGCACCCGCCTCTGTTTCCACCAGCGATAAGCTCGCCTGCGGCGGTAGTCCGTACACGCCGGTGAAGTAGGTAAGGATTTTTGCCGTCTCGTCGCCATAGGCTTGTACCTGGCCCGAGTGCTCGCTGCGGAAGTAAACCAGTGTGTTCACCCCTGCATCGCTTACCCGCACAGGATCGCTTTTAACGATCGCGATGCTGCCGGGAAAACTCGTCTTCTCGTAGTGGAACGCGTACGTGGTGCCACCATTCGGCGCGCGGTCCGTCTTCAGATCGCCGCTGCCCACGACCTTATAACCTTCGGGCGTGGAGATGCGAAGGTCGGCCGCAAACCGGTTTATCGAGTAATTGTTGATAGGGAACCAGCGTGCCGGATACAAAAGATAGCCGTAGTCGGGATGTAGGGCCGCGAACTTGATGCCCGATACTGGAGAATCTTCTTCGCCCGTCAGCTTGCCGCCGTAAGTGAGGGAGACAGACGTCGGCTGATTTTTCGTCAATCCACCCGGGAACATGACACGCACTGTAAAATCCTGGGCACTGCGCGTGGTGGAGATGGACGCGCCGGTGGAATCCACGGCTTTTGAGATATTCAGCGCGTTGTTCAATTCGAACGTCGCGTCGCTGCTGTTTTCAAGCGGCGTAAACTCAATCTTCACCGTGGCCGACAGCGACTGCGTGCGGGGATTCACCTCCGCATCAATGGTGTACTTCTGAACATCGATCCGCGATCGCCGTTCCTGCCCGCTGGCGCCATGCACGCAAACGCAAGCCAAAACAACTGGCAGAACATTCATCCAAGGGGAACAGCGCTTCATCTTAATTCATTTTCTCCTGAACGACTTGGGGCTTTACGAGGAGGCTTTCGAGAACTACGTTTGCGGCCCGCGCAAAAGGGTCGCCTGCGCGCGTTAAAGACAGCCGCACAGCCGCCAAATCGCGCCGCATGGCAGCCGTTTCCTCCGCATTTGACAGCAGGCGCGCGGCTTCCTCACAGATTCTGTGTGGCGTCATGTCGTCTTGAATTAACTCTGGCACAATTTTGCGCTCTGCAATTAAATTCGCCATGGAAAGAAACGGAACCTTGACCAGCCGCCTGCCAGCATGCCAGCTCAGCGCGGTTACTTTATAAAAGGTGACCATGGGAGTGCCCAGAACGGCTGCCTCCATGGTAACCGTGCCGCTAGCAGCCAGAGCCAGGTCGGCGTGGCCGATGCAGTCCCAAGCCTCGTTTTCAATTACTTTGATGGATAAGGATTCAATGCGTTCCCGAAAACTTGCGAAAACGCCTCGCTCGGCGAAACCGTGGGGCGTCGCCAGCACCACGGAAAGCGGAAATTGCTGGCGCAGCAAGGCAACCGCGTCCAGCACAATCCCCAGATGACGGCTGGCCTCTCCGGCGCGGCTTCCCGGCAGCAAAACGACCATGCGCCTGTCGGCGGGAAGTCCGTGGCGCTCCAGAAAGTCCACGCGCGGCCCGCTGGTCTTCACGATAGAAGCTAATGGATGTCCTATATAGGTTGCGTCCACTCCGCGCTGGCGGAACCAGGGCTCTTCAAAGGG
>PLRJ01000219.1 GCA_003163855.1 Bryobacterales bacterium | reverse complement strand
TAAGTGACCGGTGATGTTGGCGCGGTAAAGGTGATGGTCTGGGATAAACCACTGCCGGCATTCACCACGATGCTCTGGGTCACCTGGGGCGCCGCTGCGTAAGTGGCATTACCGGCCTGATTGGCAGCGATCACAATCGTTCCCGTACCGGTCACAGTCAGCGTGTTGCCTGTAATAGATCCCGGTCCTGAAAGCACGCTGAAGGTGACGGCCAAGCCGGAACTGGCGGTCGCCGATAACGTAATCGGAGAAACCGGATAAATGATCGGCGATGTCGGCGCGGTGAATGTGATCGTCTGGCTGCTCTGTGTGGCTTGTGTAGTGGGCGTCACCGCCGCGTAGGTGGCTCCAAAGCGAATGTCGCCGAGCGAACTGACATTGGCTTGATAGCCACCCAGATACGAAAGCGTTTGGAAAGCTATGCTGGCTGCCGTTGTCAGTTGCGCGCTCGCGGTGGCCGGCGCGGCGCCGCCAAGCGAAGCCGGATTGACGTACAGGTTCACTTGGTTCGTCGCCCCAAAGGTAACGCTTACGACCATCAGAACCGTTTGTCCTTGCACCACCGGAACATTGGAGAGAATCGGAGTGCCACTATTAAGTTGCAGACCCCAATAGGCGCTTGAGCCGAAGTAGCCAATGCCGATGCCGGTTTGCGGCAACCAGGCACCGATGCCTCCATCCGCCGTCAGGAAGATAGCATTGATTTGACCGTTGTTGGGATTAGCGTCCTCACGCAGTAGGAAACTGAGCCAGACGGTTTGCCCTGACGCTCCAATCAGGCCGTTGGACAAATAGGTGCCGAAGGGGCCCGTCGAAGCGACGTTTAATTGCCGACCAGCGCTTTGGTAGACGTAGCCGCCAATGGCGTAGTTGCTGGTGGTAACCAGACCCGTGTAGGTTAGCGGATTGGCGGAGGCAGTCTGGTAGCCCGGCGCGGCTGTTGCGCCAGTCTGCTCCACCCAGGCTGCGTTCCAACCACTGTCTCCACTGCCCGTAGCGCCATTTAGAGGCGTGCCGGAAGCTTCGCCGAACGGTTCATAGGCGAGCACGGCGCCGGATGAACCAGTATTCACCACCAGGCTCTGCGTCACCTGCGCCGCCGCCGCGTAGGTGGCATTGCCTGCCTGATTGGCAGCGATCACAATCGTTCCCGTGCCAGTCACAGTCAGGGTGGTGCCCGTGATCGATCCTGGCCCAGAGATCACGCTGAACGTCACGGTGAGCCCCGAACTGGCCGTGGCCGATAACGTAATCGGAGAAACCGGATAAGTGACCGGCGATGTCGGCGCGGTGAAGGTAATCGTCTGGGACAAACCACTGCCAGCATTCACCACGAGGCTTTGGGTCACCTGCGGCGCCGCCGCGTAGCTGCCGTTCCCCGCTTGGTTGGCGGCGATCACAATCGTACCTGTACCGTTCACAGTAAGCGTGGTGCCCGAGATCGATCCCGGCCCCGAGAGCACGCTGAAGGTCACTGTCAACCCCGAACTAGCCGTCGCCGACAGAGTAATTGGAGCGACTGGATACGTCACCGGCGAAGTCGGCGCGGTGAAGGTGATGGTCTGGGATAAACCACTGGCGGCATTCACCACCAGGCTCTGAGTCACCTGCGGCGCCGCCGCGTAACTGCTATTCCCGGCCTGATTGGCAGCAATGACAATCGTTCCCGTGCCTGTCACCGTCAGCGTATTGCCCGTGATCGATCCGGGTCCTGACAGCACGCTCAGGTTAACCGCCAATCCGGAACTGGCCGTCGCCGATAAAGTAATCGGTGAGACCGGATAAGTCACTGGCGAAGTGGGTGCGGTGAAGGTGATGGTCTGGCTCTGTGCAGTCTGCGCAGTGGGTGTCACCGCCGCGTAACTGGATCCGAAGCGAATATCGCTTAGCGAACTGACGTTAGCCTGATAACCTCCGAGATACGACAACGTCTGGAAAGCTACGCTAGCTGCCGTCGTCAGTTGCGCGCTCGCTGTGGCCGGCGCCTCGCCGCCCAGCGATGTCGGATTGACATATAGGTTGATCTGGTTCGTCGCCCCAAAAGTGATGCTTGCCACCATCAGAACGGTTTGCCCTTTCACCACCGGCACGCTGGAAAGAATCGGAGTGCCATTATTCAGTTGCAAACCCCAATCGGCACTCGTGCCGAAATAGCCAATGCCAATACCCGTTTGCGGCACCCAGACATTGATCCCGCTCTCTGGGGTTAAGAAGATCGCGTTGATTTGCCCGTTGCTGGGGTTGGCATCTTCACGCAACAGGAAGCTGAGCCAGACAGTCTGCCCGGACGCTCCAATCAGGCCATTGCTCAGATAGGTACTGAAGGGCCCTGTCGAAGCCACGTTCAGCTGCCGCCCGGCGCTCTGGTAGCTGTAGCCGCCAATGGCGTAACTGCTGGTGGTAACCAGACCCGCGTACGTCAGCGGATTGGCAGAAGCTGTTTCATAACCCGGAACGGCCGTTTCGCCAAACTGTTCCACCCAGGCTGCGTTCCAGCCGCTGTCGCCGCTGCCCGTCGCGCCACTTAGCGGCGTTCCTGACGTCTCGCCGAACGGCTCATAGGCGAGTACCGTGCCGGTGGATGCAGCATTCACCACAATGCTCTGGGTAACCTGTGGCGCCGCTGCGTAGCTGCTATTGCCCGCTTGATTCGCCGCAATCACAATCGTTCCCGTGCCGGTCGCCGTCAGCGTGCTGCCCGTAATCGATCCCGGTCCTGAGAGCACGCTAAAGCTTACTGCCAAGCCCGAACTCGCCGTCGCCGATAACGTAATCGGAGAGACCGGATAAGTCACCGGCGATGTCGGCGCGGTAAAGGTGATGGTCTGGGGGGACAAAGCGGCATTCACCACAATGCTCTGCGTCACCTGCGGCGCTGCCGCGTAGCTGCTGTTGCCTGCCTGGTTGGCAGCAATCACAATCGTTCCCGACCCAGTCACTGTCAAAGTATTTCCAGTGATCGATCCCGGCCCTGAGAGCACGCTAAAGCTTACTGTCAGTCCCGAACTCGCCGTCGCCGATAACATAATCGGAGAGACCGGATAAGTAACCGGCGATGTCGGCGCGGTAAAGGTGATGGTCTGGGATGAAAGAGCATTCACCACAATGCTCTGCGTCACCTGCGGCGCTGCCGCATAGCTGCTATTGCCTGCCTGGTTGGCAGCAATCACAATCGTTCCCGTACCGGTCACAGTCAGCGTATTGCCCGTAATCGATCCCGGCCCTGAGAGCACGCTAAAGCTTACTGTCAGTCCGGAACTCGCCGTCGCCGATAACGTAATCGGAGAGACCGGATAAGTCACCGGCGATGTCGGCGCGGTAAAGGTGATGGTCTGGGATGAAAGAGCATTCACGATAACGCTCTGGGTAACCTGCGGCGCTGCCGCGTAGCTGCTATTGCCTGCCTGGTTGGCAGCAATCACAATCGTTCCCGACCCAGTCACTGTCAAAGTATTTCCAGTGATCGATCCCGGTCCTGAGAGCACGCTAAAGCTTACTGCCAAGCCCGAACTCGCCGTCGCCGATAACGTAATCGGAGAGACCGGATAAGTAACCGGCGATGTCGGCGCGGTAAAGGTGATGGTCTGGGGGGACAAAGCGGCATTCACCACAATGCTCTGTGTTACTTGCGGAGCTGCCGCATAAGTGCTGTTTCCCGCCTGGTTGGCAGCAATCACAATCGTTCCCGTACCGGTCACAGTCAGCGTATTGCCCGTAATCGATCCCGGCCCTGAGAGCACGCTAAAGCTTACTGTCAAGCCCGAACTCGCCGTCGCCGATAACGTAATCGGAGAGACCGGATAAGTCACCGGCGACGTCGGCGCGGTGAAGGTGATGGTCTGGCTGCTGAGTGTGCTGGGCGTGACCGCCGCGTAGCTGGACCCGAAGCGAATGTCGCTAAGCGAGCTGACATTAGTCTGATAGCCACCCAGATAGGACAGTGTTTCGAAAGCCACATTGGCGGCCGTCGTCAATTGCAAAGTCGGGGTGGCCGGCGCTCCGCCGCCTAGCGAACTCGGATTGACATACAGGTTAATTTCGTTGCTCGCCCCAAAGGTAATGCCCACCACCATGAAGACCGTTTGCCCTTGTACCACCGGAACATTGGAAAGAATCGGGGTGCCATTATCCAGCTGCAGACCCCAATACGGACTCGTGCCGAAATATCCCACACCGATGCCAGTCTGCGGCACCCAGGCACTGATGCCGCTGTCCGGGGTCAAAAAGATCGCGTTAATTTGCCCGTTGCTGGGATTAGCGTCCTCGCGCAGCAAGAAACTCAACCAGACGGTCTGCCCGGCTGCTCCAATCAAACCATTTGCCAGATACGGGCTGAACGGGCCCGTCGAAGCCACATTCAACTGCCGCCCAGCGCTTTGGTAGCTGTAGCCGCCAATGGCATAGGTGCCGGTAGTAGCCAGACTCGCGTACGTAAGTGGATTGGCGGAAGCGGTTTCATAGCCCGGCGTAACCGTTTCGCCACCCTGTTCAACCCAGGGTGCTGCCCAGCCGCTATCGCCGCTGCCGCTGGCGCCACTCAGCGGCGTTCCAGCAGCTTCGCCGAACGGCTCATACGCCAGCGGGGCCATGCTGCTCGTGCCGGAATTGCTGCCGAAATTGGCCGTCTCGCTGAGGGGACCATTCATGGTGATCGAGAGCGGATTGCTGGTGCTAGCGCTGCTCCCGGTCCAATTCGAGAATGGATTGGCTGAGTTGCTGGCCGTCGCCGTCAAAGTCAACGTCGTGTTGGCGGAATAATAGCCGTCGCCTGTGGGCGAGGGCACGCTAGGCGTCACTGTTCCGGCGCCCGCGGGACTGAAGAAGGTGCTCAGCAGATAAGCCGTGCTGAAGTTAGCCGTGTAGCTCGTTGTGCCAGGTCCTGCCGTAATCGAATCGCTGGTCGTGGTCGTTCCGTCCGACCAACCGGTGAAGGTATAGCGCGTTCCCATGGAGCCCTGCGGCGATGCCGCCGTGATGGTGTGCTTGTCTCCCACTTTCCAACCCACGCTGACCGGAGCCGTTTGCGCGCTGCCGCCATCAATGCTCACCGCTAGACCCGAAGGCAAGGTGTTGATAGTTACGCCCACCAGACTTAATCCGCTCAAGCTAATAATTTGGGGATTGTTGGGTGCATTGTCCGTGACGCTGAGCGAACCGGTAACTGTATTGCCGGGCGTCGTTGGTTGCAATTCCACTGGCAAAGTGCAGTTCGTGCCCGGCGTCAGGGAGGTAGCCGCCGCACAGACATTCGTACCGGTCGCGATCGTGAAGTTGCTGGAGATGGTGAAGGCAGTCAAGTTCAAAGACGCATCACCTACGTTGGAAACCACCACGCTCTTCGCTATAACAGCCGGACCGGTTGTAGCGGAGGCAATGGCCAGCGCCGACGACGTTACGTTCACCATGCGAACCACATTGTTACTGGCGTCGGCAATATACAAATTGCCCAAACTCGCCACCGTCACGGCGGTTGGTCCATTCAGTGTCGCGCTAGTCGCCGGGCCCGCGTCGCCGGTATAGGACAACGTTCCGTTCCCCGCCACCGTGCTGATGGTGCCCGAAGTATCCACCTTGCGCACAGCGCCGCTGGTAGTGTCGGCGATATACAGATTTCCAGCGCTGTCAACCGCCACGCCCGCGGGCAAAGCCAATTCCGCGCTGGTTGCAACGCCGCCATCGCCTGAGTAGCCGGTCGTTCCATTGCCTGCAACCGTCGTGATGATCCCGCTGGCGTTTACTTTGCGCACGCGGCTGTTGGCGCTGTCGGCTACATACAGATTGCCGGCGTTATCCACCGCCACGCCAAAGGGAGAAGCTAATTGCGCCCTGATGGCTGGGCCCCCATCCCCGCTGTAACCCCATAAGCCCGTGCCCGCCACCGACGTGATAATGCCGCTGGCGCTTACTTCGCGCACAAGGCTATTGCCGCTGTCCGCAATGTACAGATTGCCCCCGCCATCAACCGCCAATCCATAAGGGGAATTTAACTGCGCGCTGGCCGCTGCGCCCCCATCTCCGCCGTAGCTCGCCGTTCCGGTGCCCGCTATGGTTGTGATAGTGCCGCCGGCGCTTACCTCTCGCACAACGCTATTGTTTGTATCCGAAATGTACAGGTTGCCCGCGCCGTCTAGCGCCACTCCCTGAGGACCGTTCAAAGTGGCGCTGGTGGCAGGCCCGTTATCGCCGCTATAGCCCGCTGTTCCAATGCCCGCGACCGTCGTTATTATGCCCCCCGCGGAGACTTTTCGAACAACGTTATTTTGTGCGTCCGCTATATATAGATTTCCCGCACCATCCATTGCCACGGCACTTGGCAAAGACAGTTCCGCGCCCGTCGCCTGAGTGCTGTCGCCGCGGTAACCTGCCGTTCCGTTACCCGCCACCGTGCTGATAATCCCTGGTGTAAACGCCAGCGCCGGCCCGACGCCCGTACCATTTATGTAAGAGGTGGCGACTGTAGTGCTGCCAACTCCTATCAGTTGCACCGCCCCCGCGCGCACTCCCGGTGTCGTGGGGCTGAACACAACGCTAACCACGCATTCGTCACCCGCGTTATAGGTATGGCCGGCTTGACACACGTTCGCCGGTTGTGTGGCGGCCGCCTGGAAGTCCAGGTTTGACGCACCGTTTGTCAGGACCACCCAGGGCGTTGCCGCTAAAGTCGTCGTGCTCGCAAAAGTGAAGAACACGTTTTGCGCCACGCTGGCTGAGCCAATATTGGTGCTAGGAAAGTTCCCGTTAACATAAAGCGGTACCGGTACAGAACTAATGCCGCTCAGGCTGGCCGTAATGGTAGTACTGCCTTCCGCTACACCGGTGGCCAAACCAGAAGCGGAGATAGTGGCAGCGGCACTGCTGGATGTCCACGTGACTATGCTGGTCAGGTCCTGCGTGCTGGAGTCGCCATAGACCCCGGTGGCAATGAACTGCTGGGTTGCTCCAGCCGCAAGTGCGTATGAAATCGGTGTGATGGTAATCGAGACCAGCGGCGCCGGCAGCAGTCCGAAAACGTTGATCGCGTTGTTGCTGGCAAGATAAACGTGCCCGTCCGCAATGGTTGGAATACCAAACTTCTGAGAGGTGCCGGCGCCATCGGTGGCGGAAAACCGCGGGCTGCTCCAGATGGTCTGCGCAACATTCGAGGCGTTGAAAGCGAAGAGGATCTGTGTGGGAGTGCCTTTATCGGTTACTGTATCGTTAGCCCAGACAATACCGTTATTAACGCCGTTCGCCGAAATCGACGGAGTTGCGCCGAGAAACGTGCCATTGTAATAGCCGGTCAACTTGCCCGGCTCCTGATAGGCATTCACCGCAACCGGCGCGGACGATAACAGCCCGTTCGACAAGCTGTACTGCGACATATTAGAGTTTGCGGGCCAGACGTAAAAATTGCTGTTAAAGTAGGCCCCGCCGCCCCATATACCGTATCCGTAGGAGGAGCCGAAAATAACTTCCTGCAACGCTTGGTCCGCGTTGGCGTTGTACCCTCCCAGGTTGTCGCGGTCCAGCAGAAACATCGTGCCGGCCTTGCTCAGTTGAATAACCAGGTGAGGATGGCTGCTGGTTCCGGCCGAGTCAGGGAGGATGAGGGTGCCGGCGGATCCAACGTCGTAATCCACTAAGTTCAGGGCCGCCTCGGTGTTGGGGGTAAAGGAGTCGCTGACCGGAAGACTGCTGCTAGAGCTGGCGAGGTTCAGGTTAACCAGGCTCTCGCCCCAGTTGGTCTCGCCGTCGTAGTCACCGTTCCCAGTCGCTACGAACATGCGCGCCGAGCCGCTGGGTCCATTCTTGTCGGCAGCCAGGCCCAGGCCGCTCATCCAAATGCCGTTACCGCTGCCATTGGGACTGGCCACCCAAACCTGGGTTTGCTGCAGGGTACCGCTGGCTGGACTGTAGCCCATAATCCAACCGTGCCACGGACCTAAATCGCAATGCGATCCCCAGCCGACGTAAACCGTATTGTTGATGAACAGCAGGCCGGGGCGCTGATTTTCCCATTTCGGATCGAAGCTTAGTTGTCCACCCACGCTGCCGTTGCCGGTGCCCGCTACCGTCGCCGAGACCGTCGCCGGACCGTTAAATTTCTCGTTACCCGTAGTGATATCAAGCGCGTGAACCCTTTGAACAGGATAGGGATTCGCCCCCTCTAGAGTCTTGGAAACCACATACAACGTGCCGCTTGCCAGATCGATGACGGGTGTACCGGTGATGCCATACTCCGGCCCGATCGAATCGGGACAGCCGGTGTTGGCTATGGGAACTGTTGTCGCGCCCGGCGCGGCGCCATGCGCGGCGTCTAGCAGGCTCGCCTGCCATAAGACTTGGCCCTCTGCATTCGCGTCCAGAGCGTAGACGCTGTCATGTTCCGTAGCGACAAAAAGGACGCTGTGCTGGACCCCGTTTATCGACAATTGGGAAACATAAAGGGGCTGGGTCATCGCCCGCCCGTCGAGCGTAACACTATACAGCTTGCCGAACGCGCCGGAACCGACGTTGGCAGGCGTCAGAATGGTTTCCGACGAATTCAGTCCCGTGCGCCCGATGTCGTTGTGCTGCGTGAGCACATTTGTCTGCCCGAAAAGCCGCGCACTTAGTAGCCCAATCAAGAAAAGATGCCCTCGGAAGCAACCAAGGCTTTTAACCCACATGTAATGTAGGGTATGAGCCCGGATGTATGAGAATCAACTTAGTAAGGTACTTAACTACGGATTAGCTGACGGGGTACCTAACGGCCCCAGTGGTACTTAGTTCGTATCCTCGCATAGTACTCGGTTGAACGTTGCGGTTCACCAGGCTGCATTGCAATGTCTGCATTTCTAAGATTCCCCGTCCTTGCGTTTGATCGGTGGAACATTCATATCTGGGCTTAATTTTGGCCGCCGTTTGTGCCACTCCGTCGCTTTCTCATAAGCATTTGCCAAGGCGAATACCCGTCCTTCAGAGAAGCGCGGTCCGGCAATCATCAAACCGATAGGCAATCCGCCGGCAGAGAAGCCGCAGGGTAGCGATATGGCAGGAATGCCAAAAGTATTAAATGGGACACAGTTGGAACTTTCAAACGGTTCTCTCCCGCCTCCTCCAGCATTCTCTTCTCTTGCAAGAGCTTCATTGATCGTGCTGGGCAAAACCCGCATGGTTGGCAAAGCGACCAAGTCGAACTTCTCGAAAGAATCGTCGATGGTCTTTCTCAGCCGTTGCAGTTCCCATTGCGCATTAATATAGTCCACAACCCGCGAAGAACAGTTCTCAGTATCGGTATCATTCAGCCGCTTATGGACTGCCTCAATAGTCCGCCGCTGGTTCAATGAATAGCTGCCTGCCTTGCGCTGGTACCACTCCCAATGGAAAGCTTCGATCTCGCCATCGAAATAAGCGCGCGAGTATTTGCCCGGCGGTGGAAGATACATATCGTTGACGCTCTTTGTCAAGCTGGCTAGCACAGTAATAGCTTCATTCACTGCCTTCTCGGTTTCAGGATCGAGGAAGTCAAAGAAGGGAGCGCGCGGAATCCCCAGGCGCATACTGCCAACCGGTTGCTTCATCGCCGCCACATAATCTTCTCTCGGATGGTCGACGCTAGCCACATCGTACTTGTCATAGCCAGTCATCGCGTTGAGCAACATGGCGTTATCCTCCACCGTCTTGGTCATTGGCCCGCAATGATCAAGCGAATAGGTGCGCGGAATGATTCCCCCGATTGAGACAAGTCCGTAAGTCGGCTTCAGACCGACAATGCCGCAGTAGGCGGCTGGCATGCGCACGGATCCGCCGGTGTCAGTTCCCAGCGCTCCTATTGTCATGTCGGCAATCAAGGACGCCGCTGAACCTCCAGATGAACCTGCCGAGATACGGTCGAGAGCCCAGGGATTTCGCACCGGCCTGAAGTAAGTGGAAACCGAGGTAGAACCCATCGCAAATTCTTGCAAGTTAGCTTTCGCAAGAATAATGGCGCCGGACGCCTTCAACCGGCGCACGACAAACGCGTCCTCGTCAGGTACTCGATCTTCAAAGACGGCACTTCCTCCAGTGGTCCTGGTGCCGGCCGTATCGATGTTGTCCTTCAACGCCAGCGGGATGCCGTGTAACGGACCGAGAAACTTACCCTTCTTAGCCTCGGCGTCTAGCTGTTCGGCTTGCGCCAGCGCTTCCTGGTGCATCAACGTGATGAAAGCGTTCACTTTTGTGTTGTAAACTTGCGCGCGGTCAATGCAGGCGCGGGTAAGTTCGGTACAGCTTATTTCGCCTGAGTGAATCTTTCTGGATGCTTCCGCCACGGTCAGCTTCGCAAGATCGTCAGATCCGGTCGTCGCTGCGGCAACCGGCGATTGAACGGTTGAAACGGCGACAGCCGCGGCGCCGGCCGTTCTCAGAATAAAGTCGCGGCGGTTCATTTCACCAGGCTGCTGCATCTCTCGCTCAATCGGTCCATCTGGCATGTTGAGATCACTTCCCTCTTTTTAGGTATTAGGAACCATTAGCATCCGGACCTCTTCACTGTCAAATTAGTGTTAACTTTGTTCAATTGTTCATTCAATCCAAGACACGGCTCAAACAATTCGCGACAGTAAAGCCTTGCAGTTCATCTATCGCTGGCTACTTTGCGCTATCCTGAGAGTCCTCATTCGCGAACGACAACACCAGCGGTAAAGACCTCTGCATCTGGGAAAACTGCAGCCAGGAGATTTTATGTTTCAACGAATCACACTTTTGTCAGCGTTCTTGTTGACTTGCTGCTTACATGCGGCGACTACCGGCAAAGCCATCAAATTCGGAAAGCTATGGGATGGCCACCAGGTGATTGCACACGCCGTGGTTATCGTCGACGGCGACCAAATTAAGAGTGTTACCGCCAACGGCCCGATTCCCGCCGGTATGGAGACCATCGACTTAAGCGAATACACTGGCATTCCAGGCATGATCGATATGCACACGCATATCACTTACTACTGGAATGGCGACACCAGCATAGACGCAAGGCGTCAGAAGCCTCGCCGCGAAGCTATTACTGTGGTGCTTTCTCAGAGAAACGGAATGAAGGCGCTGGAGGCTGGAGTAACAACGCTGCGCGATTTGAACGCAGCGGGAGGTGCCGACTTCGATCTTCGCGATCTGATCAATATGGGCGCGTTCGTTGGTCCTCGCTTGTTCGTCTCAGGCAGGGGCCTGCATGGCTTGCCGAAGATTCCCACTATGGATGAAAAGATTGCCGAACAGATCAAAGCAACGAAAGAAACCATAGCGGCGGGCGCGGACTGGGTGAAGATCTTCGGGTCAACCGGCGGTTTTGATAATGTCACCGGCGATCAAACTGTCAGTTATGAAGAGATGAAGGCGGTGGTGGACGAGGCTCATGCGGAAGGGCACAAAGTGGCAATCCATTCCTACGGTCCTGCTGGCGCGCGGGATGCCATTCGAGCCGGATGCGACACATTGGAACATGCGACTGACATGGATGACGCGACAATTGCTGAATTAGTAAGAAAGAAGATCTGGTACGTCCCGACCATCGACCATAATGAGTACTACGTCGAGAATGCTGAAACCACTTACAAGTTCCCTGCGGGTGCGAAGGAAAATCTGGAAGACTACATCCATCGAAATTTCATCACGGCACAGAAAGCTTATAAAGCGGGCGCCAGGATGTTAGTCGGTTCCGATGCCGTCTACAATGGTTTCGGCCTGAATATGCGTGAATTGACGTGGTTCATGAAGATGGGGATGACGAACGAACAGGCAATGCAAACCGCAACGGTCAATGCAGCTGAGGCGCTAGGCATGGAAAATAAGCTTGGCTCGGTTGCCCCTGGATACTTCGCCGATATGGTGGCTGTTGAGGGCGACCCAATGACCGACATTCAGGTAGTGCTTAAGAACGTTCGGTGGGTTATGAAGGGCGGCGCGGTGGTGTCAGACAAGACAAAGGGCTTCCCGACACACACCAACTAATGGGCCGGCGGCGTTGGCGAATCTGTGCCTTATTTGCCGCCATGCTCATTCACGGCGCAGTCCCCGCGCGCCAAATCACATTCGAAGACATCAGCGCCAGCGCTGGAATACGATTCTCCGCGGAAAATGGCGCCAGCCCCGAGAAGCGAATGATTGAGACCATGGGTTCGGGCGTCGGAGTCATCGACTATGATCACGATGGCCGACCGGACCTGGTATTCGTAAATGGCGGTGGACGTCCTGGCTCGCCCGAATCCACCCACAACCGGTTGGCTCTATACCGCAATCTCGGGAACAACAAGTTTGAAGATCGAACCGTAGCGGCCCACTTGACAGGGAGTTTCGACACTTACGGCATGGGCGTTGCGGTGGCTGATTACGACAATGATGGCCGGCCGGATCTGCTGTTGACTGGCTATCCGCGCAGTGTTCTATTTCACAACAACGGGGACGGCACGTTTAGCGATGTCACCGCCAGTTCAGGAGTAGAGAACAATGGCCGCTGGGCCACCAGCGCCGGCTGGTTCGACTTTGACCATGATGGATTGCTCGATTTGGTCATTGCGAATTACGTTGACGATTTCTCATGGGACGACCAGCATTTCTGTGGTGATGCCGCCAGTGGCAGAAGAGCCTATTGCCATCCAGATGTTTATAAAGGAACGGGAGTGCGCCTTTATCACAACCAAGGCAATGGCCGCTTCCAGGATGTGACAGAACAAGCAGGTCTTAAGAGCGCCGACGGGAAGTGCCTTGGCCTGGTGCTAGCGGACTTCGATGGCGACGGCTGGCCCGATATCTTCGTGGCCAACGACAGCGCGATGAACTTTTTCTACCGCAACCTTGGAAACGGCAAGTTTCAAGAGACCGGTTTAACTTCCGGCGTAGGGTTCAACGAGGATGGCCAAGCCGAGGCAGGCATGGGAGTCGATGCGGAGTATCTTGACGGTGAGACCGCGCCAGACATTTACGTAACTCACCTGGATAACGAGTTAAATCGCTTATATCGCAACCTGGGGAAGGCTTTGTTCCGCGACGGTACCATCGACGCCGGCCTTGGAGCCGAGCGGAGCCTGCGCAGCGGATTTGGCGTGAAGTTTGCAGACTTCAATAACAGCGGTGAGCCGCAGATAGTAGTAGCGAACGGCCACATATTAGACAATATTGCGGTATTTCATCCGCGCGTGGCTTACCGTGAGTTGCTGTCGCTATTCCAGGAAGCATCGGTGGGGCACTTTCAGGACGTTTCTGCTGAATCGGGAGAACCATTCAGCAAGCCCATTCTTGGCCGCGGGCTGGCAACGAGCGATTTGGACGGCGACGGCTTCATCGATTTTGTAGTGAGTCAGAACGTGGGCCCTCCCTTAATTGCGCGTAACCGGACGATGGGCGGAAACTGGATCACGCTGGAATTGGAAGGCACAGGCAAAAGTAATCGCGACGCGATTGGCGCGGAGGTGACGCTAACCGCCAGAGGAAGAGTGCAGCGAGCGCAAATCATGGGAGGCACCAGCTATTGTTCGGCCAGCGATCTGCGCCTGCACTTCGGATTGGGGAGCGCGCGTTCGGCCGAAAGGCTCACAATCCGCTGGCCTTCGGGCAGAATGGAAACCTACCCGAACGTGCCCGCCAACCAGCTAAAGCATATTACCGAAGGTCAAGCAGGCGGCTTGGCAGTCAACTTTGACTTCAACTCACGCGACAAATCCTCGAAGTCTTGAACTCCAGGCCGCAGATTGATCGCATTATCGATAGCTTCCAACGCGGCCTTGGAGTCGTTATCCTGCAGGCAGCGCGCAAGCACGAAATAATATTCGGGTTCAAACGGGTTCAGCTTAATTGCTCGACGAATCGAAGTCAACGCCTCGGGAAGATCGCCTTTCAAATAGCTTACCTGCGCTATGCGATAGTACGCCGCATCGAAGTCAGGGAGTTCCTCCAGCGCTTTGGACAAAGCAGTGTAAGCCAGTTCTAACTGATCGGAGTTTGATAAAAGATTGACGCCTTCCTCATAATCGGCCTTGCCGCGCATCTCGCGAGCCCGTCGGTCAGCGTCCGCTTTCTTAAGTGCGTTGAATGACGCAAGCGCTGCGTCGGCCTTTTCCGGTTGATTCAGCCGGCGGTAAGCAGTGGCCAGCAAATAGTACGATTCCGGTTTGTTCGCGGCTGTTTTGGTTGCGATTTCCAAAGCATCCACCGCCTGACTAACGTTGCCCGCGCCCAGCAGAGCGGCTCCAAGGGCGGTATCAATACCGGTAAGATCCGGCTGAATTCTGCGTGCGGTCTGCAGTAGGCGAACCGCCTCATTCAGCGCTTTGTGTTGTTTTGTATAGAGCAGCCCGAGCTGATAATTCGCTTCGATAGATTTTGAATTTAGCTTCAATGCTTCTAGAAAATGGCGCTCGGCGGCATCGGACTCCTGCAAGCCCAATTCCGACATGGCCAGCAATTCCACCGCCGTTGAATCCCTTGTGCCGGCCTTCAGCGCCTTCTCCGCAGTTTCCTTTGCCGCCGCATAATCTTCTTTTCTGAGGTAAGCAGTGGCCAGCAGTCGCAACGCCTTCGCCGACATCGGCTGAGATTGGAGATAACTCTGCAAGAGCTGAATCGCATCTTGATTGCGGCCAACCTTTAAATAGAGGGAGGCAAGCGAAAAAGTGCTGCTTTCAGAATCAGGCCGCTCCTGGAGAACGTGCCTGGCAGATTCGATGGCCTGCAGATCCGTTTCGTTTTGCGAGGCCCGCAGAAAAGGGAGCCATGCGAGCAATAGCAGGCAACAAGCGCACATCAACTTGTAGGTATTCTAGCGCTTAGGCGGGTAAGTTATACACGCGTCGATTGTTTTTGTAGAGCATCATCTGCGCACCTTCCAGCGCCTCGTCCCTGGTAAGGCTGCCCTCTTTTACATACACCGCCAACGCGCGGCTTAAGTACCTCTTGCCCCATCGTCCAGCCAGCCAGTTATTTTCGGGAACTGACCACGAGTCGCTGCCGAAAAGAATCTTGGACATAGGGACTGCTTCCAGAATCTCTCCAAAACGCCGTTCCAGACCTTGATGAATTATTGGATTCATCAACGAAGTCTCGAAATAACAGTTCGTGTAGAGATGACTCATCCAGGCGGCTTGTCCTACCAGCGGATAGCCGGCGTGGATCGGGATCAGCTTGGGCATTCGCATCACCCCATCGCGATCAAACCGGACGAATTCCTCTAGATTGTAAGGATTTTGGCGTCGCAGCAGAACACCAGGCGCATCACCGTCGCCCGCATGAATCTGCATGGGCATATCGCGCTTCATGCATTCTTCCAACGCAATTGTCAGGAAGTATTCTTTCAGGGTTCGGCCTCGGTCGGCCTCTTGTTCACGGTCTTCCGCTGGTTTGCCCCGAAGGCTTTTATACTCTTCCCAGCTTTGCTTGGCTGACGATGAATCATAGCGCGGTTTGACCACTCCAAGACGCTCCATCTGGTGCCATTTCATTCCCCACGATTTGAAGCCGAAGTTCCCTGTGCCATCCAAAGCGCTGCGCACATTCGCGATAAACTGCGACTCCAGTTCATCGAACGACAGGTCGTGGCGGAATAAAGCGTTCTGAATGGTATCGATCCTTGAAATGGCGCGCATCGTGCAGGGCCGAATAGCCGCAGCATAGGCTTGGGACCCCTCGGCCCCTATGCCGTCGCAACATCCGGTATCCACCATCGCGTTTGTCAGATGCACATCTTTGAACAGATCGCTTATGTATTGCGGATAAAGTCCGCGAGCCCGCTCGTTACGAGCAGCGACTACCGTCTCAATTTTCGGAGCGCACCCCAAAAAGCCAGCAAGTTCTTTGGTAAGAGCCTTTATAAAAATGCTCTCGCGGGCGTTGAATACTATTTCATCGAGCTTCTTGTCGATGCCGTATTGACGATCGAGCGCAGCTTTTTCGTCACCTATTGCGGCGGACCATCGTTGAAACACACCAGTTGGGAAATAGGAAGCGCGAGGCAGCGCGGCCAACGAAGTCTGGATGAGAAATTCTCTTGGTGTTAGCTCAGCCAGGCCACTGTTCGAGGCATGACAATGGGAATCGTCTAGTTCATAGCCTCCAATAGCTTCGTGCAATTCGTTGGCAATCCGATCCACCTGGCCTGAACCGGCGGTTGGCGGCAGAGGTAGCTGGGATGGGGCGGCTGCAAAGACCGCCCCATTCAGACCCAGAAACTTAAGCAGCGATCTACGATTGGCCACAGCGTCGTTTTAGAACGCGTACTTCAAAGCGAATTGCATAATACGAGGACCAACCGCATCGCTCGAGATAATCCCAAAAGTGGTGGACGCGCCCCGGTTCGATCCAGGGTTGTTGAACTGAGGATGGTTTGCGAGGTTGAAGAACTCAGTACGGAATTGGAGTCTTCCCTTCTCGCTCAAACCAGGTACGGCAAATTCCCGGCTGATGCCGGCGTCGAAGTTAATCTGGCCAGGCCCGCGCAGAATATCTCTGCCCGCATTGCCGAAGCCGGTTCCGTTACCTATAACGGGGGCGGTTGTAAAGGCAGCCGTGTTGAAGTACTCGTTTAGACGAGACGTTGTGCTGCCGCTTAGCTGCACATTGGCCAATGTGTCTCCGGGAACAAACTGTGCATAGGCTGAGATACCGTAAATCGTGCCTGAGGTGCTGTCAGTGACGGAGAAAGGGAGGCCCGATTGAATAGTAGTGACACCGGAAACAGACCAATCGTTTACGATACCCTTTACGAATCGATTACCCGATTGTAGCTTTGGCAAGTCATAAGAATAACTGACAACCAGGCGCTGAGTCCGATCGAAGCTCGATGTGCCATAAGCGCTCTTGGTGTTGTAGAAGTCTCCGGTAAAGCTGCCTAGCGGTTCGTTACGGCCGCCGGCGGTGACACCGTCATCGTCCAGTGCGTGGCTCCAGGTATAACCAGCAATGAATGATAGTCCATGTGAGAATCGATGGTTGACGCTAAGTTGAAGTGCCTCGTAGTGGCCGGTCAAAATCGATTTAAACTCATCAATGCCGGTAGGCAGCCAGCCTAGAAAGGGACCGCGCAAGGCTCGATTGGCAACCGTGTTGACGGTTAGTCCGTCCACCGGATTGGTTGGGCTGGCAAGCAGCGGCTGGTTCGGATCGAAACCTGCGATCAAGTGCGTGGATGCGCTGCCAACGTATCCAAGCGTCATTAAATAGTTACTGAGGCTGTATTGAAGATTCGCGCTCCATTCCTGCGTGTAGGGCTGCTTCAAGTAAGGATCAGTCGGCAGCGTTGAACGAGTGCTGCCCAGCGTGTACGGCAGGTAGACCGGAAAAGCCGAGGTTGGCGGCACGGAAACGGGAAACGGATTCTGCCATGAGGTAGAGGCCAAATCGGCACCGCCCGCTTTGTTCCATACATAGAAGGGATCAAAATTCGACTGTTCTGTAACAGTTCCAGCAACACTCGACCAGAAGAGGCCGTAACCGGCGCGGAAAACAAGGTTGTTGTTACTGGCAATCGGTCGGAAGGCTAGACCAACACGCGGCGCAAAGCCAAGGTAGTTCTGATCATAAATAGGCGAATCGGAACTTACTTTCGTAAAGCCCGCAGGTGGTGTACAGTTGCAATTTCCTACCACTGTGAACCCGGCATAGGTGCCAGATGCCGGAGGCGCTAGAAAAGGTGTGACAAGGTTGGGATCAAATCCGCCGATGCGGCCCCTCTTGTCCGTTTTGTCGCCGTTAAACTGATAGCGAAGACCCAGGTTCAGCGTGAGTTGGTTGTTAACGCGGTAGTCGTCCTGGAGAAAGCCGCTAAAATTCTTGAAGCGCGGATAAGCGCGAATAACTCCGTTAGCAACCTGACTGCTGGAGACATTGCTAAAGCTCGAACCATTCTGCGCTGCCGTTTCGCCAAGCAGGAAGTCGGCAAAGGAACCGAAGCCCAGCGAACCTCGTGTAAGAAATGCGTTGGTCCGGTTGACTTGGACGATGTTGAGATCGCCGCCGACTCTAATCTGATGGCGTCCTTTAGAAATGCTGAGTGTGTCGCTCCCAAGCCACTGGTGAATCATAGTCACTTGATTATTGTTGGTCGCCGGACCTATCGTGAAGGCGCCGGTCACGGATATAAGCGGAATCCCTGTGTAACCAGCAACCGGGGGTGTAATCCCAACGGAGGCATCCGAAACGGGCTCAATCGGCAATTGGCGAATAAAGTTGCGCGCATAACCTGCATGGGCTTCATTGACAATCGTCGGAGTAATGGTGGAAGTCAGAATCAGCGTATCGTTCCAATTTGCTTTGTCGTCGTTTTCGCCGAAGCCGGGAACGTTATCACCAGCCGAGGTGGAAAACGGTATCTGCCAGGGATCGTGCGAAAAGAAGGTTTTTGCTGCTAGCCGATTCTTGTCGTTTATCTGATAATCAAAATCTCCCACATACTGATTCTCTGTAAAGTACGCGGGCAGCGAATAAGTAGAAAAGCCCGAGCCGTTGGGAAGAATCGTCTGCGGAGCTGGAATGACAAATTGCCCGTTAGGGAGCCTCTCGTTCAGGAAAGCTAGCGCAACAGGATTGATGTTAGAACCGCTAGGGGTGACGGCGGCGCCGCCCTGCACGCCTTTTTGACCGCCGAAAATGGCCCCAAGCGCGGCCGCCGAGCGGTTGTTAGTCAAGGCGGGCAGGAAGGTACTGGCGGTGGAAAAACTGGAGACGCCATTCACCTGCTTGGTTCCCTGGTATTCAAAGAAGAAAAAGATTTTGTCTTTCTTGATGGGACCACCAACGGTTCCGCCGAACTGATTTTGCTTTAGAACGCCCCGCGGCTGACCGGTCTCGTTCCGGAAAAAGTCATTTGCGTTCAGATCGTCGTTGCGTAGAAATTCGAAAAGCGATCCATGAAACTGATTGGTCCCGCTTTTTGTCACAGCCTGAATAACCGCACCGCCCTGCCTCCCGGTCTCGGCGTCGTAAAGAGATGTCTGCACCTTGAATTCCTGCAGTGCATCGGGCGAAGGTATAGGAACGCCGCCTTTGTCCACATCGTCGTCAAACCCTTGCGACATCGGATTCTCCGCAACCAGACCGTTTAGCACAAGACTGTTGTCGTATGGCCGGGAACCGTTCGCAGAAATGTTGACGCTGTTTCTTCCCAATGAACCGGCATTCGCAACCGAAGCATTTACACCAGGCGATAATGCAAGAATCTGAGTGAAATTTCGGCTGGAAAGCGGCAGATCCGTCACCAGTTTTTGCTCCACCACCAAGCCGATGGCGCTTGATGCGGTGTCCACCTGCTGGGCTTCGCTCACCACCTGAATCTGGGTAGAACTCGCGCCCAGCTCAAATGCTGCATCAATCGTCACAGTGGCTGCGATGTCCACCACAACCAGACGCGCTATCGGCTTGAAACCCGCCAGTTGCGCGGAAAAATCGTATGTCCCCGGTGGGATGAACGTAAAAGTGTAGGCTCCGCCCGAAGTAGTCTTTGTTTGCAGTTTTTGATCAGTGCCTTTATTGACCAAAGTCACATCCGCGTCGGGGGCTGAAGCACCGTTTGGATCGGTCAGTATGCCCTTTACTGTTCCATTGGATTGGGCATTCAGAACAAGCGAGAACGCGAACGCCAAACTTAGAATGCGGAATCGTATCGTCATTGTTTAATTCACCTTTGATTAGATAGAAAAGCCACTTAGTCTCAAAAAGAGACACTGCATAGCTGGAATATGGCTTGCTAGTAAAGCGCGGGCGTGGGGCTTACCGTTTGCGGGATTTTTCGTGAATATCTGAAGCGTTACTACTAGAAAAACCCTTGATTACGAGTCTATGTACCGCCGTTCCCGCTGTCTTGAAGATGCGCAACATTTTGGACAGGAAAAACGGCGCTTTGTAAGATTCTTGAACCTATAAATTTTGTGCGAGCCGGTCGGCGCTGCGCAGCGTGAGAGCGGCGAACGTGATGGTGGCATTGGTGCAGCCCCCAGTCGGCAAAGTGGGTGCTCCTACGACATAGAGATTTGGATGATCGTGCGTCAAGCCAAAGCTGTCACAGACGCTTTCTTTGGGATCGGCTCCCATACGCGTGCCACCCGACGGATGATCCTGATAGCGAGCCACGTTGGTAGATACGATCTTGCACTCGTTGACTTTGGCGATCTGGTCGTAGATGCCCTGAATATGGCGATGCGTAGCAGCCTCGCGCGCCTCGGCGGCGTCATCCAGCCGATTGTCAATTTTCGGCATCGGGTCCCCATAACGGTTCCGCATCTCCGGATTCAGAGTCAGCTTGCTTTCCCGCGAAGGATGCGAGTCATAATACATGCGCACACGCGCCAGCCCATGTTGCGTGCGCGAGCGCCAATCTTGTATCAGATCATCACCAAACATTATCTTGCCGCCGTCGTTTCGCAGGCGTGGACGAAGCGACGCTTCAAAAATCTGAATGTCGTGGCGCACAAACGGCTTGTCAGCGGCGCAGCGGAAGAACTGGCGGGAAATAAGGGGATGCGATTCATTCATGCCTGGATAAAGCTTCTTCTTCACTTCAATCAGCGCTGTCATGAACTTGTGGCCGGTCATGTAACGTCCCACTAATCCGGAGCTGTTCGCCAAACCGTTCGGGAAGCGATTATTTGCCGAAAGTAACAGCAGATGTGGCGTCCAGGCGTAACCAGAGGCGACCACAAAAACCCGTGCTCGGTACTCCATTTGTTGCTTGGGGTTTTCGGCATGAGCCGCTTCCGCCCGCACGATGCTGTTGTTTGTATCATGCAAAACAAGCTTCCGCACCAAAGTCTGGTCATGCAGCTTGATCTTTTTCGAGGCGAGTAATCTTTTGAAAGTGAAGTCGGGAGAGTAGCGCGCTCCCACCGGGCACATCGTGCAAGTGCCGCATCGCTGGCATTCGGAACGGCCGTCATAAGGCGTCGTGTTCAGCGCGCGCGGGGCGCCGTAATAGGGCAAGCCGGCTCGCTCGGCCCATTTCCGAATCTCCAACAAGTTGTACGTAAGCGGCATGGGAGGCATCGGATAAGGCCTCGATTGCCGGTCTTCCGGATGTGGGCTCGGCTCTCCGGAAACCCCTATGCGCCGATCGGCCTCACACAGATATTTCTCCAGTTCACTCCAGGAAAGCGGCCAATCGACAGCAAGACCGTACATAGACCGCAAGCGTAAATCTTCCTCCGAGAAGCGATTGATGTGTCCCTGCCAGTGCATGGCAGATCCGCCGACGGCCATAGTGCGGGTAACGATTCCCGTGGCGTCCTGATCGGGAATCCAGTCACCGGGCCAGGGATTTTCTCCATACTGAATCGCGCGCCGCCTGTAGTTCATCCGGTTTTCCAGGTCGAACAGACGCTTGCCCGCCTCCACAACCACGATGTCCAAGCCTGGTTTCAGCTCCGATAGCTTTTGCGATAAAAGCGCCGCCGAAATCCCGCCGCCAATGAGGCAGATGTCACTTTCAATGGTCGGCATTACTCGGTCGCTCCCCTTAACGGAGACGGAACCTGGCTCGAACTCTTCAAGCCGCGGCAGCCATCGCGGTCGATGGCAGCTTCATAGGCAAAGTCGTTGGCGTGGCTACTGTTGAAGTAGAACGCCATCAGGTCAACCACAATATCGCCGCTTTCCGGCAGCGCGGGCAAGTCTTGAATACCAGCGGCTTGCAGCCGGGCCTCCAACTGATTGCGTCGAAAACCAAGATTCGGGTTTGTCAGGATGACGCGCTCCAACTCTTCCAGCTGGGTCAAGTATTTTGCCTTGGATGATGGTGGCACCACTCGGACGCGAGTAAATCCGTAGCCGTTCTGCATCTCCGCACCAGGATGGTATTCATTTAGCCAGCGGATAAAGCCGGCCGCTACCTGGTCTGTTCCAGCTCGTCCTAGCGATTCAGGCAGCAACGTCGCGGCGAGCTCCTTTAACGCAACGTCCTGCGCTCCGGGAAAGACTACATTTTCGGCTCGAAGCCGGGAGCCCTTGAATAGCGGCCACACGGCAATGGCGCTCAGGAATGTTCGTAGAAGAGATCTGCGCTGCATGGGAAAACCTGTCACAAGAGAATAACAGCTAGCTGCCGCCGGCGCCATGATTGAAGCGTTCAAGATGCATGTTCCATACAAGCGATTTAAGCCCTTGAGTTGCTAACCTTTTAAATTGAAAATCCACGCGTTCTGCAAAATTTTCCTTCTATCTGCCACTCTCGCAGCGGCTCCTCCACAGGCGCGCCTCCAGGAGTGGCCTTGGTACGGCGGCGATCCGGGCGGCAACAGATACTCCACGCTCACCGACATCAACCGCGGCAATGTAAAGAACCTGAAGCTGGCATGGGAATGGAAACCCGGCGAAAAGCCGATTCCCGAGAAATCCATTCGCCCAGGCAATTTCGAAGGCACCCCCCTCATGATTGAGGGTGTCTTGTACTTGTCCACTTCCTATAACCGCGTAGCTGCTTTGGACGCGGAGTCAGGCCGTCCCCTTTGGATCTACGATCCCAAGGCCTACGAAGAAGACGGGCAGGCGCTGAATGGCGTCGGCTACGTCCATAGGGGCGTTGCCGCTTGGCGCGATCAAGGCAAGCTGCGTCTTTTCATGGTCAGCCACTATAAACTGATCTGCCTCGACGCGGTCTCAGGTAAGCCTGTCCAACAGTTTGGCGACAACGGAATTGTAGATCTGTCGCAAGGCTACGCCTGGAGTGTGAACAAGAAACACTACACCAATACTTCGCCGCCAGTGGTCTACAAAAACCTCGTCATCTTGAGTAACAGCATCGACGACAGAGTGATTTACCGGCAGGACCCGCCTGGCGACGTCCGCGCCTACGATACCCGTACTGGCAAACGCGTCTGGATCTTCCACACCGTTCCACAAAAGGGTGAATTCGGTAACGAGACCTGGAAAAAAGATTCCTGGTCATTTACCGGTCATGCCAACGCCTGGGCGCCCATCACCCTTGACGAACCGCGAGGGCTAGTCTACTTCCCTCTGGGAACACCAAGCAACGACTTCTATGGAGGCCAGAGGCCGGGCCAAAACCTCTTCGGCGAATCACTTATCTGTCTGGATGCGAACACCGGCATCCGGAAGTGGCACTTTCAAACAGTGCATCACGGCTTATGGGATTACGACCTCCCTGCCCCGCCTAACCTGGTCACTCTCACCATAGGCGGTCATAAAGTAGACGCGGCAGTTCAAATCACAAAAATGGGTCTTATCTTCGTCTTCGACCGCGTCACTGGTACTCCACTCTTTCCTATCGAGGAACGGCCGGTTCCTGCCAGCGATGTTCCTGGAGAAGAAGCTTCTCCGACCCAACCGATACCCGTGCGGCCGCCTCCTATCACCCCGCAGGGCGTTACTTTAGATGAAGCTTTCGACCTCACGCCGGAGTTGAAGGCGGAAGCCATCTCCGAGATGAAGAAATATCGCCTCGGTCCCCTCTTTACCCCTCCCAGCCTGCAGGGAACTTTGATGCTGCCGGGTATTCTCGGCGGTCCCAACTGGGGCGGCGGAGCTTTCGATCCCGAAACGGGCATCCTCTACGTCAAGTCAAGCAAGCAAGCGTGGATAGCCAGGGTGACTAAACCCGCCGATGCCCATAACCCATACGCTGCGGAAATCAACTCCGACTACACTCAGGACTTCGGCACCAGGAGTCAATTCCATAATGGCCTGCCGTTGGTCAAGCCTCCCTACGGCTTGCTGAATGCGGTCAATTTGAACCAGGGGACCATTGCTTGGCAGCAGGTTTTCGGCGATACTCCCGCTGTGCGAAACAATCCTGCATTGAAAGATGTAAAACTCCCGGAAAAGCTCGGTGTTTCCGGAGTGCAAGGTCCGCTCGTCACCAAAGGCGGATTGGTTTTCATCGGTGGCGGCGACAAGGCGATGCATGCCATCGACAAAAAAACGGGCGAGGATTTATGGACCTATCCGTTGGATCAACGCACCACCAGCACTCCGTCAACCTACCGGACTGCGGCTGGCAAACAATTCGTGCTCATCGCCATCGGCAGCGGACCCGAAGCAAGCTTGCTGGCTTTTTCTCTGCCTGACTGACAGCCTGACCGGTTAGTTTTTCCGTCTCAACTGCCGCGGCGATTTTCCTGTGTACTCTTTCATCAGGCGGCACAGGTGGCTCTGATCTGAAAATCCATTCCGGCTGGCAATTTCTGCAATCGACATGTCCGAACCTGCAATATCGCTCGATGCCGCCGCAACGCGAAGACGCCGCACGTAATCGCCTATGGAGCAGCCGTGATGCTTTCGAAAGGTACGCGCAAGGTGCACCGGATGAACTTTTGAATACTCGGCTATCTCTTTCAACGAGATCGATTCGCGATAGCGGTCATGGATGATCTCATTAACGCGGTTCATCCAATGCTCTTCGCGCTGCGCCGATTTGCCGGCACGGCTGCGCATCAGTTGCGCAATCATCTCCATTGCCAAGCCTTCTATAACCAGCTCAGAAGCGGAGTCACATTGCGCTGCCTCCGACTGCAGGGTAAATCCGAACCGCGTATGTTGACGGCCTGCCATGGCGATCCGGGTTCGTGTATCTATTCCATATTGCTGTAGGCGATCGACAAAATGCGGCCGCATCTCAAGATTGATACAGTAACCGTCTTCAAAAAAATGATTGGAATGAACTTCGCCCGCAGTATGCAAAATAACCTGCCCTGGATCGCAGGACAAGCTAGCCGACCCGCATCGCTCCATGTAGGATCCGCGTAGGACAACAGAGATATATCCACGCTCGTGCGCATGCCACTTCAGATCTTGGCCTGCACTGTATTTGCTCTGAACAATCGTGAAATTGGAAAGTGTTCTGCACGCCAGTGTCGTGCCAAGATACCGGCCACCGCTTACCTGCTGCATTGCTGCGCCCCCTAGCTTCGTACTCGAAAAGTTCAGATCTCGTGGTCTGCCAGCGGACACAGCTAGGTTTTTCGATTGATGTACAAGGTTAAGTACTCTTACGCGCCTTGTCAAGCTATTTAAGACAGTAATTTGGCCAACTGTTAAAGGTGAATACGGCAGTACGAAGGATCAGTCGAGGCATGGATTCACCACGCCCTATCGAGTTCGTCATCGCTCAGGGCGCTCGATTGGTGGCCTTGCTCACAAAAGATTTTGAGAAACCACTTAATCAGTTTCACGTTTTGGGCTACTTTCTATGTATCACACGGGGACGCCCAAAATAAAAATTCTTTTTCCAGCGAATCCTAGCGCATAAGCGGCTGCTGTAAACTTCCGTTTTCGGAAATTATCTCGTCAGCCTCCTCTAATTTGTATCTCAGCTATCCCAAAGGCAATACGAAGGAATACTAGGAAAGTTTACCCATTTTCTAGAACTTCAGTTTGCCGCGCTATAACCACTTCTGACACCTTATAGAGTTTTCATTGTATACAGTACAAAAAGGGGGTAGTACGTGAGGTAACTAGGGGATACCACTGTCATAATACGGTCACGACTATGGCTCTCAAAACAACCATTTCAGAAGTGTGTCCATCCACGAGCAAATCAAAGGCCAATGACGTCCGTCGCAACAATGACGGGCGCTCGAACAACTTCGATTTCCTCAGACTCTCTCTCGCGATCCTCGTGATCTTCTCTCATAGCTTCGCCCTTGGGCTAGGCTCCGAATTAACAGAACCCTTTCGCATATTCAGCCACGGGCAAACCACCGGTGGCGCCATTGCGGTCAACTGCTTCTTCATCATGAGTGGCTATCTTATAGCCGCCAGTTTCCTCCGTTCGTCAAACTGGCGTTCCTATCTTGGCAAGAGGATTCGTCGTATTTACCCTGGCTTCATCGCCGCAATGCTCCTCTGCATGTTCGTTATTGTTCCCATCTCCGGTGGGGCATTAAGCGGAAGCGCACCTGTCGGCAGGCTCTTAAATTTCATGGGCCACACGCTATGGCTCAGGGAATCCACGTATAGCGGCGTTTTCCAGCTTAATAGGTATCCCAGCGTTATCAATGGATCCATCTGGAGCATACCCTTTGAATTTTGGTGCTACATCGGCGTCATGATACTAGGGCTAATGGGTCTGCTTACCCGTCGCAAGCTGATGCTGTCGCTCTTCGCTGTTTCCGTCCTGGTCAGCATCGCCTTCCAGGTCTTCCAACTGAAGATTTCCGGCTCCGTGTTCGGCCTTGTGTTTGGCTATCCGCCATTCTGGGCCCGCCTCATTCCCCTGTTTCTTGCGGGAACCCTTTTCTACCTTTATAAACAGAAAATACGCTACAGCGGTCCGGGGGCGCTACTTTGCGCAGCCGTGCTCCTAGCTTCGTGCTTTGTGCCGTTCGCTTTCGGCGCAGTCTTCCCGTTTGCCGGCGGTTACCTTATCTTCTGGTTCGCCTTCAACAAGTCCATTCGCCTTTACAACGTTGGCAAACTGGGTGACTTTTCTTACGGAACCTACCTTTACGCCTTTCCGCTCCAGCAATTGATAGTCCATGCATTTGGCGGTGCGGTAAATCCCTTCGTTCTCTTCCTGTTGGCCACTCCGTTGACACTTGTCTTCGCCATCGGCAGTTGGTTCGCCATCGAGGAGCCGTTCATGAAATTCAACTTCGGCCGCGCTTTGGCGAAGTTACAGGCTCCAATGCGCCCAAAGAGCGCCTTGGTGGCCAACTACGAGTCGGCCGGACCTGGCGTCACTGGTTGATGGCGCCCTTTCTTCTCGGCTTAGCCGTCCCTAAAGTCACGGTGTGACTTTCTTCCTGGGTTGCGGCTCTTATCTTACATAAACGGCCTCTACCAGCGTTACGCTTCACTCGTACGAGCTGAGAGCATGTCAGTGAATTGTCGAAGCTCCAACGCCGCCCAGAGCGGCCTCGGCTCTTTGGCAGGTTCATTATATGCCCCGCGCTTCCCTCTAAAATAGTCGTGTTCGAGACCGGAATGTGACACGCCATTCTGAGTCACCGAGAGGGAGAGCGCATCAGCTCGTTAGACCCTTCAAGCGTCGGCGCATCAACGATCACCTAAACGCGCTATCATGCCCTGCATGCACAAGCCCTATCTTTCCCTAATCCTAGTCCTGTCGGCAGCATTTCCGCTGGGCGCTGAGCGATTGTCACTCATGGATATCTTTCAGATTCAGACGGCAACGCAACCACAAATCTCGCCCGACGGAACCCGCATCGTTTATCAGAGGAACTTTGCCGATATCGGCACCGATCGGAGATACTCGAACCTCTGGATAATCAATTTCGACGGAAGCGGCGACCGGCCGCTTACAACCGGCAAGTTTAGCGATGCTGACGCCCGGTGGTCACCCGATGGCACGCAACTCGCATTCACCTCCGACCGTGATGGCACACCGCAGATTTGGCGCATATGGCTTGGTTCCGATCAAATGGCGCAGATAACTCGCATCTCCTCGGCTCCGGCAAACCTGAACTGGTCCCCCGACGGGAACTGGATCTCCTACGTCGCTCATGTCTCGCAGGCTCCTCCGAAGGTGGCCGACCTGCCTACGCCTCCTGAGGGCGCAAAATGGGCCGATCCGCCTAAGGTCATCGACAAGCTTGTCTATCGCTTCAATGGCGCCGGTTATTTGAAGCCTGGATACACGCAGGTGTTCGTAATCTCGAAGGAAGGCGGCGCCCCGCGCCAGATTTCACACGGCAACTATCAGCACGGAGGCATCGCCTTCCAAGCCAGTCAGCCTGAGTGGACGCCTGACGGAAAGTACCTCATCATGTCAGCCAACCGCCACGACAATTACGAACTGGAACCGCGCAATTCCGAGATTTATGAGTTCAACGTAGGCGATGGCGCCGTGAAGGCGCTTACCACTAGGAATGGTCCCGATACCCAGCCAACCATCTCTCCGGATGGAAACTGGATCGCCTACACCGGCTATAACGAAAAGCTGCAAGGCTACCAGGTCAGCAAGCTTTATGTGATGCGTCGTGATGGCAGCGAATCGCGCATGCTCACCATCACCTGGGATCGAGACGTCGTGCAGCCACATTGGGCGCCCGACGGCAAAAATATCTACTTCCTCTCCGATGATCATGGCGACACCGGGCTCTATGCAACCACGCTGGACGGAGTCGTCACCAAGCAGGCAGATCATCTTGGCAGCGGCGTCAGCGCCTATGGCGGCGGTGGTGCCCTGACCATCGCCAAAAACGGAAACTTTGCCACCACCTACGGCAAGCCAGACCTGCCGGGCGACATCGCCGCCGCTTCCTTGAACAGCCCCTCGCTGAAAGTTCTGACCGCTGTCAACCAAGGCCTGCTCTCGGGCCGGGAACTAGGCAAAGTCGAAGAATTTACCTACGAATCCTCCAAGGATAAACGCCAGATGCAAGCCTGGATCATCAAACCTCCAAATTTTGATCCCGCGCGCAAATATCCCCTTATTTTGGAGATTCATGGTGGCCCCTTCGCGGATTACGGGGATAGATTCGATATCGAAAAGCAATTGATGGCAGCCAAGGATTATGTCGTTCTCTACACCAATCCCCGTGGCAGCACCAGCTATGGCCAGGAATTCGGCAACCTCATTCATCACGCTTACCCTGGCGACGACTTCTACGACTTGAATTCAGGCGTCGACGCCATGATCGCCAAAGGCTACATCGACCCCGACCATCTTTACGTAACTGGAGGCAGCGGAGGAGGCGTACTGACCTGCTGGATGATTGGGCATACGACACGCTTCCGGGCCGCCGTTCCCACCTATCCAGTGATCAATTGGTACAGCTTTGTCCTCACCTCCGATATCGGGAATTGGACCTCCAAAACCTGGTTTCCCGGTTTGCCGTGGGACAACGTGGAGAACTATGAGAAGCGTTCGCTCTTGTCCGTGGTAAAAAACGTTAAGACGCCTACCATGGTCATGACAGGAGAAGCCGACTACCGCACCCCAATCTCGGATTCGGAACAGTACTACCAGGCCCTCAAGTTACTGGGAATTGAGAGCATGTTAGTCCGAGTACCCGAAGAACCTCACGGAATCTCAGTGCGGCCCAGTCATCAGATGGTTAAAGTAGCATTTATCGTGGGTTGGTTCGAACAACATAAGTAATGAAAGGAAAAAAGGGTCAGCCTAAAGAAGAAGGCTGGCTGACCCTTTTTCTTTGCTTAGAAATCGACCCGAAGGCCCATCTCAATCCACCTGGCCGCATTTGTCCGGTTCGGAGGTGTATACGTACTCGTAATCACTCCAAACGACGATGGCGACGTATAGCTAAGCGTCGGATTCGCGAAGTTTTCATGATTGAAGAGGTTGAAGAAATCGGCCGAGTAGCCGAGCTTCAATTTTTCTTTGATCGTGGTGGTCTTGCCCACGCGCAGATCAAAATTCCAGAAAGGCAGCCCATACATGGGGTCGCCGCTCCCGGTGCGCCCGGTAGCCGAGAGTTGGATATATCCGAAGCCGCAGTAGGCCGCTCCAGGATTCGCGAAGATATCCATATTCGATCCGCTAGCGCCGCCAACGCCGCCACCCACAGTCACTCCAGCCGGATTAAGAGAGTTTGTACAGGTCGTTGTATTAGAAACGCTGTGGCTTATACTGTTCGCCGAAGGCAGCGCACTTGTCGGAACCATGTAGTCGGTAGCTCCGATAACATTCGTACCACCGCCCCACACCTGGCTCCCTTCGGAGACCTTCACCGGAAGCCCCGTCCATGCCGAGAAAATACCCGACATGTACCAGCCACCGATGATCTGATCGATAAAATTGCCGGTGTGGAGTAAGTGTCCGCGTCCCGCCGGTAGATCGTACTGATAGTAGAAGTTAAACACATTCCGCCGGTCGTAGGCCGAAGGTCCGTACTGAACGCTGGGATTGAAGCTATTGGAATAGAATCCAGCGTTGTTCTGATTCGACAGACCGTCGTCAAGCGCTTTGGCATAAGTGTAGTTGCCGCTTATTGTAAAGCCGTGCGAAAGACGCTTGGAGAGTGTCAGGATGCCAGCGTTGTAATTGGCGTAGCCTACATAGCTCCGCATGAACTCCACCTGCGCCTGGTCACTGTCATACAGAGGAAGACCCAGCTTGCCTCGGTAAGTGTCGAGATTCAGGAAGAGACTGCCGACACTGCCACCGACAAAGTTTGCTTTGTTCTGGGAAACGATATAAGCCGTAGCCGACGAGGTCTTTTGTGCAATGGCCAGCCCGGGAAACTGATTCTCAAACCAAGGCTCAACCGGCGCGGTCTGCCCGGCGCGCAAGGCATTCGAAATAGCATCATAAGCCTGTGCGAAAGACTGACCTGAAGCCGAATCCTTAAACATATAAGGAGCCGAGTTCAGATTCACCGCTTGTGGCAGGTCTCGAGACATGCGGCCGATGTAAGCGCCTTCAATAATGATGCCGCCCGGCAGTTCACGCTGGACGCTGAAATCGAAGTTGTAGCTGCGTCCGACCTTGGTGTTCGGATCCACCTGGAAAGAGAGTGTCTCCTGGCCAACACCGGGAATAACTGGCGAAGTGGCGGCCGTTGCTACCGGCAGCGGAAGCGTGCCATCCACGCCAACCCGGAAGCTGGAGAGACCGGGATTGGCAGAGCCCGCCGAGGCTACACATCCCGCTCCGCCTGCGCCGGTAGCCGTACAAGATGGCGTGGCGACCAGAATGTTTTGATCGAAGCCAATGCCGAGCATCGGAATCTCAACGCTCTGCACTGTATTGGAACGGTCGTAGACCATGGCGAATCCGCCGCGAATCACAGTCTTATGATCCCCCAGAAGTTTACCCATGAAGCCTTTGGTCACTGAAGGATTCCAGGCCAGTGAAGCTCGTGGCGCAACATCGCCGTAGTCCGTGTTGTAAACCGGCCGCTTGGCTTGGCTGACAGTTTCAAAGCCGAAGGTGGGATTGTAAATCTGTCCTGCCAGCGCAGCGGTTTCCTTGGCCTGCAGGTAAGCTGGCCCCGTGATCAGCGCGCCCGTAGAAGCATTAATCATCAGGGTCTGCAAATTGTTCTGTTCCGTGGGAGCAGTCTGCCATCCGTAAGACAAGCCGTAGTACAACGTAAGCGACGGCTTGATGCGCCATGAATCCTGCAGATACATATAAGTGGCGTATTGATTCGTCACATCCCGCAGAAATGTTCCCAGCGGTTGCGGCTGTAGTTGCGAGTTGCGTACCGCCAGCACACCCACGTTATCCACTAATCCGAGAACTGACGCATAATAGCGGTCATAGTTCAACACTTGGTTCGACGGAACGCAGTTGGTCGTAATCAATGAACTGCACGTAAGCGGTGTGTTGACCGACGGAATTGTGAGAAAGCTGCCTTGGTCGATATCCGCCACCAGCGACGTGATCGATCCCAGAACTTTATCGGCGCGCGCATGGGTGAAGTCGATCTTGTTGAACTGGACGCCATATTGGATCTGATGCTTGCCGATGATCTTGGTCATATCGTCATACAACTGCCCATCTTGTTGCCATTGAGCTTGAAAGCGGGCGCGCTGCGTGTCCATGTCAATGGGCGAATCGATAAAGCTGCTAACCCCGCTGCCGATGGTCAGAGCGATAGGACCGTCTGCCGACTGCGATCCGGGGATATTCAGAATGCCGGCCGCCTTAGTCGGTGAAGTGGCATTGTTTTGGCTGGTATCTCGCACCCAACCCATGCGGAAAACGTTCGTTAGGGTGGGCGAAATCTGCCAGGTCAACTGAGCGGTCGGTACCAGCGCACGCTGCGGTGTCGTGATAGCAGATGTCGCTTTGCCGTTCAGGATGGAGATGTCGCTGGAGGCCACCTGATCGTTTCTAAAGTAGGTGGTGCTCAGATTCAAGGTGAGCTTCTCGTTGAAAACGTGATCCAACCGCATCACACCGTAGTCGGTCTGAATAGGAGTCGGGATCACGGCCAGGTAACCGCTGGTATTCAAGCCGTCGCCCACGCCTCCTAGGTTGGGAAGCGGCATATCGGCGAATTGCGCGGCCACCGAAGGCGAAATACCCAGACCGCGCGGATCGCACGCCGTCGTGCCGTTGGCCCCGCAAATCGCCGCCGTCTTCAAGTTAATCTGCTCCAATGTTCCGCCGTTTTGGAATTCCAGAATGCCTGCTCGAAGGCTCGCGGTCGGTACGGTGCGCGTCACCTGCGTCTGCGATTCAAATCGTCGCCCCTCATAGTTGCCAAAGAAGAACGTCTTGTTCTTAATGATTGCTCCTCCCAAACGCCCGCCAAAGCGATTGTCTTTGATAATCGCCTTTGGCAGACCTAGGTGGTCGTTGTCCCAGGTGTTGGTATTCAGGTCGCTGTTCTGCAGAAATTCATAGGCCGCTCCGTGGAACTCATTCGAACCATGCCGGCCTATCAGCGTGATCTGCCCCCCGGAAGCTCGCATCAGCGTTGCGCTTGGATTCGCCACGTTCGCCGTGAACTCCTCCACGCTATCCGCAGGTGTCGGAATAGAAGTGTTGGTGGCCACCAGGTTCTGGGTGATGTCGATACCGTCCAAAGTCACCGTGTTCTGATCGTCAATCGCTCCACTAACGCGCATTTGGATGCCGTTGCCTCCGGCCACGACACCGGGCTGCAGATTCATCAGTTCAATAGCGTTGCGCTGCAGTGTCGGTAAGTGAAGGATGGCTTCTGTCGAAACCGTGTTCCCGATTTGCGCATTTGTTGTCTGCAGTTGCGCCGCCGGCGCCGCCGTAACTTCAACCACCTGGGTATCCGATCCCAGTTCGAGTTTGATAGGAACCGTTGCGCTCTTGTTCACTTCCACCAATACGCCGCTAATCTCAGCCGTCCGGAATCCGGCTAGCTTGACGGTGATCTTGTAATTGCCGGGAGTGACGTTCGGAAACGAAAACTCACCCGCGTCGTTGGCTACCTGTGTGGCTAGAACGTTCGTTTCCACATTCAGCAGCTGTACCTCTGCCTTCGGCACAACACCGCCGCTGGGATCACTGACAATCCCCAAAACCTTGCCTGTAGTTGAACTCTGCGCCACGATAAAACCCGCGCATAGAACAAGCAAGGCAAAAATAGTAAAAAGCCTCTTAGTGGATATACCAAGTTTGAACATGAAAACCCCATTGTTTGAATTTGAATTTTCTTGCAGACCCCTGCGTGATGTAAGCCGTTCGGCAAATCTGGCTCAAGCGACTTGGCTCGGTAGTAACGGAGAAAAGACCCAGCGAAGCGAGTCGCTGCCGCTTTCCTGAGCGGCACAGCTGAGTGCCACTCGTTCCTTATTGCTCCTTGAAGCAATAGGGATACTGCTAATGGATTTAGGTGAGTGTACCCCATAAAACCACCCTATGGCAAGAATTTATGAACAATTCTCAATACGATCTTCGAAAACTCACCTTTCGCCTCCGGTTCAGCCTCAGATGAGTTAATCCGCGCTTAAATACCCACCCCTAATGGCTGCGCACACTGAAACCGATGGATGTATTTGGACTTCGGCTGTCGAGGACAAGCACTGGCAGCAAAACAGGGGTTCAGGCAGGGACGCCTGAGAACAATACAAGAGGAAAGGGACTACCGAATTTGACATTGAGCGCAACGAAGGCCTTTGGACTAGGTTGCTTCCAGCTCTCTCGTCAGACGAGGTGACTGAGCAAATGGCGAAACAGGGTAATAGCGGCCGGCGCGATGCGGGCGGCAAGGGCGGGTCTGCGGGCAGTGCTGTTTTGGATCCAGGGACAGCTAAACATCAGACGGGCAGTAAGCCTTTTGGGAACCAGCCTCGCTTTTCCGGCGCAGCACGCGAAATCGGGAGCGGGGAAAGGAACCTTTGTATGAAGTACGGTATCGATGAAGAATCTTTGGGTTGGCGGCGGCACTTCCTTCGATTGAGCGAAGAAGAGCGCGCGCTGATGGAAGAGATGATTCCCTGGGCACGTTCTGTTTCATCGGAAATGGCCAGGGAGTTCTATGACTGGCAGTTTGACTTTCAACCTACACATCGCTTTTTTGAGAGTTTCTCACGCGAGCGCGGTATGCCTATGGCTGCTCTTCGCAAGCATTTGGAGGCGGCGCAAGCCGGCTACTTCATTCAGATTTTTGAGGGCGCCAAGGACAATTGGAACCTCGAGTATTTTGAGCAGCGGCTCCAGGTAGGCAAGTTACACGACAAGATCAACCTGCCCATGAAGTGGTATTTGGGCTCGTATGCGGAATATGAACTGCTGGCTGAAAAGTTCCTGCGTAAATCTTTCACCGACGAGACAAAAATTAGCAACACCCTCGGCGGACTCAGGAAAATCTTCAATTTAGATATGCAGGCCGTGGTCGATTCGTTCATTTTTAGCAGCATGGAATCGATGGGAATGAATGTGGATCTCATCGTTGCCGTCGGTGACAAAACCGAGCATCTGGTGGAAATGAAGCACCTCCTGGCGGCCGTGCGGCAACAACTCGAACTGCTCGGCCAGGGCGACCTTAGCATCACCGATTTCGACAGTATTGCGGTCGATCTGAACCTTTGGCCCTTGGGGCACAGCATCAGAAACCTTGTCGATTCCCTGAGAAATTTTCTGGCTGAACTGAAGCAGATGGCCATCGAGCAGGACAAGGGCGACATTGAAGCCTTCATTCCAGCGGAAAATTTCGAAGGGGAATTTCGCGGCCTGGCCGACGGCCTGAACCAGATGGTTCAAGGGCATATCGAGGTCAAGAAGTTGGCGCTTAACTGCGTAGGAGAGTTCGGCAAAGGCAATTTTGATGCGCCGTTGCAAAGGTTTCCCCACAAAAGGTCGTTTATAAACGACATGGTCGAGCAGGTACGGACAAACTTGAAGGCTTTAATAGCCGATACCGAGATGTTGTCCAAATCGGCCGCGAGCGGCAATCTTGCCTTCCGCGCTGACGCCGCTAAGCATCCTGGCGATTTCCGGAAGATCGTAGATGGCATTAATAAAGCCCTCGACACGATAGTGGAACCGCTGCGTATGACCGGACAAAACGCTGCGACCATGGCTTCGTCGTCAGAGGAACTAACCGCTGTAAGCCAGCAGATGGCCGGCAACGCCGAGGAAACCGCTGTTCAGGCGAACGTCGTTTCCGCGGCCAGTGAACAAGTCTCGAAAAATGTCTCCTCCGTCGCCGCCGCCGCCGAGGAAATGCAGCTCTCCATAAGAGAAATATCGAAAAATGCCAATGACTCGGCTCGGGTCGCCAAGAACGCCGTCAGTGCGGCGACTGCTACCAACGAGACGGTCAAGAAACTCGGCGAATCAAGCCAGGAAATCGGCAACGTGGTCAAGGTAATCACCTCCATCGCCCAACAGACCAACCTGCTCGCCTTGAACGCCACCATTGAGGCTGCTCGCGCAGGCGAGGCAGGCAAAGGGTTTGCCGTGGTCGCCAATGAAGTCAAGGAACTCGCCAAGCAAACCGCTAAAGCGACCGAAGAGATCAGCCACAAAATTGTGGCTATTCAAGGCAACACCAGCGGAGCTGTCAAAGCGATTGAGGAAATTGGAACCATCATTAACCAGATAAACGATATTTCCAACAGCATCGCTTCCGCCGTTGAGGAGCAAACCGTTACTACCAACGAGATCGGTCGCAGCGTGGCGGAAGCGGCCAAAGGCGTAGGCGAAATCGCTAAAAACATCGGCGGCGTTGCCATAGCCGCCAAAAATACCACCATCGGCGCTAACGATACCCAGAAAGCGTCGCAGGAATTGAGTCAAATGGCCGCCCGCCTCCAGATGACGATGGCCAAATTCACATTCTAACGGGATCGGCCGATGTAGTACATAAGGGGCGTGTGCACACGCCCCACGCTTCCCTCAAATCGGCGGCCGAACGCAAAAAACGCAGAACGTAGCAAAAGATGACCAAAGCATTAGTGGTAGACGATTCCAAGGCTGTGCGTATGATCCTCGCCAAAACCATACGCGGTTTGGGCTTCGACGTGCGTGAGGCGGCAAATGGCGTGGAAGCACTCAAACTCATCGAGACCGATAAGACTGATCTAAAACTTGTTCTCTCAGACTGGAATATGCCCGAAATGGATGGCCTTGAACTCCTCAAGCGCTTGCGAAAGGATCCGGAACTCTCCTCCTTGATCGTAATCATGGTCACCACCGAAACCGAAATGGCGCAGATGGCCGTGGCCATGGAAGCTGGCGCAAACGAATACGTGATGAAGCCTTTTACCAAGGAGATCTTGATCGAGAAGCTTGAGCTTGTCGGCATCCACTCGTAGGGATTAAGGGATGGCAATACTCACTCAGCGTGCTCTTCAGCCAGGAGAGCGAATCCGGGTATTGGTGGTAGACGATTCCGTTGTCATCCGTAGCTTGGTCACGCATGCGCTGGAACAAGATCCGCTGCTACAGGTAGTAGGCACAGCTTCTAACGGTGCAATCGCCTTAAAACGTATACCCCAGCTTAATCCGGACGTGATTACCCTGGACATCGAGATGCCGGAAATGGACGGCCTCGAGACGCTTCGCCACGTGCACCGCGATTACCCCTCCACCCGCGTCGTTATGTTCAGCACGCTGACTGAGCGGGGCGTGGCAGTAACGCTCGAAGCTCTTAGTTTGGGTGCTGACGATTACGTCACCAAGGCCTCCAATGAAGGCTCCATGGAACGATCGCTGGAGCGCTTACGCGGTGAATTAGTTCCTAAAATCAGGCAATTCTTCCGCATCGGCGGCTCCGAGAAAAAGGAAGCACATCTTCCGGCTCCAACCGACCACGGCACCTCCACTCTTGCCTCCAGGTTATCTGGCGCTCAAGCCCCTGCCTCCCTTTTACGGCCGCCGCCCAAATTGAAGATGCGTCCACGCGCCGTGTTGATCGGAGTGTCTACTGGCGGCCCAAACGCCTTAAGCGCCATTCTTCCAAGCCTCCCGGCACACTTTCCGCTGCCGGTTCTGCTGGTTCAGCATATGCCTCCACTCTTCACCCGCCTGCTCTCTGAACGTTTGAACGCCAGTTGCCGTTTGCCCGTTGCCGAAGCTACCCAGGGTGAGTTAGTTGGCCCAGGGAAAATTCTGATTGCACCGGGCGACTTTCACATGAAGTTAGTCCCTGGCGGTGATGGGGTTAGGATCTGTCTCGATCAGGCTCCGCCCTTAAATTCCTGCCGCCCCGCAGTGGACGCCTTGTTCTCCTCGGCCGGAGAAGCCTACGCCGGCTCAGTCATCGCGGTTGTGCTCACCGGCATGGGTCAAGACGGTTTACGCGGCGCTGAAATTCTGAAAGCCCGGGGTGCTTATATCCTGGCTCAGGATCAAGAGACTAGTGTCGTTTGGGGCATGCCTGGAGCCATAGCGTCGGCTGGCCTGGCCGATCGGATTCTGCCGCTCGATCAAGTAATACCGGAAATCCTCAGCGCCGCAGGTCTAGCGTAGATGCCCCTTCAAACGACCACACCTGAAATCAGGCCCGACAACTACAAGTTCCTGCAGGAGCATGTCTACAACCAGTCAGGAATTGTTCTCGAGGGCGACAAGCATTATTTGTTTGAGAGTCGTCTGGCGCCAATTGTCAGGCAGCTAGGCCTAGAAACCATAAACGATCTTTGTGCCCTCATGGCTAAGACGCGCGGTCCCGACCTGGGGCGCCAAGTCGTTGAGGCCATGACCACAAATGAAACCTATTTCTTCCGCGACCCGGCCCATTACGACGCTATCCGCCATGTCTTGCTGCCGCGCCTCCGCGGCGAGCGCAGTAGCAACAAAAAGCTCAGTTTTTGGTCGGCGGCCTCTTCTACCGGGCAGGAAGCTTATAGTCTGGCCATGGGCCTGCTGGAGGACGGCTTTAAAGACTGGAACGTCCAGGTACTGGGCACCGACTTTTCATCCCAGGTCGTAGAGCGCGCCCGCCTGGGAGTCTACCGCCAGATTGAAGTAAACCGCGGCTTGCCTGCCGCACTGATGCTCAAATATTTCCAGCGTAAGGGCATGGAGTGGCAACTTACCGAGGATGTGCGCCGGATGGTCCGCTTCGATACTATCGACCTGCGCAAAAGCATGCGCACCTTAGGGCCATTCGACTTGGTTTTCTGCCGCAATGTAATGATCTATTTCGATGCAGCCACCAAGAAAAGCATCATGAAGGAAATTCACGGCACTCTTTTTCGCGGCGGCTGGCTTATGCTGGGCGGCGCCGAGACGGCTTTTGGCGCCGAGGAGTGGTTCGAAAAAACAACTGTGGGCACAGCCACCGTCTATGTCGCCAAATAGAGGATAAGATGACATCTGAAGTAAGCCTGCTCGTACAGCCTGACGATTTGGCGCAAATCGTCGATTCGGTGTTCGAAACGATGCTGAATCTCAGGGTCGAACCGGGAACCGTGCTCTGGTTTGCGAGTGACGACCGCGTCACCGCCGCAGTTCACCTTTCCGGCCCCTGGAACGGCTCTGTTTTAATCGAATGTGACACTACGCAAGCCTGCCGTTTAGCCGGTCGTTTTCTGTCCATCGAACCGCCAAAGACTTTAGACAACGACGTCCGTGACGTTCTCGGCGAGTTGGCGAATATGATAGGCGGCAATCTCAAAAGCATGCTGTGTCAAGGTATGCACCTGTCTATGCCCATGGTCATCGACGGCAGTGACTATAGCTTCCGTGTCTGTGGTGCCGTACTTCATGAACGCCTCCCGCTCAACAGCCACGAAGGACCTTTCTGGGTAACAATCCTTTCCCTGCCCTCCGAATAAATTCCACTGTTTTCTCACAGCTTTTCAAAAGGTGGACAGCGCTGGTTTTGTTCTAACCCGGCTCATCGCCCCTAACTCACCGACGTCGCCGCCTGCAGCATGGCCTTCGCATAGCCCACGTTGTACGCGAACCCCGTATATCCTCCCCCACCTGGATAATACGGCTTGAACCCGGCCCGCTCCCTGTCATAATCCAGCGCTCTCGGATGTTCCGGATACAGCGTTCGGCTATATTTCAGCCGAATCAGTTCGCGCATAACCGCAAACACATTAATCTGCCCTTCATCAATGAAAACCTCGGTGTACTGTTCATACGGCGTCCGCACCCGAACATTCCGGTAATGAATGTGGTTAATGCAATCGCGCTCCCCGAAATACCTGGCCACTTCCACCGGATTTTGTCCCATCTCGCGCGTAACACCACAGTCGAAAGTTATGCCATTGGCCGGACTCTTCACAATGTCCACCAGTTTTTTCCACCCTTCAACCGTCCCCATAATCTGGCCCGAGCCGCGGCTGATAGGCGCGGGCGGATCGTTCGGATGCAGCGCCAGCCTTACATTCGACTGCTCGGCAACCGGCACAACCGCTTTTAGAAAATACCCGACGTTTTGCCACATCTCGTCCAGCGAATGCGCTCCCTCGGCTTCCAGTGGCGGCAGATCCTTCACCCGCGCATAGTCAAACGCCGTCAGCCCCGCTCCAGCACGGCCCGTCTCTTCGTAATAACCCTCCACCGCGCGATGCGCGTAAAAGTTGTATTCAATCACCGGCAGACCGGCGCGCCCCGCCGCGCGAATCGATTCCTTCACCTTCTCAATTTCCTCGTCGCGCCCCGGCTGCCCATACAGCGTCCTCGGAAATCCGCCAATCATCATGTTGAACAACGTCAGTCCGCCGCTCTTCAGAATGTCCATGCGCGATTTAATATCGGCGTCGGTCCATGGCATCTTCGGCCCGCCCATCACCACGTAATCCACGCCAAGCTGCTTAACCCGCCGCATCCCCGCTTCATCCAGCGTTCCCGCCGACAAACTGCCACCGCCAATTTCCAGGCAGATCTTAGGTACACCAGTGTTCGCCATTACGGGCGCTCGCGCTTCGAGTGCCGAACCGGCAATCGCCGAGACGGCCGCCGCATTTATCAATTCTCTTCTTGAAATCATGATTCCTCGCTCAACAACGCCGACCACAATATCACTTTGCCGCCCCAACCTAAGTAGCCCTTAGATACTATATTTGGTAATACGTTCAAGTTAATGCTAGGAGCTAATCATGTTTGGGAAAAAACAATCCCCACGTTTATTGACTAACACTTTCGCCGTCTGCTTGCTATTTTCAAGTTCCGTTCTCTTGGCCCCTGCTCAAATGAGCACAGGCACCATCACCGGAACCGTCATCGATCCGCAAGGAGCACCCATGGTGGGTGTCAAGGTGTCGGTTCTGGAAACCAATACCAACTTCCAGACTGCCTCGGAGACCAATGCCAGCGGCTATTACCGCATCGAATCCCTCCAGCAGGGCGATTATCAGGTGACGTTCTCCATCCCGGGCTTCAAGACTCTGGTGCAGAGCGGCCTTAAGCTGAAGGTCGGCGATGTTCTGCCGGTAGACGCCACGCTGCAAATCGGCCAAGTGTCCGAACAGGTGCAGGTCACCAGCAAGGCGTTACTACTCGAAACCGAGACCTCTTCCACCAGCACCGTTACCGAAGGCGACACCCTCTACAAAATGCCGCTGTATCAGCGCTACGTTCTAAACACTCTGAACATAAGCCCGAACGTAACCATGAACGGTTACGCCTATGGCGGTTCGCTTGGCGGCTTCAATGTGGCCGGATTGCGCTCTACCGGAACCACGGTGTTCGAAGATGGTGTCTTTGGTAACGACCCGGTACTCAGCACCGGAACCGACATCCGCCCGGTTGAAAACTCGGTAGGTGAGGTCCAGTTGGTCACCGGTACTCTCCCCGCCGAATATGGCCACTCCTCAGGTGGCGTTCTCACGGTAGCCAAGAAAAACGGCACAAATGATTATCACGGCGAAGCTTCCGATTTGGGCCGCACCCGCAGCATGACCCATCGCCAGTTCTTTAACCTTTATAAGACCTCGCAAGCGCAGCCCGGCGCGCCCGACGGTGTGCCCGCCTGGTTCATGGAACTGGACGGCAGCCTCGCCGGACCCATCTCCATTCCCAAAATCTACAACGGCAAGAACAAAACCTTCTTCTATTTCGGCATTCAAAAACTGATCGAGAAAAAGGCCACCGCCCTCACCAGCCAAACACCCACCCCAGCTGAAATCGGCGGTAATTTTACCTTCGGCGGAATCGGTCAGCAGATTTATGATCCTTCCACCACCCAATTCATTAATGGGGCATGGACGCGCCAGCCCATCGCCGGCAATATCATTCCCACCAGCCAATTGGACCCTGTCTACACAAAAATCCTCTCTTACAATCCCTGGGTTGCTCCCAACACCCTCGGCTCCTTAACCAGCACCGGTCCAGTCAGCAACTACACCTGGGAATCACGCTCGCGCACCTTCTTCAGCGATTTCTCCGGTCGCGTTGATCAGCAATTCAATCAGAATCTGAAAGCGTATGGCAGCTACACCTACAACTACACCAGCGGCTTGCAGCGTCCAACCAGCATTGCCGTTCCCGCCTTTGACTATGCCAACGGCATCATCGCGCCGTTCACCCAGCAGAACGCATCCACCGGCCTGACGCAATTGTTCGGACCCACCGCTCTGAACGAAGTGAGAGTTGGTTTCTACCGGCTGCGTAACGACACCATCGTCCCGTCTTACGGCCAGAATTGGCCGTCGAAAATAGGCATTCCAAACGACAACGAGGATTTATTTCCGACCTTCAGCGGCACCACAGCGTCGGGCACCTCCTCCGCACCAGCACTCAATACCACCTACGGACTCGGTGCGCCCTCCCCTTCCACCGGCATTCGCGAAGTTTGGACTCTCAAAGACGACTTCTCAAAGAACATCGGAACTCACGCCTTGAAGATGGGCTACGAGTTCCTCTATTTCCAGGCCAACTACATACAACTTGGCCAGCCCAGCGGCATCTTCCAGTTCGATAACATGACGGCCGGCCTCCAGCCCAACGGCCAGCCCATTCCTAACACCGGCAATCAACTCGCCGGCCTGGAACTTGGCTATGTCCGGCAGGCGAACTTCACCGAGTACACAACCACCTGGCTACCGCGCGATTCCATCAACAGCCTTTACTTCCAGGACGATTGGAAAATTTCCCACAACCTGACTCTCAACCTGGGCCTGCGCTGGTCCACCGAAAGCCCTTTCCACACTGCCCACAATCTCATCAGCAACTTCAGTCCAACCACCGTCGATCCGGTAACCGGCAAGATCGGCGCCATCGTTCATCCCACTGGAGGATTGGACGAACGCGACCTCAAGAACTTCCAGCCGCGCATCGGTCTGGCTTGGCATCCGCGCGAAAAGTTCGTCTTCCGCGCCGGCTTTGGCATCAATACCATCGATATCCGCTTTCCCAACTCCCTCCAGCAGTTCGACGAGTATCAGGCCCAGGTTGCCCAACAGCAGGCGCCCGGCAATCCCACCCCCCTCTATCGCATATCTCAGTTCCCCGGCGGAATCGCTTACCCGATTAACTCCAATGACACCTCCCCTTACGTCGGCACCAACTACAGCTCTCGCAACATTTATTGGATGGACAGCCATCTGCATCCCGGCTACGCCATGAACTGGAACGCCAGCCTGCAATATCAATTGAGCGCCAACAACATTCTTAAGTTCACCTATCAAGGCTCGGCTGGAGTTGACCTGGTGGAAAGCTGGAACGT
>PLRJ01000184.1 GCA_003163855.1 Bryobacterales bacterium | reverse complement strand
TATCGCTTACATGGCGGGACTCTACAACTTCGTCAAATACATGAAGGCGCGCCACATGAGTCCGGGACGAAAGCTGTAGCGTGCGGATTCTTCACGTCGATACAGGGCGCGAGTTCCGTGGAGGTCAGCGCCAGGCCTTGCTGTTAATGAATACGCTGCGCGAGGCTGGGCACGAGTGTTGCCTGCTGGCGCGTTCAGATGGCGATTTGTGGCAACAGGCCCACGCCAACGGCTTTACATCTGTGCCAGCGTCTCTATTTGCGGTGTGGGACAAGTCGCCAGATTTTGATCTGATGCACGCGCATGATGCACGCGCCCACACGCTTGCGGCGCTGGCCGGCAGAGTGCCGCTGGTTGTCTCACGCCGTGTCGCTTTTCCCATCTCCACTTCTTTCGTTTCGCGCTGGAAATATAGCCGCGCAGCGCGCTTTCTTGCCGTGTCCAAATTTGTCGCAGGCAAACTGGAGGCGGGCGGAATCCCGCCGGCAAAAATCGACATAGTTTACGATGCGATAGATGCCTCCGCGCCTGTCAGTGAATGGGACCCGCTAGGTCCGGTAGTGTCGCTGGCGACCGGCGATCCTCAAAAAGGCCGTGATCTGGTTGAACGCGCCGCGGAAATTGCGCGTATCCCAATCGCATTCTCCACTAACTTGTCGAAAGATCTTGCACATGCTTCCCTGTTTCTGTACATCAGCCGGTCGGAGGGCTTCGGCTCGGCGGCGCTTCTTGCTATGAATATGGGCATTCCCGTGGTAGCCAGCGGTATTGAAGGTTTACTTGAGACTTTTGAGGACGGCATCTCCGGCCTGGCCGTTGATAACGATCCGGCTGCCATAGCTGCGGCCATCCTACGCGTTCGCCAGTCACCTGAACTCGGACAGACTCTGGTCGCAAACGCCCGTCGCCGGATGGCTGAGCGCTTCACAACCCAACACCTGCTTGCCGGTACCCTGGCTTCTTACCGGAGGGCGCTTGGCGGCTGAACCCATCTGGCTTTTAGCATTGCTGGCGGGACTTTTCGGGCTGCTGATTGGCAGTTTCCTGAATGTCTGCATCTATCGGTTGCCGCGCGATCTTTCGGTGGTGTCGCCGCGCTCGTTCTGCACTGAATGCGGAGGACAGATCGCGTGGTTCGATAACATTCCCGTTTTCAGCTACGCGCTGCTGCGAGGCCGCTGCCGTCAATGCCGTCAACGCATACCGTGGCGCTACCCGCTGGTTGAAATCCTTACAGCGGGGCTTTTCGCGATTGTCACTGCCCGCTATGGCGCGAGCTTGGCCACCTGCAAGTGGTGCTTGTTTGAAGCGTTGCTGGTGGCGCTTTTCTTTACCGACCTGGAGGAGCGCATTCTCCCGGACGAATTTACCCTTGGAGGCGGCATTGCCGGCTTAGTGTTCGCATTTTTCGTACGTGTTCCGGGCTTTTTCAGCGAATTCTTTCTGATTCATTCGCCGTTCTGGGTTCAATCTCTATTTGAAGCTGGTCTGGCCGCCGTTATTATGACGGTGCCCATTTGGTTGTTGAGCTTTCTGTGGGGACGGTTGCGCAAACGGGAGGTGCTGGGTATGGGCGATTTAAAATTACTGCCGATGCTTGGCGTTTTTTTAGGACTTGACCAAGGCATTTCAGCCCTGCTTATTGGAAGCGTCACGGGGGTGGTGATTGGAGGCGGTTATATCTTCCTTTCCAAGCAAAAAGCCTCAACCTACGAGCTTCCGCTAGGGAGTTTTTTCTGTCTCGGCGCGGCGTTAATTCCGCTGCTTGTTCGCCTCTAAAAACCGTGCCTTAGCTCATCTGCTTGGTGTACCATAGAGCTTTACGATATGAAGGAACTCCTGAAGGTGCTCTCGCCGGGCAAGCGCGAGTGGAGCCTCGCTCAGCAGTTGGATCCACAACGCCTTCCCGCCCATATCGCCATTATCATGGATGGCAACGGGCGCTGGGCCCGGCAACGAAACTTTCCACGCATACTGGGCCACAAGCAAGGCATAAACTCGGTGCGTACCGTGGTGGAAACGTCCTCGCTCTTGGGCGTGGAGGCGCTGACACTGTATGCCTTCTCGGTGGAAAACTGGAAGCGTCCGCGCCATGAAGTGGAAGGGCTGTGGCGCCTGCTGCGTTATTATTTGCGGCACGAATTGAATACCCTTATGCGCAACGATATCCAGCTGGTCGCCATCGGGCGCGTGGAGTCGCTTCCCGCCGCTGCCCTTGACGAGTTGCAGTCGGTGATCGAGAAGACCAGCAACAACCGCGGCATGCGCTTGAACCTGGCCATTAATTATGGCGGCCGGACCGAACTTGTTGACGCCGTGAATGCCATGCTGGATAACGCGCGTCTGGAAGGTAACCTCGATTCGCTGGAGATCAGCGAAGAGTCCATCTCGGAACATCTCTACACCGCCGGCCTCAAAGATCCTGATCTGCTCATCCGTACCTCAGGCGAAATGAGGGTCAGCAACTTTCTGCTGTGGCAGATCGCCTACTCGGAGATCTACGTCACCGAAACCCTCTGGCCCGATTTTGGCCGTTCGGACTTGCTTGAAGCCATAGGCGCGTATCAGAATAGAGAGCGCCGCTTTGGTGGACTGACTCGCAGCACTTCTTCTCTCGAATCTTCGCCGCTTCTGCTGGAAGAAGAGGAACTGGAACTGCCGCTGGCTTAGTCAGATTCCTTCGGCTGAAAGTTTGCGAGTGATAAGTTTTAAATCATGAAGCGCCTGATTACGGCGATCGGGCTCATCTTCTTTGCTGCCTATCTCATCTATCTGTCTCCCGCTCTGGTCTTTGCCGCCGCTACCCTACTGATGGGGGGCCTTTGCTACTGGGAATTTTCGGGCTTGGTGCAGGGGCACTCTATCCCGCGGCCCGGCATTTTTGGCTTCGTGGCCGGCCTTGTCATTCTCTACTGGCCGACTGAGCCGCTGCATGGCATCAGCCTGTTGGCCGCCATCAGCATTCTGACCGTCATGGCGTTTGTTACTTCGCTGCGCTATGAAAATCTGCGCGACGTGCTGCCGCAAGTGGCTTGTGCTTTTCTGGGCGCGTTCTATGCGTTCGCGCCGTGGCGATTCGCGCGTGACCTGCGCGGCCACAGCGTCCACCTTGTTCTGTTCGCCTTGGCGCTGACTTGGGCTGGCGATTCAACTGCGTATTACGTCGGACGCAAGTTCGGGAAGCACAAACTCGCGCCTATTGTGAGTCCTAAGAAAAGTTGGGAAGGCGCCGTTGCCTCGGCCGCCGGATCAGTTATCTTTGGGCTAATCTACCTGGGCCACTTCATGCCGGAAATTGCCTGGTGGAACGTGGT
>PLRJ01000130.1:761-8786 GCA_003163855.1 Bryobacterales bacterium | reverse complement strand
ACTCAATTTGGCGGGCGAATTGGTGGGGCTCACCCACGACCTAGGCAAATATTCGGATACATTCCAAAATTACTTGCACCAAATGACGTCTTCTGAAGACACCGAGCAGGGTGAATTAGAGCGCGGAAAGGTGGACCATTCCACAGCCGGAGCGCAAATTATTTGGACACACCTAAAGCCGATGGGCACATTAGAGGCCATAGCCGGCGACATCCTTGCTCTTTGCGTCGCCAGCCATCACTCGGGCTTGGTTGATTGTGTTGCTCCTTCCGGCATCGACCGGCTGTCTCAGCGAATGCTCAAAGCCGATCTTGACACGCATCGGGAGGAGGCATGGTCGAAGGCCGACTCCGCATTAAAGGAGATTATTGAGCGTAGATTGCGGGACCGCGACTTAGTCGAGTCGATAAAGGATAAAATCGCTTCGATCTGCCGTGGTGAACGTAATGAAAAAATAATTAGGTTCAAGACTGGTCTGCTTGTCCGCCTTCTTTTCAGTTGTCTAATTGATGCGGACAGGACTGACACAGCCGACTTTTCGAGTCCAAAAACTGCCGCGTTCCGCCAACATGGAACGTACGTAGATTGGGCGGAGCTCTGTGGCCGTCTCGAAAGGGAGTTGCAAAAGTTCGGGACCGCCAATCGAGTGGATCGACTCAGGCGGGGGGTCTCCGATGACTGCCTTGAAGCTTCAAGGCGGCCGAGAGGCCGATTTACGCTAACTGTTCCCACCGGCGGTGGAAAGACTTTGGCGAGTCTGCGCTTCGCCCTGAACCACGCGGCTTTCCATAAGCTGGATCGCATCATTTATGTAACCCCGTATACGTCAATAATCGATCAAAACGCGGATGTTGCTCGCAAGATCCTTGAGCCTAACGGCGCTGAATTCGCGAGCATCGTTCTTGAGCATCACTCGAACTTGACGCCCCGGAAGCAAACATGGAGAAGCAAGGTTCTGTCGGAAAATTGGGATGCGCCAGTTGTGTTCACGACAATGGTGCAGTTGCTTGACACGCTCTTCGGGTCGGGCACCCGTGCCGTTCGGCGGATGCATCAACTAGCGAACGCGGTTTTGATCTTCGACGAGATTCAGACTCTGCCAGTGCGGTGTGTTCACCTTTTCAACAATGCCGTTAATTACCTTGCTGAACAGTGTGGGAGTTCCGTTGTGTTGTGCACAGCGACGCAGCCGCTCTTGCACCGGGTAGATCCGAAGAAGGGCGCATTTGTGGTTGACGCGGCATCTGAGATTGTTCGCGACGTGCGATCGCTGTTTAGTGGATTGAAGAGGTGCGTGGCGCATGACCGGAGAAAAGCGGGTGGCTGGGAGGAACAGGAGCTAATCGAGCTAGCGCATTCCGAGGCTGCCGAGTCGGGCAGTTGCCTTATGGTCGTGAATACAAAATCACAGGCAAGCTCGCTTTTCAGGAGATATCTGGAAAGGACAGCGTGCTTTAAGGCGTTTCATTTGAGCACGAACATGTGTCCTGCGCATCGTTTGGAAGTCCTGAAAAAAGTTAAGCTGCGCATCCTCAAGGATGAGCCTGTTCTTTGCATAAGTACCCAATTGATTGAGGCTGGCGTTGATGTTGACTTCGGCTCGGTCATCCGCGCGCTTGCGGGACTTGATTCGATTGCGCAGGCTGCAGGCCGATGCAACCGGAATGGACTAAGATCAATGGGCCGAGTGCAAATCGTCAACGTTGCGGGCGAGTCCCTTAAGCAGTTGCCCGACATTCGGCTGGCGCAAGAGGCGGCGCAACGCGTGCTTGACGAGTCTTCAACGTCGGGCAAGTCCGCGCCCCTCGACTTTTCCGGTCCTGATCTTATCGAAAGGTATTTCGAATATTATTTTTTTGATCGGAGGCTGGAAATGAGCTACCCTGTTAGCGCTGAGAAGGTAGGGAGACAAGACACGCTGCTTAACATGCTTGGAGAGAACCGGCTAGCCGTGCAAGAGGCTCAGCGGGTGGGAAAGAAACCAAACGTCTTTCTTTGGCAATCGTTCATGAGCGCGGCGAAGGAATTCGAACCCATCGAGTCGGCTACCCGAGGCGTTATCGTGCCGTATGGCCAGGGAGGCAAAGCTGTGATTGCAGAGTTCTTCCAAGGCTTCGCGCCAGATAGGCGCTTCGCCTTGCTCAGACGGGCTCAGCAATTCACCGTCAACGTTTTCCCACATGTGATGAAACGACTTGACGAGGCGCACGCCCTGCGAGAGGTTCAGCCTGGTACCGGAGTACTTTGTCTTGACGAACGCTTTTACAGCAACCAGTTCGGCTTAGCGTTGGACGGATCGGAGGAAATGGAGTTCCAGAATGCATAGTACGCCGATGAATACCATAGAATTCCGCGTGTGGGGAAGGTACGCGATGTTCACGGACCCATTAACTCGTGTTGGTGGGGAAAAGTGCTCTTACCATATACCGACGTATGAGGCCCTAAAGGGCATCACAAAGTCCATTTACTGGAAGCCCACATTTGTCTGGATCATTGACGCGGTCAGAGTTATGAAAGGCTTTCGAACGCAAACAAAGGGGACAAAGCCGCTAAACTATAACGCGCCCGGCAATGCGCTTGCCATTTATACCTTTCTAACGGGCGATCCCGACCCCGGCTCTAAGTTGCCGTGCGTCGAGTATCAGGTTAGGGCGCACTTCGAGTGGAACCGTCACCGGCCAGAACTGGAGAAGGACAGAATTGCGGGGAAGCATTTTCAGGTGGCGCAACGAAGCCTAGAGCGAGGTGGCCGACAAGATATTTTTCTGGGTACCCGTGATTGTCAAGGGTACGTTGCGCCGTGTGTTTTCGGAAGTGGCGTTAGCGATTTTGATCGGAAAGGGGAGCTGGGTTTCGGTTTAATGTTTCACAGCTTTGACTACCCCGACGAGACGGGCGAAGAAAAGCTCCAAAGCAGCTTTTGGTTCCCAAAGATGTTGGACGGCATTATTACGTTTCCCCGGCCAGAGAATTGCACCTTGAAGAAGTTCGTCGGACCGATGGCAGCGAAACAATTCGGCGCGGGTAGGGACATGAGGAGCGTTGAGGCCGAAGAGGCGCAATTGGAATTGTGAAATGAGCTGGATTGAAAAGCTTTACAAAACATACGAGGCTTGTGCTGGGTCCTCGCAGTTTGAGTCTGAGCCACCACTTCCGCTTAGCCATACTGAGCAGCAAGCTCACATAGAGATTGTTCTGGACGCGGCAGGAAACTTCACACGCGCTGTTCTGTTAGAGGACAAGGGTTCGCGGAGAACGCTAATCCAGGCAAGTGAAGAGTCGGCTGGGCGAACAACCAACTGTGCGCCCCACCCCCTATGCGACAAAATCCAGTACTGTGCAGCCGACTATTCCGCTTTCGGAGGCGAGAAAAAGCCATTTTTTAACGCCTATCTAAAGCAGTTTCAAGAATGGGCCCAATCCGACTCACACCCATCGGTCGACGCCGTTTTGAGCTATGTCAAACGGGGGACTGTAGTTGCTGACCTAGTGCGCCACGGTTTGCTCCACTGTTCTGCCGAGGGCAAACTGCTGACTAGGTGGGAGTCGGACAATGCCCCGCCCGCGATTTTCAAGATGTTGACAGCGAAGGAGGGGAAGCGTGATCAAGGGGATGTATTTGTAAGGTGGCGAGTTCAAAGCCCAGGAGATCTCGTGTCGGCGGTGTGGCAGAAAGCCGAGGTCCAGTCTTCCTGGATCCGATTTGATGCGGCTATGAACACCAAGACCGGCTTCTGCATGGTTTCAGGAGAGATGGGCCCGCTTGCCGCCAGCCATCCGAAGAGGCTTAGGCATGGCGGAGATGGTGCAAAGCTAATATCCTCGAATGATTCAAGCGGCTTTACATTCAGGGGACGATTTGACCGCGCTGAGCAATGCTATGGCATATCGGTGGCAAATACGCAGAAGGCCCACAGCGCGCTTCGATGGTTAATTGCGAGGCAGGGTTATCACGACAAAGAGAGCGGGCAGGTATTTGTATCATGGGCCTTGCGAGGTCAGCGCACGCCCAATCCCCTGGCGAGCACAGCGGAGTTACTTGGCCTTGAGGTGGAGACTGACGATGGGGATCTTGATACCGGAGACGTTGGGCAGCACTTTGCGCGGCGATTGACGAAGGCTATATCTGGGTACGGTTCCGCATTGGCTGATCATGACGAGATCGTGGTGATGGGACTTGACTCCGCTAGTCCGGGTAGGATGGGTATTACTTACTACCGAGAGCTGGCCGCCCCTGAGTTTCTCCGCCGACTACAAAGTTGGCATACGGGATTCGCCTGGTTTCAAAACTACTCTGCTAAGTCTCGCTTTATTGGCGCTCCAGCACCAAGGGACATCGCCGAATGCGCTTATACCCGTAAGCTGGACGAACGTCTTCGCAAGGCGACAGTCGAAAGGCTCCTACCGTGCATTATTGACGCAAGGCCGATTCCGCAAGACCTTGTGGACTGCTGCGTGCGTCGGGTTTCGAATAGATCGTCGTTCAAACAAAAGGATCAATGGGAGTGGGAGAAGTGCCTTGGTATAGCGTGTTCGCTTGTGCGGGGAAGCAGAGGGAAAGAAGGGTACGACATGGCATTAGAAGAAAATCGCACCACCAGAGATTATCTTTTCGGCAGGCTGCTGGCCGTAGCAGAAAGTATTGAAGGTCTTGCCTTATATGTCGCTAAGGAAAACCGTGAGACGAACGCCGCAAAACTGATGCACAGATTCGCAGATCGTCCAAGCACCACATGGAAGAGCATAGAACTCGCCTTGACGCCTTACAAGGCGCGGGTGCGAGCGAGCCGTCCAGCCTCGTTGGTTAAGAGGGAAAAGCTCCTCGATGAAGTAATGGGGCTCTTTAGGACCGACGACTTTATAAATGACGGTAAGCTCTCGGGCGAGTTCCTGCTTGGCTACCACTGTCAAAGGGCTTCGCTTTGGAGCAAAGCTGACATTGGAACCGCCGCCGGCGCGGCGGCTGAGACAGAAAACGGGGGTCTTGAGTAATGAATCCTTTGACGAACAAGATTGACTTTGCGGTGGTATTGCGAGTCAAGCATGCAAATCCCAACGGCGATCCGTTGAACGGGAATCGTCCACGAACCGACTACAACGGCTACGGCGAGATTACCGATGTGTGCCTAAAGCGCAAGGTGCGAGACCGGCTCCAGGAGGACGGCAAATATTCGATATTTGTGCAGTCCGACGATCGGAAGGTTGACGATGCGACAAGCCTGCGAGACCGCGCGGACAAAGCTTTTGGGAAAAAATTTGGAAGCTTGGAGACTGCGCAGTTAGCCTGCGAAAAGTGGATTGATGTGCGGGCTTTTGGACAACTTTTTGCCCTGCCTAAGAAAAAAGGCAAAGGTGCTGACGAAGAGGGCGGCGAGGTGGGGGTCTCGATCCCGATAAGGGGGCCAGTTACTTTGCAGTCGGCTTTCAGCGTTCAGCCCGTGGACGTGACCAGCACTCAAATCACCAAGAGTGTCAGTGGCGACGGTGATGGCAGCAAGCGAGGGTCCGACACCATGGGAATGAAGCATCGGGTTGATAATGCGGTTTACGTATTCTATGGGAGCATGAATCCACAGTTGGCCGAGCGGACTGGATTTAGCAATGAAGATGCCGATGCCTTGAAAGCTATCTTTCCAAGGCTCTTCGAGAATGACGCTTCGTCAGCACGACCCGAGGGCAGTATGGAAATTCTCAAGGTCATATGGTGGAAACATAACTCAAAGTCCGGGCAATATTCGTCAGCAAAGGTTCACCGATCACTGAAGGTGGGGCCAGATGGGACCTGCACTTTCGATCCTCTTCCGGGTTTGGAACCTGAGGAAATAGCAGGGTTCTAGGTGTGTACCCCGAAGACGACCTGCTGCCGCTTTCCGCACTCCAGCATCTGGCGTTTTGCGAGCGCCAGTGGGGTCTGATCCACCTCGAACAGCAGTGGAACGAAAACCGACTCACGGCCGAGGGTCGCCTTCTGCATGAGAATGCAGATTCCGAAACTACAGAGATTCGTGACGGTGTCCGAACCTGCCGCGGGCTGCGCGTCCGGTCGCTGAAGTATGGCATCGCCGGACGGGCGGATGTGGTTGAATTTGGGCCTGACGGTCCAAGGCCGGTGGAATACAAACGCGGCAAGCCAAAGAAGGACGATATAGATGAGGTCCAGCTTTGCGCGCAGGCACTGTGTCTGGAAGAGATGCTCGGCGTGTCCATTCCGGAAGGCTCGCTGTTTTATGGCGAGCCCAGGCGGCGCACGCCGGTCATTTTCGATCAGACGCTGCGTCAACGCGTCGAGATCTTGATTCGGCGGCTGCACGAATTGACGCGCGCCGCTCTAACGCCACATCCTGTGTATGCTCCCAAGTGCAGGAGTTGTTCCTTGTTGGAAGTTTGCGGCCCGAAAGCAACCGGCGGAAAGAGCGCCAAGCAGTATCTCAAGACGGCTCTGCGCGAGGTGCTGGATGGCGGCGGCGTGCGGGGTGTCGAATGAAGCAATTGCTGAATACGCTTTACATCACCACGCAGGATTCGTATTTAAGCCGCGATGGCGAGACGGCGCTGGTGCGGGTAGGGGACGAGGTTCGGCTGCGGGTGCCCATACACACCCTGGGCTCAATAGTGTGCTTTGGCCGGGTGATGTGTACGCCCGGCTTGATGTCACTGTGCGCGGAGAAGCAGGTTTATCTCGCTTTCTTGAGCGAGCATGGCCGTTTCATTGGACGCTTTCAGGGGCCCATCTCTGGCAATGTGCTGCTTCGGAGACAGCAGTATCGGATGGCTGCTGACGGGAAGCAGTGCGTGGCAATAGCGGCAAGCTTTGTGGCGGGGAAGATTGCCAATGCGCGAACGGTGCTGCTGCGCGGCTCTCGCGAGAGCCAAAGTGAGGAGTCGTCGGACGCGCTCGAGAAGTTGTGCGGGCGTATGGCGCGGCTAGTGGAGTTGACACAGACGGCCGCTAACTTGGAAGCCCTGCGCGGGATTGAGGGCGAGGCGGGCCGGGCCTATTTCGCCGTATTGGACCATTTGGTTGGAGTGGAAAAGGATAGTTTCTTTATGCGGGAGCGCAGCCGGCGACCGCCGCTGGATAATTTGAACGCGCTGCTGTCGTTCCTTTACACGCTGCTGTCGGGCGACTGCGTAGGAGCGCTGGAATCAGTCGGGCTGGACCCGGCGGTGGGCTTTCTCCATCAGGACCGGCCTGGCAGGCCGAGTTTGGCGCTGGATTTGATGGAGGAGTTGCGGGCGGTGCTGGCAGATCGTCTTGCTTTAACGTTGATTAACCGGCGGCAAATTAAACCGACCGGCTTTCATCGGCGGGAGTCGGGCGCGATCAGCATGGATGAGGGGACCAGGAAGGAAGTTTTAGTGGCATGGCAGAAGCGAAAACAAGAGGAGATTCAGCATCCGTTCCTGGGAGAGAAGGTAGCCGTCGGGTTGCTTCCTTACGCGCAGGCTCTTTTACTCGCCCGGCACATTCGCGGAGACCTCGATGGCTATCCCGTGATGATTTGGAAGTGATGGAGGCGGCTTGCTGATTCTGGTGACGTACGACGTCAACACTGAGGGCAAAGCCGGCCAGAGGAGGTTGCGGCGGGTGGCTCGGATCTGCGTGAACCATGGCCAGCGCGTGCAGTTTTCTGTCTTTGAGTGCCTTGTTGATGCGGCTGAATGGGTGAAGTTGAAGGCAAAGCTACTTCGTGAAATTGACGATGAGCATGACAGTTTGCGGTTTTATTATTTGGGCAATAACTGGCAGAACCGGGTAGAGCATGTCGGGGCGAAACCGTCATACGACCCGGAGGGACCGCTTGTTATTTAAGGCTTGAGTTTGTGTGCGCGGATATGAAGCGGACAGGGAATTGCCGGGATGTTCGCGATGTTCGTAAGTAGTTGAGCAGGCGTTAGTTGGCCTACCTGGGGCGTGGGGTAACGGTCTGTACATTGAGTCGACGCTCGGGTTGGCGGAACGAAGCTTGTAAGATGCTGAGGAGGTGCGGCTTTCGAGCCGTGCCGTCGCGCCTCACGTGAGGC
>PLRJ01000130.1:0-685 GCA_003163855.1 Bryobacterales bacterium | reverse complement strand
GTGAGGCGCGTGGATTGAAACACATCCATCACGCGTGGTGGATGAGCTGCGTGGTCGTCGCGCCTCACGTGAGGCGCGTGGATTGAAACTACAGCGTGGCAAAACATGCGAACGCTGTGGAAAGTCGCGCCTCACGTGAGGCGCGTGGATTGAAACAAGCAAAGCACGTCGCTGATTGGGACGCCAGAATGGTCGCGCCTCACGTGAGGCGCGTGGATTGAAACGGGCATGACCGCGCAGCAGATCGCCACAGAAACCGGTCGCGCCTCACGTGAGGCGCGTGGATTGAAACTTTCGAGATGCAACCCGATGCCGCCTTGATTGTCGTCGCGCCTCACGTGAGGCGCGTGGATTGAAACGCGAAGAGCTTCGCGGCCATCTCGCCGCAGCTCTGGGTCGCGCCTCACGTGAGGCGCGTGGATTGAAACAGATCAATAAAGGACTTGATCGCTCCTGCTGCCGTCGCGCCTCACGTGAGGCGCGTGGATTGAAACAGCGTTACCTACGGCCTGACAAAGCCCTAGTAGCGTCGCGCCTCACGTGAGGCGCGTGGATTGAAACGTTGTTATTGCCAGGATCGCTGGAGGTCAGGGTGGTCGCGCCTCACGTGAGGCGCGTGGATTGAAACACCGCATTGGACCATCAGCACGCAACAACAAACCAGTCGCGCCTCACGTGAGGCGCG
>PLRJ01000080.1 GCA_003163855.1 Bryobacterales bacterium | reverse complement strand
ATGGTGGAGATGATGGATGGAACAATCGGCGTTACCAGCCAAGTGGGCGTGGGTACAACTTTCTGGTTTAACATCCGGGTTGGGCGCGGCACTGCCGCCAAGCCGGCCGTCACGTCCGAGTCGTCCTCCGTTCGGGCGCGCGACAGCGATAGGATCCAGCAGTTATTTACCGGCCGTGAGCTAAGAATCCTGGTGGCCGACGATGTGATTACCAATCGCTACGTGGCAATAGGCATTTTGAAAAAAATGGGCTTGGAGGCAGACGGCGTCGAGAACGGATTGGAGGCGCTGGCGGCTATCCAATCCAATTCGTACGACCTCATCCTGATGGATGTTCATATGCCGGTCCTGGATGGTTTGGATGCAACCCGCCAAATTCGAAACGCGGAAAGGGGCCGGCGACGGCTTCCCATCATTGCCCTGACGGCGGCAGCTATGCAGGAAGAGCGCGAAAACTGTTTAGCCGCCGGTATGGACGACTTTGTTTCCAAACCGATCATGCCACGCGCCTTGGCCGACGTTCTTACCAGGTGGCTTCCCGCCGAAGGAGATAGGATGACCGCCGAGATGCAGGCGCTGGCCCGATTTGTTGACGGCGGGGAAGTTCCTACAATCGCCGACGAGAAGAGCACACGCTGAGAAATAAATGTAAGTTTCGGCGGACTGGTATTTTGGCGGGAGTCGAAGCTGTATCGATTACGAATCACCTAACCTGCCAGTAAACGCCAGTCCAGTCTATCGGAATTATGGGCGAACTGATCTTTCTAAGTTGCCGGAACTCATCAACCGCTCTTTTGCAAACCGGCAGACATCCATAATCATCAACCACAACATAACCGCCCAGGGAAACCTTGTGATAGAGATGGTCGAGCGTATTTTTCGTGCTTTCATACATGTCGCCATCCAGTCGCAGCAAGACTATCTTCTCCACCTCAGAGGTTGGTAATGTGTCCTTAAACCAGCCCGGCACGAACTTTACCTGCTCGCTTAAAAGCCCAAACTCCCTGAAATTCTCTTGCACTTGCTCTAAGGGAACACCAATATAGCTGGAAAGGCCGGTGAGGTCGATATCGCCTTCACTGCTTGGTTTAGGCAGTCCTTGGAAGGAATCATAGAGCCATATACGCCGATCGGCTTGTCCCAGCGCAAGCAATACGCCGCGCATGAAGATCGATGCGCCGCCCCTCCACACGCCACACTCAACCACATCTCCCGGAATCCCGTAACTACGGGTCGCAAGCGAAAGCAGATTTTGCAGGTTCTCTAATCGCTTAACTCCCACCATCGTCACAGCTTCAACGGGCCAGTCGCGTCCATCGTTCCTGAGTTCCTGGGAATAGGGATGTTGCGTTGTGATGTCAGGAGGGTGAAATGCCTTGTCGTGGAAAATTGTGCGAGCTACGCAACGTTTCAGAAGATCCAGATAAAGTGCTTCCATGCATTTATATTAGGCGGAGAACTAGGGGACATCGTTCATTTGCGAAACGAAGCCAGGGGGTTCGTATCTGGGCAAGAAGTGACGGCGGAGGCTATATCGTGTCGTGTTGATAGGATTGATTTGCAGTTATGGATCACAATTTCATCGGCTTCGCCGATCAAATCCGCCACAGAACTTTGGTTGGCTGGGTGTGCGATCACTTACATGGAGATGTTCCGCTTACCGTACAGATAATTATCAACGGCAACACAGCCGGCTTTGTCGAAGCCAACCAGTTTCGCCAGGATCTTCTGCACGCAGGCATGGGAAACGGCCTTCATGGCTTTGAATTCCCAATTCCCGATCATGTGCGCGAGATCCGGTCGCTGGACGCTTACGTCGCGAATACAGATTACCGGCTACAGTCAAGTTCGCTTGACTTCGCTGGCGTCAATGAATATTTGGGGATGTTTCCGTCGTCCGCTGTTGGTGCTTCGTCCGACGTGTTAAGCGGGCTTCTCGAGCCGGCATTCGTGAATTCGCTGATGAAGCGCGCTACTGAAAAAGCAGACGAATATCAGAACAATATTCCTTTTCCGTATATCAGCTTTGACGACTTTCTGCCGCAGGCGGTCGCGCAAGCTGTTCTGGACGATTTTCCAGAACCCAAACGAATCGACTGGACTCATCACGATTATGGGTACGCGAAAAAAAAGCTGGCATTCTCGGCTCCGGAGAGCCTTCCGCCCGTCATTCGAGATGTTCTCTATTTTCTCAACACCAAGCCTGTGCTCGACTTTCTGGAACGCCTTACTGGTATAGAAGGCCTTATTCCAGATCCTTATTTCGTCGGGGGCGGTCTGCATCAGATTGAAACGGGCGGCAAGCTGGATGTGCACATCGATTTTAACCGGCACAACAAGCTTAAACTGGATCGCCGGATCAACCTCCTGCTTTATTTAAACAAGGACTGGCCGGAATCGTATGGCGGCGCGCTGGAGTTGTGGAATCGCAGCATGACGGCACGCGACGCCGCCATCTTTCCGCTTTTCAACCGGTGCGCAATCTTTAACACTTCTGAGTGGTCGTATCACGGACATCCCGATCCACTGACGTGCCCGGCGGAGCGATCGAGAAAGTCTATGGCCTTGTACTACTACTCAAACGGCCGTCCAGAGGAGGAAGTGGCGGAGCCGCATTTGACGGTTTGGAAGGAACGGCCTCAGGAAAAGCCAGTCTAAGCGGCCAGCGGGTTTATTCCTGCGCCGAAAGCTGTTGATCGCTATCGCGCCAGGCGCTGATTTTCAAGCGGCGGCAGACCCAGCAAAGGTCTTCCTCGTCAATACTCTGCGGTCCTGTAAGCGGCGTAGAGGTAGCTCCGCACACGGCGCATGCTTTTTGCGCGGGGCGCCGTTCAGCCTCAACCGACTTCTTTGCCATCTCCAAAATCTCGGGCGAGATGATGGGTTCGGCGATCGGTTTCTTTTTCATACCTTTTTCACTATATCCCACGCTGCGGGCCCGAGTGGGGACAACGTCTAAGATGTAAATTGTGTCAATTTGATCGACACGGTCTCAACATGTCTGAACTCGCGTTTCTTTTTCCCGGCCAAGGTTCGCAATTCGCCGGTATGGGCAAGCTGCTAGCTGCCGAATTCACTGTCGCGCGCCGCACTTTTGAAGAAGCTGACGACGCTCTGCAGTTCCCTCTTTCGCAACTCTGCTTTGAAGGTCCCGAAGAGGATCTTCTTAAGACGGAGAACACGCAGCCGGCGCTGCTGGCGGTGTCTACCGCCGCATGCCGTGTTCTGAAGGAGCAGGGCTGTCAGCCAGCCATCGTAGCGGGCCATAGCCTGGGCGAGTACTCTGCGCTGGTTGCGGCGGAGTCCATTACTTTTGCCGATGCACTTCGTCTAGTGCAGAAGCGCGGGCGTTATATGCAGGAGGCAGTACCGGCAGGCGTTGGCGCGATGGCTGCGCTTTTGAAGCTTCCGCCAGGAAAACTGGGAGCCATTTTGAGCGAGGCCTCCCAGGGTGAGGTGGTTGCGGCGGCTAACCTGAATTCGCCTGACCAGATTGTGATTGCCGGGCATGCCGCCGCCGTTGCGCGCGCCATGGAACTGGCCAAAGCGGCCGGGGCTAAACGGGCCATCCAACTGAATGTCAGCGCTCCCTTTCATTGCCCGTTGATGCGGCCGGCGCAATTGAATCTTCGTGCTGATCTGGACGCGATATCGTTCAAACCGCTTGTGGTACCGCTGATCAATAACTGGCAGGCGCGCCGCATCACCAGCGGCGAAGATGCGCGCGAAGGTCTGTATCAGCAGGTTCCCAACGCGGTTCTTTGGACCGACTCGATCCTGCAGCTGGCGCAACTTGGCATCCGCCGCTTTATTGAAGTGGGTGCCGGCGCGGTGTTGACGGGCCTTTGCCGGTCTATTGATCCCAGTCTGCAAGGTGCCAAATTCGGAGTGCCCGCGGATCTTGAAAAGGTTGAAACTACGTGTCAAACGGATTTAGCAATGTCGACTAAATCGCTAAACAAGCCGTAAGCAGTCTGCTCGACGCCGGGCTGAATGGCGACTGTGCCGACGGATCCCATTAGATCCGTATGGAAGAGAATCAGGTTGGAAGTGCCGCGGGCGGTTGCCATCAGGTCGCTCTGCGGAAGAATCTCCGGCCTGACCTGCAGCCGGACCGTGCCACCATCCAGTTCGCCGCGGCTGACCAGCAGGATTGTCTTATGCTCGGCCGCCAGCGCGACCACTTCGGCCGTTGTAATAGCACGAATACCTTGGCGCTCTACTTTTTGCGGAGTTGTCCCCGCATCCATCAAGACGTTGGCCAGCGCGGCGGCTTTGGCAGCCGAGTCCCAGCCGTCGATGTCGAAACCGGCATCGGCCTCAGCTACGCCCATCGCCTGAGCCTCTTTAATGCCCTCGTCCATGGTTCGGCCGCGCGCCATGGCTTCCACGACCAGCTTCGAAGTGGAGTTTAACGATCCGCTAAAACCGAGAATCTTAACCCCAGGCAGATTATTACGCACCATGTTGAAAACGGGCGCACCATCCATGACGGTGGATTCAAAGCGAAACTCCACCTGCGCCTGGCGCGCCTGTTCGCGCAAGCTTGCGTATTGATGAGCGATGGGGCCTTTGTTAGCCGTTATGACATGAATGTTGCGCTGCAAGGCGGCGCGAATATGGCCAACCGCGGGCTCGCCGCTTTCCGGGTTCAAGGTCGTGATCTCGATGGCCACATCGGGCCTGGCCCGATCGAGGAATTCGCCGGCAGAGGCCGCAGCTTCGCCGAACTCGGGCGCGGGGCCCAAGCCTTTGTTGTTGAAGGCGCTCCCGTGCCGTCCGGTGTGAATTCCGACGATCCGAAAGGGATAAGCGGACCTTTTCTTCTCCAATAAGCGGCTGAATGCTTTGCCTACATTCCCAAATCCGATAAGTGCGACTCTCACGACAACGAGATTACCAGCCGATTGTTACTACTAATTGTCTTGACACGCTGTAAGGTAACCCTCAGACTTAAAGGTTTGGAATGATGGATTTAACGTTAGCCGCCCAGAAAACAAGGAACACGCTGATGATTCCGGCCCGGCGCTTCTGCGCTCTGGCTTTGCTTTCGGCGGTCGCCTGCTGCGCCCAGCAGAGCGATGCAAGTTCCGGCGATGTGGTTGTGCAGCCGTCCGCTACTCTCACCAGCCAGATACTGGATCACGACTTTGTCAACTACTTCTTATTCGGCAACGGGACTTACGACACGAACCTGCCTGTTATCCGCAACGGGGCAAGCACATACGGCGGGGCGTTTGGATGGGACGTGGGCGGCGGTGTCACGGCGAGCCATACTTTTAAGGGCGGTCAGTTCTCGCTCTCTTATCGGGGAGATTATCGCCACTATAACTCCACCGGGTATGGCAACGGCACCACCCAAAACCTGTCTTTGCTGTTCAATAAACAACTAAGCCGCCGCTGGGGAGTGGGCTTCAGCCTGGGTGGAGGCATTCTGGAGTATGGCGGATCTTTTTACAGCATGGAGCCGACTAACGCGTCGACGGATATTACCAACCCGCTGGCCAGCCGGTCGCGTTTCGCCAGCGCGGGCGTGAACGTGACTTACTCCCAGACGCGGCGCCTTAGTTATGTTTTCAGCGGCGCCGGCTTTTATAGTAGTTACAACTACAGCGGCGCGGCCAGGAGCCTTGGCGGTACGGGCACTGCCTCCGTTCAATATCGAACCACCGCCCGCACCACGGTTGGCGGCACTTACTCTCATAGTTATTACACTTACAGTTCTAATTTCGGCAGCAGCACGATTGACGGCGGCTTTCTCACTTTGTCCCACACGTTTTCCAGTCGCTGGAGTGCAAATTTATCAGCCGGTGAAACGCACAGCCATTCGCAGGGAACCATCACTCTTCCGGTGACTTTGCTGCTGGGGCAGCAACTTGTGTCGGGCTACATTACGGGACCGTATAATCGAAGCGCCAACACGCCGTCGTTTCAACTGGGTGTCAGCCACTACCTGAAGCGCTCGTCGGTTTCTCTCACCGGCGGCCAGGGCGTAAACGCCGGTAACGGCACCTATCTGACGTCTAAAGATCAGTTCGTAACGCTTACTGTTTCTTTTTCGCACCGGCTTTCCAATTTTGGCCTGGGCGGCTCTTACTTCCGTCTTACCAGCATCGCCAACACTGTTTCGAATACTTATTCCAGTGCCAATTTCAGTGCTTCCTATGGCTACACGCTAAAGAAATACATCGCTCTGAATTTTCGGTATGACTTTATTCATTACGACAATTTCTATGCTCTGCAAGGGGTAAATGAGAGCCGTGTTTCGCTTGGTGTATCGTTCAGTTCGAAGAGCGTGCCGTTGACGTTGTTTTAGCGAATGTGTTCGGTGCGACCAGGAATTCGAATACGCGGACACCATGAATTTCGCAGGTTTTGCCGGACATCTCGCTACCTTGGCAGACCACGTTGCAATCGTGATGGCAGATCCTCTGTCTTTTTGCACTGGTTGAATACAATGCCCGGCAGTTATCCGTGAGTGCACAGTTTGAACCAAACTTCTTACTCAGCACGGACGTGCTTATCAATTGACTTTTTCCTCCTCCTGCATAAGGCCGTGCCAGTGGTTTTCCAACAGCTGCTGTAATTCTTTAAGAGTCAGTCCCAGCCGCATCGCCTCGACTGCCACTTGATCAATGCCGGGTTTCAGAATGCGGAGGCGCTCCCACCGAGCTAACCGACACCTTTACGCAAGAGAAAAGAACTCAGGGCAAGATGCCGAGCCTTTTCAAGACGGTCAACACTGCCATGGGTGCAACCTGTAACGCTAAATGTGGGGCGGGGACCATCTCGACTTCAACAGTCGGGCATACTTGCCGTACTGATCGTCGAGACGCAGATCCAAGCAGGTGATCATATTGTGGGAAGATCGCCACGACGCGGCTTGCCGGCTGTAGCTGGCGCTTCCCGTAATCACTCGTCAGGGCTTCCTTGACGCGGCAGGCAAGCACTTGAGGCCGCACTTCACCAATCGCTCGGCGGGTGCGACTCAAATCATCCTCCGATGCGGATTTGCCGAGCAGGAATGTTCGTAGCACGAAGTCCGGAATCGGCAAACGGCAAATCAGGCTTAATGGCAGGCGAGCCAGCAGCAAACCGGTGCGGCCAAGCGCTCTGTAGGCAAAGCTTGCAACCAGTACGATTGCCACCAAATCGGCTCGAGAGCGGCTGCCGCAGGCAAGGGCGATGGGTCCGGAAAATGACTCGCCAATGATTATGTACTTTCCGCTAGTGGGCAGCTCTCGAGCCACGAGTTCTTCCAGCTCTTGGTAAGACAGGGGAGATGCTGTCGGATAGCTGACGACCTTCGCGTGATTGCCCGCCGGGAGGCATTTCACGAATGCGTCAAACAAGTGGCCCGTCCCTTCCAGGCCCGGAAGAAGAATAATCAGCACTAAAGACCCGGCAAGATTTTCACGGCTGCAGTCGTCGCCTCCACCCCACCGTCATCTCAAGGCTTCTGGTAGGAGTCGTCAAGCTCCGCAAAGACCTTCGTCGTTTTGCCCGGCTGAAGATCAATCGGCGCCGCCACGCCTGGCTCCTTGCCGTACACGCCTAATGATGTCCCGGAAGGAGGGTCCGCTGTCGGGTCGGTCCATTTGCCACTTGCATCAAAAGCCATGCTGATGTATACCGGTGACTTTTGCAGGTTGTCGAATGTCGCCGCGCCCGATTTGGACATGATGCGCGCCGCCGCAATTGGTTTAAGAGCGGATCCGCCTTCCTTCATAAAGTCCAACGTATCCCACACCGCCACATAGAGCTTGTGTGATTCGTCTACATCGCCGGAACCGCTATAGGTGACATGCACCTCAAGGCTTGCTCCGTCTGTACCGCTGGACGCGCCCCGCAGTACGGCTACCCAAGAAGCCGCCGCGGCGCTGCTTGCTATAAATTTCCGACGATTCATTCCGAGCAACATATCATAAACACCGCCCCCGGGTGGCAAGCCCCGCGGCAGCAACGCTATACTAGTCAGGTGACAAGACAGCTGTCAGGCAGCAGCAGGAACCAGAACGTTGCGGCCGCTCCCAACGAATCGGCTACCCGCCGCCGGCGCATGCTCGATTGGATGCGCCATCACAACCGTTCTGTCACCGGGGAAGAACTGGCAAAGCACTTCCGCGTCAGCCGTCAGTGTGTGGTGCAGGACATCGCCATCCTGCGGGCTGGTGGCGAACAGATAATCGCCACCCCGCAAGGTTATCGCCTTCCCCAGGAAGCCGGCTTGGCGCACCGCGCGATTCTCGCGTGCCGCCACAGCCCGGAGAGCACCGCCCAGGAGTTGCAAATCCTGGTAGACCATGCTGTGAGAGTTCTCGATGTTTTCGTTGAGCATCCACTCTACGGCGAACTGCGCGGCACCTTGATGATTGAATCGCGTGCCGATGTCGACGATTTCCTCAAGAAGGTAAAGGCCAGCAAAGCTTCCTTGCTTTCGTCCCTGACCGGCGGCGTTCACCTGCACACCGTAGAGGCCTCACGCCCGGAGATGATTGAGCGCGCCACAGCCCTGCTGCGAACGAAAGGATTTCTACTCAAGTGATTGCATCCGACACGCTGACAAAAGTGAAATCGACGCGAAGCCAGCGGCTCCATAAAGCGCTGTTCCGGGGGGATGTCCTGACAGTCGCTAACTCTGAATACCGCCGTACGGCTCAGGAAATGATGGCGTTGCTGCTGCGCGGCGATCTGGCCGGGCGCGATCTGACGGTGGAAGCGCTTGCTCTGAAGCACAGGAGCGGCACCGCGGTAGTAAGTGCAAAAGAGAGCGGTGTGGCTGGCGGCCTGGATGAGGCGGCACTGCTGCTGCAAGCACACGGAGTGGATGTCAGGATGGAAAGGAAAGACGGCGACTCGTTCCACGCTGGCGATGTCCTGCTGCATCTGAGCGGCGATGTGGGAACACTTCTATCTCTTGAACGCGTTGTGTTGAATGTTCTGCAGCGCATGAGCGGGGTCGCCACGGCCGCCCGCAATCTGGCGGATTGCGTATTTCGCTGCTCCTCCGTGACGCGGGTCGTTGGCACGCGCAAGACTCCCTGGGGGTTGCTCGACAAACGCGCTCTGCATCTCGGACATTGCGGCACCCACCGGTTAGGTCTCTCCGATGCCATTCTCATTAAGAACAACCATCTGGCTCTGCTGGCATCGCGCGAAGAAGATGCGGTACGGCCGGCCATCGAGCGAGCGTGGGCGCTTCGCCATGAGTCCGCATTCATCGAAGTAGAAGTCAGGGGGGAGGCCGCGGCGCGAAAGGCAGCGCAGACTTTCCAGCGGCTCCAGGAGGACTACTCGGAAGAGTATCCCTGCCTGTTGCTGCTTGACAATATGTCTCCCCAAAGCACTGCTCTCGCACTCGATATGTTGCGTCGTGAGCGCCTCTGGGAATCCATCCTGGTGGAAGCCAGCGGCGGAATCAACGATGAAAATCTTGATGCCTACGCAACCTGCGGAGTCGACGCCATTTCCATCGGCGCCATCACTCATTCCACCCGGGCCCTCGATCTGTCGCAAACCATTTCATAAACAACCGAATTAAGGGAGAAAAAGATGACAGCTGCACTAATCACCGCCATACCTGACCCTCAAGTGGCCTTTGAAGATCTTTACCAGGTCCCGCCGGTTGAAAACATAACCGATACGCCGGACGAGATCCGCCACAAGCAGGCGCGCGTGCGCCAACTTGCTCAACAGCGGAACGCCATTCTCTTGGCTCACCATTATCAGCGCCCTGAGGTTCAGGAAGTCGCCGACATAGTGGCCGATTCGCTGAAGTTATCGCAAGCAGCAGCGAAAACAAACTCTGACGTGATTGTTATGTGCGGCGTGCACTTCATGGCTGAGACGGCTTCCATCCTGTGCCCGTCGAAAACTGTGCTGCTCCCGGACGTAAAAGCCGGCTGCTCGCTTGCCGCCTCTATCAGCGTCGAGTCCCTGCGCGCTTGGAAGGCTAAATTTCCGGATGCCGTGGTGGTGTCCTACATCAACACCTCAGCTGCCGTAAAAGCTGAGAGCGACTATTGCTGCACCTCCGCCAACGCCGCCAAGATAGTCAGCTCCATACCAGCCGACCGTCCGATCTTGTTCGCGCCGGACAAGTTTCTCGCCTCAGTCGTTGCCCGCCAGCTGAAACGCAGTAACATCATCGCCTATCCGGGCTATTGTCACGTTCACAAGACGATTGAACCGGAACAGGTAGTGGAGCTTTTAGACCAGCATCCCGATGCCGAACTGCTGCTGCATCCCGAGTGCGGCTGCGTAAGCTCGTGCATGGCCAAAGCCGCTGACGGGAGCCTGCCAGCCGATCGCACCTTTTTTCTCTCGACCGAGGGCATGTTGCGCCACATCGCGCAATCCACCGCGGCCGAGTTCGCCATCGGCACCGAACTTGGTATCCTGCACCAGTTGCGCAGCAAGTTCCCGGACAAGACCTTCTACCCCGTGAACCCCAACGCCGTGTGCGCATTTATGAAGACAATCACACTCGACAAGGTAATTCGCGCGCTCCAGACGATGAGCCCTCAAGTCCGTGTCCCGGAAGAAACCGCCCGCCGCGCCAGGGTTGCCATCGATCGCATGCTGGAACTGAGTTAGTGGATCTGGCAACGACATGTTGAAGGTGGGGATCCTGGGAACCGGCGCAATTGGGACTATCGTTGCCAACGCTATTGATCGCAAACAGGTAGATGCAGAACTCGTCGCGCTAGCCGACCAGGACTCCGACCGGGCAAAAGATCTGGCAGCCAAGCTTTCCTCGCATTCGCCGGTTGTGTCGATAGAAGAGATGATTGACCGCTCCGACCTGTGCTTTGAGGCTGCCAGTCAGGCTGCTCTTGAGTGCTTCGTGCCAAAGGCGCTGGAACGCGGTCGCGACATGCTGATTATGAGCGTCGGGGGACTGCTCGGTCGCCAGGACTGGTTTCGCCAGGCTGCGGAACGGGGCTGCCGCATCCACGTTCCTTCAGGCGCGCTGGCCGGACTCGACGGCATCAAGTCCGCTTCCATCGGCCGGCTCGACTCGGTCACATTGACCAGCCGCAAGCCGGTGGCGGCCTTGCTCGACGCCAGGTACGTCGTCGATCATGGCTTGCAGCTTGAGACTTTGACGGAGGAAAAAGTGATTTTCGAAGGATCGGTTGAAGACGCCGCCCGGGCTTTTCCGAAGACTGCCAACGTGGCTGCCGCACTCCGTTTGGCTACTTCGCCTGAGGTTCCGGTGCGCGCCCGCATTGTGGCCGTACCGAATGGAAAAACCAATATCCACGAGATTCGCGTCAGCGGCGAATTTGGCCGCTTCACCGCTATCGTCGAGAACAACCCCTCCCAAGAAAATCCGCGTACTTCACAACTGGCGGCGTATTCCGCAATCGCAACGCTCGCCGGACTTACGAAGGTAGTGCGGGTGGGGACTTAAGCCAGCTTGTGTGCAGCAGGCAAGTCTGCTGAACCTCTTTCGAAAACTCCCGGTGCTATGTTCTTGAAAAG
>PLRJ01000115.1 GCA_003163855.1 Bryobacterales bacterium | reverse complement strand
CTAACAATGCTGGTCTTATTTCATAAGCTTTGCGCTTAGGCCGATTGTTAGATAACAGAACCGGGTTTTTGCGATAACCTGAAGGCAATGCCTATGAAACGATTAGCCGTTCGGTTAGGTCTGCTGGTTCTGCTGAGCGCGGGGTTGCAGTTTGCTCAGCAGGGTGCGGGCGGAATTTCGTCCAGAGCTAAGGCAGATGACTACGCAGCTAAGGCGCAGGAAGGCAGTACAGTTTATGCGGCCTCGCTGTTGCCGGCGAAACAGGTGAAGAATCTATTTGCGTTCGACATATCGGGCGATTACCTGGTTTTTGAGGTCGCTTGTTATATCAATCCATCCAGCCCGCTAGAGATACAGCGCAGCGATTTCGTAGTGAAGGGTCGGAGGCAAGGCGAACTAACGCATGATGCGGACGCCGACACGGTGGCATCGGTGATGCAGCAGAAGAATTTGCCAAAGCCGGCCTCGCGTAAGCCGGATGTGGGCGGAGCGGTGGGGGTCGGGTATGAAACGTATACCGATCCAGTTACAGGACGCAAGGTACACGGGGTTTATACCGACGCGGAAGTTGGCGTGGGTATCGGCAACAACGGTTCGCCGCAGAGATATCCAGCGCCGGGCGGAACGCCGGAGGATAGGGAACTGCTGCGCAACCAGTTACTAGCGCGTAGTTTGCCCGAAGGCAAGCTGGATCACGCAGTGGCCGGGTATCTTTACTTTCCGCGTGCGGAACTGAAGCCACAGCCGGATGGCACATACCTGTTGAAGTATCTGATTGAAAGCGGAAACTCAGGCGCGAGCAAAGAGATTTCTCTGACTGTGCCTGTTAAGTGAATTGCCAGAATGGGTGAATAACTTTCGCCCATGGCTGATATTGCAGCGCCCGCGACCGCTCGTTCTCCCGCCCCCGCAACCGCCTTCTGGCGCTCGGTTAAGCGGGTAGATAAAGCGAAAATCAATGATGTTTGGCTAGCTGCCCGCAACGCGCTGGCGGTGGCTATTCCGCTGGCCGCCGGCGTCGCCATGGGGAATTCGATTGCCGGGGTGGCGGTTGCAACGGGAGCGCTGAACGTTTCCTACGCGGACGGTAAAGATCCCTACCTTGGGCGGGCGCGCCGCATCCTGCTGTGGAGTTTCCTCAGTGCTATAGCGGTTTTTATCGGATCGCTGGCGGGTGCATCGCATACCGCCACGATTGTGACGGCCGCCATTTGGGCGTTTGCTGCCGGAATGATGTTGGGTGTCAGCCCGAACGCGGGCGATTTGGGGTTGAACACGCTGGTGTCGGTAATTGTGTTTGAGTCGCGCGGAGTTCCTACGCCGATTGGCGCATTCTACACGGGATTGCTGGTGCTGGGCGGTGGAGTTTTGCAGACGCTGTTTGCGGTGATTTTCTGGCCAGTCCGGCGCGACAAGCCGGAGCGTGAAGCGGTGGGCAGTGTTTATAGCGAACTGGCGAAGGAAGTGGACCCGGATTACGAGAGCGCCCCCTTTTCGGTGACGCCCGTGACTAGCACCCAGATACAAGACACGCTCTCGGCATTAGGACGCGATCGCAGCGTGGCGGGCGAGCGATACCGATTGCTGTTCGACCAGGCAGACCGGCTGCGATTGTCGGTCTATCTGATAAACAGGTTGCGCGACGGCCTGGGAGAAGGCGACGACCAGGAGACCGAAGAGGAAGCCGATGCGGCGGCGCTACTGGACCGATTGCTGCACAGCGGCGCGGCCCTGCTGCATGCAGTAGCGCACTGTCTGCTAGGGACAAAACCGCGAGAGACGCTGGCAGAACTGCAAGCCAAGATTGACCAGATTGCCAACGATGCACAAGCATTCAAGCGTTCACCAAATTTGAAGCTGGGGGAGAAGATTGCCAGCGCGGTGGATGTGCTGGCGGGACAACTGCGGCTGGTGGAGCAGTTAACGGACCACACCACACCGCAGGGCGAACGCGCTTTTCTAAAGCGGACGCAAGAATTACCATGGCGGTTGCAGGCGAGTAACTGGCTGGCGACGATGCGGGCCGGTTTAGATTGGCGGTCGCCCATATTCCGGCACGCGCTGCGCCTTACGGCTTGCATCGTGGTAGCGGATGTCATTGAGCGCAGTCTAAGCTGGCAGCGCACCTATTGGCTGCCGATGACCGTGGCGGTTGTGCTGAAACCGGATTTCACTACGACTTTCAGCCGCGGCGCGTTGCGCTTGCTGGGCACCGTGGGAGGGCTTCTGCTGGCGACTATTTTGTATCATGTGCTGCCCGAGGGTGCGGCTACGCAGTTGCTGCTGGTGGGCGTCTTCACGTTTTTTCTGCGCTACCTGGGACCTGCGAACTATGGAGTCTTCACCGTGGCGGTGAGCGGATTGATTGTTTTTCTGATTGCGGCGACGGGAACGGCTCCGGCAGACGTGGTTTGGGCGCGCGGCTTGAACACAGTTGCCGGCGGACTGCTGGCGCTGGCGGCTTATGCGGTTTGGCCGACCTGGGAGCGCGTTACGGTGCAGGACGCGCTGGCACAGATGATTGATGCGACGCGCATTTACTTCCAGGCGGTGACGGAGTCTCTTAATGGCGTTGACGAAAAAGTGGCGCGGGCGCTGCTGGATGAGAGAAGGAAGGCGTGGCGGCTGGCGCGAACGTCCGCCGAAGCCTCAGTGGAGCGGGTTGCATCGGAGCCGGGAACTTCTGCGGCCGCGCTCGATTGTCTGCAATCGATTATGGCCAGTTCCTTTGCGCTGATTTACTGCGTTATGGGATTAGAAGCGGGCGTGGTCGAGACGGCAACGCATACCAAGCCGGAAGCGTTGCAGGCATTTGCGCGTGACGTGGATTTCACGTTGTACTATCTGGCCGCAGCGCTGCGGGGAGACCGTTTCTCCGAACGGACGCTGCCGGTGTTGCGCGAAGATCATCGCCGCATGTTGGAGGCGCGCGACGAGTTTTCAGCCAAAGATCAATATGTGTTGTTGGAGACCGACCGGCTGACAGTCAGCCTGAATACGCTGCGCGAACAGGTAGTCCGTTACAGGACCAGCTGCGGCTAATCTGTTTAAAGAGCTTAGCGATGCTGATTGACCGGCTTAAGAGAATCACACGGGATGGGCGCTGGATTCCGGAGGTAGATGCGCTGCGCTTCATTGCCATCTGTTCGGTTCTGCTGTTTCACATGCTGGGCGAAGTGCAGTTGCGCTCCGGGCGCATTATTCCGATAGAACCGAACTGGCTGTGGCTGGAAGGATTGTTATCGAACGGCGACAGAGGCGTGGGACTCTTCTTTGTTGTCAGCGGCATGATTCTGGCAATGCCTTTTGCACGCCACTTTCTGCTGAAGGCAAAGCCGGTTTCGCTTCAGAAGTACTACATGCGCCGGGTGACGCGGCTGGAGCCGCCGTATCTTGCCGCGCTGATTGTGGCGACGCTGCTTGAAGTGGTTTATCAGCGTGGTTTTCCGCCAGGTTTCGTTCCTCACTTTGCGGCGACGGCGCTGTACCAGCACAACCTGGTATTCGGCGCGCAGAGCATGATTAATCCCATCGCCTGGAGCCTTGAGGTGGAGGTTCAGTTCTACCTGCTGGCGCCCTTGGTGATGCAGGTGTTCCGCATCGGTTCGAAGTGGATGCGGCGCGGACTGCTGCTGGCGAGCGTTTTGCTGATGGGACTCGTCCAAGTGACATTTCAGGGCTCGCCGCGAGTGGAGATGAGCATCTTGTTCTTCGGGCAGTATTTCCTGATGGGGCTGCTGGTGGCGGATGTGTTTGTGCTGAATCTGGAAACGATGAAGCGCTCGTGGCTTTGGGATGTGGCGGCGATCGCCAGCATGGCGGTGATGTTCGTGCCGAAGCGCGGCTTGTACTGGCCGCACGCGGCGACTCCATTCGTAGCGGGCGTCTTGTGTGTGGCGGCCATGCGCTGCGTGGCGCTGCGGTGGTTCTTCGCCAACAAATGGGTGGCGGTGACCGGAGGCATGTGTTACTCCATCTATCTGCTGCACTTCATCTTTATTGCCGTGCTGTTCAAGTTTGCAAGACGAGCCATCCTGGCGAACGCGCCCTTTTTTGTCAACTATGCAATTCAGTTGCTATTGGTGGCTGTTCCGGTGGTGTTGCTGTGTGTGGTTTTCTTCCTCTTGGTGGAACGGCCCTGCATGGACCCCGATTGGCCATCGAAGTTGTGGGTTAAGTTGACCGGGCGGCGGCCCGAGGAAGTTGCGGTGCTGGATTCCTGAAACACTTGATATCATTGGGTTTCCAGAATGTCTAAGGCCATACCGATTATTGTCATCGCCAGTTGGCTGATGCAGATGATGACAGGGACGGATGCTATCAACGCGGCTGCGTTCACGTTCGCCATTTTTTTCGGCCTGCTGGCGGTGCATGTAGCGGGCGGATTCAAAACCATTGTCGGACTTCTGAACCTGGTGCTGATCAGCAAGTTTCTGCTGTTCGCGTTAGTGATCAAGACGGTGACGTGGCAAGCGCTGGACAGCCACCTGAAGGCTCCGCGAGCTACGGCGGAAGTGATGGCACTGGGTTTTCTGGGGTTGTTTATCGGGACATGGCTGTACCGTAGATTCCCTCGTCCTCCGGGAATGGTGGCGGATGTAACGACTTCACGAAACTACCTGGCCATCACGATTTCGTTTCTGTTCTTTTCGTTAGTAAGCGGTGTCGTCAAGCTTATTTTCGCTACTTCTTACATTACCGACCTCCGGGGCGGATTGTGGGGCCTTGCCCAAAACTTGTCCACGCTTTCCGCGTTTGCCGTCGTTCCGGCCATGTACTACGCCTGGAGTTCGGGCGCCAAACGTTTCCTCTCGCATCCGCTGGTGCTGGGCATTCTGTCGATGGAGCTTGCCTATGGAATTGCTTCCACCACCAAACAGAGCGCTATGGAACCGCTGGCTTGCTATGCGGGCGTTGGCTTCATCCGGTACGGTCTAAAGAGCAAGGCGGTGTGGGCCTTAGTAGCCGCTGGGCTGGTCTTTTACACCGCTATCCTTTATCCTTACTCACAATACGTGAGAGACCATGGTGGCCGGGACGGAGACCTGGCATCGCGGCTGGAAGTGATTAAAGAAGTCTTCTTTAGCGTTTCCACAAACTCCGATTTTCGCAACATGGTGGAGACAACCATCTCAAGCCGCGAAACCTATCTCGGCAAAGAAAGCCTGGAAAGCTATTCGCGCCTCGCCATGGTGGGAGAAGCCGACCGCCTGATCGCCTCCACCGATGCAACCCAGTCCTACACAGGCTGGCAAACAATCGTGATGGGTCTGGAGTTGATGGTGCCCAGCTTTATCTATCCCGACAAGCCTTTGTCGGCAGGCGGGAACCTGCTGGCGCACATAACAGGAGATGTCGCCGACGACGACCAGACCACGCAAGTGTCGTATGGAGTTATGGCGGGATTGTTCAACTCATTCGCGCTGCCTGGAGTGTTCTGGGGATCGATCCTCTTTTTCGGTCTTCTGTATTATTCGCTGCAGATCTGGTATCGCAATCCTGTGTTGAACTTTGAGCCTTACGGTTCAAGCATCTGGTACATCCTGCTTACTATTCAGTTCCAGCACAGCCTGGTTGAAGCGCCGGTGGGTAATCTTTTGCCGAGCCTTCTGACTACCGGCCTCACGGTAGCGCCGGTTATCCTTGCGGCAAAGTTTCTGGCAGCTTACCTGCCCTCTACCGTTTCCGATCGGTCGCGAAGAACCGCTCCGCCTGTCTACCTGGGCGCCGGTCCGGTCCGTTATTAGTGCGACTGTGAAGCTGTTTGTCCCGGCGGCTCACCGGTTCGTCCGGCAACGAACGAATACCGATTGGCGCTATGCGGCGAGGCTGCTGCCGAAGATCTCGGACTATTGTCCGGAGCTAACGGTAACGGCGCAAAACAATGTCGTCGCCGATGCGATGATCAACGCACGCTACGGCTTGTCCATTCTGCGAGGTTTTCGGGCGCTGCGGGCTATTCCGCTTAGTTGGACTTATTCCCTGGAACAAGACAGTCCGGTGTTTGCGAGTGACATCCGAGGCCGAGGTTTCAACGCCATTCTCGCTTATGAACGCTTCCCTTCCCGCACTTTCGATTTACCCGTGGCGTGGATTACGGGACCAACTCACGTAGCGAGGAAGCAGGAGGAAGGCACGGCGCAAACGGAATCGGGTCGCATTATCGAGTGGAAGCGGGCGAAGGCGGAACAAGCCGAGCGATTGATCTTCACAACACAGAGCGCGCGCGAACTGTTTGTGCAGCAGAGCGGTGAGCACCTGCGCGGCAAGAGTAGCGTAATACCGTTTTTCCTGCCGGGGATTGGAGATGGGGACGACATAAGCAAGAAGTGGGAGAACCCGGCCCTGCGGTTCGTTTTTGTCGGCAGACAGGCGCTGCGGAAAGGGTTGGCACAGACGGTGGCGGCCATGACTCCGCTGCTGGAGGCGCACCCCGAGTTGTCACTGACTATCATTTCCTCCCAGGATGGAGGCAGCGTAACCATACCGGCCTTGCCTAACATTCTTGTTCGACAAGAGGCGACGCGGGATGAAGTTTTGGCCTTGCTGCAGCAGAGTCATATACTACTGATGCCCAGTACATGGGAAAGTTATGGGTTTGTCTATATTGAGGCTATGAGCCGGGGATGCGTTCCGCTGGCAGTGGACCGTCCGGTACAGCGGGAACTGCTTGGGCAGCACGGATTGCTGGTAGGGTCGCAGGATCCGGAGGAGATAAGGGCAGTGATCCGAGATGCCATGGGCGATGTGGCCAGGTTGAAGCGGATGGCGGAGACAGGCTTGGAGGACTTCCGCATGAGGTTCGCACCGGGGGCTGTGGCTGGTGAATTCCGGCGGGTCATTGGGGAGATGTTGGGGGAGTGAGGGGCGGAGTCGGACGGTAGGGGCTTCCGAGCCTGGAATCGAAGAAAGCAGCCGTGGCCTGATAGGCGGTTACCCAGCTCCTTTGCAGGAGGAAGTCGTGAATTTCATTGGGGAAGATGAGTTGCTGAAATTCAACGTGGCGGGCTCGAAGAGCTTCGACTAATTCCTCGTCCTGGCGGAATTCGACATTACGGTCGTCATCGCCGTGAATGAGCAGGACGGGTGATTTCCATCCATCCACGTAGGCCATGGGCGACGACTCAAAGGCAACCCGCAGAATGTCCCGCTGCTGCTCGATAAGTTTTGGATCGCCGCCTACATCGACGCTGCCGTAGCCGCGTAAGGTGCTCCAATCGTGAACGCCGTGGAAGTCTACTCCGGCCGCGAACATATCAGAGGCACGCGCAAGGGCCATCGCGGTGAGATAGCCGCCGTAAGATCCGCCCCAGACGCCAATGCGCTTTGGGTCCACATCGGGGCGCGATTTCAAGTACAAGCCGGCGCCGATTACATCGTTATACTCGCTGCCGCCGGCGACTCCGTAATGCAAGGCTTCGCGGAAGTTGAGGCCGTAGCCGATGCCGCTGCGATAGTTGACCGAGAGAACGACATAGCCGTGGTTTGCCAGGTATTGGTTCATGGAGTAGGCGTTGGAGTAGTAATACATGTAGTGAAAGCCGAGCAGCATCTGACGGCGGGAGCCGCCGTGAAAGAAGACCAGGGTGGGGCGACGTTCACCGGCTTTCAAGCCGGGAGGGAGAAAGAGTTGCGCATGAATGGGCATGCCGTCGGCGGCTGTGAGGATGACGGCTTGCGGTTTGACCAGCGCGGCGGAGGGGAATTCCGAGGGAATGCTCTCGGGTGCGAGATCTTTGACGGTTCCGTCTGCCATGCGAACAGCGGCGTGAGTGGGCGAGTTGTAGCTGGAGCGAAGATAGGCCAGTGTCGAGTCCTTCTCGGAGGGTTCTGGAGATGTGTCGATGCTTTCGCCGAGAGTGAGCCTTTTGGCCGTCGCTTGCGGGCTGACGCTCCACAGATGGCGGCCGTCAATGTCACCAATGTTAGTGGAGTAGTAGATAGTTTCGGAGGTAGGAGCCGCCGAGGCGTTTTCAACTTCGCCCTCGCCTGGAGTTAGTTCCAGGGGCGAGCCTCCGCTTGAAGGAACGCTATAGAGGTGACACCAACCGGTGCGCTCCCAGGGAAAAACGATGTTATTGGAAGGCGTCCAAAAGAGCTGCCGGCCAGAGGCGAGCGCGTGAAAAACGCTGCCGCTGCCGGGATCGGCCTGAAAGATCTCTTTACTCACGCTGGTTCGGAGGTCAGTGACTCTTATGCTCCAGGGCGGTCCTTCGCGGTGAGGGCCGGGAACGGTGAAGACGCTGGTTGGCGTGCGGACATAGGCGATATGCGAACTGTCTGGAGACCATTCGGGAAAGGCATCGCGGTCGACACTGGGATCGAGATAGCGGAGCGATTTTGCGGCGACGTCATAGACTCCAATGAAGCTATGGAGAGAACGGCGTGTGACAAATGCGAGAGCTGTGCCGTCGGGCGACCACTCAAGCGCGCTTATGGTTCCTTTGTCATGCAGAACGACCTTGGGCTCAGCGGTCTTTGTGGCATCAGCAGTTGGCGGCGACATCAGAGAAATTTCAGCGGCATGCGGGAAAGCGATGAGATCGCCTTTCGGAGAGATGGCCGGCGCGCTGCCTACCGCGATTTTTCGGGCAGGCGGTCCATTAAGAGGTGCGTACCAGATGTCCTGGCTTGGTAACTTGGTTTCCCAGCCGGGATTCGGATTTTCGCCGCCATTTTCAAAGTCGCCACCGCGGGCAAAGAGCAGGTAAGTCCCGTCGGGAGCCCAGGCGATGTCACTGATGTCCTGGCCATCGTCGGCGTTAAAGGCGGTGAGTTGCCGGGCTTTCCAGTCGGGACCGGCGGCGATCCAGATATTGCGCTTGCCTTTCGCGATTTGCACCCAGGCGACCTTTGGGCCTCCGGACCATGCTACGAGAGTGCTGGCAAACGGCGCACTCATCACCTGCGGAATGGAAAAAGACACTGCGTCCGCAGCCGGGGCGAGGGTGGCGAATGAGAACAGCAGCGCGGCGGCGGCCAGGCAGAGTTTCCGAGCAGGGAGAATCATTCTGGTATGGTAGCGTCCCTCCGTTTTCGCGTGCATAGCCAGGCGGCGGTCAGGTCTTCAAACGGGACTCGACTGTGGCCGGGAGGAGGAACCACAATGGTGGAACGGACTTTGGAAAGCTGTTAAAAGCGGTTGGCGGTTCGGACGGCCCTGCCTATTGGTTTTTAAACACGCTCGTGACCATCAAAGTGACAGGGGAGGACACAGGGGGAGCTTTCACTCTGCTCGAGCAGTTGGCACCGCCCGGCTTTGGGCCGCCCCTTCACGTTGGTAGCATGTCATCAGGCAGGTCCAACTAGAGCAATTGCATGAATATCCATCACCTCGTGCCGTCCGTAAGCCGCTGGCTGCTGTCCATGGGATCCCTGCTCTTGGCGGCGGGCCACGCGTCAGGCGCAGACCTCTCGAAGTTCAAGCGCATCGAGCCGCAGTTCATTGCGGCGCTGGGAGACCCTGCGGCCACCTCCGGCAACGACGCGCAAGCGTGGGGCTTGTGGAACCAGGACCCTGGCCCGCGCGCCTGCAAGCTGGAACATTACTCACAATTGAAGGCGACCGGGGTGGCGCCGGCGCAATGGAAATTCGACGCTTCGGATTGGTGGCTGGAAGAACACGGCTTGATCATGGAGAAGCCGACCTTTCCGCTGCCTGCCGGGCAATACCTCGTCACGGGTGACCGCGAGGTAGCGACCGTGCTGACCGTTCATCCCAAGGACAAGAACGGCAATCAGCGCTGGGAACTCGCCGACGGCGCGACCCTCTACGATGTCACCCATCTCGGATGCCGCTCCGCCCGCTACACACCGGCGAAGGCTGCCAACGCGTGCTCGCCTGCGAACGCTCCTAGCAAGGGCTTTCCTGTAAATCCGGGGGCGGCCATGCCTGCCGTAAACGGCTGCAGCAAGCAGGACTACACGGTTCTGATCGTCGTGGGGCTGCCCGCCGGTCACTGAGTGGCCGCAAGCAGGCGAAGCGACCACGACGACACCCGACCGCGACGTTCGAACTGCGCGATTTACCCGGCCTTATCGCTGCACTTAAGGGAATTTTCCGACGAGCGCGCGGGTTGCGGGAAGAGGGCGAACTACGGCTCTCTGTTCAGAAATATTTCATATTCGTGAGATCCTCGACTAGGCCCGGCCCAGTCGGCTCCCAGCCGAGCGTCTTCCGTGTCCACTCGCTGGATGCCGGCATGTCCACCGCGGCGAAGTGCGCGAGCCATCCGAAGTGCCCGGCAGCCTTGTCCGGATCGATCGCGATGACCGGAACATTCAGGCCTTTGCCGAGCGCCTCCGCGATCTCGCGCAGGGCCACGCCTTCTTCCTGCACGGCGTGATAAACCGTCACTCCTGGTCCGGTCTTCTCGACCGCCAGGCGATACAGGCGAGCTACGTCTTTTAGCGGGGCAGCGGCCCAGCGGTTTGCGCCATCGCCGACGTAAGCCGAAACGCCTTTTTCTCGCGCCATCTGAGTCAGCAATGGAACAAGTCCCTGCTTGCGGGTGTCATGCACCTGCGGCAGGCGCACAATCGCCACGTGCACACCGCGCTCGGCGGCCGCGGTCCTGGCTGTCTGTTCCGGCTGCCGCGGTATCGAAGGCGAACTAGCCGGCGGATCGCTCTCGGTGCGCACATGCCCCGGTCCGCCGCTCGCCAATCCAGTCCCGGAGGTCACCACCAGCAGCCTGCCTGGTTCAAGGACGGAACTTAGCGCCTCAATCGCCGTGCGCTCGTCAGCGCCGCTCTGTGCGAACTTCGAAAAGTCCGAAAAATCATGATTGAATGCCAAGTTCACCACGGCATCCATGCCCGCCGCGCCGCTGCGCAAGCTGTCGAGATCCTCAATGTTGCCGCGGTGCACCTCGGCACCTGCTGCCTTCAACTGTTCCGCGCCGGCTTCGCTGCGCGACAAACCGCGCACCTGATGACCTGCTTCAATCAGCTCCTTAACCAATTCCGTCCCGATGAATCCTGTCGCTCCGGTGACAAAAATCCGCATTTAGTACTCCTCGTAAAACACGCCAAAGTGGAGGCCGTCTCCGCTTATAGGATAAATGGAGAGAGTCTCCGGTTGCAGAAATTTTTTGAGAAACTTAGGAATGCCGACAAAGTCATCGCGCAAGCCACGCGCGGATGCGCAACGCAATCGTGAGCGCATCCTGCAGGTTGCCAAGGGCGCCTTCACCCGGCACGGAGCCGAGGCTACGCTCGACGACATCGCGCGGCAGGCGGGCATCGGGCCAGGTACGCTCTACCGTCACTTTCCGACGCGGGACGATCTGATTGAGGCCGTCTACCGCAGCGAAGTGGAAAAACTGACTGAGGCTGGAACGCGCTTTGCGGCCACCATGCCGCCGCTTGCGGCCCTGCGCGCGTGGATGCTTCTCTTTATCGACCATGTGGCCGACAAAAGGCTGATTATTCCCGCCATGGATACCGTCGCGGGCGGATCCTTGCGCCTCATCGAAGGCACGCGCGGAATCATCTACGGCACATTTCTGGACTTGGTTCAGCGCGCGATTGACAGCCGCGATCTGCGTGCCGATACCGATCCCGGAGACTTCGTCCGGGCGCTGGTCGGGGTGTTCCATACGACGGCTCTACCGGGGTGGGAGGCGAGCGCCCGGCGGATTGTCGACATTCTTATTGCCGGGTCGCGGCGGACAAGGTCTAGGGACCGAAGGTAGTAGTACCCCGCAGGCTAAGAAAGTCCTAGCGACTTTATTTTGTAACAGAATTGTCGCGTCTTCAAAACATTAGGCTGTTACTGTCTGCGGGGTTGGTTAGAAGTCAACCCTTATCAAATTTAGGGACCATTTATTAAACTCATGTTCAAGAAAAAAAATCAGCTCCGCAGCCTTGTTGCTGTAGCGCTTGCCTGCATCACGCCAGGCTTCGCGCAAAGCAATAATCCGACCACCTTCACACCCGGTAATCTTGTGCTTTCGCGAAGCGTCTACTCCGCTCCCGCATCGGCCGTCATTGTTGGCCAGCAACTGCCACCCATTTGCGGCGCAAGTGCTAGCTGCACTGGAAAAGCCACTAACGACGGAACCTACCCCAACGTATTCAACAACGCGGTGCCGGATGGCAGCTTTGGCATCACTTCGCCCATTTTTCTCGATCAACTGACCACCACCGGGACGCTGCTGAGTACGTTTGCCGTTCCCACTTCGGTGCTGGTGACCAGCTTCTCTTCTAAATCGGAAGTGGCACTGAATCTTTCGAGCGACCGGAAGTACCTCACCTTCATGGGCTACGTTGCTCCGGTGAACACGCTTGACGTTTCGAACTCCAACACGCCGGGTGTGATTGACCCGACAAATCCAGTGGGAACGGCCTTCTACCGCGCAGTTGGGCAACTGGACGCTTTCGGCGACCTGACAGTGACCAATACAAACGCTTATAGCGGCAACAATGGGCGTGCGGCGTTTCTGGCAAATGGCTTCTATTACACAGTCGGTAACTCCAACAACGGTTCCGGGACGCCGGCCAACGTCGTGGCTTCGGCTGGAGCGCAGTTAGTCACTCCGGGCACCATCCCGGGCGCTCCTACGGAAGCGGGATCTTTTTCCATTACCGAATACGGCTACGCGGCCGACAAAGCGGGTAAAGATAACAATTTCCGGGGACTGACAATCTACAACAACACTGAATATGTGTCCAAAGGCAGCGGCAGCAACGGCATCAACACGGTTTACCAGGTGGGCAATGCAGGCACATTAGCCACGCCATCGAACATTCCGGTGCCGATTACGATTCTTCCGGGTTTCCCAACCACGCTGGCGAAGGCAGCCGGAGCGGCGAATCCGTTTGGCCTGTTCTTCGCCAACCCCACCACGCTGTATGTGGCGGATGAGGGCGATGGCACAACCGCCGACGCGGCCAGCAGCACCAACGCGGGTCTGCAGAAATGGATTCTGAACACCGGCACAGGCATCTGGAGCCGCGCCTATGTGTTGCAGAACGGTCTGAACCTGGGAGTGCAATATTCAGTGCCGAATTACCCTACGGCGTTGAACCCGGCCACCGATGGCCTGCGCAACATCACCGGCCAAGTGAACCCCAATGGCACAGTGACCATCTGGGCCGTTACCTCCACCATCAGCGCCAGCGGCGATCAGGGTGCTGATCCCAATAAGCTGGTCAGCATTACCGACGTTCTGGCGAACACCGACCCCACGGTTGCCGCCAGCGAGACCTTCACTGACGTGCGTGACGCGCAATACGGCGAAGTGCTTCGTGGCGTCTCTTTCACGCCCGGCACGGTGGAACCGGCGCCGGTTACCTTTAACGGTATCGATAGCACCACCAAGGGTGACTGGACCGGCAAGTACGGCAGCGGCGGCTATATTATTCCGAACGGGAAATCGAGTCCGCTCAGCTACACGACCTTCAGCGAGACCGGCGGCTTCGCCTTCACCTATGCGAACAATACCTTGGATCCGCGCGCGCTGCAAATGTCGCCCGGCTCGTCGACGGGCATCGCTTCCGCCTTCACCGACTACTACAACACGGGCTTCAGCCTGAACGTGAACCTGAACGACGGCAAGTCGCATTCGGTATCGCTATACCTGCTGGACTGGGATACGACCCAACGCGTTGAGACAATTACGATCTCGGATGCGAGCACCGGAGTGGTCTACAACACGGAGACCTTCTCTAACTTCAACGGTGGTATCTGGGCCAACTATACGATGACAGGGAATTTGAAGATCACGGTTACTCCTATGGCGGCGCCTGGCGCGGCCGTGAGTGGCGTGTTCTTTAACTAAGCACGGTATGTATGCGGGAGGTCCCAACGGGCCTCCCGATCTCTATTAAAAGCCCATGGGCGGGACGCCACGTTCAAGGAATTCGTAGCGCGGGCGAAGCGTGTCGGCGCTGGAAGTGACGGTCGAGTTCAAGTGGATTAGCGGGTGACTCTCGTCGTTGTACTTCGGCCATTTGACCAAATTGCCGCCGTTAGGATCTCCTGTCTTGGCAAAATTGGTCCAGTAGGTCATGACCTTTTCGCTGAGCATACGATCCTCCGGCCGCGGATCCCAGCCGGGGCGCGTGTCTAAGGTGCCAAACACGTACTCGATATCGTCAGAGTGAAAGGCATAGGTTCCGGGATGGTATTTGCTGGGAGTTGCCGCAAGTTCAAAGTGATAGCGATAGACAGGTGCGTTGCCGGTCTTACGCTGAGCTTCCAGCCAGGCCCAGGTTCCGTAGGCGATGAACTGATCACTTCCGAAATCGATAGCGGCGCGTACCGCCTCTGCGTCTGTGTCCGCGGGATAGAGCTTCAGAAACTCACCGGCGCGATCCTTGAACATCTTCTGGGCCCGTTCCTTCCACTGAGCGGCAGTCACAGGGCGCATGGCCATGAAGCTGCCTTCGTCGCTGTTCCAACCGGCGATAAGGGGGATGTGCGCTTGCTTGCCCGAAGCGTAAGTGTCGCCAACCGCCTCGGTCAGCACTTTGCCATCAATATCCGGCGGGAAGCCGGCGCCTGGTTTCTTAGCGGCGTCCAGGATGGTTTGCGTGGGCAGTGCGCGCAGTTCCGCTAACGATTTGACATTGAGTGTGGAGACCCATTTAGCGTCTTTAGCCTCGCGCATGGCAAGAGAATCGTAGGCAAGTGTGGAACCGGCGACCGCGCCCCCGCTTTCACCAATCGCCTTTTGGAACAGGCCTTGTGCCATGGGTGAGGCCATCAGCGTACTCACGGCGAAAGAACCTGCGCTTTCCCCGAAGATTGTAACGTTGCCGGGGTCGCCGCCAAATTGTCCGATGTTGGCTTTCACCCAACGAAGTGCAGCCACCATATCTTGCAGGCCGTAGTTGCCTGCCGAACCGCCGGCCTCCTTGGCGAGGTCTTCCGTTGCAAGGAAACCAAACACTCCCAGGCGGTAGTTGATGGTGACAAGCACTACGCCTTTGAGCGGAAGGAAGTCGCCATTGTGTCGCGGTTCATCGCTTCCGCCGCCAGAGAAGCCGCCGCCGTGAATCCAGAACATGACGGGCAATTTACTGCTTTCGCCGGCGGATGCAGGTGCGTAGACGTTCAGATAAAGGCAGTCTTCACTGGCGCCGCTATCCTGAAACACCATGTCATCGAAGACATGGTTCTGGGCACAGTGCGATGCATACTTGGTAGCGTCGCGTTCGCCTGAAAATCTGGCAGCCGGTTGCGGAGCTTTCCAGCGCAGATCGCCGACTGGAGCGGCCGCATACGGCAAGCCCAGCCAAGCGTGTACTTTTCCGTCGTTAATGGCTTTGCCGTGAGCCTTTCCAGCATTTGTTTTGACGGTAAGTGCGTCGTCAGCGCCAACGGCGCAGACGGCCACCATCGCGCTTGCGGCCAGTAAAGACGCTACTTTATTTATCAGTTGTTTCACCACTGCTCCAGGTTCGAATCTATGGGATCTCCATCATATAAGGCCAGAGGAGGGAAGAAAGCACTATGGCGGCAGAAGACGGGTGTTACGAAAGGCATGGGCGCATCAAGCACCTGGACGATTCGATTGCGGCGAGGCGTCGCTGTGACAATTTAGTGGGTACGATCAGCTCGCAATTGCGTTGAGTGCTATTTAATAACTGCCGCGCGGACGACTACGACCACTGGCTTGTCGAGGCCCGATTTGGACGCGATGATGGCTTGATTTTGTTCTACGTCGAGATCTACCGCTACATCGGGGTCGGTTTTCGGCGGGGTCTTGTCTCCCGTGGCGGGCGGGGGCATGTCGATCCAAATCTTCAGGCCGTTGAGGCTGACCAGATCGCCCTTGGGACCCGGCGTTAAAGCCGCAGACTGGAGCTTTACTCGCGACATGAGGGCTGAAGGGGTGGCGCCGGGCGCGCTGGTGGCTTCAACGGTTTGTACTTCGCGCAGGCGCAGCATGTGCGAATCAGCGAGTTTCAGGGGCTGGGAACCGGCTGCGGTAAGTTCCTTGCTAACCGCCGCCAATTCGGTTGGCAGCGCGACGCCGGCCGGAGCTTGCGCGGCCACGGTCAGCAGATAAATGGTTATCTGGAAATTGACTGGCGGCGGCGGGGCTACGTCGAAGCGCTTCACCGCGTCCTCCACCTCTTTCAGGAAAGACGCCGGACCATGCACAGTCAGCACCTTCAGACTTCGATTTACTTCCATCACAAAGGATCGATCGGCGAACATCTGGCGGATCTGGTCGGGGTCGGTGTATTTCAGTTCGAACGATTTGGTGGTGTACTCCTGCTCTGTGGCAGCAGGCTTAGTGGCGGGTTTAACGGGGTCCTGGCCATGCAGGACCGGGAGCAGGGCGAAAAGCAGGATGAGACGAAGTTTGGAAAAAGCGGTCGACATCTAAGCCTAGGGACTCCTAGGCTTACCTATCGACCGCGTTGCAGTGGAACTTTAGTTAAAACAGCAGCTTCAATGCGAACTGGATCTGGCGGGCCGGATAGGTGGTCCGGATGGTGCCGAAGGCGGAACTGGTGGAAATGGCCGTGGGCACTCCGAAATTCGTATGGTTCAGAACGTTGAAGAATTCAGAACGCAATTGCAGGTTGGCGCGCTCGCGGATGTGGAAAGTTTTGTCGGCGGCGAAGTCCCATTGCACGAGGCCAGGCGCGCGGAAGGCATCACGGCCGAGATTGCCGAAGGGATTGCTGGCGGCCGGCGTAGTGAAGGTGTACCCGGCGAAGTAGTTATTGATCATCTGCGAAGTGCTCTGGCTCAGGGCCGTGCCTGACACGTTGGGGCGCAGGATGGCTTCACCGCGATAGTCGTTGGTCAGGCCGGTGACGTCATTGGAGGCCGAGGGCGAGTACGAAACATCAATCGGCGTGCCAGTGTTGGCGCTGATGATCGAGTTGAGTTCCCAGCCTCCGATGGCGGCATCGAGGAACGGGTTGATGTTACCTCCAAACTGGCGGCCGTGGCCGTAGGGCAGATCGTAGACGATGCTGGTGACGTTGTCCAGTTTCACGTCGAAGCTGGTGGGTCCGCGTTCCGCTCCCAGGTTTCGGATGTTCTGCGGGTTCGCTTCGTAGTAGCCGGAGTAGTATTCCAGAGCCTGCTCGGAATCGCCCAGCGCCTTGCCCCAGGTGAAGGAGTTGAGGAAGTACAGACCGTGTCCGAATTTGTGTTCGAGGCGGGCGGAAAAGCCGTTGTAGTCGTTATCTCCGACTGGATCGAGCCAGGTGATGGGTCCGAAGGATTGGATGGGACGCCGCGCCTGCACTCCCAGTGTTTGACCGGGAAGATTGGGGACGGCCTGGTTGTAGTCGGCAATAATGGGCAGTCGGAGGCTGTGGTTGCCGTTGTAGGCGAGTTCCAGGGTGGTATTGGAATTCAGTGCCTGCTGTGCAGCGAAGAACCACGATTGGATATAGGGCCAGCGCGTGTTGGCTGAGATGTAATCGATGTTCGACGTAAGGGGATTGAAGTTGGAGGGAACATCAATGCCAGTGGTGAAGCTGTTCTGGGTAGTGAGGAAGGTTGCGGGAACCGCGCCGCCGGTGGGAATGGATTGCGTTAGGATTCCGAACAGAGCTTGCGGAGCGTTGATGCCTTCCTGCGCGCTGCCGGGACGATTGAAGAAGGAGTAACTAATGCCGTAGCCGCCTCGGATGACGGTTTTGGGAGCGAGATTCCAGGCGAACCCGAGCCGCGGACCGAAGTCTTTGTAATCGGGATGTACCAGCGATCGGTTATAGAGGCTGCCGTTGGTGGCTTTAACCAGGGTATCGGTAGTGGGATCGAAATTCGTCCAGTTGTTATCGCGTTCCCATATGGGTGTGGCGAATTCCCAGCGCAGTCCGAGATTGAGGGTGAGTTTAGGGGTGACTCGATAATCGTCCTGAATGTACAGAGAGTTGACGTGCTGGCGGAGATTAGTGACGAAGTTGTTACCGAGTTGAATGGTGCTGGGCAGTCCGAAGATAAAGTCTGCGAGGTTGTAGCTGGTGGAATCGGAGGCGATGGAGCAGCCCGTGGCGAGTCCGAGAAGCGCGCAATTGGGTTTGCTGAACTGGCCGCTGTAAGTGTCGGCTCCATAGAGGGGATTCACATCGAGAACCTCGGTGCGGATGGCCATAAACTCATAACCCATCTTGAGGGCGTGCTTACCAAGTATTAGCGAGTAGTTGAGCTTAGGGTTGAACGTGGTTGGATTCTGGAATTGCGGGTTGCTGGTTTGCCGGCCGAACATACTGAAGCCGGAGACAGATTGCGAATCGAGACCGCCGGTGAGGCTGGGTGAAGTGGGCAGGCCCGAGATGCCATAGAGAGCCTGCATGCCGGGTCCGCCGAGGTAAGGAGGTTCCTTGCCGGCGAGGACGTGAGTGAAGGCAAAACGGGCGTCGAGTAAAGAGGTCGGGGTCAGCGTCCAGGTGTAGCCGGCGGCGGCCTGCTGTTGAATGGCATGGATGTAGCCGTTGCCTGCTCCGCCGGAAGGACCGGCAATGTCGGGCTGGTAATACTGCAAATCCTTGCGCTGGCTGAAGCGCAGGAACGAAGTCATTTTCTCGTTGATCTGGTAATCGAGTTTGGCGTCGTATTTGTCACTGTAATCGCGGATGAGCAGCAGGGCTTCGTAATTATTGGAGCGCCCCGGACCGTTGGGGGCGGGAAGCTGGGATAAGACCGCCTGGGCAAATGGATTGAGGGCGCTGATGGGGATCTGGGTGTTGGCGGGATATAGCGTTTTGTTCAACGGATCATAGACTGACACAGGAAGAATGCCGGCGCGGTCGGTGGCATCGGGAATGGTGTCGAAGTTGAGATAGCGCTGGAGCTGGCGGTAGCCTTCGTAGTCGGCAAAGAAGAAAAGCTTGTTCTTGATGATGGGTCCTCCGAGGGTGAAGCCGAACTGATTGCGCTGGAGTGTGGGCTTCTGGAAGACGGCGGGACTAAATGTAAAGCCGACGGCGTTGAGGTCAGTGTTTCGGATGAATTCGTAGGCGGTGCCGTGGAACTGATTGGTACCGGCGCGAAGGGCGGCGTTGATGACGCCACCGCCGACGCGGCCGTATTCGGCGCTGAAGTTGCTGGTGATGACTTTGAATTCGGCGATGGCGTCGGGCGAGGCCTGAACCACCTGGCTGGAGTAGCCTTGATTGCTGGTTGAGTAAGCGTTGTTGTCGATGCCATCCAGAAGGAAGTTGTTGTAAGTGCTGCGCATGCCATTGACGTTGAACGAGGCTTCGCGCGGCGTCCCGGATGGCGAGAACAGCGTGGCAATGGGCGACTTGTGAACGTTGGCGGCAAGAAGCGCGAGGTCCGCGTAGTTGCGGCCGTTGAGAGGAAGTTCCACCACCTGTTGCGAGTTGATCACCTGGCCTTTTTCACTGCTGTCGGTCTCGAGAGTAGAAGCGGCTCCTTCGACGTTCACCACTTGCGAGGCTTGGCCGACGGTCATGGTGATTTCCACCCGCTGGCGTGTACCGACATCGACGTTTATGCCGGAGGTTTGGAATTTCTCGAAGCCGGCGAGTTCGCAGGTAATGGAGTAGGTGCCGATTTTGACATCGAGAAAGCCGTAGTTGCCATTTTCATCCGAGGTGGTTTTCATCTCCGCCCCGGTTTTGGCGTTTATCAGCGTGACTTGTGCCTTGGGAACGATAGCTCCCGTGGCGTCATGAACTGTTCCGAGAACCTCGGAAGTCTCAAACTGGGCCCATAGGGGCGCAGAGACAAGCAGAGTTAGCAGGGAAAGCCTGGCGAAATTCGTCAAAAGAAATTACCCCCCAAGGTAGTGATTGCTGCAGGGTAACTTCCAGGTGTGACAGAGTCACAACGGTGGAGTTACAGTCTTGTTTTCGGGTGTTTGAACTCCAGCTCTTAAGCCACCTTAAAAATTTCCGCTTGACATTCAAAATGAATCCACTACTATATGGTTGTGGATCAATTGGGTACAACATTTGCTGCTTTGTCTAACCCAACCCGGCGCGGGATGATCGAACGACTCTCACTTGGTCCTGCCTCTGTGCATGGATTAACGGAAACGTTTGCGCTCTCGCAGCAGATGATTTCAAAACATGTTGCCTATCTGGTGCGGGCACGGATTGTGATCAAGACGAAGCGTGGACGGGAGAGTGTATGCACGCTCAGGCCCGAGGCGATAAAGACAGTTAGCGACTGGGCATCTTATTACCGCCAATTCTGGGAAGAGAGTTTCGACAAGCTGGAAGTTGTTGTGAATGAAATGAAGAAAACGGAGGTCAGGAATGACAAAAAACACGATGAATGAGACAGAGCGGATGGTGGTCACAAGAGTTTTCGATGCCCCCCGCAAATTGGTCTGGGAGGCGTGGACAAACCCGAAATACGTGATGCAGTGGTGGGGACCGAAAGGTTTTACTGCGCCTATCTGCAAGATGGATTTTCGCGTTGGAGGAAAATTTCTCTGCTGCATGAGATCGCCGGATGGCCAGGAGTTCTGGAATGGCGGTGAATACCACGAGATTGTGCTGCACGAAAAGATCGTTTCCTCCATGTACTTTTCCGACGCGCAGGGAAACAAGGTTGAGCCTGCACAGTATGGAATAGAACATGAGGCCATTGAAGGTGCCTACGATGTGGTTACCTTTGAGGATTTCGGAAATAGCCAGACGAAAGTCACCTTCATCGGAAATGAAACTATGGAGGATGCAACAAAGAGTGGTCAGTTAGAGGGCTGGAACCAGATACTCGACAAACTTGCCGCCGTTGTTGCGGAGCTGGCAGGCCACTGAACTATCTCGTCACGTAGCGGCATTGCAGGGGCGTCCGCGAAGCAAGCGGGCGCATCTTGCAGCCGTCTTCGCCCTTTCGTCACTAATCGCACCTGCCTCGCAACAAGGAAGATGTGGTGCAGGCGATGGCTGTTTGCCGGAGTTGGGAAGCTCCCGTGCTGAGCCCTGGCGGGGGCACAAGTCTGGCGGGCCAGTGCTGCAATGTGACAGTTGTCCTGGATTATTTGAACTACATGAACCGGGTGCTTTCGGTGGATGCGGAGGCGCGCAGCGGACGGGTGGAACCGGGGTGGGCCATGCGGCGCATCGAGGGAGTGCCCACCAGATTTGCCGGTATGAGCACGTGGAAGGATCGTAAGGGTCGCACAGCTCTGCTTTCCTTTACCACCAGAGACGACATTGCGGGTTAAGACTGCATAGGAGATAGCTTGTGCGAGTTGATATAACCTCTTGTGACAGGAGGAAAAGCGAAATATGAGATCTCGTTTCGTTTTGTGTCAATTGGTCTACATGGGGATTTTGTTTTGCGCGGTTGGCTTAGTTGCCCAGGCACAGCAGCCGCCGTCATTTCAGGCTTTTGGTATCGGTGGTCAATGGTTAGTTTCTACCGGCGATATCGTAACCTTTGATTCCACCGGGATGGGAACTGTTAACTTTCGGCCGAGCGGCTCATGTCCGGCAACGGCCACGTTGGTCCCGAGTGAGTATGCTTTTACTTTTAACTATGGCGGCAATTGCCTGAACTACTATCCGTCCCAGATGCTGGTTGTGGATCATAACAACGCCCAGGGCTCATTGGAGCCATACCAGGACTATAAGCCAGTATCGATAACAATGACTCGCACCGGCTCTCAGATTATTTTCGAGGGACAAGATACGGCTACACAAGGCCGCTGGACGGGCAATCCTGCGCCGATCTACTATCAAGGCAGCCTTCTCTGGAACGGAAGTTATGGCGCTGGCGGCTATATCATTCCGGGGGAGGCCAATACTGCTCTGAATCACACGGCCTTTACGCTAGGCCAAGGTTTCCCATATACCTGGGCAGGCGTGACACCCGACCCCCGTGCTTTGCAGATTCCAGGTGCTGCCGTTGGGGGAGTAGCTTCGGCCTTCACCAACTATTTCGGACAACCACTCTCCTTCAGCCTAAACATCTACGACATCATTCCTCATACCGTCTCTTTCTACCTTCTAGACTGGGACAGCAGCTCACGCTCTGAAACCTTTACCATCACCGACGCCAGTACAGGCCAACTTTACGCTCAGTCGACATTTTCGAATTTCCACAACGGCCTTTGGATAATGTGGCAGTTGAAAGGGAATCTCAAAATCACGGTAACGCCAAACTCAGGCCCCGGTGCCGCTGTGAGCGGCATCTTCGTTGATTAGAGATTCTGCGTCAAGGCGGCCCAACGTGCACAGCACCATCCAATTGTGGGCAAGGTTTCAGATACGCTGCGCAAGGTCTTCGGGGAAGATAGAGTATCTTTTTAGCCGGTTTGCTGCATCAAGAGGATATGAGCGAAATTCATGCCCTTGCGGCGAAGCAGGCCAAAGGCAAATTGGAGCCTTTCTCCTATGATCCCGGTCCTCTTGGCGATGAAGAGGTTGAAATTGAAGTGGCTTACTGCGGAGTCTGCCATTCCGACTTATCGATGTTGAATAACGAGTGGGGAATGACGAAGTTTCCGCTGGTGCCGGGCCATGAGGCCGTTGGCAAAGTGGCGGCGGTTGGAGCGGAAGCCAAGTTCGTGAAGGTGGGACAGACGGTGGGTTTGGGATGGAACTCGGGCAGTTGCTTACACTGCCGGCCGTGTTTGTCGGGCGACCACAATATGTGCGAGAGTCTTCAACAGACCATCATTGGGCGCCATGGTGCCTTCGCGACGCGCGTACGGGCGCACTGGGTTTGGGCAACGCCCATTCCGGAAGGTATCGATTTGGCCAAGGCCGGTCCGTTGTTCTGCGGCGGCATCACGGTTTTCAACCCGCTGGTGCAGTTCGATGTAAAGCCAACCGACCGCGTGGGTGTGATTGGCATCGGCGGCTTGGGGCACCTGGCGCTGCAGTTCTTAAATAAGTGGGGCTGCCATGTGACGGCGTTCACCACTTCGGACAACAAAGCGGACGAAGCGAAGAAGATGGGTGCTCATGAAGTCGTCAATACCAAGTCGCGCGACCAGTTGAAGAAACTCACCGGGTCACTGAATATGGTGCTCTCCACCATCATGGCGGAGGTGGACATAAACTCTTACCTGGGCGCGTTGGCCCCGCGCGGCAGGTTTCACACGGTGGGCGTCATTCCGAAGATAACGACTGGGGCTTTCCCATTGATTGCCGGGCAGAAAGAGATTTCGGGCAGCCCCTCCGGTGCTCCGCTTACGGCGATGAAGATGCTGGATTTCTGCGCACGGCACGGCATTGCGCCGATTACCGAGGAGTTTCCTATGAGCCGGGCGAATGAAGCGATTGAGCATTTGGAGGCAGGCAAGGCTCGGTATCGAATCGTGCTGAAAAACGATCTAGGTTAGTTAGTGCGCTGCATTAGCTTGGCGCGGATGAGCCAGGATGTACCGGTGTTGGCTGGCGTTGGTGCAACCCAGCCACACATCGACCAAGCCCGCGGCTTCAGCGCCGGTGAGCGTATTGCGGCGTGCCGCATCGGGCAACTTCAGCTTGCCGGCGCGCCCTGAGGCTTGCAGCCGAGTTTCACCAGTTTTTCATCGAAAGCCTTGATGGCGTGGGCCTTTATGAAGGTTTATCCGCTAGGAGGACGCCGTGACAGCCGAATTTGCCAGCAATGGTGCTTTTCTTTTGACTACAAGCGCCGAGATCAGCGTCATGACGAGGCCCACCGGGAACGGCTCAATGAACGTCAGTGCGGCGTTGTAGATGGGATTTTCGTAGAGTTCCCTGGATTTTTTTAGTTGCTCAAGCTTTTGCTGAATGGCCGCGGGGCTGGCGCCTGAGGCTTTCACCTTAGCAATGGCGTGAGCGTTGTAGTCATCCATGAAATTGTGCATGAAGTTGAAGTAGATGATCTCCCAGGTGACGACGTAGCAGAGACAGGAGATTAGCGTTATGGCAATACCTACGCCGAAGGCTTTGGCGAACGTGATGCGGCCACCGGCGGCATTGTCGCGATAGGAGCGCATGCCGAAAAAAACGAGCAGGAAGGACAGCACGATGCTCGTGTAACCGACAATTAGGGCTTTGTCGTAGGGGATGGCGTGCTGAAAGGGCATGGTGGCGGCCATCATGAGCGAAGAAATGGCGCCCGAGATGAGGCCGAAGGTCAGAATGATCTTTTTCATGGATGAAGCTTAGCGGCGGCCAACGGGCTTTGTCGTCATTCTTTCGGGTGATTT
>PLRJ01000226.1 GCA_003163855.1 Bryobacterales bacterium | reverse complement strand
GTCTTCGCCTCCGCCATCGGCATCTTTACGCTCGGTTCGCTGCTCTGCGGTTTGTCCACCAGCATTCACGTTCTCGTTGCCTGCCGCATTCTACAAGGCTTCGGCGGCGCCATGATGGTGCCGGTTGGCCGCCTCACCATCGTCCGGACATTCGCAAAATCGGAACTCGTGCGCGCCATGAGTTTCGTTGCCATTCCCGGTCTGATCGGTCCCATGCTCGGTCCTATCGCCGGCGGATTGATCGTCGGCTACTTCCACTGGCGCGTCATCTTCTTTGTCAACATCCCCATCGGCCTCATCGGGCTCGTGATGGTTTATCTGCATCTGCCGGACTATCGCGCCGAACGCTCTCATCCACTCGACTGGGCCGGCCTGTGTCTATTTGGCTCGGGTATCGGCTTACTCTCCTATGTTCTGGAGGTTTTCGGAGAACATACTCTCAACGCTTCCCAGGCCATTGGTTTTCTAGTCCTTTCGGCAGTCCTGCTAACCGGTTACGGTTTTCGCGCCACCCGAACTAAGTTCCCTCTGCTGCAGCTTGATCTCTTCAAGATCCGAACCTTCAGCGCGACCGTCACCGGTAGTTTCGTCACGCGCCTCGGCATCGGCGGCATGCCCTTTCTGTTCCCCCTGCTTTACCAGGTAGGACTCGGTTTCACGCCAATTCAATCCGGCTTGCTGCTGATGCCGCAAGCCATCGCCGCCATCAGCCTGAAACTGACCATGCCGCGCATTCTTGCCCTCATCGGCTATCGCGCCGTTTTGATCTCCAATACCCTGATCCTGGGCGTATTCATCATCATCTTCGCCACTATCGGCGAAAGCACTCCGGTCTGGCTGATTGTCATCGAGGTTTTCTTCTTCGGCTTCTTCACCTCACTGCAATACACCAGCATGAACACGCTTGTCTACGCCGACGTCACGCCTGAAGAAACCAGCAGCGCCAGCACCATAGCCAGCACGATGCAGCAGATGGCCATCAGTTTCGCCGTAGCCACTGCGTCGCTGACAACCGCCTTATTCATTCCCCAGCACGCTAATTCTTCTTCGGAGATGATTCACGGCATCCATCACGCTTTTGTCTGCTTGGGCGCGCTGACCATTGTCTCGACCATCGTTTTTGCCACCTTGAAGAAGGAAGACGGCGAAAGCATCAGCCAGCACGCCGCTTAATACGACGAAAGTTTTGGATTAGCGAAATCTGGTTCCAGCAGCAGCACCTTGCGCTTCGGATAATAGGCGATCAGTTTCTGGTCTTCCTCCGCACCCAAGTCGCGCGCATAGACGACGCGGGCATTGTCAATATCGGCCTTGTTCCAGACCCACTCCTCCTGGTAGATGTGACGCGCTGAGTAGCGGACGAATACCAGCAAGTCCCCGCTTATTGCGTCGATTTGGCGTTGAACCTCAATGCGCCGCTGCGGGTTGCGGTGATTGATGGCATCCCAGGTTTCGTAATCGAGCAGCGAATAGACACTCGGCGTCTCGAATAAATGAAGCGTGTACCAGAACATGAACTCGCCCAAACAAAGAACAATGAGTACAAACGCAATCTCCGCATTAAAGCGGGAGATCTGCCGCAGCCCTGCAATGCTGGCCAGGATAAACAAGCACGTAACCGCCGCCAGGTAATGAACCAGCAAATACGGAAATAAATTTGTTCCCAAAGCAAAGATAGCCAGCGTTAACGCCACCCAGCGTAGCGGCTTTTCTTTTAGCGCGAAAAGAAATCCGATAAGCGCCAGGTAGAGTGGCGGCAGGAAGAAGAAACGGTAATAGCGTACGCGGTACTCAAGGCGCAGCAGGAATTTTATCGGCGTGTCGGTCGGACCGTGTGTTAACGTTTGCGCGCGGTAGTCGGTCTCCTGCTGCGGCGTGAGTGGGACGTGAGGCGTTGGACTCGCTTCAATGGTCAGCGAGGTCGGTACTCCATACTGATACTGGCTCAATTGTTCAGGCAGAGTGATCCAACTGCGAGTGACGGCTCTGTTTTGCAGCAGAATCAGTACAGCAAACGGCAGCACCGCCAGTGCTGCAAAACGCCACAGCTTTAGAGCCTGCGGCGAGCGAGCGAGGTAGATCAGCACTGCCAAGACAAGAAACACGGTCTCGAATTGCCGCGTAATCATATGCACGCCAACTCCGAGGCCCAAAACCACTGCATCTCGAGGTCTGCTTCGTAAGCGCAGCCGCGGCAATGCGCCAAATACCAGACAGCCGGCAGTCGCCGCCAGCGATCCACCCCAGTAAGAGTTTGTCCACTGGCACAAAGGTCCGAACTCCATCAGCGCGAGCATTCCTCCCAACAGCGCCCATGCAGGCGAAACCCAACCGCGCAACATCCAATAACAGCTGGCGCAAAGGGCACCCGCGACGATCAGTACGCCTGTCCAGGGTGTGCCGGAGATCAGCCGTCCGAGTGCAAGTTCGATGCCAAGGCCCAGCGGGTAAATGGAACTGTAAGTGGGCTGCTGCAAAACGAAGAACGTTTCGAAAAACCGATGCATGGGATGCAGCGGATTCGCCAAACGCCCGTGCACAAGGGTGTCGGCCAGTAGCAGATGGCTGAACTCGTCGTACACATCCGGCGTCGGGACCGGATGATGCGGCAGCAACAGAAGGCGCAGGGTAATAGCCAGAAGAAAAAGCAGCACCATGCAGACACGTGTTCGCTGCGCAAGCGCTTGAAACGCAGCTTGAAAGCGCGGCCGCCATACAAAGACCGCAAGCAGAAAAAGCGCCGTCAGAATAAATAGCGCCCAATCGGCGGGTGCGAAGCCTACTGAACTTTCCGGCGGCATACTTAGTGATTAACCTTGCCGATACCGATGAGCGATGTCGCCGGCCATGGCAGTCTGTGGTCAATCGCCTTCCACAGAGGGACTAAGAAGTCAAATAAGGTGACCTGCGAACGGCTGAGCGTGCGCCGCCGAAGAATCTTACTGTTCAGATACCAGCCGGGAAAGGTTGCGTGATTAAAGCCGATGATCTGCGTCACCTCAAACCCGGCCGCCGTCATTTTTTGCCGCAGCTCCTCCACTGTGTAGCGCCGCTTGTGCTCCAGCACTTCATCCAGACTGCCGAACGCCTGCGGCCCCTGCGGCACCAGGATTATGGCAGTGCCACCCGGCCTCAAACAGGATCGGACGTTCGCGAATCCTGCAATGTCATCGCCCACGTGCTCCAGTACGTTCAAGCAGACCACGGTATCTGCGCTGTGCTGAAAGGCAGCTACGCTCTCGCTCTGCGACAAATCGCACGACGCCACGCTAATATTCGGACGATACGCTGTGCGCGAGCGCAATTCGCACAGGTGATCGCTATCCGTGTCGGTAGCGATGTAGGTTCGGGCTTTTGAGGCAAGCAGCACCGTCAGGTTGCCGATACCCGCGCCGAGTTCCAGCACGTCGCCAGCTACAAAAGGAGAAATGGTTTCGGCCATCCAGCGATTGAAGCGCTTGGCACGCGACAGAATGAACAGCATTTGCGCACCCGGATCTTTATGCGCGGCGCTGAAAATCCATGTGCGAAGAATGCTGCCAACCGCCACCAGAGCATCGCGCGCACCAATCTTTTTGCCCTGCTCCGGTGTCCGTCCGTGATAATGAATCGGCACTTCGATGAAGCGCGCGTGCCGCTTGGCAAGCTGAATCATAATTTCCGGATCGAGCCCGAAGCGTTTGCTGAACAAGGGAATGCTCTTGCCCAGCGACGTACGGAAAGCTTTGTAGCCGCTTTCAATGTCGGAAAATTCCAGTCCGGCAGCCATGCTGGCGAAGGTGCTGATGGCGCGATTGGCCGCTCCCTGCCAGAATCCAAACGGACGCCGCTGCAATGCGTTCATGAAGCGCGAACCTAGAACGGCGTCGGCATCGTCGGCGATCAGCGGCTCCAGCAGCTTGGGATAATCCAGCGGATCGTATTCAAAATCCGCATCTTGAATTAAACAGAAGTCGCTGTCGGCGTGCGCGATGGCGGTGCGGATGGCCGCGCCTTTGCCGGCGTTCGGAGACTGCCTGATTAAATCGAGCGACACCTCCGGATGCGCCGCGCAGAAAGCTTCCACTTCGCGGCACGATTCGTCTCGCGAGCCGTCGTCTACCACGATTAGATGCACCGCGATCTGCTTCGCTGCGAAATACGCGGCCGGAGCCGTCACCACGCGCTCCAGCACCGACCTAATGGAATTGGCTTCGTTATAAACAGGGATCAGGATCGACAAGCGAACAGGTGGCATCTCAGTGTACTGTCAGGAACGGCCCCGACTCCCTGGGATAAGGCGTCAGAGCCGGCGGACGGGCGTCAGGTTCCAACAGCCAAGCGTTACGACGCGGGTAATAGTCGAGCAGTTTCTGATTCTCTACGCTTCCCAGGTCGTTCGCCCACACGATGGGCGCAGCGTCGATATCGGCCGCATTGTGAATCCATTCTTCAAATCTGTGTAGCGGTGAGTAGCGCACGAAAACAAGTTGCTCTCCGCCGGCACTGGTAAGCTGACGTCCTATCGCTGCACGCGACTGAGGATCTCCCCGATTGATGTAATGCCAGGCTTGAAACGCGGTAATGGGCAGCAGATTCGTGTCGCCCCAGGCGAACAGTCCGTACCAAAATAGAAAAGGCGCGATGCAGAGCAGCATGATGAGCGTGCGCGCCTGGCTCGGCAGCCTCGCCAAGCCTTGCACGGCGAAGAGCACAAAAACGCAGGTAAGCGCTGCAACGTATTGCGGGTAGAAGTAAGGATAGAAATTGGTTCCTAGCGCAAAAAGCGCAATCGTTCCTGCCAGCCATACATACTGCCATTGCCTCAAACTGGGAACGAAGAAAACAAGGACGAAGTAGAGGGGCACCAATAGAAAAAAGCGCAGGTAGCGAAAGCGGTAACCCAGCCGTTGGAAGTAGCTTTGATTACTGTCGTGGATGGCAGCTTGCGCCTTGTAATCCAGCGCTTGTTCGGCAGTCAAAGCGCTGTGCGGCAATGGATTCGGTTGAAAAGTGAATGTGGTGGGCACGCCATACTGATAACGGCTCAGCATGTACGGCATGGTGCTCCAGCTTTGTGTTACGGCTTTGTTCTGCGCCAGCATTAAGCCCGCTGCCGCCAACGTGATACCAACCGCCGCGAAAATCGCCTTACTCTGAAATGCCAGGACCACATACACGACGACCGCCGCAGCCAGAAACACCGATTCGAAAGGCCGAGTCAGAAGTTGAAGAGCTAATCCCAATCCGAGTAAAACACCGTAACGGAGACGAGGCGATTCACGCAGGCGGGGCAGCGATCCGAAAACCAGACAGCCCGCGCTGGCAGAAACCGTGCCGCCCCAATAGCTATTCACCCACGGGTTTAGCGGACCGAATTGAATGATGGCAAGCATTCCTCCTGCCAGCGCAAAAATCGGCGGCGCCCAGCCCCGTAACATCCAGTAACAGAGCGCGCAAAAGATGCCACTCGACAACAGAACGCCGGCCCACTGGCTGCGAAAAAGCAATTCACCGAAAGCTAGCACAAAGCCTTGTCCCAGCGGGTAGATGGAGGAGTAGGTGGGCTGTTGCAGTGTGAAGACCGACTCAAAAAACTGATGCAGAGGGTGCGCCGAGTTGGCGAGCCGAAAATGCGCAAGCGTATCACCCAGCAGAACATAACTAAAATCGTCTGCGCCACTAGGTAAGGGCGCAGGGCTCTGCGGCAATAAAGCGAGCCGCAGCATAATGGCAAACGCGAACAAAAGACCCATGCACAGCCTTGGTCGCCGGCTGATTTTCTCTAAGGTCGGAGCCACATATACCTTTGCAAGCAGCAAAACCGACAGCAGGATCGCCATGGCCAAGATAAGAAGATCGCTAATGCCGAAGCCAAGCGGATTGTGCAATGGCAAGAACGATCGGAAAATTTGAAAGAGGTACATGCCGGGCTTTTATTAGCTTAGAGGGAGGATTGCCTGAATCGATTCGGCCCGGGCGCCAAGCAGTGCAGGCTCGATCTGATCTGGCGGATTTTTATGGAGACCTCTTTCAGCGGCCGCCCAGTGCTTTACCAAGTAGTCACGCTTGAATCCATGCGTCGACGCATGATGTCGATCTCATTATGTTCATTTGCCATTCAGTCTCCCATCCTATGTAACACGCACAAAAGGGCACGCCGAGGCGGCCTGGAATCGACGGGTTCCTGCCCCGTTCGGCGGCACGGTCTTGTGCCCTTTGCGCTTCCAGGTAATTCACACGCAGTTAGGGCGCAGGCCTGGTCCGAACGGTTGAGTTGGAGGCCGTTTAAGCGGCCTTTTTCACTTTTGCCGGCCAGATTTCGGGGTGCTCGGCTAGGATGCGGTCGTGTTTAACGTCCAGAATCTTCATTTGCCGGTAAGTAAAGTCGAGATCTTTGAGGTCGAGGAAGTGCTGGTGACGGTCGGCGCGGTGCTTTTGCGATTCAAAGCCAAATTCGATCTTTTGCCTTGTGGCTCTTAGCTTTAGCAGGTCTGTGAGGCACTTATGGAAGGCCCGTTCGTGGGTTGTGGCGTAGCGGAGGTAGAGGGCGAACAGCTTTTGGTCGGTAATTTCGCCGGTTTGCTGATTGAAACTAGTTTCCTGGAGGCGATTGGCTCGGTCGAGGAGCCAGCGGTGCTGGGCCATCGAGGTGACGAGCAGCGTTTCGGTGGTGTCGGTGGGGGTGTGATCGTTGGTGAGTTGTTGGAGGAGGTCGTCGTAGGCGGCTTGGCTTTCGCAGGCTAGGACGCGGAAGGTGTTCGGGTTGTAGTTGAGGCCGTGAAGGGTGCGGTTCTGGGAGACGATGGCCTTTCCGATTTCCGACGTGGGACCCGTGGAGTGAATGGCGTTCTCGCGATTGGCAGCGATTTGCGCTTCTGAAGTGGGCTTGGTCGCCCCGCTTTGTTCGCGATACTCGCGATTGGCGCGGCGCTGTTCGGCGCGGCGTTGGGTACGTTTCGACATATTAAACTCCTGGTATTAATTGGCCGAGGCGGGCGACGTGCCAGCTTATCAGCTTACCCGCAGGGTCGCAGTAGCGGTGGTGCGGTTGCGGGTGCGCGATAAGGGCAGAATGCGGCTAAATGGCTGATGGTTTGGGAGTTGGGGGTTCTTAGTTTTTTTTGAAGTTTTGTGAATGAGCCACGGCGGGTTCGCTGCAACGGGGGGATGAAAACGGGTTGCGAAGGGTGGAACGGTGGCCTCGGGGCGAGGG
>PLRJ01000214.1 GCA_003163855.1 Bryobacterales bacterium | reverse complement strand
GAAGAACTCAGCCGCTGGGTGGGCCGCTTGTGCGCGCCCGTCAGCCTATTCATTCCTGCTTATCTGGTGCTGGTGCTCGGAGGAACAAAAGCTTTGCGGCGCGTGTGGCCTGCCGCGCTTGCCTGCGGCGTCAGTTTCGCCTCCGTCCAATTCCTAGTCTCGAATTTCGTCGGCCCTTACCTCACCGACATACTCAGTTCCCTGGCCGCCGTACTCGCGCTGCTCGCTCTTTTGCGATTTTGGCAGCCTGCTGACTCGGTTGTCGAGACGTCGCCCTACACCCTTGGTGAGATCTTCATGGCTTGGTCTCCTTACCTCTTATTAGTTGTGTTCATACTGGCCTGGAGCATCGATGGCATCAAGGCCGTGTTGTTGCAAGCGGCCGTCATCATCCCGTGGCCCGGTCTTCATAACGTAGTGCTGCAGATGCCCCCCGTAGTTGCCAAGGCAGCGCCGTATGCTGCGCTTTATCGCTTCCGCTATCTGGCCGAGGCCGGAACCTCGTGCGCATTTGCCACTCTTGCCGCTGCTCTTCTGCTTCGATTGAGCCCCGGCAAATACATCCGCATCCTGGCCGCTTCGGCAGTGCAGTTAAAGTGGTCATTCATCAGCATCACCTCTGTGCTCGCGCTGGCGTTCGTTATGAATTATTCGGGCGCCACCGGAACGCTCGGCCTGGCCTTCGCCGCCAGTGGCGCTGCCTTCCCGTTCTTCAGCGCGTTGCTGGGATGGCTGGGCGTTTTCTTGACCGGCAGCGATACATCCGCCAACGCGCTATTCGGCAGCCTGCAGGAAGTCACAGCCCATCGCCTGGGCTTGAATGCCAGCCTGATGTCGGCGTCAAATTCAGCCGGCGGAGTTATGGGAAAAATGATCAGTCTGCAAAGCATTGCCGTGGCCGCCGCAGCCGCCGGCATGAAGGCCGAAGAAGAACCTCGCCTGTTTCGTTTCACGCTGCGGCACAGCCTGTTTCTTGCCGCCGTCGTAGGCTGTCTTGCCTTCGCCTACGCTCACTTATTCAATTGAAAACGTGTTCAAACACGCGCCGCATCCTACTCTGCATCGCTGCCAGGTCGCTATCCAGTTTGCCGGCATGATTCATATGTCCTGTCCAGCGCGGCATTAGTTCTGCTATCTTTTCGCGATAACGCAGCTCAACCGGAATCTTCTTCTCCGCACGCCCCTTCACTACTCGAATCGCATGGTCGAGCGCTCTGAAGTAAGTGGTAGCCAGTAACAGGAACTCCGCGTCGGCCCGATCCAGATGCCCCATCTTCTCCACAATGTCGATACGCTCGGGCGTATTCAAGCTCTTATAAAACATGCCCGCGCCTTTCAGCCGCAGGTACATCAAGATAAAGTCTGCATCGTAGTATCCGCCCTCCGCCGCTTTCAGCGGTGAGACGCTGCCTTGCTCGCGCTGCAACCGCAGACGCATCTGGTAAAGATCCTGTTTCGATCGCCCACTCTGGCCATAGCGCCGCCAATCCACTTGCTGCAACTGGTTCAGGAAGCTTGTCGCACGCTCGGTATCGCCCGCCACCGCCCGCGCCTTCATGTAGGCGATGCCTTCCCACGCGGCCGCTGAGGTCGAAAAATAATCGACGTATTTCGATTCTGTTTGCACCAGCAACCCCTCGCGCCCGTTTGGCCGCAAGCGTGTATCAATCGAAAGAATCGTCCCGTCTGCCGTATAAGCCGTCAGGATTTCAATCACGTGTTCCGCCACGCGCGTCCAGAACGGATGGCGCTTGGCCTCGCTGTCCGGAATGATGAACAGCAGATCCGCGTCGGAGGCGAAATCGAACTCGCGCATTCCCAGCCGGCCAACCGCCACCACCATCATTTCGTCCTGCGGTTCTTCAAATGGCTTGTCCATCGTACTGTGCGCGGCGGCATGCGCCAGTCCGCGTTCCAGCGCGATTCTATAGGCGCGCGCAACCACAAACTCAGCCAGCGCCGATGTGTTATCCAGCGTGGTGAAAACATACTCCGGCATGCACACGCTGGTGACAAGAATGCGAAACATCTCACGCCGGAAGAATCGCCTTAGCGCGCCCGTGTCGGTCAACGGGGCAGCCAATCCTTCGAAAGCCCACCGTCTGGTGGGATGCTCTGACGCGCGTCGAATTTCCTCCTGCAGTTCCGGATGGCGGGTCAATTGGTCCGCCAGATAGGGGCTCATCTCAGACACCTGCCGCGTCCAATCGGTCACCAGGGCAGTTGGCTGCGCATCTCTATATCGCAGCGGCCGCTGGGCATAAACGATGCGCTCATAAATCGTCTGCACATTTTCCATGTGCTGGCTCAATTCGCGAAGCAATTGCGCCGCATCGGCCACCCCCATGCGCTGTGCCAGGCGCTCCCGCTCCTGCGCCTTCAAAGGCAGAGCGTGCGTTTGACGGTCGTCCTCCAGTTGCAGCAGATGCTCCAGCCGCCGGAAATATTCGTAGGCTCGACCCAGGCGCGAATGCTCGGTGCTCGACAGCAGATCGCCATCGTAGAGCCGCGATAAAGCTTGCAGCGTCCCGCCATGCCGCAGTTCCGTTTCGCGCGCACCGTGCAAACGCTGCAGGCACTGCACCAGAAATTCGACATCCCGAATGCCGCCGCGGCCGAGTTTTACATCCGTCTGATCACTCTTCAATCGCCTTTGCGCCAGCTTTTCGCTGATGCGCTCGCGCGTCGCCGACATTGTCTCGATGGCGGAAAAATCCACCGTGGTCGAGTAAATCAAAGGCTCAACGAACTCCAGCAGTTCGCGGCCCATCCGTTCGTCCCCCACGCAGACGCGCGCCTTAATCAGCATCTGCAGTTCCCAGTCGCGAGCACGTTTCGCGTAATATTCTTTAGCGGCCGCTAGCGGGATGCATATCTCACCCAAAGTGCCTTCGGGCCGCAGCCTCAGGTCTACGCGATAGCAAGTTGAAAGCTGCTTCACGTAATCGACGGCAACTTTGTTATAAAACAATTTGTCACCTTCGCCGCAAAGGAACATCAGGTCAATATCGGAGCTGTAGTTCAACTCACGGCCGCCTAACTTCCCCAGCGCCAAAACTGTGAAGCCGGAATGTTGGGCCAGCGCGCACTCCAAAATGGCATCCGCCAGGTTTGAGATTTCTTCCGTCACTTCGGCCAGCGATGCCAACCCCAGGCGATCGCGCAAAACGATACGGACCAATTCACGGCGTCGAAACAAAGCAGGCTCCAGCGGTCGGCGCTCCAGCCGGGCGCGGTAATCCTCGCGCGACAAAACTGACTCGATATCATCAATTTCCGTCAACCAGTCGGGGTGGCGCAGCAGTTCTTCCGACAGAAAACGGCTGCATCCGGCGATGGTGTCTCGATAAAGCGCAACGCGCTGAGGCGTGATTAGAGCGGAGATCTGATTGGTAGACAAACCTGGTCCACAACCGACTTATAACGTCGGCAACTGATAGATAGCATCGCCGGTTCGAATGACACCCGCGTGAAGTACCGAAGCGTAAAATCCGCTTGCACCCGGATAAATGCGCCGCTGAATTCCTTTCCCGTAAGGATTCAATTTCCTGCAGGGCTCGCGCTCTTCAGTCAACTCAAGCACCACATCGCCCGCTTGAAAGCGCTGACCCGGCTGCCATGTCCGATGGTCTAAACCTTTTGTCGTCAGATTCTCCCCTAGCGCGCCATAGTAAACGGAGAAGCCTTCCGCGCGCAGCGCATCAACTATTTCGCTTGGGAGCAACAGCAGCGCTTTCGACGCGCCGCCATGAAATTTATACAGATGCTTATCCCCCGCAAGTCCCAACACAGTAGCTTGCGCAGCGGCAACCGGTAACTTTGGTACGCCACCGCGCGACACATTTACCTGCACGATGGTTCCCATGCCTAGCTGCCAAGCGCCACCGGCTCGCCACTGCGGCAAGATTGATACACGCCAAGCACAAGTTCCAGCGCCCTGTAACCTTCCTCGCCGTTCGACACAGGTTCGCGTCCGGTTTTAATCGCGTCGGCAAAATCCAGGAACTGGCGCTCGAACGTAGTCACCGAAATATTCATCGGATCGGACGAACCCGACTCCGCCGTAGCCTCCACCGGCGCCCGATCGGCTTCATTGGCCTCTTCATCGTCCAGCACGTCCCAACTCGTAAGCCGGTCGCCCGTTATCAGAGCGCTTCCCTTTGTGCCATGAATCTCAATGCGCTCCGAATAGCCCGGCCAAATAGCTGTCGAGGCCTGAATCACTCCGGTCGCTCCGGATTTATAGGACAACAGCGCATTCACCACGTCTTCCGACTCAATCTTGTGACGTGCGCCCAGTTGCCATACCCCGGAAACCCTCGACACCGGCCCAATCAGATACAGCAGGATGTCCACCTGGTGTATCGCCTGGTTGATGAGTGCGCCTCCGCCCTCGGTGTGCCAACTGCCCTTGATCGGGCGCGAATAATATTCGTCGCTGCGGAACCATTTCACATAAGCATCCGCTTGCAGCAGCTTGCCCAGGCGTCCTGCTTTCAGCGCGCGTTTCAGAAAGATGGTGGCATCGTCAAAACGATGCTGGCTCATGACGTTCAGCTTTATACCCGCCGCACGCGCCACGTCGATTATCTGTTTTGCTTCGCCCACATTCGTCGCTATCGGCTTTTGCAGTTGCACATGCCTGTGTATGGCCGCGCACGCTTCCACAGGCTGCACGTGAAAATCGGGGAATGCGCAGACATCAATGAAATCCGCCCCTGGAACCTGGCAGAGTTCTTTGTAATCGGCAATAAAACGCGTGCCCCACTTGGCCGCGAACTCCTGCCCGCGCGCGGCTGTCTTGTTGGAACAAGCGACAATCTCAAAGCCGATGTTCTTGTAAGCTTGGGCGTGCTTATGGGCGATGGCGCCCGTTCCCAGGATGGCAACTTTCATGCTAAAGACTTAATCCCGATCCGCAGATGAAAACTTCCAGCCCCGCTTCGTGCAGAAACGCCGCTTTTGCCGAAAGCGCCTTGCGCGCGCCGGCTTCATCGGGCGCGTAAGCAACTTGAATGTGATTCGCCTTATGCCGCGCCATCATTTGATCGCGCGTTACTCCCGTCAGCACAGCGTGCATAATGGGCCACTGCGGCGTGGTTGCCTGCCAGCGGCGCTCGGTTTCAGCCTGCGGTAATTCCACTACCTTCGCTAGACCAAGATCGGCCTTCAACTTCCCGTCCTCAATATAGATACGGCTCCAGACGATAATTCCTGGCTTGCTGACACCTTTCAGCGAACCGCCGCCCAGCCGGAAGTACATAGCAGGCTGGCGTTCGCTTACCGAACCGGCATAGCCGCCGATATTATGCGCCGCCGGAACAGCACCTGAGATTTCAAAAACCCAAACAAATTCGCCGTTGTACTCTTCGCCGTAGCGCAGATCGTGCAGAGTGGTTTCGGGTGCATAGCCCAGGGCGTTCCAAACCCGATTCGTGACCAAAGCATCCAAGCCCGCGCATTCGTCAACTTCGTTGAAATGCGGCAGCGCTTGGCCGGCGTAAAGCTCGCGTCCGTCGGCCGACTTCACCGGCGGCCGGTCGGTATTATTCAACAAGCCTTCCACCAGGTCAGACGCGGGCGCCAGATCTTTCAACCCCTGCTGATACTGGATGCCGATGGTGGCGCAGCCGAACTCGTCGGCAATGCGTAAGGCCGCGATGTACATGCGGCATTGATCCAGAATCTGGCTGTCGCTAAGATCGGTCTCGGGATTCGGCCCGGTTTTAAACTTCAGACCTTTGTCGTCCAGCCATCTACGCACTGCGTGCGCCTCGTCCGCAGGAACTTCGCGCATGGCGGCATAAAGCGCCGATTGGCTCAGGCGCTCCTTGAAAACACCTGTTGGATTCAACAGATGGTCGGGAATAATGGCGTTAAACATCCCCATACAGCCTTCATCGAACACACCCATAACGGCTTTCTCATGTTTCAGCCTGCGCGCCAGCGATATTCCAAGCGCTTCCGCTTCCGTAGAAAGTCTAAATTCCGCCAGCGCTCGCACGTGCGACGTATCGTGGCGGAAAGTCTCACCCTTAAGCCAGGCGTGCAGGCGATCCAGAAAGTAGGCGTCGGTAAAATCGTTGGACCACAAAGTGGAATAGCGAACTCCCGCTTTCGTCAACGATCCATTCAGATTCAACATGCCGACCAAGCCCGGCCACTGACCGCTCCAGTTCGCGACAGTCAGAATCGGCCCGCGATGGGTGGTCAATCCTGCCAGGACATGATGGCTGTACTGCCAGACCGCCTCCACCACAACCAGCGGAGCGTCAGGCGGAATGCCCCGAAATACCTCCATGCCGAACTTCTGCGAATCGATGAATCCATGCTGCTTCAGCGGATCGACCGCGTGCGCGCGCTCGACCGGGAAACCGAATTTTTCGATGGCGGCGGTCACGGCCGATTCAACTTGCTGCTGAGCGGGCCAACACACCCGGTTGGCGGAAAGACGCAGATCGCCGCTCGCGATCAGCATCACGGTACTTGACATAAACCTCATTTTGGCAGACGGCGGACAGATCCCCGATTTCTTACGCCAGGTTCGCAACGGGCGAAACGGCACGCGAGAACAAGGATTTTGGCGCCGTTTTAGCCATTTTGCAAGACGAACGCGACGCCCTGAGACTATCGTGAGTTGATGGCGCCCTTACCGTCCCCCAGATGCATTTCGAGGAATTTCAGGAACTGTGTCCAGTCAGCCGGAAGCGTGCCGTGCCCTCCGGCGTGCATATAGTAGCCGAGGGTGTGCAGAATGGGCGTGCCCGCCGCTGGCCATTGTTTGGTCTCCAATCCCTGCTTGCCCAGAAGCGCGTAGACCGGACCGGCCGCTTCTTCGGCCAGGAACTCCCCCTTTGGATCGGCCCAATAATCAGTGTCGCCGGTCTGCAACAGCAACGGACGCGGGGCTATCAGCGCGATCAGCATGTTAGCGTCCACCGGCAATTGATCCACATGCTGCGCGAAATTAGCATAATTGGCGGCAAACTGATAAGGGTATCGACCCGGGGCGGTCAAGTGCGCGATCGTTTCACCGTAGTTGCGCCGGCTTAGCGCGGCTCCTCCTTCGCCCGAACAACAGGCGATAACCGCGGCAAAGCGCGTATCGCGTGCGGCCGCCCAGAGTACGGTCTTGCCCAGGCGCGAGGCGCCGTAAAGGGCTACCCGGTTGCGATCAATGCGCGGGTCTTCTTCCAGGTAATCGAGGGCGCGGCTGAGTCCCCAACCCCAGGCGGCAATCGCTCCCCATTCGTCGGCAGCAGGCTGCGTTTGCCCGGGCTTCAAGTAGAGAGCGCGTACGCCGTTCCGCAGGCCACCTTCAAAATCCGGTTCAACGTCGCCATAGTAGAAGGTCGCGAAAGCGAAACCGGCTTGAATAAGTGGAAGTACGTCAATTTTGCCGATGGCCGTGGCTTGGTTGGCGGGCACTTTCTTGTGCTCTTTGTTCCATACGTCACCAAAATGTACCCCGGGGTCGTTCACGATGGCGGCATTGTCGGAAAAGCTGATGCTCAGCAGCATTGGTGCCGGCTTCTGTTCCTTCGCGGGCAGGTAAACCAGCAGGTTGATTTTGGGGCCCGCTTTGTCGTGTGAGAAATAGATGATTGTCTGCTTGCGAAGCGCCGCTCCGTCAAAGGCCATCGAGCCGGAATCGAAATTATCGTAGGTGAGGTTCGTGGTCGCCCCGGGACTTCGCCCAAACTGATTCTCTTCGAACAAGTGCAGGATTTCCGGCCGCCGCTTGGCGTACCAGGTTTTGGCGTCGCGCACTGGTTGGCCGTTGTTAAGGCGGAGCGGGTCGGGGAGGGTATAGTCGCCAACCTTCGACTCATCGTAGTTGACCGCGATGCCAGCCACTTCTTTCGGGGGCGCGGAAGGGGTTTGAGTGAAGAGTAGAAGCGGTAGCGAGAGGAGCGCCAGGAACGCGGTGCGACGCGGCGAAAGCATGTGGACATGATATCCGGGGGAGGTACGAGGAAGCGGATGTCCTCTACTAAAAAGCGCAATCTGGTAGGCTGTGACGGTCTACCGGATTTGCAGTTGAAAATATCCGAAAAATGACGGCGAAGGCGCAACGCTTTACGGCGGCCCGGATGGCGTATTGCTTCATCCAGTCTCTGCACGCGGATGAGTCATGAACGCGAAAACGAATAGCCGCTTGCACATCGATTATTTCGTTACTGGGGCGGTCGGCCTAAGCAACTCGCTAATCTGATAGATTTCCTTGTTATACACAGATCTGATCCGGTCGTGCTGATCAAACACGGCGGTACTATCGGTGCCGGGATACAGCTTCGGCCACATAGTCATCAGCGAGCTACCCCCAGGCGTCATCGACTTCCAATCCGGGAAGTCATCCAGTGACATGGCGTTATAAGGCTGGCTTTCACCTTGCGGCATCCACAACAAATACGTTGCATAGCTGCCCTTGTTGCCGGCCTTGGTCCATTCCTCCACCAGCGGCTTCCAATACGTGTTCTCCAGCCGCAACCACTCGCCGTTTGCCCCCGGCTTCACCTTGTAATGGTTGAGACTTAGAAAGTCCCCCTTCTGCTGAGGTGTGCCGGCACTCCCTATGCCGGCCCAAATTTCCACGGCCACAACATGGGCTAATGCTTCTCGCTGCATAAAATAATCCTGCACGCTGATCTTCAACCCGGCTCGTTTGATGGCTGCTTCCATCTGCTCGGGCGAAGGAGGTTCTGCAAAACCGTGTTTATCCACGGCAGCGAACCGGTAATCGCATGGAGCCGAGTCGCCCCTCGGGATCACGGCTCGCAACTCCAGCCACGCCGCGACATTGCCCGAATCCACCAAGGCCTGATGGAGCGGGACTTCCACGTTGCGGATAAAAGTCTGGAGTTCCTCACCCTTACCAGGCATAGCCTTCAGGCAGGTATCTTGCACCGTCTGACGCTCCTGCGTATTCTGCGCGAATCCGGTTGAGGCGAAGAGTCCGGCCAGCGCGGAAACGCAAAGCAACCCAACGGCGAAATCGCGCAAAACCGGAACTGCCTCCCCGTTTCCACACCACCGTATTCTCTCCACCAACAAACCGGTCGAGGCGGAAACGCGGTGGCTGTACCGGCTTTGCACCGTCCGAAAAGCCCAAATGCCTGATTGTTCTTTCTCAGGAATATACTGCCGATAGTTTTCAAACATTTTGTTCCTCCGTGAGTTACATCTGCTTCTCAAAAACCATAATTATGGGCTGCTTCTGCCCCGGCACATGACGGGTGTCGGTCAAGGTCCTGCTGTCGGCCGAGACCACCCATTCGTCGGTGGATGTTACCTTGCCGTTGGACTTGCTGGTCCGCTGGATGGTGCGCTGGTCGATGCGCCTGGCGCTGCTCGTCTCGCCGGGTGTTTCGCGTGACCCATTCAGCGGGTAATCTTTGCCATCGAACTTGAACTCCTGCTGCCACTTGTCGGCCGGGTACGCGAATGACAGGCCGTCGTTGTAGGGCTGAATCAACAAGGTGAACGGACTGTCCTCGCTCCCCTGTAACTCCCACGTGCCGGCCAGACCAGAACCCGTGCCCACTCTGGCCCATCGACCCTCGTCAGTGGATGAAGAACCATCCGGGCGCGTTCGCTTGATCTCGTTCTTGAACTGCTGCCCGTCTTCCGACAACGTCCAGACGCTTACGCCCGTCGCCTGGCCATCGCGCTTGCCAGTAAGAACCCATCGGAGTGGTGACTCCTGGGTCAGCAAATATGTGCCGCCATTCTTGTCTGGATGTTCTTTGCCATCGGCGATAATTTCGTTGTGATTGTCGGCGGCGATCCAGTCGTACCTGTTGTCACCCAGATCCTTGATCTCGATCACTAGCCCTGCCATCTGGCTCTTTCCCCAATTCACCTTCCAGGTGCCGACAAACGGATCGTCCGCCGCAGCCAGAGCAGTCAGCGAACTCATAAGCAACAGTATTTTCAAACCGCGAAAGTGATAAGCCATGTCTGTCTACATCTCCTTCTCAAAAACCTGAATCCCGGGCTGCTTCTGCCCCGGAACATGACGGGTGTCGGTCAAGGTCATACCATCCTGCGAGACCGTAACTTCATGCGTGGAGGTCACCTTGCCATTCAGCTTGTCGGTCACCTGGATCGTGTGCTCGTCGATGCGCTTGGCGCAACTCGTCGTGCCGGGGGTGATTTCCGGCCCATAGTCGGGATAATCTTTACCATCGAACTTGATCTCCTGGTGCTCCTTATACCCGGGCGCCGAGAACGCCAGGCCGTCTTTCCCAAACGGCTTGATCACCCATTCGACGACGGAACTGGATTGGCTTTCTTTTAACTCCCACTTTCCGGCAAGACCGGACCCCGAGCCTACTCTGGTCCAGCTTTCCTCCGCGGTGTAGGAGGAGCCGTCCGGACGCGTCCCCTTGCTCTCCACCTTCAACTGCTTGCCGCCGTCAGACAGTGTCCAAACGGATACGCTCGTCACCTGTCCGTCCCGCTTTTGGGTCCTAACGTGCCGGTCCGGCGACTCCCGGCTGAGTGAATAGGTACCGCCGCCTGTGAAGGGGTGCTCTTTTCCGTCGGCAAGATATTCGACCGGGTGGCTGCTGTTGTACACCCATAAGTACCTGTCGCCGCCCAGATCCTTAAACTCCGCCACTTGCCGGGTAAATTGATTTTTACTCCGGTTCAGCTTCCAGGTGCCGACAAACGGATCGTCCGCCGCATAGGCGCTCGCAGATGCCAGAACGGTGAGCGCACTCACCAGCAACAACGATTTCAAACTGTGAGGATGAGTAGTCATTTTGTCTTTTCCTTCGAATGGCAGAATTCACCAGAACCCGCCGCGAGTCAATGGACTCCGTGTGAACAGCGGTATGAATTCCGTATGAACAGATAACTTGCTGATTTCTAAGGCGCTGACTTATGCATATACTGGAACTCCAGAGCGCAAAGGGAGCGGCAGCGCGCCGCCAAGGAAGAAAACGGCAGTGCCTTCACCAGTCTTCAAATTTGACCGGTTCGAACTGGACGTCGGCAGCTACGAACTTCGGCGTGGCGGCCAGAGGATCACGCTCCAGCGCGTTCCCATGGATTTGCTGATCCTTCTACTGGAGCGCAAAGGAGCGCTGGTGACGCGCGAAGAGATTGCGGCGCGCGTCTGGAATGGCGATGGGCTTGTCGATACGCAAAGCAGTATCAACACCGCCGTTCGCAAGATCCGTCAGGCGCTGGACGATGATGGCGAGCAGCCGCGGTTCATAGAGACCGTAATCGGCAAAGGCTATCGCCTGGTGAGCGACGTGGCCACCGAGGTGCCGGGGCAGGAAACGCTGGTCGAGGCTCCGGCGGAAAAGGAACCCGCGGCGATGCCTGGCAAGCCACGTCCCGCCTGGCTTGCCTTCCTGCCGGTATTCGGCGCGATCGTTGTGGGAGCGTTAGTAGTCTTGTTTTCTCGCCGCGCTAGACCTAAGCCGGAGCCAATGATCATTGTTCCTTTCACAGCACTCGCGGGCCAGCAATCGTGGCCGGCCTTTTCGGCCGACGGCAACCGGGTCGCCTTCGGCTGGACCGGCCCAACCGGCGATTGTTCCCATATATATGTCAAAGCCATCGGTGCGCCCTCGCCCACCCAGTGGACACAAGGTCCACAATGTCAAGGCAGCCCCTCCTGGTCGCCCGACGGCCGCTGGCTCGCCTTTCTCGGAAAAGAAGGAGACAATGCCACTGCTCTTTATGTCATGCCGGCTTCCGGTGGTAATCCGCGCAGGGTGGCGGCGTTGGATGGTCCCGCCAATTACCGTCCCGCCTGGACACCGGACGGACACGCGCTTGTCGTGATGCACGCGAACCCGCCAGACTGGCCGCCCGGCTTGTTTCGGGTCGAACTCGATTCCGGGTCTATGCGCCGGCTGATTGAGCCGGAGCCCGCCAGTACCGGCGATTGGTGTCCGCTTTACTCGCCTAATGGGCGCCTGCTTGCGTACCTGCACAACACCGGCAGCCGCCGGCTTTCTTCGCTGAACGTGGTACCTGTGGACGGCAGCGGCATGCCTTCGGGGCCATCCAGACGGATTGAAACAGGCTCCACCGGCTTTTCAGATTTCACCTGGAGTTCCGATGGAACTTCTCTCATCGGCAGCACACCCTCCGGCCTGGTACGCGTGCCCTTGGCTGGCGGAACCATTCAACCGCTGCCCTTTCCGGATGGCAGCCAGCCCGCAATCGCCCCGCGTGGCGACCGAATGCTGTACATGCGACCGCTGCGCGACACCGATATCTTTCGCCTGCCCGGGCCTCGCGTTCCCGGCCCGGTTACGAAACTGATCTCATCGACGCGGCAGGAATCAGCCCCACAATACTCGGCCGACGGTAAGCGCATCGTCTTCATTTCCGATCGCACGGGCGCGGATGAAATTTGGGTTGCCAACGAGGACGGGGGCGGCTTGCGTCAAGTCACTTCGTTCGCAGGGCCGAGTGTCGGCTCACCGCGCTGGTCGCCCGATGGGCAATGGATTGCCTTCGATTCGACCGCCGAATCCCGTCCGGGCATTTATTTGGCGGCGGCCAGCGGCGGTGCGCCGCGCAGGATCACATCCGGCGCAATCAGTTGTGTGCGGCCCTCGTGGTCGCACGACGGAAAGTGGATCTACTTTGGTTCCAATCAAGGTGGTGGGTGGGACGTCTGGAAGATCGCGCCGCAAGGCGGCTCCCCCGTGCAGGTGACGCACAGTGGTGGCCGCGAGGCGTTCGAAGCGCCCGGCGGCGAGTTCCTGTACTACGCCAAAGCCCCGCCCGCCGTCGGCATCTGGCGCCTGTCCCTCAAGACAGGAGTGGAAGTGAAATTCAGCGATGCCGGCACCCAGGGTAGATGGGCCCTGGGCGGTCTCGGTATCTACTATATGAAGCCACCGAACGGTCTGGTGTTTATGGATTTCGCCGGAACATGGACCACGCCCATTCTCGCCGAAGGGCTGCAACTTGGGCACGGCACTTCAAACATGCTTGCCGCCGCGCCGGACGACTGCTGTGTTCTGGTGTCAGCCTTAGTGCGTGCTGAGGACCATTTGATCTTGGTGCGGAATTTCCAGTGAAGCAAGGGACCCGGGCTGGTTTCCGATTCGCTACGCAACTCCAAACCGCAAAGCCCCAAACTCCTCCTCTACCCGCAACCGAAAAGCCGCTCGGGGACACTCCGGGCTGGTTTCCGATTTGGCTACCCAAGTCCGAACCGCAGGCGTGTCCCCTACCGCAAGCCCCAAACTCTTCCTCTACCCGCAACCGAAAAGCCCTCGGGGACACTCCGGGCTGGTTTCGGATTCGCTACCCAAGTCCGAACC
>PLRJ01000236.1 GCA_003163855.1 Bryobacterales bacterium | reverse complement strand
CTGCGGTCAAATTTCTCTTTCGCCATATAACAGCCCTAGCCTAAGCGTAGTTTTCTAAATCGTCCTTGTTGGGAGAGAACTGCGGAACCCGGTTCGTGAAATCCGAGGAGGTTACCGTTCAAACCAGGGCTTCCCGAAGAAACATCACTGGATCTTCTGGTCTGCCTTCAATCAGTCAGCAGAAAAGAGGAACGCGGAAACACACTCGGGTGACACACCCGCTCTAAATATTACCATGACCACGCCATAGATGGGGTTGGCGCTCCTGCGCTAGTCAAAACACATTACTGCTGAGCATAGGAAGGACGGTTGGGCTGCGGCGAGGAGTCTGGAGGCGACGTGGAAGCACCTACGAGTGTGCAAATTCTAGCGACCCCAACCGGCAGGTCGTAATGCGCCTCAAAAGCTGAGCGCGCGGCCTTCCCGGCTGTTTGCAAGCGCCCCGGTTGGCTGACCAGAATCTTCAGTAAGCTCACCAGGCCCTCATCATCACCATTATCAATCTGCCAGCCGCATTTAAAGCGCTGGATAATGGTTGCAACGGTAGATTCCGCCGGTCCGATGAAGATAACGGGCCGTCCGGCAGCCAGTAGACCATAAATCTTGCTGGGAACAACAGAACCAAGGCAGGATTCGCGCTGGGTGATGAGTCCTACATCGCAATTCGCCAATCTTTCGCCTAACTTCTGACGTTCGCTATAGGTGTAGAACTCAGCGGAGACGATGCCAGCCTGCTGACACTTGGCCTCTAACTGGCCTCGGAGATGCCCGCCGCCGGCGAAGATAAAACGAAAACGGGAGTCTGTTTTAAGTTCCGTCATCGTATCGAAAATGGTCTCAATCTCATGGGCGAGCCCAAGATTGCCCGAGTAGAGCAATGTAAGAGCCTTGGACGAGGGTGAACGAAGAACGGGGCGAATCAGCTTGCCGTTGGCCCAGTTGTCGGCAATGTGCACCTTGGAGGGCAGAACACCGCGCGCTAAGAGCCGCTTCCGCATGCACTCACCGAGCGCTAAGATGCCATCGGACCTGGAACGAGAGAGATCCAGAAGGAAGCCGGCTAACCGCTCAACAAGACCGCCGGGCTTGATGTACTTGAGGTCCACAGCGACATCAGGATAAACATCCATCTCCCAGATAAAGTGCCGGCAGCCACGCAGTGACTTTATAGCGGTACCAATGATTGATAACAGGGGCGGAGTAGTAAGTGTAATGACAAGATCCACACCCGGTATCAGCAACCCGCGCAGGGCGCTGGCTACAAAAAAGGAGATATACGAGAGCGCACGGCCCAGTTTGCCTCGAACGAACGGTAGCGCATGAACGCGATGAATAACGACGCCCGGATCATCAGCCGACGAATCGGCAAGCGCATAGCCTTCAGCAGCACAGATCACATGAACCTCATGGCCGAGATCTTTCAAGCCTGTTGCCAAGTCAGTAAGAAGCTGGCTGGTGGCGGCGGAGTCCGGCCAGAAGAACTGGTTGAGTAATAGAACCTTCATGCTGTTGCGTGTTTTTGCAAAGGAGCAGGATCAGGCTGTGTGCTAGTAACGAAGCGGCGAAGCCGAACGAAAGTGGCCGGATTACCGGCATGAATCTCATAGGCTCCGATGCTCTTCGTGATGACACTTCCGGCGGCCGCTACGCCACCTTCCGCCACAACGACGCCAGGAGAAAGAAATGCTTTAGCTCCAACCCAGGAACCGTCTGCGAGTTCGATTGGCCCGGTCTGCAGCCTAAAGGCAGGATCGGACCAATTATGGTTGCCGGTGCACAGATAGGCGCCTTGCGAGATGCAAACGTCATTGCCGATCCGTACGGTGGTGAGATTATCGATCCAGCAGCTCTCGCCGAGCCAAACGTCGTCTCCCACATAAAGATGCCAAGGGTATTTGATCCGCACGCCAGGCTTAATGACGACGCGCGATCCCACTTGAGCGCCAAACGCTCTGAGTATGTGTACCCTGACCGATGAGGAAGGAAGAATAGAACAGCGCACGACGGGAGCGCCGATGACAAACCAAGCTATCTGCCAGAGCTTTGAGCGCCCCGGACGATACCACGACTTATCGTAATCTCGCAGCCGCACCTGACTCACCCTTTACCTCCGAGATGGAGAACCACGTTGTCCGGCGCAGGTCCGCCTTCCATCCAGGTATACAGTGCGCTCATTTGTCTTCCAATTACTTCCCAGCTATACTTTTCGCGAATCAAACCACGGCCTCGCAGGCTCATCTGGTAGATAGCTGCTTTGGATGAATTGAGACAGTCGTTCAAGGCAGACTCAAGGTCCTGTGAGTTTGGTTCGATAACCCAACCACAACCGTGGTCCCGAACCTCGGGTAAGTTACATTGCCTGGTAACGATGACTGGAATACCTACACCCAATGCCTCCAGCACGGAGATGCTGAGCCCCTCCGAGTAAGACGGGAGAACGAAACACTCAGCCGCCTGCAGCGCGCTCCATTTAAGTCGATCATTCAGCATTCCAGTAAAGGTGACGCGATCCTGGAGCTTGGCGTCGGCGACCATAGTCTCGATTGACCTCTGCGTATTTTCAAAGTCGGGGCCAGCAAGTACCAGGTGAGCTTCGGGCAAGCGTTTAGCAAAGGAGATCCAGGCTTTAGAGAGGATGTCGAGCCCCTTCTTGTAGTGGATACGGCTTAAGAAGAGAACCAGACGTTTGCCGCGGAGTTGCGGAAAGTCGTTTAAGAAGACATCCGGGTCGATGGTTTCTGGTATGTTCACACCGTTTGGAATGACGGCTATTGGATTGTTCAGGCCATAGGATCTGTAGTCTTGCGCTTCGCTGGGCGTCAACGCGTGAAGGCAACTTGCGCGATGGAGATTCGGCCGCTCCAGCAGGGCACTATAGAGCGACTTTTTCCACCGTTTATTTCGCAGAGCCCAAGGCTGCAGCATCCCATGAGCCGAGACGACGTACGGCTTGGCGAAGCGCTGGGCGCAGCGAGCCGCAATGAGAGTGCTAAGTTCCCACAGGCCGTGAATGTGCAGTCCTGTGGAAGCATTCACAAGAGATCTAAACGCTTCGCGTGCGCTTTTATCGAAACACCAATGCCGAAAGCCCAATGGGAACTTGTGAACTGCGGTTTTGGATGCAACCCTTTCGCCAGGAGAAACAAAGGCGGCAACTGAGACTTTGTGCTGACCAATGCTGCTTGTAGAGGCGCTTAGTGAGGGCACGGCGGCACTAATTCCTCCGAATCTCGGATCGAGGTGCGCCACTACGCTTATCCACTCGGACGGTTGACAGCGGACGTCCAAAGCGCCGTCGGAGGTGGTGGATGTGGAAGGAAACGGCATGAGCTATGACTTTACAATTCGAGCTATCTCAGCCGCCCATGCTTCCAGTGAAAAGCGTGAGATGATTTCCGAGGAACGCTGACCCATTTGTTGCAACCTCTGTGCGCTCACCCTGCTCATCTGTATGAGAGTGTCGGCCAAAGCATCTTCGTCACAAGGGTTGAAGGTGAAGCCGTTTTCTCCGTTAACGACCAGATCCTCTGCACACCCACACCGATTAGACACCAGAACCGGCAGGCCAGCAGCCATTGCTTCGTTGACCACTAGCCCCCAGGGTTCGCGAGTGCTGGGTAAAACGAAGGCAGAAGCAAACGCATAGTAAATTGGCAATTGTGACGTCGGCTGGAGGCCGGCAAAGTAGATCTCACAGGTGCAGTTGGAGCTTGCCGCCATGGAACGGAGTTCAGCTAACTGCGGCCCATCGCCGACAATAATCAGCCTCCATTGACCACCTTGTTCGCGGTATTTGAAGAACGACGATAACAGCGCGCACGTGTTTTTCTCCTCCGATACGCGGCCCACATAGAGAAAGTATTTAGCAGGAAGCCCGAAATCAGGAGCATTGTGACATGTCCTTAAAATCCGACATCGATCTTGAAAGAAGGAGTTGTCCACCACGTCATAGAAGCCAGCCACACGGTCAGCCGGAAACCTGAGCTGCCGCAGATAGCCGGTGTGGGCTTTGCCGCCCGCGACGGCCCAGTCGAACAAATTTAGGATCAGCAGGCGTTTTGACACCTCGCGCCACCAGATACGCACGTGGTCAAGGGCGCCACTCTCCGTCATTAGTACTGCCTTTCGGCGTCTTACTTTGCACCAAATGGCTGCGGCCAGTGCCGGAAGAGTATAGTAGCCGGGTATGAAGACGACAGAAGGACTTAGCTGATTCAGCTTGTTCCACAAAAGGCGGGCTAGGTGCCACTTTCCGACATCGCTCCAATTGCCATTCGGCACCAGCGTAGTAACCGGCAAGCTCGATGGGAGGTCTCCTCGGAACTTCAAGCCGCTGTGAACGCCGATGCCTCCGACCATTTCGATACCCGCTACTTTGCCTGCCAGGTCAGAGCTTTGAAGTAATGCCTGGAACCGGGCTACATGGTAGGCATACCAATCAATCCAGATAACCACCACACTGGGTTGCGCTAGAGCTGAAGTGCAAGATTGAGGGACAACTGCCTCGAGCACAGTGTCACGCATACTGCGAAACCCTCCTATCTGCTTGCTGCCTCGATTGGAAAGAAAGTACCGCTTTAACAATGCCCTTTCTGAAACGATCCCAAGTAAATGTGGCAGCGGTTCGGCGGGCTTCCTGGCGCATATCGATGAGTTGGCTGCGGTTTGCGAGTGCCCATTCGATCCGTTCCGCAAGCGCGTCAGATCGGCATGGTTCAACAATGAATCCCTCGATACCGGGGCGTATGAGATCGGGGGCCGCTGTCCGGGTTGTAGTCAGCACAGGAAGCCCGCAGGCCAGCGACTCGAGCAACACCTGACCAAAACCCTCAACTACAGACGGAAAGACAAATAAATCAGCTGACCGGTAAGCCTGCAACAATTCCACTGCGCTAACAGACGGCTGCACTGTCACCTCAGAACCAAAAGACTTAAACAAAGGAAGACTGTCCACCACGCGTCCGCACACAGTTAACTCGACGTTTGCCGGGCCAACTAGTCGCAACGCCTCCAGGAGATACTTGATTCCTTTTCTCTGACTGATTGTGCCGACAAACAGGAGCTTTAGCTTGCCGCCGGTACTGGGCCTGACTTTAGATGGTTTGAAGCGAGATCGATCGATTCCGTACGGAACCACATTAATCGAGCCTGCATCAATGCCGTTTTCTTCCAAGGTTTGTCGGGTGAAGGAAGATGCAGCCAGCGTGCAGGCGGCCATCCTGGTCTCTTCGACCAAACGGTCGAAATCCTCCGGCGGCAGTGACAGTTCCCATTCCTTCAGCAAAGACTCTGAGCAATCCGGATGGGCGTCCAATTCCCGCTGTAAGAGGCGGCGCACGCTTAGCGGATGGGGATGTGCCTGGAAGAGTATGCCTGGCCGGTTGAAGCTGGAGAATGCGTGATAGCCGTAGTAGCTATAGCTAAGCAGATGGGAATCAGTTTCAAGGGCCCGTTCACCAGCAGTTTGGCCCATAACCCGATCAGTCCAACGGGTGGCACGACGCCGCCAGGAGAATGGACTCGCAGACCATTTATCCAGGAGGTGTGAAATGATCCCGCTGAAGAGCGTTTGAGCCACAAGGCTTGAAGGGAGAGAAGGACTGTAGCGGGCTTGCAGCATCTGACGAATGCCGTCACCAACTTGGAGGGTGATCTTTTCGGCCCAGCGGCGATCACCAGGCCAATAGAGATCTGTAACAAGACACTCGAGCAATCCAGCCTCCGCCAGCGCCGCGGCCACTTGGTAAGCGTCACGGGCTCCGCGGTGAACTACGACCGTCTTCTTAACCTTTCCTCTACTAGCTCCAGGCGACATCATTCCTTCCTTAGAACAACTGATCGAAGTAGCCCTTTAGCTTGGCGGCTGAGTTCGTCCATGTGAAGTTGGCTGCACGGGCCTTGCCCCGAGCCCGCAGGTCGTCGCGGAATGGCGCTTTGGACAAAATCGCATCTATGGCGTCGACGTGATCGGAAGGGTTTGTCGGAGAGGCTAGTAGCGCGGCCTCGCCGGTTATCTCGGGCAATGAGGATGAATCACTCGCAACCACGGCGGCGCTGCAAGCCATAGCCTCGATGACTGGCAACCCAAATCCCTCGTAACGGGAAGGAAACCAAACCAGTTGTGCAGCCGAATAAAGCGCGCGCAAGGCGTGGTCGGGAACGAAGCCAAGCAAGCGGATAGAGCTACCGAGCGACCGTGCTTTATCCCTGTAGATGGGGTCTGAATGATTGACGATGGCGAGCGTTAGTTCCGGGCGGAGTTGCCGCAACAAGGGCCATGCCTCAAGTATTAGGTCGGCGTTCTTGCGATAATGCAAACCGCCGGGAACGAGGATAAAGGGTTCGTCCGAGAGGCCCGCGGACTCAAGGTACGATACTCCAGGAGGCATTACCGGCTGAAAGAAATGGGGAGCAACGGCATTGTGCACGACGCGCAGCCGATCTTTTATCTGCGGATAAAAATACGCCAGCCGTTCGGCCGAAAAATGCGAGACGGTGTGGAACATGTCGGCTGAGCGCGCCAATTTCCCATACAACAAACGCCACTTTAGTTTTTGCCGCTGAAACGACACATTTCGTGAATGCGCGTTTTCTTCCAGGTAAGCGGCGTCGTGCAGAGTGACTGCCAGCTTTGCGGTCTTAACGGGTACGTACGATTCTGCGGTACAGTAGAGAATATCGGCTTCCGCCCAGTACCGTTCGGCGCGCGGACGATCGAGGAGAAACCATTTCGCCTGCTGCCGGGATGTTTCGGCCTCCAGAAAGTGGTAGGAGAATTCACTCCATGGCCGATCGACCAAGGGAACGACTCGCCGATGATCGGCAGCATCAGCCAAGACGTGCAGGTTGATATCGGTCCGCATCGCCAGGTGCTCGGTCATTTGGCGCGCAACTCGCCCCGCGCCGGTGGAGCCATGGATATTTCGGAGGTGAACGTAGGCCAGCAGATTTAGATGTTTCTGTGAGCCCGCACGTCCCTCCGGCATATCGGTACCGCATCCAGGCAACGTCTCAAGCATCGAAACCGCCTGAGGTGGGAGGCTCGACCGCTAGCGAACGTAGCAATCCCTTGGTTCTTAATACTTCTTTGATGACCGCCACGCTTGGAACCCAATGATGCAGGTGGCCCATTCGCAGCATCAACGCGCTTGAGACAAGGCAGACAGCCAACATGAGCAGACTAATGGGAATGGTTATATCAGGATGGAGCAGCCGGATGAGGGCCAGCGCTGCCAACACCACAGCGACCGACCAACCGAGAACGGAAATGTTTGCGACGCCCCCCGGCAATACCTTCCTCCTCGAGAGGGCGGCGATAACCAGGAGCGCCGACACAAGATGAGCGCCAAGGTAGATGAGGGCGGCTATCCACGCAAGGTTTCCACTGGCCACCTTATGTCCGAGGAACAGCAGAGTAGCGGAACTCGCAACCAACACAGCCCAGATGGTATTAATAACTCCCGTGAACCGGATGGATACGATGGTCAACTGGGCGGATGCCGGAGCGCTGCCCATGTGAACGACAGCAGTGGCAAGTGAAATACAACACGCTGCGGCAGCGGGCGCGTAAGAACGTCCATAAAGAGCGGTCAATCCCCACGGTATGATGGTAATCACGAGACCTGCGATAAGCAGGGAACTAAAGACGGTTGCGAAAGTACACAGCGCCATTACCCGTCCAGCCATATTGGCCTCGTCATTCTCACCATGAGCCATGACGGCAAGGCCACTCTCGCTCAGCAGTCCCGGTGCTAGAGAAACCATGTTTCGCAGTTGGTTGGCTATGGCGAAGAGACCCACCTGCACCATCGTGGTATCGGCTTTGGCGATGAGCGACGTAAGCCACCAGCCAGCAGCGTTCATACCGATCATGCCTGCGAGCTGAATGATTCCGAACGACCAAACATTGCGGAGCATAGGGCCTAGAGGTTGCCTGCTAGTTGCGGCGGTGGGTGAAGGCGCAAGCCCTAGTGGCTTGTAGAGTAAAAGGCACAGCAGGACGGCTCCCAAGGTAATGCAGCCTTGGCTCGTGATCATACGAACCGGGCCGATACGAGATGCGGCTGGCAAGAGCGAAATCATGCCAATTCCAACGGCAGAGGAAAGTACCAGGATCGCCCCTACAATGCGTTGGCCTACCAGGAAACCGCGACAGCATTCGAGCATGATCATTCCGGCGGCCGACAGCGCCGCCCAGTGCAACAAGCCAGTTAAGCTGTTTTTTCCGAGGAGATGAGCGATAGCAGGGGCGCCGGCCCAAAGACCTGCGGCGGCAAGGGCAGCTGATACTAAGGAGATGATGAGCAGTGCCTTGGACAGAGTTCGATATCCAACGCTGTCATGCGGGTATTTGCCAGAAAATCTTACAGCAGTCGATCCAATTCCTCCGGCGGCGTAGGTCGAGATGTTACTGGCAGTTGTGATAGCCAGAGAGTAAGCACCAAAGGTGGATGCTCCGCCTAAACGGGCTGCTAAAAGATTGGATAGAAAGCCGAAGCCTCGCTCAATGATGACGCCGAGTCCAAGGGCCGAGGTCCCCCCCACCAAGCTCCTTGCCACGCTTCGGGGAATGACAAAGCCTGCGCGGGCCCTATCCAATGCACTTGCCTGCGTCTCCTGCCGATCAATGTCAGTCGTCATTCGAATTTAAGAAATCCTAACAGTAAACACACTGATGGAGCAGCCAGATCACAGAAGTGAAGAGTTCCGGCGGGGAGGGCAGTTCCTCCGAGATCCTCCTATTGCTCCGTTAGAGTGTTGATACCGGCTATTTGTTTTTGCCAAGTTCCCTCGTATTGTTTGCAGTTCTCTTAGCTTCCTGATACATTCGCAGGACAGCGGCATTATTGGCCTGCCAGTAGTCAGCGTGAACTAGAAGAAGATCGCCCTTACTAATGGACTCGATGAGCTTGGAACGGTAGTATGCGAGTTTGCTGGAGTCAACATCATTGATTAAGTTCGCACTGAAGGCGTTGGGATAGTACCTGCGGACATCTGGGGGAGTTCCCAGGTCCCCGTGGAAGATGAAGGTAGCGAAAGGCGCCGTGTAGGCGTAATACTTCGCTGTGCTCTCTTCGGGAATGAGAAGAGAGTCGGGAAAAGCAGCTGCCACTTGCTGAATGATGCTGGCGGCAAGCGGGGCGCCATTCGCATCGACGGTTGAATCGATATAGAACAGCGTGGTACCCCATCGGCCGTGCGCGTAGGTCATCTTTCGGATCAGTTCCGCCCCAACCTTATCGTCTGGTAACTGCACCTGGCTGGCAGAGCCATCAGCGTGCTTGTCGAAGTGCTGGGGACGGACGCACACACCCACGCGAAAGCCCGCATCTCGCATGATTTTGAAATAAGCGTCATCCAGTTTCATGCCATGGTAAGGAGAGCTGCGGTCAGTCACAACGCTCTCCATTTCTGGCGATTCCTGCGCAATGGCATCCGGCTCGCAAACATAGCTTGTGCTTTGAGGGTATTGTTCGCCCTCGATATCCCATGTGATTGCCCCCTGGGCGTTCAAATGCTTCAGATTCTCAACATTTGCCGCGGCCTGTCGAAGAACCCTATGCTGAAACTTCGTCAGACCGGAAGGTGATTCCACATCGAAATCCTCAGCATTACCGTCATTGAAGTAGCGTCGCGGATTATTCGGGTATCCAGCAGCAACACTAGGATTGCCGGACGGAGAACTAGCGAGGTAGACCGTGCCGATAATGCGACGGTCGCTCCAGTTCAGCGAAGGCGGCCAAGTTCTTGCCCAGTTGCTGTAGGCATCGGCGGCCAACTCAGACAGGGGCGTGCCTGCCCTGGCGAACCTCAGGGACACTGTATACGTGTCGGTTTGCCCAGCACCCAGCGGTCTGTCATTACGCGGGAAAAACGTGGGCATGCCATCAAGCGAAGTTCCACTAATGATGGTTGTGTAGGCTCCTTTCGGCTCTGCCGGCGCAAAGCCGCTGTAGAGGGGTTTTGCAGCACTTGGGTAAACCGCGGCTACCTCTCCTTGGCCGTAGTCGGCGAGGGTGACACTAGGAGCGGAGGTGTTGAATGCAAGCTGCTGGTAGGAGGGATCTTTGAAATTGCGGGGTAATGAAGGAAATTGCAGGACTAAAGGATAGATGGCTGCGCCGTCAAAGATTATCTTCGAATCCGCCAGATTCCTGGCGGTCACATTCATGTTCAACGTGTTTCCGGACTGCACATATTGGAGGGAAATGGAGCCCCAATTGAACCTGTAAACCCAGGTATGGCTAGCGATATCCCAAGACTTGCCATTGTTGTTTTCGCCCCAGTCATACTGAGAGCCATGCAGGACGTTGCCGCTTTGATCCGTGACCTTCATGTGCCAGATGTGGAAGGCACCGGCCGGGTTTGAGGAGAGATCCTGGAGAACCACGCCGTTGAAGGAGAGCTTTTCAATTCCCTTCGCCCCGTAAATTACCTGTAGAGCTGATTCTGCAGCGCGAGCATCTCCACTTAACGTAATAACCCCAGACATGAGGGAGAGAAAAGGCAGGATTACTTTTACACTTGATGCTCTTAGTTGCACGTTCATTTTGTGGACGCGGAAACCAGCTTCTTCTTTCCTGCAAGAAGAAGTGTTGAAGGTCGGGGAGGTACTGGCCCGTAAGAACTTCGGGAACTGCGTTTAATGCGCAAGCGACGCGCCGCAGTTTGCATTGTGCTGATTATTTACGGGTGTTTTCAGGCGGGCGTTCTGGGAAAGTTTCCAGGTGCGCCGAAGTACTCGCTTAGATGGACGGACCGTAAACCCATAGGAAGTCTAATTATTGCGACCGCAGCCACTAACTGGAGAACTAATCCCAGGGGGTGGTTACTCGATCCGTCAATCGATATCTATACACCGAACGGTTTGGCTCGCTTCCACGATCGGCTACTTGCATGGGCGGACAGAAGCATCGGCATTTTAAAGGATATGGATGCACAGGGGATGATCACTTGGGATATCGAGGGTGAACAATTTCCTCACCCCATCACGTATGTCGGAGATCCGACACTGTGCACGCAACTCGCACCTGAGATGGCCGGGGTGGTTGACGAATATTTCGCACGTTTCCGCAATGCCGGCTTTCGAGTCGGTGTGACCGTAAGGCCTCAGCAGTTCAGACGCACTTTGTCCGGAGGGACACAACAAAACGTTTCAAATCCCGCTGAGCAATTAATGAGGAAGATAGGGTATGCAAGGCAACGCTGGGGCGCAACACTCTTCTATATAGATTCGAATGGCTACCCGGGGTGGCCGCTCGGTGCGGAGATCGTTACACAGGTAGCTCGCAGGTATCCAGATGTGCTGCTGATTCCGGAAGATAAGAACGTTTTTTACTATGCCGAGACAGCTCTTTACAGCCGGTTGCGAAAAGGAGTTTACTCAACGCCTGGACTTGTGCGATTTCTATATCCAAAAGCTTTCAGCGTAATTGACACAGCCGACGGCGCTATTAAAGATAACTTTTCCGAACTAGTCGCCGCGGCGGACCGCGGCGACATCCTGATGTTTCGGAGTTGGTTTGCCGACCCGGCCAACGCTATTGTCAAACAGATTTGCCGGCAAGCCAGGATCAAGGCACAGTGATTGTCACTGGATTGGACAGTAACGAATCGTTGCTAATGTCGTGCGCCCAGATCTGAAGCGTATGCTGCCCTGACGTCAGCGTGCTGGTGTCCAGTTGGTAAAGGTAGGGTGCGCCAGTAACCCTATTGGTTCCTACCTCCCAACCGTCCACCATCAAGTAGGAGCCTGCGGCGTCTAGTGGTTGGGTTATCACTCCGGTAACGGAGATTACACCGGAGACGCTTTGCCCGCTCGTCGGAAAGGTAATAGAAATTGGAAAGCCGGTGATCACTGGCGCCGGCGGAGGTGCAGGTGTAGGAGTCGGAACGGGTGTGGGGATTGGCGTCGGCGAAGCACTTCCGTTGCTCACCGTAACAGCAACAGCCGCCGATACTAGAGTGTCGTTATTGGTATCGTGAGCCCAGATCTGCAGGCTGTGTGTGCCGTCGGGAAGTGTAGTTGTGTCCAGGCTATAGGCAAAGGGAGCGCCCGTGACACGTTGGGTACCAATCTCGTTCCCGTCAACCATAAGGTAAGAGCCGGCGGCGTCGAGATTTGCGTTTATCTGGCCTAAGACCACGATTGTGCCGGAGACAGTTTGACCAGCGGTTGGACTCGTCACCGAAACGGGAGCGACAGGGGTGGGCGTCGGGGTCGGGGTCGGTGTTGGCGTCGGAGTTGGTGTTGGCGTCGGGGTCGGAGTGGGCGTCGGGGTCGGAGTGGGCGTCGGGGTCGGTGTTGGCGTCGGAGTTGGTGTTGGCGTCGGAGTTGGTGCGGGTCCCGTCACCCCGGCATTTTGGTAGATCTGAACGACCGTAGGATTATTCGCCTGCCAGTAATCGGCATGCACCATCAAAATATCGCCGCGCTGCACGGACGCAGTTAATTGAGGCGTGTATTGCGCCAGCAGAGCAGGATCGACGTCATTTACCAGATTGGCGCTGAAAGCGCTCGGATAGTAATTGTAGACATCCAGGGGTGTCCCTAAGTCGGTGTGAAAGAGGAAGCTCTGAAACGCTGCTGTGTAGGCGTAATCTTTGGGCGTGGTTTCTTCGGGAATTAACAGGGAATCGGGAAAGGCCGCACCCACCTGCTGAAAGATGCTCGGATCAAGAGCATAACCGTTTGCATCGACAGTGGAATCGATGTAAAACAGGGTTACGCCCCAACGATCGTGAGCATACTGCATTTTTCTTATGAGTTCTGCCGGAACTTGTGCGTTCGTTAGCTGGACCTGGCTGGCCGTTCCGTCGGCATTCATCGTGAAGTGCTGTGGACGGACGCAAACACCCAACTTGAAGCCTGCATTGCGCATTATCTGGAAATAGGCGTCGTCCAGTTTCAGGCCAAAGTAAGGCGAAGTGGGATCGCTGATTATCGTTTCCATCTCGGGAGCGGCTTGAGCAATCTCGTCCGGTTCGCAGACGTAGCTTGTATCTTGCGGGTATTGCTCACCCTCAATGTCCCAGGTAATTACGCCCTGGGCATTCAACTGCTGTAGATTTTGAACGTTACTCGCAGCTTGCTGAAGAATTCTGTTCTGAAATAGGACCAGGCCCGCCGGCGTAGTGACGTCAAAGTCGGCTGGATTGGAGTCATTGTAATAACGGCGTGGATTGTTAGAGTAGCCAGCGGGATAATTCGGATTGCCGACTGCGGAACTGGCCAGGTAAACAGTGCCGATAATGCGGCGGTCGGGCCAATTTAGAACAGGGGGCCAGGTTTGAGCCCAGTTTTGATAGGCATCCGAAGCTAAGGCAGACGAGGCAGTACCGGAAGGGGCAAAACGAAGTGAGACGGTGTATGTGTCGACCTGCCCCGGCGAAAGCGGTCGATCATTGTGTGGGTAATAGGAAGCCAGAGAATCGGGAGCCGTACCGCTGATGATAGGCGTATACGAATTTGTAACACCTGCCGGTTGGAAACCGGTATACAGCGGCAACGCCGCGCTGGCGTAAACTGCCGCCACTTCACCTTGGGCAAAATCGGCGAGCGTAACGCTGGGCGCCGTGGTGTTGAAGGCGAGCTGGTTGTAAGTGGGGTCGCTAAATCCGGCGGGCAAGCTGGGGAAGTACAGCACGAACGGATAGATGGTGGCTCCGTCGAAGATAACTCCTGAGTTACTCGAGTTAGTCACAGTTACGTTCATGTTAAGAGTGTCGCCAGCTTGAGCAAATTGCAAGGCAATCGAACCCCAGATAAAGTTGTAAGTCCAAGTGTTGCTGTTGGGGTCGAAAGAGCGGCCATTATTTACTTCGCCCCAATCGTATTGGCTACCACTTAATACGTTGCCCTGCAGGTCGGTTGTTTTCATATGCCAGATGTGAAACGCATCCGACGGATTAAGGGCAAGATTTTCTAGAACAACTCCGTTGTATGTAAGCTGCTGGATGCCGTTGCTGCCGAATAACACTTGCAGACCGGATCCGCTAGCTTTTGCTCTGACGGCAAAAAACGCTAGCAAAAACACAAAGGTGAACATACAACGCGAGATCAAGAATGATCTCAACCTCGGGATGTTCACGCGGAAAACTTTCATCATCATACTCCAAGCAGGTTTGGAAGCTTCTATAGCTTTCCTGACAACTTCGTGGCCGCTTGATGGGCATCGTCTCAGGATTTCTACCAGCGCGACGGGAGTATGATAACGCAGCTAAGTAGATGCTTTTCTTGACGTTACATGAGTGCAGCAATGTAATTAGAAGATACACCGCTAGGTAAGTAGAAGCTGAATGAGAAACGCTGTTAGTCGGTGCTGTCACCACTTTTGTTAAGCCGGTAATTCAGTTATCGCCGCCAGATCAAAATGCCGGTTCCCAGTGCAATCGAGGTTTCGATGATCCTGGTCTCAATCATCCTTTTGGTGTTGTTAGGAATTACCAAAATGTCGTTTGGCGTCAAATGCATGTCTTCCGCCTTACCGTTGGAGATTGCGTTGATGTTAACGGCAACTTCGGTTCTATTCGCTTGTCCTTCGCTTGCTCGCAAGATACGCGCATGACTGGGCCAAGCGTTGTTTTTGTATCCACCCGCAAGAGAAACAGCCTGGAGCACCGATATTGACTCCTGGTCATGCAGAATAAATCCCCCTGCTTTTTCTACCTCGCCCATGACGTAGACCATTTGCCCTCTGGGCACGGAAATTACATCATGAGGGCGAATGGTCAGGTTGTCATCAGGATGGGTCCCGTCAGTGATCAGGTTTAGGGGCACCTTGGCGGTGTTTACTCGATGAGAGGGGTCGGTGACCGCATCATCAAGCGGTATGGTTCCCCACTTGGTTTCCCTCGTAAGGATTAGCGAGTAACCCGCGTCCTCTTTGAGACCGCCAGCCATAGCAATTACATCGGCCAGTGTTTTATTTCCGTTCAGGTTCACGACTCCGGGCTTGTTTACCTCACCCAAGACCGTTACAGGCTGACTGCGATATTCGGTAATGTTCACGGATACTATGGGCTTCTGAATATAAGGGTCGAGTTTCTTCGTGATATCGTCCTCAAGTTGATATACCGAACGGCCTGCCGCTTCTACCCGACCCACGAGAGGCAGTTTGATGTAACCTTCCGAGTTTATTCGGATGGGTTTTCCGGTAAACTCCTCCTCCTCCGATACAGTAACGGTGATCTCGTCGTCCACGCCGAGCTTATATTCATAGCGAAGACGGCCGGACTCATCCACTGCCGCTTCCCTAGTCTTGAGGTCATCAGTTCTCTTAGTATCGGTGTCGCTGGAAGACGCCAACAGGGAAAGACAGAAAAAGACACAGACAAAGCGCAAGAGTAAAGTCATTTCTAACGTTAGACACCGTTTACAGGAGAATTCATTCAGAAGTTGTCTGTTCATTTCATTTTGGAGGAGCCATGTTTGTCCTGTGTATTGGAGGAAACCGCTGGGACCAGAAGTTTTTCGTGAACCGGCAGATATGCTGATCTGGATTGGACGATCAACCAATCTAATCGGTAGTGTTCCGATGACTATATTTGCTTACAAGCAGGGTTGGCTTTGACAAGTTGGAGTGTTTTAGATGCTTCAAGTCCCTGGATGCGTGAATTTACGTCAGCGCTGAGCAAGACCGCACCTACGCTGGGATGGATACCGAAGTATAGTTGGATCGGCCTGCTGAGACATCGGTTTGAGAGAACGACGCAGAGCGATCCACCGTTCGATGCAATCCACTTTCCACTGCAACGAGGATACGCGACGGCGCCGGTCCGCTGGCTCAAACCACTAAGTGGAGCGGTAGCGACCAATATGATTAATCAACTTTCCGATCCGGCGACTAGCGCGCTGGTTTGTACCGCACCCTTCTACGCTCCGCTGGCGGAAGAGTGGCCTGGGCCCGTAGTCTATTATTCAACTGATCTAACTGCCGAGTACGATGGCGTGGACCGGGAGCAAGTCCGGCGGCTGGATAGTAAATTGTGTGCTAGAGCCACGGTGATTTGCCCGAACTCGCGCAGGATTTCCGATTACTACGTTCATGAAGCGGGATGCGAGAGATCTAAGATCACGGTAATTCCGAATGCCACGCGGGCGGCAAATATTCGCGAATACCTGATAGAAACTCCTGATGAGCTTCCTGCGGATCTTGCGGATCTGCCCCGTCCGATTGCAGGAGTTATTGGCAATCTAGCTGGTAATCTGGATTGGGTTTTACTGCGCGAAACAATTCGCGCCACCCCTTGGTTACAGTGGACAATGGTTGGTCCGACTAGCATGCCCATTGCTGCCAAGACACAGTCGGATGCACGAGACGAGGTAATGCGAATGGGTAGGAGGGTTCGGTTTACAGGATCAAAACCCTATGGTCAACTTCAAAGCTACGCGCGTGCATTTGATGTGGCGGTGCTTCCTTACATGAGGCGCGAACCCACCTACTCGGGCAGTTCTACTCGCTTTTACGAGCATCTCGCAGCCATACGGCCGATTCTGGCTACCCGCGGTTTTGAAGAACTGCTTCACAAAGAACCCCTACTCAAACTGGTTGACACGCCGGATGAACTCTCGGGTAGCCTGGCGGCATTAAGACAAGCGGGTTTTAGAGACGGATACGAGAGAATGAGGTGGGTGGCTAGCCACGAGGGAACATGGGAAGTGCGGTCGCTCACAATGCAGAAAGCCTTAAGGGCGGCGCTGAGTTTTACTACTTGCGAGCAGCAGCAACTGTGCTAGAGCCACCTGTGAGTAATTTGGGTTCCCATAACTCATAAGAATCTCCCTCAAGCACTCTGTCTTTCCAGTAAATGGATCCATCAAAACGCCGGACGGGTTGGTAGCCGCTCCTGGCGAGCTTTTGTTTGAGGGCGATTACAAAAGGATCGGCATCACTAACAACAGACAAGACCACGCTCTGCGGACGTGCAACGGCTAGCGCTTCCATATCGTGATTCATATCATTTTGCCTTGACCACAACCAAAAGGAGGGGGCGCGCCCGCGATGGTAGTTATCGAAAACATTAGCCTTAAAGTAAGGCAGGACTGAAATGGACTTGAATCCGTAGGCAAAAATGCTGTATTGGTCCAGGTGACTTTGCCGCAGATACTCAGCAAGTTGGCGACTGCCTGAATACGAATGACCGAAGTCAAAACGAACAGTACGCACAGACCAATAGATTTGCACACCGGCGACGAATAGGACGGCGCACATGACCGCCACTGGTATTCTAATGCCGATTCGCCGGGCGCGGTCGAAACTCACCCAGAGTACAAACAGCCAAAAGACAAAGACCAAGCCCTCGTGCCATACGTGGGAATAGATAATACCAGCAATAAGCGAAAGCGCGGCTACTCCGACGCTAAACAAAAACAACGTGTTTGTTCGCCAGAACCACCAACAGCTAACGAGAACGACTACCGAGGATGCGGCGAGATTACCGGTCAATGCATCAGAGACTTTCAATGCACTTACAGCTACCAGGTGCCGCACGCTGAAGTTAGGCGACGTATAACCGGTGATATCGGACGGAGGTATCAGTTGACAAATCAGCAGAAGCGACACCACGGCTATCCCTGCAAAGGTAACTAAGTGGCGATTACGTGTTTTCGTATCCCAACGCTGCCAGTTCAAACGAGATTCCCAGGTATAGGATGCCAGGATTGCGAGAGCAATAAAGAATCCATGCAGGCTGACATTTGCTAGCAGTACCAGAAGAAGACCAAAGAGGAGGGTTTTCTGCTGGGCAAAAGGATAAACAAGAGCCAACAAAAACAGGAGAAGAGGGAAAAGCGCGTAGCTTCTGGCTACGACCGCGTACTGATAGAGCAGGAAGAAGGTAAAAGGTAAAGCGACGCTTAGCAGGCTGGGAAAGGGCGAAAAAAAGAGGAGCAGCCCAATGCCGGCTATGGCGATGGCTGCAGAGATGTAGTTCAGCACCAGATAGGGAGCACCCATCTTGGCAGGTACGGCCAGGATGCTATGCCATAAGCCAGGTGAGCCCTCGTACCGCAGGTAGTGACTTATCAATTGGGGGAAGCTGGCGTCGCGCGCGAGTAGCCAGGCTTGTGCCTCGTCAAACCATGGCTCATGCCTAGGCACGGTCGAGAGCAGAATGATGCAGTACACAAGCCAGACTGCAGAGGCCAAAACCGTCTTACGAGCTGGTCGACTGACTAAGAAACCCATTTGAGGAGGCGAATGACTCCCATCTTCGCAGCCTGCTTATGGGCCGAAACATTCTTACGTTCCTCGATCGCACGGCGGTTCCGGGAGTAGTACTGATAGGCACGCAGTAACATCTCCTCATTAGTAATAGTAGGGCGCCAGCCAAGTTCCTTTTTTATCTTGGTCGTGTCGAAGACAAAGTCTTCGGCTATCATATTGTACTGGTAGGGCCCAAGCGGAGACATCTTCATACTGTAGGCAAGCTGCATGAGAAAGAGCGTGGCGCGGCGCGGCAATGTGGCGATTTTTGCCTTGCTTCCGGCTTTTTCGATGACATACGAGTACACCTCGCGGATTGTCTTTACGTTATCGGAACCAATATGGAAAACCGTCGTTTTCGGATACGTAATGGCGCGAATGGCAGCGTCCACCAAATCCTGGGCGTAGATAAACTGATATCGATTGCGGCCTCCGCCGACGGCCCACACACGGCGATTTTCGTCGATAAACTCAAACAGTATAGTGAGCAGTCCAAGGCGACCTGAGTCGATGATGGTCGGGCAGCGAATTATGACCGAATTAAACGATCCGGCGAACTCCTGCAGAATCTTTTCACCTTCCCACTTCGATTGTCCATATAGTTCAACCGGTTTTGGGACATCATCCTCAGCAACCGGGCGCCCAAGGTTGTGTCCCCACAAACAGTTGGAAGATGTAAATACAAGCTGCTTGACCCCATTCTCTTTGAGGCACTCACACAGGAGTCTGGTTCCGTCGACATTGGACGTCCACAGAAGTTTGTCATCTAATGCGCCATGGGCCAGCATAGCAGCGCAATGAAACACTCCGTCGAATTTGGCCGCTGAGAAAACCTCCGACAGCTTCGTCTTATCCCGCAAGTCACCAACAACAGAGGTCAACCGGGGATGAGTGTCTTCGTCGTTATGAAGGTCAAAACTGGTAACGGAGTGTCCCTGGCTTAGAAGCTCGCGTTTCAGTACAGCGCCGAAAAACCCGGCACCGCCGGTTACTAGATAATTGCTCATAGTTCGCTCCTGCTATAAAAGCTTTTAAATGTGTGACGGGAACCTTGGTCGATCTAATGGCTGGATGGCGTCAAGCTGACTGCGGAGGAAGCATGGTAGGGAGTCAGCTGAATCGGAAAGCGATCGGGGTCCAATAAGAAGACTTCGCGATCGGCAAAATAGTGGATGAGTGCTGCGTCAGAGGCAGGATCCATTTCACGAGCCCAAACGATCTTTGACGCGTCAATATTAGCCGCGTTATAAACCCACTCCTGATCGGGGGAGTGCCACGGCGCATAACGAACGATAATCAGGAACTTGCCTGGCTTCTGATTCAGATCTTTGATTAGCGCGGCGCGATAATCGCGGTGGATTTCGTAAGCTCTCTCCCAATAGGAGAGCGAGATACCGAGCGGCTCGGCCTCTAATTTAAATACCGCGACACTAGCCAGGAGCAGAGGCAGAACTGCCAGTAAGTAGACTGCCCGCACCGGGGCGAACTTCCTGGTTAGTTCGTAGAGGTACTTTATACCGAGCGTCAGGAGCGCCACGATCACGCCGCAAAGCGGGGCGAGGTGCTGCGGATAGAGAAGTAGTTGGAAAAGATTTACAAATGCGATGATGGCGGCGAAGCCAAATAATAGCCTTGCATTTTTCCACCGAAGCACCCACGGCAGTACAAGAAGCGGCAGCGAGAGCGCGGGGCCGACGTAGAAAGCCCAACTATCAAAGAACCGGGTAACAAGGCTATCGATGATTCTTGCCGGCGAGCTGTAATGGCTCCTATTATCGATCTCTTTTTCATACATCGCTTGAAGTACTGGATGGATGGAGTGGATTTTCTTCGGAGGCAAGACAGCCAAGTTCTCAGGCCAGCCGTATGTGTCGCGGTTCACCGCATAAGGCATGCGACGAGGAGAACCGGTAACCCGGAAGTCGTAGTACGCCGTAAACGCAAATCCGAATAGCACCACGGCTAGTGCCGGCGCCACTACGCGCTTCAATAAAGCACCTGAGTTGCGCGATAGTTGAGGCCACAGGTAACGAAGCAGATAAATCAGAGCGCAAACCGTCAGGATTCCACCTTCAAATGGCCGGCTGTTCAACAGCATGATGATGCCCAAAGCCATTAGCAGAGCGCTGCGCGTCGTGGCTGCTTGAACAATACGAGGCACGGCTCCTAACAAAAGGGCTCCGGCTATAGCAGGCGCGGCACCGCCCATATAGCTGTTCATCCAAAAGCCCACAATGCCGATCTTGAGAATGGCGAGGAGGGTGCCATAGAGGGCCCACTCCGCAGGGATCCAGCCTTGCAGCATCCAGCAGATGCTCATGAACATCAGGCCGACGCTAAGAACGACACCCGCCCAAGGCAGATGAAAACACTTCTCCCCCAAGGCAAGGAAGATGCCTTGCAAGGGAGGGTACATAGAGCTGTAAGTGGGCTGCTGAATCTCGTGGATGGTTTCAAAGTGCTGCCAGAATGGATGCGGTGGATTAGCTAGGCGGCCCGATGACAAGGTATCTGCTAATAAGAGGTGACTAAATTCGTCATGAATGCTGGGATCAGGAACATGAACTATGGGTAGCATTAGCAACCGAACCGCTACCGGGAAGACACCGGCCAGGATAACCGCGGCAGTTCGGCGCTGTGCGAGAGCCTTGAAACCGCTGCTTATTTGCTCTACAAGAGCTACAAACGCCCGCGGAAAAACAGCAACAATAGCTAAAGCAATCGCCACAAATACCCACTCGGCTGCTATGCCGAGTGGGGAAATGAAGCGTGTCGTTTCGTAAAGAAAGAAGTGGAACGGCTTCAAGGGCAGCTAATTCCCCGACCCATAACAGCAAGGTTGCAGGTCGACTTACGCACTGACTGCCTCGGCTGTCTCTTCTTTCACAGCGGCTTCTTCTTTCTGCTCATGATAAGCCATCTCCGTATTGACGGCCCAAATGTTTGACTTATCCGTTATGCCGGCGTTGATGTTTTCCACTGCCAGCATTGCTGTCAGCATAGAATGATCCTGATTGTTATATTTGTGCATTCCATTCCTGCCCACCAGGAAAAGATTTTCATACTGATCGATGTAATCGCGCAACTGGTCGAATCGGTCATATGTACCGAAGTAGGCTGGATAGGTTTTTGGCATGTGATAGACATACGTGTCGAGCACTTCCTCGCTATCAAGAATTCCAATCTTATGAAGTTCCTTTACTGCAAGATCAGCCATGTCCTTGTCAGAGAACGTCCAAACTGCATCGGATTCATTACAGAAGTATTCGACACCAATCCAGACTTTCTCCGAGTCTTTGACCATGTACGGGCTCCAGTTATTGAAGATCTGCAGCCGCCCGGCCAATACACCCGGCTCCTGGATATAAATCCAGTTGTCGGTTACAAGTGGACCGGCCGCCTGGCTGGAGTCCTTAACCTTCAACTTGTTCAGTAGTATTCCGACCGTGATGAAGTCACGATAGAGCAGGCCGTCGCTGATGTCCTTGATTTCCGGTTCCACCTCGGTCTTCATCGACCGGATCAACTCTTTTACGGGCAAGGTGGATATTACATAGTCAGCGTCAAATACACGTATATCGCCCGTTTTTGTGTCCTTCGCGGTGACCCTTGGAACTCGCTTTCCGTCGACGTCGAGGCTGACCACTTCCATGTCGGTGAGGATGAGTCCGCCCTTCTTGCGAACCTGCCGCGCCACTTCTTCCCACATCTGTCCTGGACCGAGCTTCGGATAGAGAAACTTTTCGATCAGTGATGTCTCCGTGGACTTTTGCGAGATGTCGTTGATTTTCCTGCTGGCCATTTTGGTCTTGAGAAAATGCGAAATCGCTTTAGTTATGGATAGGCCCTTGATCCGCTGCTCGCCCCACTCGGAACTAATCTCTGAACAGGCGATTCCCCACACCTTCTCTGTGTATTCCTTAAAAAACGTGAGATACAGTTCTTTACCGAAACGGTTGATAAAGAACTGCTCCAAGTTGGTGACGTTCTTAATGGGGAACATCGCACTCTTCATGTAGCTAAGACCGATCTTAAGCGTGCGGAAGAATCCAAGCTTCATCAACGTGTCTTGGCTGAGGCTTATGGGATAGTCAAAGAACTTGCCAAGGAAGTAGATGCGGGATTTGCGATGCCGGACTAACATGACGTTATCGATCTTGTCCGGGCACGGCCCATCGCCTATGCCGTTCATCAGGTGCCGCTTTCCTTGATAAGCGATCTCCTGAGGGCCCTCTGCGCCCTTCTCGATGGGCAAGATGTCAAGCCACCACTTCATCACTCTGTCCGACTTGGAAAAGAACCGATGTCCGCCGATGTCCATGCGGTTGCCTTTATAATTCAGAGTTCTGGAAATTCCGCCCATGTAATCGCTTTTCTCGAGAACAATAGGCATGATGTTCGTCTTGTTCAGGAATTCAAGCGCAGCGGTTAAACCAGCTGGACCAGCCCCCATGATAATTGCTTTTTTCAAGTGTTGTATCTCCCTAGGAAGTCTTAATTGAATGAGTGAAACACGATGCTTAGGCTATGGCAGATTGGTGGCAAAGCCACTCATCTGTTAGAGGAAGAAGAAAGCGAAAAGCTGTTATAAGGAACCAGCCGGACTGGGTTCTTATCTGGCTCCAACAGCCATACTTCACGGTCGCTGAAATAGTGAATGAGCCCTGCGTCTTCGGCTGGAGTCATTCCTCTCGCCCAGACGACTTTGGCTGATCCAATAAGGGCGGGATTGTAGACCCACTCGTTACTTGGATTGTGGTGCGAACCGTAGCGAACAACGACAAGGTGTTTGCCTGGAATCTGTTCGAGGCGGTGCTCGACTCTTAAACGCTCGACATTTCCCCGCCTGATGGTAAACCAAGGCAGCATTCCCTGGTCGGGAACAGCAATGTGCAAAGCAGCGGCACTCGCTCGCAGGGTGAGCATGGCGAGGCACAGCAAGGGAAGCGCCCAGGATAGGTAGAAGCCCGCCTGTCTGCCCTTCCAGGTAATTCGCCGGAGGCTCCTGAGTGCCGCTACCGAAATAAGGATGGCCACTGAGGTCAAGGGTGCGGCGTAGTGCAGCATCATTGGCCATATTTCGAGACTGAGGCCAGCAAATGTCGCGAGGCACGTCCAGATCGCGAGACGGAAGAAACGATCTGTGAGCCATAGACTGCGGAACATGAGTAAGATGATTAAACCCATCGGCCACAGATAAAACATCACGATGGAGATAGATTTGAGGAGAGTCTCGTGAGCCCAGCCAGAAAGCGTGTGTGCCTGGCGAAAGAAGGCAGCCTGCGGTTCGTAATAATGTTGAAACACAACATGCCTGTAATGCGGTTCCGGCAACATCGGCTGCCATATGAAAGGCTGTGTCGTGCTGTACTGTTGTTGGTGAAGTTGGTACGGCATCACGATAGGCGAGCCTGTAACGTGCCAGAAATAGGCCCCCATCAATGCGACTACTGAGGCAGCCGTCGCGATGGAAGGAATGGAAGCTTTGAGCAGCCATTTTGCCGGCCATTTTGGCGAAGCAGTGAGAAGGCGGCGCAGCAGTACGACCAGAACGGGCAAACTGAACATAAGCCCCTCGAATGGCCTGGTATTCGCCAACAATAGAAGGCCGAATGTGAAGGACAGCAGCAGCGCCGCCATGCGCTTTACGGAGTTAAGAACGCCCAACAGACGGATTGCCGAGCCAAACACGAGCGCGCCGCCTAACGCCGCCACAGCGCCACCCCAGTAGCTGTCAACCCAGTAGCTGAAGAGGCCAAATCGACAGACCGCGAGAAGGCCTCCTACAAGGGCCCAGCTAGCTGGGTAACAGCCGCACAACATCCAGGTAATCGCACTGCACATAAGGGCAACGCTTAGCAATACTCCGATCCAAGGTGAACCAAGCAACTCTCCTGCGGCCAAGAACAGTCCTTGACCCACCGGGTACATGGATGCGTACGAGGGTTGCTGGAGTTCGTGAAACGTCTCCAAATGAGTCCACATCGGGTTGGTTGGATTGGTCATCCGTCCATGGGCGAACGTGTCCGCTGCTAACAGGTAGCTGAATTCGTCATGAACACCCGGCACCGGCGCCGGTGAAACGGACAACAACGCCAAGCGCCCGGAGATGGTCAATATACCCGGTATGGCGACCACCAACAGCGGTCTGTTGGAAAGTGCCTTGACTACTCGCTCCACTCGGAGAAGGCTTGAGGATGGCCTAAATAGCCAAGCGACAACCACTGCAAGGGCCAGCACAGACAGCTCAAGCAGCCCAAACACCGCGTTGGATGACAGTAGGTGTTTCACCGCGACTATTACGTATTCGCTGCCAACGACCGAGTCTGCACTTTTGATAGCGCAGCGGCGGTGGACGGCATGGAGCGTCTTCGCTGATAACGCGCCGACAAGTCGTTTTGGACCGTCTCCAGAAACAACGAGAAAGAAGGGCTTTGCGTCTTAAGAGTGATATTGGTTCGGATTGTCAGCAGGTCTTTCCCGCTTACTGGAAAGGTAAGCGTCCAGTAGGGATGCAAACTCCTAGCCTGCAATTCCTCTTCGAATACCTGCCCGTTCAACATTAGGTGGATGTGAAAGCATCCAAATTCCCGGCAGGCATTTTTCAAAAGCTTCCAATACTCTTCCACATCCTCGGTTCCAGCAATGGCCTGAGTGAAGTTGGTTAAAGTGATGTGAGCGAGTGTAACCTTGCGCCAAGAGATCTGGTTCATCAAGCTGGATACGGCCCCGAACTCGGCATACCTAAGCTTCCAAACGCCCCACAGAACGCCAATAAACAGCATGAGTGAAGCGAACAAAGCCAAGGGGGCGGATGCGAAACTGACGAGTAGACCCGCTACGCCCGCGAACGCGGTAGCTATGCAGAGATTCGATGCCGCATCGGTAGTAGAGAACCCCCGCTCCAGGAGTTGATGGTGAATGTGGCCCCGATCTGCTGAGAAAAGCGGGACGCCGCGCAGCGACCTGCGAAGTACCGACAATACAAGGTCCAACAACGGAACGGTCCAAATAAAGACAGGCGCCAAACTCGGGCCGCCACTTGACGCTTGGTTGCTCCAAACGACCGACATGCATCCTAGCGTTAAACCCAAGCTTAAGCTTCCTGAATCTCCCAAAAATATAGATGCAGGATTTATGTTGTAACGCAGGAACCCAACCAGGGTTCCGCAGAGCAGGACGGCGGAAATGGTTAATCCCGCATTATTAAGGAACAGACCGGCTAGAGCGGTAGCTGCCGCCATCAGGGCGCCTACGCCGGAGGCGAGGCCATCCAAGCCATCGATCAGATTAAACGCATTCATGCAGGCAACAAGCCAGAAGGTGCTGAGAGCGGCCATTAGAAGCCCCCAATGTCCGCCGGACAACGAAAATCGAAATCCGGCCGCAACCGCAATCACCGCCACCGCCAGTTGGAGTGCTAGCTTGCGCACTGCGGTCAAGCCGCGCAGATCATCATAAAGGCCGACAGCAAAAATGCATGACATGGGAATAAGAATGATTGTTACGGCCACGGAACCAGTAGCAAATCCGCGTGCGAACAGAGAATCCCTAATGAAAAACACACTGCTTAGAACGAGGCATAGTGAATAACTGAAGACGATGCCTACGCCGCCAAGACGAGGTACCGCCCTTTTATGCCGCTTCCGAAACACATCGGGATGATCAATATAATTCCGGCGTAAACATGCATCGCGTACAAATGGTGTGACGCATAGGCAAAGTACGCATGCGACTAGAGAGAGGACGATAGCCGGTGGCATTAGATGGTTTTAGTCTTTAGATAGAGTGCAGCGCGGTGTCTAGACGGTTTCGCCGACTGCCAGGCAAGTGACTTGTTCTAGATGCGCCACATTCGAGCGGTCCGCCCAATACCAGGTCAGCCAAATTGGAATGGACATCAGCAAGAACCTGAAGATGACTGCCTCGAGTGTCTGCATTACAAGGTAAAGCGAGAGGGCACACAGAACCGTGTACTGGGAGGCCCACATCCCGTTACGCTGCAGAGCGCAGCTCCAGACGAGTCCGTACGCGCGTCCAATCAGCCATAGCACAGGTATGACAAGCCATGAGAATTCGACCCATACATCCGCCACGACACCGGGCGCCGAACCAGGTGCGCCATCCCAACCAAGAGCTTCACGGATGGTTGAACCGGTACCAGCGTTTTGCAGGACCTCGGCGACACCGAAGTCTTCGTATTTAGTCGGCCAGATGGAACTCGGTATGGGACGAATCAAGATCTGAGCAATGTAGCGGCGCCCCCAGAAATAATTGCCCGTATAATGAGCGCCAATCATTGCCCCCGATCCGTAAAGGTATTCGTTACCCGTGTCGGATTGTTTCCAGAAGGAACTCACATCGGCTTTCAGGTTGAAATGGGATCCAATGTAAAGTTCACTCCGATTGACAACGAGGAATAGAATTCCATAACCAAGAGCTGCCGCGCCTATCAACACCAGTAAAATGGGAGGCCTTACCTGCTTGCAAATGCAATAACCGATGAACAGGAAGGCGGCAATCATGAATGTCGGGCCGCGCCGGGACGTGAATAGCGCCTGTATCATCCATGGAAGAATGAACGCCGCGATAACAAGGAAGGCACTAAGTTTGCGCCTGCCGAAGGCAAATATCGGCATCGCGATGGCAACGGCAGCAAACATCACAAGGGAACCATCCCGGATGTAGCCACTGTCATCCCATCCTCCGCTATAGGGATGGCTGAAAGCCTCCGACACGCCGCCTACATTTCTTATGCTGATCAACCAGGCCGAGAAGCCTATTAGACCTGTAACAATACTGCCTATGATGAGGCGTCTCTCACTGTTCTCAGCGAGGGCAAGCTGAGTTGTGGCTTCGAACCTGCGCTGGGTATTAAACAGTGCGCCTGCCATTAAAGCGGCTACGGCCAGACAATTTACAGATTGGACGAACAATAGCTGCTCGGGGTAAAAATAACGGTAGAGGACGCCAGAGTCATGAAGCTTCAGCGGCATCCACACGTAAATGAAGAGTAATATCGGCCCCAGGAGCATGACCGGATGAAAGACATCCCGGGATTGGAGATAACTCAACACCATGGCGCCAACCAACAGCAGCGCCATCAAAACAATCAAGAACAAAAGCATTGGAGTGCGGTGCTGACGATTAGGAATAGTACTGTTTATACGATTTGTAGCTCTTGCTCTCACTCGCATTCCAATCGTTCAGAACCGTTCCAATGAGAGAAATGTTGTCCTCGGCCAGACATTCCCTTGCGGAATGAGCTACAGAGGAAGAAGTTTTTCCGGCGCGCACTACCAAGAGCACGCCGTCTGAGTTCTTGCCAAGGATTCGAGCGTCGGGACTGAATAACATCGGAGGGGAATCTATGATCACCATGTCGAATTGCTCACGGAACGATTGCAACAGGTGGTTTAGACGATCAGAATTCAGGAGATAGGGGATACTTTCACCCGGCTCGCCACTGGGAATCACGGCCAATCCCGGGAAGCGAGTTTCACGCAAGGCTCGGGTCAACAAGCCCGTGTCCTTTGCTTGACCATCTTCCAGAAGGTCGCTGATGCCAGGGCCATTCGGTATGTTGAACACTTTGTGCAAGCGGGGCCGGCGCATATCACAGTCGATCAGTAAGACGGTTTGGCGAAGTTCTGACATTGCCATGGCCAGATTGCTAGCAATCATCGTTTTGCCATCACCCGGCTCCGGGCTCGTTATGGTTATTAGCCTGGTCGGTTTGCCCTGTTGGGAAGCAAACATTATCGACTGCAGGACGCTGCGGAACGATTCGCTTACGAAAGTGCTGCCGGGCCTCGTCTTTGGTATGGCCGGAAGGCCAAACACCGGCGATTTAACTAGCGTAGGAGGATTAACGGCACTCGCTGCAAGATTGGTGGCCTCGGGAAGTTGGCTGGCCAGCAGCCTCGGAATTACTCCCAGCTCTCGTGTTTGCAGCTCAGCGGCAGACTGCCCGGGAGAACGAAGCGGCCGATTAGAGTTTTCCTTGAAAATAGCCAAGCCAATTCCGAAAAAGAGGCCTAGGGCAGAACCAAGGCCAAGATTCAATGGTATTTTTGGCGTGACCGGTTCCTTCGGAATCAAGGCCGGATTCACGATACGGACGCTGCTGGCTTGCAGTGCTTTCGCAAAATCGGCTTCCTTCACCTTTCGCAGCATTGCCTCAAACAGTTGACGATCTGAGTCGACTTCCCTCTTCAAAGTGTCGTAACGTACTCTCTTCGCTTCCTGACCTCCGACAATGGAAGACTCCGACTGATAGGCCGACTTGAGCAGGTCTTCGCGGCGCTTGGCGGAATCGTATTCGTTCCGCATGCGAGCCAGCACATTCGATCTTTCGTGATCGATTGTGGCTTGCAGATCGTCAATCTGCTGCTGTACGCGCATAACCTTTGGGTGGCCGGGCTTCAGGGTAGCCTCAAGCTCAGCACGCTGGCGTTTAAGATCCGCCAGCTTCAACTGGTAATCGCGAATAGGACCGTTGTCGAGCACAGGCGGAAGCGCATCAGGATCCTGCGACTGGCTCTGCTCATAGTTCGATTGTTTGGCTACCCTGTCTGCCTCCGCCTTCGAAAGTTCTTCCTGCAATTGAGCCATTCTTTGCTGCTCAACACTTGGACCTGTGGATGCATCGCTGCTCTCCGGGAATAGCAGGTTCGACTGCCTCGCATACGATTCGAGGTTGTTTTCCGCTTGTTCCAGGCGAAGGCGCAGTTCTTCCAACTGCGAGCGCAGCCATACGCTGGTCTTCTCACTACTAATGTTTCTGGCCGCGGCCGTCTGAGCAATATATTCGTCGGCGATTGTATTCACATACAGTGTCGCGACGAACGGATCGGGAGAGTCTGCGGTGACCTCGATAATCCGGGTGGGTCCAATAGGTCTGACTCGAACCGAATCCTCTGCCGCTGGAACCAGTGACTTTGAGGGAATTTGGGAAGGCTTCATCCAACCAACTTTCGCCAGTAACCCCTGAATAACGGTGTCGGTCTGCGATTCTCGTTTGGCCGTGTAAAGATTCATCCGATCAAGGCTACGAATCATTATCGGTTGCGATTGTATGATTTTGATCTGGGTCTGGACCGTGCTCTCAACCGGATATTGGCCGCCGGATGCGTTCGGATCAACCGACTTTATATCCAGGAAATCTTCGTTTAGACTTTGGATCTCCAGCAGAGCAAAAGCGCGATACGTCGGCGTCTGGAATAGCGTCACAATCCCGCTGATAGCAAAGCCGACAAGGGCTAAAGCGAGAATCAATTTGCGGTAACGTTTGACGGTCTGCCAAAACTCAAGAATGATACTCCCTGAACCCTGTTGGACGGGGCGATTATAGGGCACGGGAACGTAAACACTCGTATTCGCGCCCACAGTGCGGGGCTTCAACTCCAGCGTTGTCGGTGAAGGAGGTACTTTGTCTATGCGCAGATTGGACATTATGTTTATGGAGTTGACTACGCTCTCGGCCTTGAAGAAAGCATTTGCGAACACCCTTTTTCCAACGGCAGACTGACGCACTCAGGATGGATTTTGACTGCAATTGAGCGCTGCAGCATTTCGATGGCTACCACTAAATGCGAGTCCTCCTTAACGGAGACAAGAAGGCCGCGCAAACCTGCAAGTGGACCTGAGACGAGCTCGACCGGATTACCCTCTCTGAGATAGGGCCAACTCTGTGCAACAACTCCCGTGTCGACCACGCGCTGGATAATCTTAACCTCCGTCTCTCTTAGAGGGGTCGGTTTTCCTCCGAAGCTGACCAGATTGCGCACATGCGGAGTAGTCAGCATTGGCATGCGGTTGTCGGCCAGATCGAGCAGGCAAAACAAATAGCCAGCGAAGAGAGGCGCCTTTACTTCTTTCACGCCATAGGAGGTATGCCTTCTAGTCTGTTGGATGGGTAAAAGGCACTTATAACCTTTCATTTGCAAGTTATCCGAAACCTGCTTCTCTTTGCCAGGAGTTACCTGGACCGCAAACCACGAGAGATGTTTAGGGATTGTATTATTCACGTTTCCTGTGTTTTCTACCGGCGACATATCAACTTTTCAGGCAAAGCTGCCGCACTACCGCGAACGGCTATTGTTATGAAAACCCAACTATGGAATGCCCGGCGGCCTAGCCCCTGATTCCTCCAAAAAGGGGAGACATGCCAGACGGAGAAGAAGAGAAAGAGTCTAATCGTTAAGTCAACGACTTTTCCAACCTTTGCTCTTCATTTACAGATGCTACGGTATAGAGCGCGTCAGAGGGCAGCTGATTATACCCGAAATATTTCTTGAATCTAAGGATGGGGTGCTCAAAAAGCGTCCAAGACAACAACGCAGTTGCGTAGGTGAACGCGACGAGTATGAGCATTACCAATACCTTCACAGTGACCTGCTCGAGTGGCGGAATGCCAGGTGCGAGCGGATGAATTCTTGGTAGTATGACGGCTATTACCAATGGATGCCAAACATACAGACCGTAACTTACTTTTCCGAACTCTCGCATTGGCCTGAGTGAGAAACCCTTCGAGACGACTGACAGGGGCCGGGTAGCGCAATGAAGAACCAGGCAGGCAGAAGCTATGGATAAAGCCAGGACACCCCATACGTGAACAGGCCGATAGTAAAGAAACGCACCTTCACGAAAGCAGCACAGTAGGAAGAGGCAAGTTGAAGAGAGCCCTATAAGCTTGATTGTTCGTTGGAATCCAGGCAGCGAAGTGGCGGAGCGCAATAGAATAGCAGCCAAAGCTCCCAGCGCCAGTGAATCTAAAGATGCCCAGGTGGAGGTGTTCAACAGGAAACTCATCTCGAGGCTCTTGCCAGCGAACCGGAAGCGGTCGGCGATTGCTGCCGTTATCAGCAACAAAGTGGTCCACCCAACAAGGTTTCTGGGCAGCAACGCCACCACTAGCGGCCACACTAAGTAAAATTGCTCCTCGACCGCTAAACTCCAGAGATGCCCCAGGAACAGATCGTTGAACATTGTGGGTACTTTGAAGTTTTCGAGATACAGGAGATAGGGCCAGGGTTGCACGTGCGCCCACGGATTGAAACCGAAGTGAGAGAGCCACCATCGACTCAGGACCAGAAACACCACAGCCAGGTAGGCAAAATAGAGAGGGAAAATTCGGAGAAACCGCCGTGCGTAAAAAGTTTTGAAGAAACCGTGAGAGTTTCTGGTGTCCAAAAGGATTCCGGTGATGAGGAAGCCTGAAAGAACAAAGAAGATTTCAACTCCGCACCATCCTCCATCGAAAAGCAGAAGCAACCACCGTTGCGATCTGTGAACAGGTTCGAGGATGAAGCGGAAGTGATGGAACATCACGGCTAGGATGGCAAGGCCCCGCACGCCATCTAGCTCAGAAATGTGCTTGGCGGAGGGCACAGGCATCTGCTTGGGATTAGGAGTGACTCCGCTGGTCATGCAACTGTAAACAGGCTAGTATTAAGCCAGCTTTATAGTGAATACTGTCACCGATGCGGGGGGCAGCGTAACGACCCAGGGCTGACTCACGGCGAGATTCTGTGAATTGGGCTTAACAGAATCAGGATCTTTGAATGTATTGTGAGCGTGAATGTCAGTAGACGTAAGAGTGACAGAGCACGCGCTGGCGATGGTTGCGGATTCGGCGATTACCTGTGTGGAATGCGCCTCGGAGATACTGGCATTCACTACGCTGAGAGTAACTACTTTGCCCTTTATGCTGGCAGCAGCGGAGATGCTAGGCATAGACGAATCATCGGAGAGATAGTGCCACGACACCGGCGGCGCGACGCATGCCGTGCGGAGCGAGGTACCGCCGCTATGCCCTGCCAGCATACGAAAGATGTGGTAGTTGGGTGTCACCGTAAATTTATCTTCATGAGCGAGAAACAGGCAATGCAGGTTATTAATCAGCTGAGCCACATTCGCCATCTGAACCTTCTCGGCATTTTTGATGAAGATGTTCAGGGTGAGTGCTGAAACCAATGCATCACGGAGAGTAGGCATTTGGCAGAACAGGAAACTCGGATCAATCTCAGTTCCCGGGTGGTGCCATGCTCCCCACTCATCTACTACCAGTTTCACTTTGTGATGCGGGTCGAAGTCGCCCATCGCGTTCCAGTGCTTAGCGATGAGGCCGTCCATGAATTGTGCGCGGCTTAATAGTTCGTACCAATCGTCATTTGTGAAATCTACGGCGTCACCTTTCCCAGTCGCTGCACAATAATAATGCAGAGAAAAGCCGTCGAAAACAGACTGCCCCTGCGGCGTTTTATCGCCCATCGATCGAAAAAACTGTCGCGTCCATTGCTCGTCGCCGGCGTTCGGACCCGCGGCAATCAATTTCAGGGGGACATCAGTTGCGGGCGCCGCCGCCGTAAAGCGGCGGAACTCGCTGGCATACTCCGACGCGCTAAAATTGCCGCCGCAGTGCCACGGCTCGTTTCCCACGCCCCAATATTTAACGCCAAAGGGCGTGGGATCGCCGTTGCGCGCACGTTCTTCCCCAAGGCTGGTTAGATTTGCGGGCATATTGCAATATTCCACCCAGTCGCGAAACGCCATAGCGGGCAAACTTCTGACATTTGCCGCAAAGTACGGCTCGGCTTTAACCAGCCTGCAGAAGCGCATAAACTCGTGGGTTCCGAACGCATTAGGATCGTACTTTTGATCACCGCCCGCAACTGAGGGCATCTCATTGGCCCAAAAATTGGTCCGTTTCGCGCGATGCGGTCCGACGCCGTCACGCCAGTTATAGCTATCGGCAAAACAACCGCCGGGCCAGCGGATGACCGGGGGATTCAGAGGCGCCAGCGCATCCACAAGCGCTTTACGGATGCCGCTAACGTTGGGGACGCGGGACTTTTCTCCGACCCAAACTCCGTCATAAATGACACCTCCAATGTGCTCCGTAAAGTGGCCGAAAAGATTAGGGTTCACTCCCCCTATGGGTTCATCCAGAAGTATTTCAATTCGGGCTGTCTCTGCGCGGCTTGAACGTGCAAACGCCGGAAGCAGGGCCGCACTGGTTGCGATGAAACTTCGCCTGTGGATAAGGGGCATAAGTCTAAGTCGTCTGAAAAATAGTGCTTGTGGGGAGGATTCTTTCCGGCCGCACTAAGCGACTAAGTGATAGAAGATATTTAGACCTTACCGACTTTCCGAGGTTTCAGGAAAAGATACTAGAGCAAAGCTGCCGCAGGTAACCACAAAGGAGGGATTACCCACAGAGAATTGCGCCCTCTTAAACGAGCCTATTAAAATCGCCTCCAGGTGCGCAACGCGAAGTTCTTCTTAGCAGTCACGCTCCGGCCGCTTGAAACGTTTCTGAAATGACCTTACGAGCTTCTTCCTGAATCCGTCGCAGGTGCGGGGTGCCAAGAAAGCTCTCCGCGTATATCTTGTAAACGTCTTCCGTGCCGGAAGGCCGGGCCGCGAACCACCCGTTCTTTGTCACGACTTTTAGACCACCGATGGGCGCACCGTTGCCTGGCGCCTTAGTAAGCTTTGCGTCAATCTTTTCACCCGCCAATTCGGTTGCCGGCACCTGTTCTGGCGACAACTTGCCAAGAACAGCCTTCTGTTCAGCATTGGCTGGCGCGTCGATGCGTTCGTACACCGGATCTCCGAACCGCTGTGTCAGTTCCTGGTAGCGAGTGCCTGGATCTTTGCCTAGCTTGGCCGTGATCTCGGCTGCGAGGAGTCCGAGTATTAGACCGTCTTTGTCGGTGCTCCAAGCACCACTCCGCAACCGCAGAAAGGATGCGCCCGCACTCTCTTCGCCGCCGAAACCCATGCTGCCACCTAGTAGGCCATCGACAAACCATTTAAATCCCACTGGTACTTCTACCAAGCGCCTCTTCAAGTCCGCCGCCACTCGGTCAATCATGCTGCTGCTGACCAGCGTTTTGCCAATGCCAGCATCCGCAGCCCATTGGGGCCGATGGCTAAAGAGATAATCGATGGCCACAGCCAAATAGTGATTTGGATTTAGCAATCCCACGCTTTTCGCCACAATGCCATGCCGGTCGTGATCGGTATCGCAGGCGAAAGCGACATCAAACCGGTCTTTCAACGCGATAAGGCTCGCCATCGCATACGGCGACGAACAGTCCATTCTAATTTTGCCGTCCCAGTCGAGCGTCATAAAACGAAACGTGGGATCGACCAGCTTGTTCACAACTTCCAGGTTCAGGCCATAACGATCAGCGATACGCGGCCAATAAGCAACGCCGGCGCCACCAAGAGGGTCAACTCCGAGTTTGAGGCCTGCCCCCTTCACAGCGTCCATATCAATAACAGCGGCCAGATCGTTCACGTAGCTGGAGACAAAATCAAAGCGATGCGTGGTGGCTGCGGTCAGCGCGCGCGAATACAAAATGCGCTCGACGCCGTTCAAGTTATCGGCCAGCAGACTATTTGCGAGGTTCTCAATCCACTTAGTGGCGCCCGTATCGGCCGGGCCTCCAGTGGGCGGGTTGTATTTGAAACCTCCATCCTCGGGTGGATTGTGCGAGGGAGTAATAACAATGCCATCCGCCAAGCAGTCAGTTCGCCCCTTGTTATAGCTGAGGATGGCGTGCGACAAGGAAGGAGTTGGCGTATAGCCACCGTCCTGGTCGATCATCGTCTCAATGTTGTTGGCGGCCAGCACCTCCAACGCAGACATGAAGGCGGGTTCGGACAGCGCATGGGTATCAGCAGCGAGGAACAAAGGGCCTGTGGTGCCCTGTTGCAAGCGATAGCGGCAGATGGCTTGCGTAATGGCCAGGATGTGATTCTCATTGAAGGACGCGCGCAGAGATGATCCGCGGTGTCCTGACGTTCCAAACGAAACGCGCTGACTCGCTAGAGCTACGTCCGGCTTCAAAGTGTAGTAGTTGGCAATCAGCCGCGGAATATTTACCAACTCGGCCGGGTCGGCCAGCTTTCCGGCTACTTCGCTTACACCCATAGTTTCAAAATCTCCCCCTATCAAGAACCCGGGCTGGTTATGCTCGCGGCTTCCAATGAAAGCCGGCCGAGGCACCCACCCATTCCTGACCTTTGTTGAAATCAACACCCATCATCTTGCCGCGCCCCGTACGCAAAAGTGTGGTTACCGCCTTAAGTTGTTCGCCGTCCCAAATGTACATGATGCGGATTTCCACTTTGGTGGGACCGTGGGGCGTTTCAAGGGTTGGAACAAAATCCATCTTGCGCTGGATCAGATACTGGCTCCGCTGGTCTTCCGGTATGGCGGCCACCTCCTCTTTGGAAGGATTGATTTTTACTCCAAGGCCCGCGAATGAGTAGAGTGGCTTAAGCACATAATCTTGGAAAGTATCCGGCAATTTCTTGAGGTCGCTCAGAAACCAGCACTCCGGAACGCATTCGTGCTTGAAAAAGGGCAGCGAGAATTTGCTCAACTTGAAAAACCAGTTTGGGTGGCCTGCCCACTCAACATCCAAGTCATCGCTAAAGGCAAAACCAGCTTTCACGTCGCGCCGGAGCAGTTCATCTACAATCACCCGGTTGTAGATGCGTTTGATGGGGACACCATCGATGAAAAGCTTGCGCCCTTCTTTTTTCACATGAGTAATATCAACGATGCGCACTCCGAACTGCCTTGCGGTGAGTAAAAAGTCAGGCAGCGTCTTCTGTGAGTAGGGATCAATCTCGAGCAGGGCGACTTCAGAGGGATCCTGGTCGCCGACAATGGCTTTCTTCAACAGCGCAGCGTATCCGGTCTCGCGCAAGCCGCTTAGAAATGTGGTCAAGTGATCGTGAATATCATAGGCGCGCCGATATTGGCGCGCGATATTGGGCTGCAGCGCGTACAATGAAGGGAAGCCCTGAATCTCAACCAGCTTGGGCTCTATTTTGCCGTCTTGCGATCTCACCAGACCGAAGTCGGCTTGCACAAATAACGGATGGGCGTTTTCATTCGGCGCCTTGAATTGGGCCGGAATGGCGGCGTCTGCCCGCTCGGAGTAGCTGCTGTCGGCGGCAAGCTGAGCATAAAGTTCCTGTCCGTAACGGACCATTTTGTCCAACAGATCGTTTGGCAGGAACAGGGGAGTTTCGTTGCAACGGAACTCCATCGGGCCGGCGGCATCGTGCTTTAAAAGCGACAGGAACTCCATGTATTTAGCCGGAGTCCAGCGTTGATTGAACACTTTACGCAGTTCTGGAATCACGTAGCAAAGCTTACACCAAGAACCTGCCGGCTTTCATAATCTGCTGTTCATCGGCCCAAATATCGAACTCGCGCCCTACAACATCGATGTGGGTTGACGAAGTCCAGTCGGCCCCTGTGTGAGTTCCGTAAGGATCGCCAAAAGCCATGTGAACACCGGGAATTTTCTCGTCCTGCAGGATGTTTCCCACCACTCGGGTCAGCGCCAGATTGGTTCCAATGGCGAACTCTCCGACGCGGTCGCTGTTTGCATCGCGATGAGTGTAGCTCCAGAAATCGGCCTCAAGTTCCTTGTTTTCGCAGCTAGCGCTTCTTAGTCTGTTGCCTTCAACCGTCAAGGTAAGCGGAGTGTCTTTCAGATCGCCATACTTGGCGCACAAGTAATCGCCTACAACGCCGTCTACGACGAATGTTCCATTCACTTCCAGCGGTGAAGTAAAGGTTTCCCCGCCCGGCAGGTTGCCCCACTTGTCACGGCTGATAATGCCGCTAGTCTTCAACCATTTAAATTCGGGCGAAAGCGTAGCGCGAATATCGGTGCCCGCTTTAGTCACCGCGCGAATCACGTGTGCCTTGTTAACAATGTTCATCACACGCAGCGTCAACTCATCCACCAGGTTGAAGTCGGCGCGCATGCCCTCCATCATGATGTGCTTTTCGATATTCACCATGTGTGCGTGCCGAATTTTGTTGCGGTTGACGACATCACACATTTGCATGCGGGTCTTCAGTTCGTTGGGCTGCGCCTTTACTGCAAAGATACTGACCTGACTGGATGCAAGATCTTCCAGCACCGGCGCGGGCATGTCAACCAGCGGCCGCGGAGCATAATCTTCCAGGATGAAAGTTCGGAACGAACATCCATTATTCCGGAGTTCCGCTACTATACTGGCTGCTATTTCCGCACTCTCATGGTCGGTTATCAGCGTCACTTTTTCGGTCGGCTGAACCTTCAAACACACAAACACAGCGTTATAGGCGCCTTGCGCCAATTCAGGATCAAATGTAATTTCCGCCAAGTCGATACTCATTACGCGACGCCAGCGCCTGCGTGCACCTCTTCGCTCAATCCGTGCTGTGTTTCCTGCACCATATAGTCCACCACTTTTGTTAGATCGTTAGTTTCCTGAAAAACTTTCAACTGGCGGTCGGCGCCTGTTCCATTCTCCAGAATGCGATGAATATAGTTGATTTCGTCCCTGGAGCCCAGCTCATCCACTACGTCGTCCACAAAGTGTAGATACTCGTAGATTAAATCCCGCACCGGAACTTCTGTCTGTTTCCCGAAATCTACCAGCTTTCCGTCAAGGCCATAGCGGGCGGCGCGCCACTTATTTTCCATAATCAACGCGCGCCGGTATAAACGGAAGCCCTGGTTCGCGGCATGCAGCTTATACAGTTTCGCAATAGTGGCTTGAATGAGCGCAACAATGGCAATGGTCTCTTCAATCCGCATCGGCACATCGCAAATACGAAACTCGAGCGTGGGAAAGTTTGGATGCGGCCGGATATCCCACCATATCTTCTTCGCATTGTCGATGCAATTGGTTTTCACCAGCAGCTTTATGAAGTTCTCGTATTCGCCCCAGCTCGGAAAATAATCGGGGATGTTGGTGCGCGGGAATTTATCGAAAACCTTGCAGCGATAACACTTCAAACCCGTGTCCATGCCTAGCCAGAAGGGCGAGTTGGTTGACAGGGCCATAATGTGCGGCAGAAAATAACGAGCCGCGTTCATCAGGTGGATGCGTGTTTCCTCATCCTCCACGCCTATATGCACATGGAGACCAAAGATGAGGTTCGCCCGCGCAACCATTTTTAAATCCTGCACGATGGTGTTGTAGCGAGGATCGGGATAAATGTCCTGCTTGCGCCAGTCGGCGAAGGGATGGGTGCCAGCCGAAGCTACCAGAAGGTTGTTGGCCTTCGCCGCGTTCACGATATAGCTCCGCAACGCTTTTAATTCCGAGGCAGCATCTTTTACGTTGGCGTGAATGCCCGTCCCCACCTCCACCACCGATTGATGCATTTCGGCCTTTACGGCCTCTTTCAACTGCCGCTTGCCCTCAGAAATGATTTCGGTATCGATGTGCGAACGCAAGTCGCGCGTTTGCGGATCGATTGTCTGGTACTCTTCCTCAATCCCAATATTCAGGCTAGGTTTCATAATCGGCCTTTAGTTCGACACCGTCGCCGACTTAGTTTTGCCGCCCAGAAAGCGCGCCCAATGATAATCCTCATTGCCTTGCTGGTCGCTAAGCGCCTTAGCAATCGCCAAATCGGCAACTGCGTCCACAACCCAATCGAAGTTCGCCTGGCCGACCGAATAAACATCGGCATCGGGAGCGGGATTCAAAAAGTCAATGGCAAACGGTATGCCGTTTTCGACACCAAATTCCACTGTATTTAAATCGTAGCCAAGCGCGCGGCAAAGCGTAAGCGCATCGTTCACCATGCGTTCCTGGAGTGCCTCGGAACTGGCTTTGCCATCGGCGACATAGCGCAGGTGATGCGGCTGTTTAGGGTCGTACTTCATGACGCGCACCTTTTCCTGGCCGACCACATAGCAGCGATAGTATTCTTCGAACTTCACTTCGGCCTGAAGCGTCATACACAAGGTGCCGGTTTCATCGTAGGCTTTAAAGAAATCGTCCGGCGACGTGACGCGGAACACGTTCTTCCAGCCCCCGCCATTGTAGGGTTTTAAGAAAGCGGGGAACTTCACGTAGTCAAAAACCTCATCCCAGTTGAGCGGGAACATGAGGTTGCGCATCGATTGAACGGTGGTTCCAGGCGGGTGTGATTTCTGCGGCAGAATCACTGTGGGTGGTATGGCGACACCCAGTTTTGATGCCAGCGCATAATTGAAAAATTTGTCATCGGCGCTCCACCAGAACGGATTGTTGATGACGATAGTTCCGCCCAGCACAGCGTTCTTCAAATAAGCCCGATAGAACTCAATGTCATGGGAAATGCGGTCTACAATCACGCGGTAGCCGCTTGGTTCCGCCATCTTGATGCCGCCAAGCCTGACATGCTCCGCCGTCACGCCGGCCACGTTCTTCCCGTTGATTTTGTCAACCAGGGCTGATGGGAAGGTATTCTCCATCCCGTATATGATTCCTATTTTTGCCATGAATATGAGCCTCCGCCCGCGTCGAATGAGTTCACAAGAATTTTAGCGCCATGCGCTGCCACAGCGGCCAATCGTGACGCTCTCCGCCGGTCCAAACATCCAGCCAATGCGGTATGCCCTTGCGTCCAAGGATATCCGCCATCCTGAAATTTTCGCCCAGGCATATATCGTGGTCGCCTACGCCAAGCACCATCCGCATCTGCTTATAGCGATCCAAAAACCACGGATCGCTCAAGTTAGGCACATAATCCACGGGATTGTTCAGATAGAACAGGTCGTCGTAATAGCCATCCATAAACGACCGCATGTCAAAAGCGCCGCTCATGGAGACGCAGTTGCTCACCAGGTCAGGATGCTTCAGCGCGAAATTCAGCGAATGGTAGCCGCCGAAGCTGCAGCCAGTGACGCTGATTGTCGGGGCGCCGTTGGTTCCCTTGATAAGTGGAACAACCTCATACAAAATGTAGTCTTCGTAGGCCACGTGCCTGGCAACCCGGTCGTGCGGATGTATGCGCTTGTTATACCAGCTTTCGCCGTCCACGCTATCGACACAAAAAACTTGCAGATGACCCGCATCAATCTTGCCGGAAAGGGTGTGGATCATGCCGTGGTCCTCATATTCGTGAAAACGTCCTCGCGAACTGGGGAAGACAAGGACCGGAAAACCTGCATGACCATAGGCCAGCAGTTCCATATGTCTGCCTAACCGGGTGCTGTACCAATTGTGATAATCGCGTCGCATTGCGTTCCTTTATGTTAAAGAATGCGGTTCCTACAAGTTTTGATCATGGCTTTTCTCCTGTCTGAACCTGCCACGCAGATGATTCTGGTTCACGGCCATCGCGGCGCGCGCGCTCAGCGGCCCGAGAATACCTCGCCCGCGTTCCAGTACGCCATTGATGCGGGTGTCGACGCGCTTGAATTGGACATGGCGGTGACGAAAGATAATGTGATCGTCATCTCGCACGACCCCATACTCGAGCCGCCAGTCTGCCATGGAACACAGCCGAGCGTGGTGATTCACGAACTCACTTTGGCGCAGGTGCGCCAATGGGACTGCGGCACGCAACAGAACCCGCGTTTTCCTACACAACAAGCGATTCCCGGCACGCGGATGCCGACGCTCGAAGAAGTATTTTCGCTGGCGCCGAAGGGCACTTTCGATTTCAACATTGAGACCAAAAGCTTCGCTGACAAGCCGCAGTACACGCCCTCGCCCGAGGTTTTCACACGCATGGTGCTGGAACAAGTGCGACGTTACAAACTGGAAAAGCGAGTGATTCTGCAGTCGTTCGATTTTCGGACGCTGCGCGCGATGCAGAAGCTGGATCCGCACATTCGGCGCTCGGCGTTAACCGAGACAGACGAGCGCGACTTTGTGACTATAGCCAAAGAAGCAGGCGATGCACAGATCATTTCGCCGAACTCGAAACTGGTCACGCCCGGCAAAGTAGAGGCGGCGCACACGGCCGGCATTCAGGTTGTGCCGTGGACGGTGAACACGCCGGCTGAGTGGGACCTTTTGATTGCGGCGAAAGTGGATGCCATCATTTCTGACGATCCAGCCGCTCTGCTGGCTTACTTGAGGCAGCGCGACCTGCACCCTTAATTAAGAACAGCAGAGAAAGCAGCACACAGGTCCAGCCGAAGACATTTCCATGAAGTGCGTAGAAAGTGGGCACAGCGGGACCAAGCGGCAGATTGGCGATGAGAAAGGAACCCGGCAGATTGTCGCTGCGCTTGCGCGCAATGGTGCGTCCATAGCGATCGCTGACATTCAAGTAGCTCTCGCGGCCCGCACGCACCACAGTATAACCGCTTTCGACCCCGCGGAGCGCGGCGACGCTTGAAGCCATCCAGGCATCGCGATAGAAATCCCAGGCAGGCGCAAGCATGGCTGCGATGTTTAGGCGGCCATAATCGCGTCCAAAATCGCTGAAAAGCAGGTCGCGGCAGATGGCAAGTCCGAAGGGCACATGGTCGATAGTTCGAACCATATTCTCATTTCCGGGTGCGAGGTCGCTCTCCAAATGCGGGACCAGGTGCTGTTTGTGATACTCTTTGAGCGTCTCTCCGGCCGGGCTGAAAAGCCAGAGTGCATTGTCTTTTCGGTCGCCTCGGTTCAACTGCAAACCGGCGGCAAGATAGACATGGTTTTGCTGCGCTAGCAAGGCAAGTTGCCGTTTCCGGCTGGCGATCTGATCGCCCGAAAGCTGGCTGATTTTTTCCGGCAGCACCACGATCTGCGCGCCATCTTTTGAAAGCTCGGCGATAATCTTGGCGTAACGCTGCCAGACGGCAGTGTTCAATTGAGCGGGCATGCGAGGGCCGATAAAATCGTCCACTGAGGCCAGGCCGATACGGACGGTGCGTCCAGGCGGAGCAGTGCCAATGCGCATCTCTCCGTAGCCAAGTACGCCGGCTATCACGAGCGCGGGAAGCCCATAGGCCAGCAGTGGCCGGCCGATGCTGCCCCCGCGGTAAATGGCCACAGAAACGGTAGAAGCAAATAGCGCGATGACAAAGGTGATGGCGGGTGCTCCAGCCAGCGATGCGATTTGGATGACCGGAATGACATCCATTTGTGTGTAGGCGAAGCTGCCCCAAGTGCCATGCGGCGAGAATGCCGACAGCAGCGTGCTGAGGGCGGCATGCAGGAGCGGATAGACAAAGACGCACCACCAACTTCGCGACGCAACCACAGCCGCGCGCGCCCGTGCCACGAAAAAACCCCAGACTAGAACCTGCAGCACGAGCAAAGGCACGGTGGCCACGGGACCAGTGGTTGTCAGATAGTAAGTGAAGTTTGAACTTAGTCCAATGCCAACAGCAAGCCAGGTGAGATAGACGGCCACAAGCGTGCGCGAATAGTAGGCGGCTACCAGAAGCGGAATGGGAGCGACCCAGGCCGCGGCCCAAAGTGGATTCAGATTGAAGCTAAACCAGAACAGAACAGCCGAGAGCAAAGCAAGGGCGATCCGCGAAACGAGGCTCACATGATATTTATACGCGGATTCAACCAGCAGAGTTCTGTTTTCAGGTTACTTTGATATCCTCTAGCGCAGTGTCCAAGTCTCCAGTGTCCGCCGAACCGTCATTGCTCGCGCAGTTAATAGCCGAATTTCTCGGCACCATGTTGATTCTGCTTTTCGGCGACGGTGTCGTGGCTATGGTGATGCTCTTCGGGAAAAATATCCCGGGCGAAGTAGTAAACGGCGGATACACCAACATTACATTCTGCTGGGGCATCGCGGTAACACTGGGCGTTTACCTGACCGCAAAAATCAGCGGCGCTCATTTGAACCCCGCCGTGACCATTGCAGTAGCTGCGTTTCGCGGATTTCCGCTAAAGCGAGTCATTCCGTTCATCGTTGTGCAAGTAGCCGGAGGCTTTTGTGGAGCGGCCCTGGTTTTCTGGAATTACCGTCCTCAGTTCGATAAGGTGGACCCGCTGCGCGATCACACGGCGGGAATCTTTACAACTTTTCCCGCGTTCCCCAATCTGCCGCAAGCAGGCCTGCTGGACCAGACGATTGGAACGGCGTTGTTACTGCTTTGCATCATGGCGGTGACCGATGCGCGCAGTTCAGGACCATCCACCAGGATTGCGCCCATGCTGGTTGGCTTAACAGTGGTGGCTATCGGCATGGCTTTTGGAGGTATGCACGGTTACGCCATCAACCCGGCGCGCGATTTCGGTCCAAGACTTTTTACGGTGGTCGCGGGCTTCTCGCATAACGGCCTCACTGACGGCACCAACGAGTTCTGGGTTCCCATTGTGGGGCCCATCGTTGGCGGGCTCATCGGCGTGTTCGTGTATGACCAGGCGATAGGGCGATTTTTGAAGGAGAACAACGCTATTGCAGAACCGTCAGTTTAATAGCGCCGTCTTGTTCCCAGGCAGCAAGCAGCGAGCCGTTTGGAAGGCCGGTTAATGCAGGGAAACCTCCCGCCGGCGATACGCAGATTGGCTCCTTGGCACCAGGTTGATGAATCTCGATGCCGGATGCGCCGCTCCAGGCCACATAAATTCCTTTAGCGGACTTAGTAATGGCCACGTCCTTGCCATTACCTAGCGCGACTTCCGGGTGTCCCGGTTCATCCAGGTACACCGTCTCCTGCCTGCGCCATACGGTTACTGTGTTGCTTCCGACGCGGACCATGCCGCCACCGTCCATAGGACAGGCGTTAATCTGCCACGAACCGTTGCCCAATTTCAGCGGCGGCGAAACCTGTCCACTCAGATTCCAAGCTGCGAGATACATATCGCGCGACCCATCATTGACATTGCGAAACATTACCTGCACCTGATGTTTGTCGGAGAAAACAAGCGAAGGATCGCAGCACTGACAGATGGTTCCGCCCGGTGCCTCATACAGCAGAACGTTCTTGGACCACGTAGCGCCATCGTCTGTGGAATAAGCGCCATAGAGGCGCGTCCCAGTCGCTCTCAGATCCAGCCACGCAGCAGCCAACTCATGCTGTCCTCCGGCAGTCATGGCATGGAGCCCTTCGCGGGCCGAACCTGGAGCATCGTTGATAACAACCGGCTTCGACCAGGAGTGTCCCTCATCAGTGGACCTCCAGGCGACCAGGTCGCCGTTTTCAGGCAGGCCGTGCGCATGCTGACCGGTGGCAAGCTTCTCGCCGTAAACAGCACTAACGACGATCGTTTTTCCTTCGATAATAACGCGGGGACCTCGATGGCGACCGAGCGCCAGCACCGGTACTTTAGCCACCTCCGTTGCCGCTGAAAATGTCTGGCCATTGTCACGGGAAGCGGAGAACCAGATTGAATTGCCATTGCCGAAGACCATCGCAGTCAAACCTGGCGCGGAAGCCAGTTGCGGCTGCCGATTGCTTCCCGCAGGTTGTCCAGGTGAGATTGAAGTGAGTAAAGCTGCTGCAAAAAAGAAGACCATGATTTCCTTTCCAAGTGCCTTTCTAAAACGCAAAGCGAAGCGCAAATTGAAACGCCCGAGGGTCGCCTACCGCAGTGATCTGCTTATACGTGGGAGACGGATTCGTCGGATAAGCTCCTGTTCCGAATACTCCGTTCAGCGTCACTCCGTTTACGTGATTGGTTAAGTTGAATCCTTCTGCAATAGCTTCCATCCGCAACCGCTCGCTTAGTCGAAAGCTGCGACTGAGCCTCCCCGTAAGATTCAGGAAATCGAAGCCGGAACCAGCGTTCCGGTTGATGAATACACCATTAATGGTGGGGCGGGCGGTGGTGCCCTGAATGGTATTCGCTCCCGTCGTTATGTTGAACGGCAGCGGCGAATAATACTGAAACATCGTAGTCAACTGAAAGCCGTGCGTCAGGTGTTCCCACAACGTGTTGGCAGTCGCTGCCGATGTGTGAACCGTGCCGTCGAATACCAGCCGATTTCGTTGATCATCATCCGACCGGCCGTAATCTTGCCAGATATTAAAGTTGTTGATAGGTGCGCTGAAGAAGAACTCACTCACATCGTCGAGCGCTTTCGAATAGGTGTACGAAACGCGGAAATTGCCCCACTTCACCGGCCGCTCGGTGAATGAGACGTGCAGACCGTTGTAGTTGGAATCCGCCTGGGATGAGTATTGGCTGTCGTTGCCATAGCTGAGATTCGGGCGGCAGCCGTCGTTGCTGCCGGCAGCTATGCAGGTGGGTACATTCTGATTTACCGAGATGATGAGATGAAGACCTCGGAGATGCTCGTATCCTACCTCTAGCGTGCTTTTGCTTCCGAGTTTTTGCTCAATTGCGAAGTTTGCCTGCTCGGAATAGGCGTTCTGCAGATTCCGCTGCATGGTCGAAAAGTTGAATAGAACGCCGGACGGAAGCGTCAAGCTGTTCAAGATGTTCGGAAACACCGGCGCTCCGGCTTGCGTTGGCGACAGACTGATGCTGATTTGGCTTAGGTCGGCTGGATTTGTGGTGTTGTTAGCCGAGAGCAGCGCGTTGGCCAACGGGCGCAAAGGAACGCGGTCGTAAAAGATTCCGTATCCGCCGCGAATAACCGTCTTCCTTGATGCGAAAGGCGACCATGCAAAACCGGCGCGCGGCGACACGTTGTTCGTGTCTGTGTTAATGGTCTTCAGGAACTCCAGGTCGTAACGAACGCCGATGTTAAGGGTGAGCCGGCTATTGACGTTCCATTCGTCCTGTCCATAAAAACCGACATTCGGGTTGGTTTGGTTAATCACGCTGTTAGCGAATGTTTGCGTAAAACCCGAATTGTTGTACGTACCATTCAGGAAACTCGCCAATGAGGAGAACGCATAGCTGCCGCGTATGGTTCGGGGGAACGTGATGGTGTCGTCGTTGTAAAGGAAATCGGTTCCAAAGCGGATAGCATGTGCGCCGGCTTGATACGACACGTTATCGGTTCCTTCAGCAAGTCTGTTGAGCCGTGCTGTAGGCGAGCCGGAAAGCGTGCCGAATGAAGCGACGCCCGATATGCTAACCGCGGGACCGATTGGATCGCTTGGTGGCGCCTTTAGATTGCTGTTCCAGAACTGTGCGCGCGTCTCATTCACAAGATGCGGTGAAAGCGTGGCGATGTTGCTGATTGCAATCACCTGGTCGTTGTCATACAAGTTCGCCGAAGCAGTGGGCGCGCTTAAACCTCCGGCGCCTCGCGAATTCGTGCTGCTTACGTTGTACAGGCTGTAGTGCACGCTGAATTGATCTTTGCCGCTGAACTGATGGTCAACTTTGGAGAAGAAGTTAGTCAAATGCACCGGATTGGGATACAAGCCGGTAGAGATCTGCGAGCCTGGGTAACCATCGGACGCGAGTTTGGCATTAATCAATGCGACATTGACGGGAGAGATGGTCACGAGGCCCGATTGATTCAACTCGCGCTGTTCGAAGTTTGCGAAGTAGAACGTGCGATCGTGAACGATGGGACCGCCCAAACTTGCGCCGTATTGCGCCTGAGTCAACGGAAGAACGGTATGCGACAGGGCATTGGCGGCGTCGAAACGGCTGTTCCGGAAGTAGCCATACACATCGCCGTGAAGTTTGTTAGTGCCGCTTCGAGTCACCACGTTGACATATCCGCCCAGGGCGCGCCCGAATTCCGCCTGGCCTCCGGAGGTAACCACTTGAAATTCATTGACGACATCCAGACCATAGAACGCGCCGGTGACACCCGCTGCATCGTCATTATCTGAAAGTCCGTCCACGATGAAGCTGTTGGAGAAGTTCCGCTGACTATCAACCGAAATTCCCTGCCCTGGAACCGCCGAAGTCTCAGCAAATAACTGGTTGGCCGCAGTGTTGGTGGGTGACACGCCGGGAATCAGCAGAGCAATATCAAGGAAGTTGCGCCCATTTAGCGGGAGTTGGTTGATTTCGGTCTGAGTGACGGTACCCGCGATCTGGGACCTGGCCGTCTCGAGCGGCGTCGTTTGGCCGGCAACCGTGATGTTGGTGGAACTGCTCGCTACCTGCAAGGAAAGGGGGAGATCGAAGTCGGAGCCGACCCCCAGATCCAGCGATTCGGTGAGATCCGCGAAGCCTGGATGGCGGACCACAATTTCATAGCGGCCAACTTTTAGATAGGGAAAGCGAAAGCGGCCATCACGGTCTGTTTCGGTGACTGTTGCGATGCCCGTTTCCACCTGGCGGGCTGTAACTTGGGCATTCTGGACAAGCGCGCCGGATGGATCTGTGACACGCCCTCCGACACTGGCATTATTCACCGTTTCCTGGCTGTAGGAAGCGGGAACTAAAAGAGAAAACAACGCGAGGGCGCATGCCTTTCGCGACAGAATTTGAGACCGCATGAATCCTCCTGAACTGAAATACACTGCTCATCAAGCGCGCAAGCTGCTTGATTCGCCGAAAACAAAGGGGTATTTAGGAGAAGATCAGGACGGGTGGACCCCGCTTGTGCTGCGAGCGGGAACGGGATACGCGATAGCCAGCCTCGGTTTGGGAACAAACGGCCGGGTGGCTGACTAAGCCGGCAAAGACTGCCTTTCCTACGCCGGGTGGAACTGACTGCACCTGCGACGCGGTTGTAAAGTGCGGACAGCAAGGGCATTTTGCCGCAATGGTTTTGATGCCAAGCCCAGTATCGTTCGCTTGGGCTGCGCGCGTCATCATGCAATGATGTTTGCCGCCCTTGCGGCAGCATGATGGAAGGCTCAATTCGTTGGATGATGCAACAAGCGGCTGAACAAGCAGCCAGCTAAACAGCAACATCAGGATTAAGGCCACACTGCGATGCATCGGAATGCCCAGTCTAGCGCACTCCGGCAGCTATCGGACCGTCTCGCAACGTCTTGATGTCGCGAATGGGTGGCTGGCCGAAGAATCGGCTGTATTCGCGACTGAACTGACTTACGCTCTCATAGCCGACCTCGAACGCCGCGGTGGTAGCATCTAAATGGTCCATTAGCATCCGCTCACGAGCAGTCTGAAGCCTTATCTGCTTCTGGTACTGCAGCGGGCTCATCGCAGTCAGCGCTCTGAATTGGTGATGCAGCGTGGACACTCCCATCCTGGCGGTTGACGCCAGCTCATCCATCCGCAGAGGCTTCGCAAAATTAGCCCGCAGCCAGGCGATGGCTCTGGTTGTACGTTGACTTAAATCTCCATTGGTCGCGATGGCGCGTAATCGTTCCCCCTGCGGTGTCCGCAGGATGCGATATAGAATTTCGCGCTCAATCAATTGGCTGAGGAACGGCATGTCTTCCGGTGCATCAAGAAGCTCAAGCAGCCGGATACATGCGCTCAATAAGCCCACCGTTGTCTCACCAACCGCCAATCCTTGCCGGTGTGACAAAGTCTTAGCCTCGGGAACATCTTCGCGGTTGAGGACTTCACGCACGGTCGGCAAATCGAGTGTCAGAAACATGGAAAGCAACGGAGTCTTGTCCGAGGCCTCGATGATTTGGCTTTGCGCCGGCACGTCAATGGACGACAACAGAAAAGACGATGAGTCGCACAGATATTCGGTGTCCCCAAGCAGGATACGCTTTCGTCCCTGCACAAAAATACTGAGGCCCGGCTCATACGACGCGCGAAAGCAGGCTGTGGGAGCGGTCCGGCAGTAAAGCGACAGTCCAGGTATCGCGGTTATGTGTTCTCCGGCCTTACCCATTATGGCCACAATTCGCTGCGCCAACAAATGCCTCATCTCGAGAACTGCCGGATCGGCTTGCTTCGTTACTCTAACTCCTCTTTTCATTCGTGATTTCCTCGAAACCAGCGTAACCCCTGTATGCACGAAAGCAAAAGATCAAACAGGATTAGGCAAACAATTGGCAGGATCGGGAAAGCGCAGCAGGGTTCCGCCGGATAGCCTGAAGAAGTGCGAGAACTGCTTTCAACCTGCGTTGCTTTTCTGACTTTTACCCACACTGACAAGATGCAGATCACCATTACACCCCCGGCTTGAAAAACGGAAATGACGGGGGCTCCCGATCGTTTCACAGGCTCCGTGCGCGTACGGTCGCTCTTCGACGCCAATCCGCCAGCGCGGTCTACTGGCGGTGAAGTCACCTTTCAACCAGGGGCGCGGTCGGCTTGGCACACACATCCGCTTGGCCAGATTTTGATCGTCACAGATGGCGTCGGCTGGATTCAGCAGTGGGGTGGACCAGTGCAGGTGATACGCAAAGGCGACGTTGTTTCTATTCCGGCTGGCGTAAAGCACTGGCCCGGCGCCACGCCTACGACCTCGATGACTCACATCGCACTGCAGGAGCAAGCCGACGGCTTAGCCGTTCACTGGCTGGAGAACGTTACCGACGAACAGTACCGGCTGAATAGGTAAGAACCCAATAAGGAAATTATGAACATCTCATTTGAAAACAAAGTTGCACTCGTTACTGGCGCCGCCTCGGGATTGGGTCTAGCCACAGCTCAGGCCTTCGCAGAGGCAGGTGCATCCGTGGTGCTGGCCGACTGGAATGAAAAGGCTGTGCAAGCGGCAGCCAAACAGATCGCCGATAAGGGCCACAAGACACTGGCCGTCGCCTGCGACGTTTCAGATGACGCGCAGGTTGAGGCAATGGTGAAGCAGACGGTCGACGCCTTCGGCAGACTTGACGCTGCCTACAACAATGCCGGCATACAGAATGTCCTGGCCGAAACGGCCGACTCGCCGCGCGATGATTACGACAAGGTGATGGCGATTAACCTGCGCGGTGTGTGGAGCTGTATGAAATTTGAATTGCAGCAGATGCGCCAGCAGGGTAGCGGAGCCATCGTCAATTGCTCCTCGCTTGGAGGCCTGCTCGGCGGCGCCCGGCGCGGAATTTATCATGCCGCAAAACACGGCGTGCTGGGATTCACAAAAAGCGCGGCGCTAGAGTATGCAACGCGGGGTATTCGCATAAATGCCATATGTCCGGGGATGATCCAGACGCCTATGTCCGACCAGATGATCGCCGCCGGGCAAGGTGAGGAATTGGACCGAATGATGAAAACTTACGTGCCAATGCAAAGGCTGGGAAAACCGGAAGAGATTGCAGATGCAGTGCTCTGGCTCTGCAGTTCAGCCGCCAGCTATGTCACTGGGCAATCCATCTCGGTGGACGGCGGATTCGTGATGCGCTAGCAATATGGAAGCGATTCGGGATGACCGGCGAGACGTTCTGAAAAATGTTGTTGTCACTGATGATCGCCGCGCCTGGCACTGCCCAACAAAGCAAAATGAAAGAGAAAACGTTGAACTACGACGATGTCCGCGCAGTCTCACCGGCTCTAGAGCACTACACCAAAGTTTTGCTGCTGGAGGAACTGTGGAAGCGCCCCGGACTGGCGCCGCGTGACCGGAGCGTTGTGACGGTAGCCGCATTGATCGCCCGCATGCAGACAGTCGAGATGCCATTCCACTTTGCCCTGGCGCTTGACAGCGGCGTGAAGCCAGCCGAACTATCTGAGATCATCACTCACCTCGCCTTTTACTCAGGCTGGGCGAACGCCATGTCTGCCGTAGCCGTGGCCAAAGACACGTTTCATCAGCGCGGCATCGGCATCGATCAGCTGCCGCCCGCAAAGGACAAACTGCTGCTGCTAAACGAAGAGGCCGAGAAGCAGCGGGCCACTCAGGTCAGCAACAACTTCGGCGCCATCTGTCCGGGCCTTGTCCAGAACACGACGGACCTTCTATTTCGTGACCTCTGGCTGCGCCCGGCCCTCACCCCGCGCGACCGCAGCCTTGTCACCGTTAGTGCTCTCATCGCCGCCGGCCAGGTGGCGCAGGTCACCTATCACCTGAACCGCGCCATGGACAACGGCCTGACACAAGAGCAGGCTTCGGAGATGCTGACCCATCTTGCTTTCTACTCTGGTTGGCCGAACGCGTTCTCCGCGCTACCGGTAGTGAAGGACGTCTTCGAGAAAAGGCATAAGGTATGAGTACTTGGGAGAAAGAAGAACTTCGTAAGATTGCCGAAACAGACGATCTGCATATTGCTCCTTTTCGCGATGACGGCAAAACGTACGGCACACCGACGTGGATATGGTCAGTCGTGGTAGACGACGGCCTCTATGTCCGTGCCTACAATGGCCATGCCTCGACGTGGTATCAGGCGGCGCTCAGGCAAAAGGCGGGGCGACTCACTGCTGCCGGCATCACCAAAGAGGTCGCTTTTGATTCTGTCAACGGACCCATCAACGATCGCATCGACGACGCCTATCGCGCGAAGTACAATGGCAGCGCGTACCTTCAGCCGATGATCGGCTCACGTGCAAGCTCGGCCACCGTGAAGATTCTGCCGCTTGAGGGAAAAAGAATGGAGCCGTTGACCGGGATTGAACCGGTGACCTCGTCCTTACCAAGGACGCGCTCTACCAGCTGAGCTACAACGGCGCTTTAGAACTGGTGGACAGGGAAGGATTCGAACCTTCGTAACTCTTAAGAGTGACAGATTTACAGTCTGTTGGCTTTAACCACTCACCCACCTGTCCAAACTACAACTTCGACCCGCCAACAATCTGTCTATGGACGAAGAAGTGGGGCTGCCGACTTCGCGCAGCCCCGACGCTAGAAGAATAACACAGTTGACACCCTTATTTAGCCGGCGTGATGCCCAGTAACTCGACTTCAAACACCAGTGTCGCGCCGCCCGGAATGCCGCGGTTGCCGGCGTCGCCGTAGGCAATCTTCGACGGGCATACCAGCGTCGCTTTGCCGCCCACTTTCATCTTCTGTAGACCCTCCGTCCAGCAGGGAATAACACCGTTCAGCGGAAACGAAATAGGGCCGCCTTTTTCGGAGCTGTCGAACACTGAGCCGTCAACAAACGTGCCTTTATAGTTAACTTTCACCGAATCGGTGGGCTTGGGTGAATCGCCTGTTCCGGCCTGCGTTTCCTTATACAGGAGGCCGGAATCGGTCTTCACAACGCCCGGCTGGGTAGACGCCTTGGCCAGATAGGCCTCGGACTCTGCCTTTTGCTTCGCAGCGACGCGTTCGGCTCGACCCTTCTGCAGATCTGCAATCTTGGGGCCGTAGGTTTCAATATCCACTGCCGGCTTGTCGGCAGCCGCGTCGGTCATGGCCTTCTTCACAATGTCGAGTTCAGCGGGAGAGAGATCGAACCGGCTGATGGAATGGGCGATCGACAGCCCAAGGGCGTAGATGGTCTTCTGTTCTTCGGTCATAGGAGCAGGTTTGGCTGGTGTTACGGGTTTCCTGGCGGCTGATTTGGCAGCGGTTGAGGGCTTTGCGGCGCTGGAAGTCGCAGGCTTAGCCGGCGTTGTGGTTGAGGTCTGGGCCCGCAAAAGCGACGTTTGGGCCAGCAGCATTAGGGAGAAAAAAGATAGATATCGACGCACTGGTTCCAGGCTAGCATCGCGGAACCTGTTTGCGACGGCACTTCTCAACTTTTTGCCGATACCATTCTGCCAGCGACTGCGACATGCTTAGAGATTGTGCTTGTGAGCGAAACGCCCTTACCCGATGCTGAATGCCTGCCTGCGTCATGGGTTTGTTGCTGGTCGAAATTCTTGTACTTGGGGCTGTGTTTGCTTTCGTGCGCTCAAGCACTGCGCGCACTCAATCCGCAGAAGTCGATTACTGAATATGGCGTCACTAGTTGGACTGAGAGCAACGGATTACCGTCTATCAAAGTCAACGCGGTGCTGCAGACGCATGACGGTTACCTTTGGCTGGGAACCGATAGCGGCCTCACCAGGTTTGATGGAATCCGCTTTGACACCTACTCCATGTCGAACAGCCGAATCGGCGCGAATTCCATTGCGAGTCTCTGGGAGGATACACCGGGCATTCTATGGGTGGGATTCATGCCAGGTGGGTTGTGCCGTCTGCAGTCGGGGGGCTTCACTTGTTATGGCAAAGATCAGGCAATACCCCCCGGTCAGTTGCGCGCCATCACGGGCGATCATCAAGGCACTGTCTGGTTCGCTGTAGTCGGCAGTGGAATTGGCCGCATTCAGAATGGCCATGTCGATACCTTTACAACCGCCAACGGTTTGCCCAGCAATGGCGTCTCGAACATACATTGGTCAGGCGGCAACAGGATATGGATATCCACTTTTGATGCCGGAGCGGTGTTGTTTCAGAACGGCCGCTTTAAACGCATTGCAGAGCCAACCCTGCCAAGCAACCAGGTTTGGGCGATTGACGAAGATCGCGTGGGCCATGTTTGGATCGGAACCTTTCAGGGCCTATGCAAGTTCAACAGCAGCGAGGACACCGCTCCGGTAATTTTCAGCAAGGCGTCGGGATTGCCTGGCAACAGCGTCACGCATGTGTTTGCAGACCACTCGAACAATATTTGGGCGACATCGGCAAGTGGTGGGTTGAGCCGGCTGGACAGCGGGCGCTTCTCCACTCTCACGGCAGCTGATGGTCTGGCGGACATGAACGTGCTTGACCTCGCGGAAGACACAGAAGGAGATCTATGGCTTGCCACCAGCGGCGGCATTACCCGGCTGCGCGATCAGCCTTTCTCAGTCATAGGCACGCGTCAAGGTCTTCCCGAAGATGAAGTCAGAATTGTTTTCGAAAACAAACAGCTTGATTTGTCGGCTGGCACCTACGATCAGGGATTAGTGCGGCTACTCAAAAACGGTCGGCCCATCAAGCCCGAACGCACACCAATTGAAAACTGTTCTCCCTTAGCAGCCTATGAAAGCCACGATGGTGATCTCTGGCTAGGCTGCGCCGGAGGAACTATCCTCCGGCGACGCGCAGACAGACCGCTGGCGCGGTACGCGCTGGCGGCGGGAAACCGTTTCGTTGAGGTGAACGCTATCGCGGAACTGGCCAATGCGCGTCTTTTTGCAGCCACCTTTGGTGCAGGCCTGGCAGAGTTTCGCGCTGGAGCGTGGGTTCCTCATGCGGCGATACCTGAGGTCACAAACGTCATGTCCATTCTTGGCGGATCAGATGGCCTGTGGATTGGGACCCTGGGCTATGGAGTCATGTTCCTAACGCCCGATGGCAGAGTCAATCGGTACGATTTAGGCTCGGAAGCATCGCGGCCGATCAGCTTTGATCGCGATACCGATAAATCCATGTGGGTTGTGCTGGAGCACGGGCTCGCGCATATTCAAAGTGGCAACCTGCACGTCCTGGCGCTGGCCGGTACTCCGCTGGCCGACGATGCTCTTTACAACTTGCTGGATGATGGACATGGCTTTTACTGGATAAGTTCAGGTCGCGGCATTTATCAGGTCGGCCGTTCAGATCTATTGGGGCTTGAGCGTGGCCAGTTGCCGCAACACACTCTTGTGCGTTATGGATCGGTGGACGGCGCAAAAGGGGTGAACTTCGTTGGCTACGCTTCACCAACCGCACTAAAAAGCCGCGACGGGCGTCTGTGGTTTGCCTCAACCAAAGGCCTGCTATCGGTTGATCCAAGCATGATCCAACGCAATAGCTTTCAACCCAACGTCTATATTCAGGCTGTTCTTGCCGACGATAAGCCGGTGATTGCTGCCCATCAGGGTGACGCGCTTTTGATCCCGGCTAAAAAATACCGGCTTGAGATTCAATACACCGGGCTGGGCCTCAAACTGCCTGAGAAAGTTCGTTTTGCCTATATGCTTCAGAACTTCGATTCAGACTGGATTGACGCGCAGGCTCGGCGCTCGGCGTTCTACACAGACCTGCCGCCAGGCGATTACGAATTTCGCGTGAAGGCCTCCACTGGCGATGGACTCTGGACCGGCCAAGATGCTCGAATTGCGATTCGAAAAGAGCCGTTCTACTACCAGACATGGTGGTTTCGGATGACGCTCTTATTCGGCGTCGGGACATGCGCATGGTTTTTCTATCAGCGTCATCTTGAACGGGTTCGGCGCGAAGTGCAGTTAGTTGCTACGGCCGTTGCGCAGGAGCAGGAGCGCGCAGGCAGGCAGAAGCTTGTTGAATTAGGCAAGGCCAATCAGGTATTACAGAAGGCGGCCGGCAAATTAACCCAGGACGCTGTGCCTGAAAGATTTCTGGGTGTGTTTTTGCAGGAAGCCATCAATCTGGCTGGGGCATCCGCGGGGGCAATCTTCCGGCGAGTCGGGGAAACGGAGCTTATATTTGCCGCTTTAGTACAGGACGGTAAAGCGGTTCCTCCGAGTGAGTTGGAAACGCTCCCTTGCGCCATTGAGAAACGGCAGGTCTCGCGTGAAGACAAGGCGGGCTACTTCGCCGCCCTAATGAAAGGTAACATCTCTTCGTGGCGAACGGAAGAGCCGGATGAATGTTGCCCGCCGCTTGCATTGCAATATCACCGCGAGCACGGCCACCGGGCCGTCTGGGAATTTCCCTTCTCTGTGGATGAGAGAGTGGAAGGGGCCATCGCACTGGCCTTTCGAACCTTGGAGGTTCCCAGTGACTTGGTCATCCAGACCTTGGGTGCACTGAACAGCCAGCTTGCAGTCGCTCTGAAGCTGACCAGCTTGAATGAAGAAAGCAAACGCTCGGCCCTATCGCTTGAAAGGGAGCAGACCCTCACCGAGGAAAGGTCGCGTGTCGCACGCGAGATTCACGACACGCTGACGCAAAGCTTTACAGGAATACTGATGCAGTTGCAGGCCGCCAGTGCCTACTCGCAAGTGAACCAGCAAGTGGCTGCGGCCTGTATAGATCGGGCGGAAAGCATGGCCCGCGACGGCTTGATTCAAGCCCGTGCCTCGGTACTGGCGCTTTCTCCGAAGGAACCGCAGATGGACCTGGTCGATCGCATCCGTTCCGCTGTGGAACGCTCTCTCACCGATACCGCTACCGCATCAGAAGTAATCGTCAACGGTCAAGTCCGGCCCGTCGACGCTATCGTCGCCGCCAATGTTCTCCGAATCTGTCAGGAGGCCTTGAGTAACGCGCAAAGATATTCGGGCGCGGAACTGATTTCTGTCGTGCTCGATTTTGAACCCGAAGCATTCCTAATGACCATCAAAGACAACGGAAGCGGCTTTGCGACGGATGGCGCTGCCGAGTTGGGTTTCGGCCTTAGCGGCATGCAGACAAGAGCAAAACGCATAGGCGGGGAACTTGTCCTTGAAAGCAAGCCGGGCCTCGGCACCTCCATTCGATTGCGGCTGCCGCTGAAGGAGATTCGGTGAGATATGAACAGTCCTGATCACGAGCCAATCACGCTGGTGATTGCAGACGATCACCCTGTCACCAGGGATGGGCTCGCGCTTATCCTCAGCACCGAAAGCCAGTTCGTTGTTTTAGGGCAGGCTGACGACGGGTTGGAAGCGGTGGAACTCTATCGCCGCTTTTTGCCCACCGTGCTGATTCTTGATCTTCAGATGCCCAAGCTCAACGGGTTTGGCGTCACCACCAGGTTGCGGCAGGAATTTCCAGACGCGCAGATTCTCCTTTTCACCACCTATGACGGCGACGAAGATATTCACCGGGCGATGCACGCAGGCGCACGCGGTTATATCCTTAAGGATGCCAGGCGCGTGGAACTGGTTCAGGCGATACGCACCGTGGCTTCTGGCGCACGTTATCTGTCACCACCCATCGGCGCCATTTTAGCCGACTCACAAACTGCTCCGCCGTTGACCGATCGCGAACGCACCGTGCTCAAGCTTCTGGCGGAGGGTAAAGCCAACAAGGAAATCAGCTTCGCCCTGAACATCTCGGAAAGTACAGTCAAGACGCACGTCGCCGCCTTAATCGCAAAACTCGGAGCCACTAGCAGAACAGAGGCTGCTCTGCTGGCTGTAAAACGCGGCTTTCTGCGCGGCTAGCCGGGTGCGTCTCACTCAAAAGTTGAGGAAGGCTTCAACTTTTTGGCTCAACACCAGCAACCAAGGAGTGATTCGGCAAAGCGCTAAATTCCTCTATCTTTGAAATTCGAGGAAGACTAGATCATTTGGCGACACTGGAGAATTTGAATGGCGGATTCCTGGTGCGCTGCCAAGTCAATGCCTCAGTGTTTTCGCAGGTTATCTCGATAGTTACGAAATACAGCGTCCTGTTCGTCGGCTTCTTACATGGGGAGGGTGTTGAAGTGTTGTCCCAACTATCTTTGCCCGAGGCAGTAGATCCTGATCAGACATCGGCGTCTCTGATTGAAGACCAGCTTGAGTTAACGATTGCGAAGATCGTTAGCAGTAGGGCGTCAGCGTGAGCGCCGAACCCAAAGTTGCGGGAACGAGTTCGCTGGTCCTCCCGCTTCTTACAGTGCTCACTGCGCTTGGATCCATCTCGGTCTCCATCTACCTGCCCTCTTTGCCCAACCTGGCAACGTCTCTCCACTCGACATCAGCCTCGGTCAAGCTTTCACTAACGCTATTTTTGTTTGTCTTTGCGGTCTCTCAACTTATCTATGGACCGCTGTCAGACCGCTTTGGCCGCAAGCCGCCGGTGGTTGTCGGACTCTTTATCTACCTGGCAGGCAGCGTTGCTTGCGCCAGTGCCATGAACGCATCCTGGCTGATCCTGGCGCGCATGCTTCAAGGCTTAGGCTCAGGAGCCGGGCCGGCCTTAGGCCGTGCCATTTTGCGCGACCTGTATGCGGGCGAAAAGCTGACTCGGTCGCTCGCTGCCGTAGCCGCGGCAGTCGCGTTGTCGCCCATGCTGGGTCCGGTTATCGGCGGATATCTTCAAACTGCCTTTGGCTGGCGTTCCAATTTCATTTTCCTGACCTTGGCCGCCGCGGCGCTTCTCTTCTCCATTTATTGCTGGTTGCCGGAAACACACGCGCCTGGTCCACCTCAGCGATTACAGTTGACGGCAATCGCAAGCAACTATCTCACACTGCTTTGGGATCGTGAATATATTTCCGCCTTGACATGCGGGGGGATGTTAACGGCCGGCAACTTCGCCTGGACTGCCGCGGCCCCCTTTATTTTCAGAAGTCAATATCACTTTGTCCCAACCCAATATGGCAACATCGCTCTGCTGATTGGTTCCGGCTACTTGGCTGGCACTATCTTGAGTGGCCAGCTATCAAAACGGCTTGCTGCTCCGGCTGTGGTTTACACCGGAATGGCGCTCGCTCTGTCCGCGAGTATCTTCTTAAAGCTCATTGCTCCGGAAGCGAACTCTTATCAGGGGGTGATTGGTCTGATGATCGTGTTCACGGCTGGGATGGGCATAGTCATTCCCATGAGTGCCGCTTGTGCGCTCTCACGTCATCCTGAGATAGCCGGTTCGGCCGCGGGACTGCTGGGCGCAATGCAAATCGTAACCGGCGCTTTGGGCAGCCTAACCATTGGCTTTTTCAGTTCACCCACCATCACCCCGGTTGCAGTCATTCTCACCATAACCTCGGCGCTGTCTCTGTTCGCCGCTTACATTGCCTTACTTCCATTTCGCAATCGCATCCTATCCAGCCGGCTGGTTTTGGCATGAGAATCACTCTATTGGTACTCGTCCTTGTCACCTCGCTCACACGAGATGCATCAGCGGCTAACTCCCAGTTATTGAGCGAAGTTGATTTGCTGGCTTCCCCAACTTCCGGGTTACGTTTCACCTTTCCGTTAGTCATGCGCAACAGTTTTGATCTGGCTAACCCTCAGTTAGGTGGAGTCGGCTGCATTGTGGACTTTTCAGTGATGAAGGATCTCACACTTACGGCGGGTTATCTCTTCGTCGGACTTCCCAACACCGGCAAAGGCTATGAGTCAAACATTCCACTTGCTGCAATCACCATCCGGCACAAACTGGGCCGTTTTGAAGTGAGCGATCGTAATCGCGCTGAAAAACTCTTCGGTCTTCCCAAGTCTCCCATTCGGTATAGGAATAAAGTGTCGTTTGATGTTCACTCGGCCTCGGACCGCTGGACTCCATTCGTCACTAACGAGATCTTCTACGATTTTTCCCAATCCGCCTGGACACAGGATCGCCTGCAACTTGGAATAGGACTGCGGCTCAATCCGCACGTAAAACTGAACACATTTTTTCTTCTGCGCAGCGACCTAATAACCAAGGCAAATGACGTTCATGCCCTGGGCCTGATGCTCGAAGTGAACCTGACAGGCAAGAAGGCTGAAAGCGCCGAACATGGCGAAAACTAAAAACCGACAAAGGAGAATTCTATGAACACAGCACGCATCGTGGCCACCGACACCCTCATCCTGTTCGCCGATCTTCAGGAAGGTATCGCCAATCTGCCGCTTACCGTCACACCCGATCGACTAAGAAAGGGCGTCCGCCATCTCGCCAAATTGGCTAAGCTGTTTGACATTCCAGTCATCATTTCCGCGATCCCCGGCGAGAACGGCACCGCCACAATTATGCCAGAAATTGGCGAGGAACTTGGCGATTTGCCCACACATTACCGATCCACGGCCGACTCATTTCTGAATGGCAAGATCGTGGATGCCGTTAAGACATCCGGGCGAAGAACCATCCTCATCTCGGGCGTCGCCACCGAACTCGCAGTTCAATTGCCGGCGTTGACTGGCATTGATCTGGGCTTCCGCACATTCGTCGTTGTCGACGCTTGCGGAGGTACCAGTGAGCGAACTGAGCAGGCGGCACTGAACCGCATCCTGGCTCACGGCGGATCAACTGTGCCTGTCATCACGCTGGCGGGTGAACTGGCCGGCGATTTCCGCGACGCAAAGGCCCAGCAGGCCATTGGAATCATCTTTGCCATGGCCAAGTAGGCATCGCTGCCAGATAGCGGCCCTCCAGCATGCAAATTGGGATTATCGGAGCAGGACGTATTGGCGCCACCATCGCTCGACTGCTGGCAAGGGCCGGCCACCATGTTAATCTCAGCAACTCTCGTGGACCCGACTCACTCGTTTGTTTAGTGCAGGAATTGGGATCCTCAGCACGCGCCGTTCCAGTCTCAATCGCCGCGGAGTGCAGTGACGTGACTTTCCTGGCGGTCCCCTGGACCAATCTGCAAACTCTGTCCGACAGGTTCTTGTTTGCGGACGTAATTTTGGTGGACACTACCAATCCGTATTCACATGAGTTCGAAGTTCTTGACCTGGGCGAGTGCACTTCCAGCGAAATAGTCGCCCGACATTTTCCTTCTGCCCGAGTTGTGAAAGCATTTAATACCCTTTACTGGGAGACACTCGCCACGCGCGGAACCAGGCATCTCGCTCACCGCCTCATCGTCCCGCTTGCAGGCAATGATGTAGTGGCAAAGGCCACTGTTTCGGAGCTAATCTCCGACTGCGGCTTTGCGCCGCTGGATATTGGCACACTTCGAGAGGGTGGTACGCTGCAACAACCGGGAAAGTTGTTGTTCAACCGACCGTTGACCGTAAGCGAAGCCAAGAAGCTGCTTGAATCTGCTTAAACAGTCAACCCAAAACTCACAGACCTGCTGCCTTCAGGAAAAGCTCCGCAATTTCGGTCGTTGGCGCTACCACTACGGGTTGCTTCCTGCAATGCCAAACGGGCGGAACTCGTCCAACTCCCCAGACCGTCATCCCCGCTTCTTCCGCAATCACCTGCGGCGGAATCAGGTCCAGATCTTCGCCCGCCCCAAAATTCGCATAAACATGCTGACCGCCATGAATCGCCATCAGGATGTTCCCGCCGGCGCCTCCAGTTCCCGTGGTTGTTGCCATCAATCCACTACAGAGAACCTTAACGGCGCGGGCTCTTTCTTGCGGCGACATCTTTGTGCTTATCGGCACACAAGCCACATAACTCCTCGTACTCGGTCTGTCAAGCTTTTTAAGTGGGCGCGCAGCCTCAAACTCGAAGCCTTTTCCGTTAAAGAGTGAACGCCGGACGAAAGCGCCGCCGCCACGAGTAGCGTACGAGACCCGGCCCACACAGTGAACGTCCTCATCCAAGGGAAGGTACACCTCTGGCTGAAACACAACGCCAACATGAGGCACGCCATCTTGCACATAGTGCGCCTGGATGGAGTACATATTTCCACCACATGCAAAATGGTTGGTGCCATCCAGCGGGTCCGCCCCTGCAATTCTCGAGCCCGGAACATTGGAAAAACCCGACTCTTCCAGCTGAAAAACAATGGTTGAATCAAGAACGCTGAAACGCTGGCGAAACACACTCGAAATCGCCGCATCCGATCGCTTGTCCGCCGTTGTCACTAACTCTTTCGCATCTTTGTACTCTGCTTCGACCGAGTGCGCCAGCTTAGTCGCCAACACTTCGGCTGCACCTGCAGCCACGGCTTCCATCAGGGTCTTCAGAATTTCATCAGCCTGCTGCATAGACATTCGCTTTAAAGTAGTAGTCCAAGCGTAACCTCTATTCCTTGACGGCCTCTGCCGCTGCGTGCGGCGCTTTTGGCTCGCCCGTTTTACACATGCTAATCAACCTCTTCTTCAGCCCTCGGGTCGTAGCAATCTTTCTATAGGCTCTTGCCCTTCCCCACTCGTCGCTTGCGCAAACGTATCTGACAACCATTTCGGCCGGAGCCTGGGCAAGCGACATGGTGGTGAACCCCCATAACCAACAAGCTATTCGTAGCGGGCAACGGCAATTCCAGCAACATCACGGTTATTGATGGTCAAACCAACACGGCGACGCAGGTAGCAGCAGGCACCCTTCCTACTCCGGTAGCCGTGAATCCGCTGACGAACATGGTGTACTTAGTACACAGCACAAGCAACAGCGTCACAGTCATTAATGGCGCAACGAACTCCACCACTACCATCGCTACAGGTCTGTATCCATATTCGCTTGCTGTGAACCCGGCGACCAACAAAGTCTATGTGGTGAATGTGCCTGGAAACAATGTCACCATTATCGACGGTGCTACCAACAGCACCACCACCGTAAACGTGGCAACCAATCCGACGATAGTAGCCGTCAACCCGATCACCAACAAAATCTATGTGGCATGCCAGAACAAATGTCACTGTTATCGATGGCGCAACGAATAGCACCAGTACTCTGGCTGTCGGATACTTTTTGTGGGACCTGGCAGTGAATCCAGTAACCAGCCAGATCTACGTGTAGGACGACCTCGGCCAGCGCAGGAAACTACAACGGCTACTACCCGCTGACGAACCTCACCACCGCGCCAACATGCGCCCTGTTGTTTATCAACAGCGGCACCGTGAATTGCCAATCGATCAGCACCTACGCCTCCGGCAATCAATACGCTTCGCCCGACGCCACCTTCATCGAACCATAAGCCCCAACACCGGCGCCGTTCCTGATACGCTTCTGTTGGAGATTTCCATGCACAAGCTATCCCTATTTACCCTGGCCGCAACCCTAACCTTCGCCCAGCAACCACCACCCGCCGTCCACTCCCCTGTAGTCCAAACCGACGGGCGCATCACTTTCCGCCTGCTCGCGCCCTATGCCCAAAAGGTTTCCGTCAGCATAGAAGGCCAACCCTCGCCATTCCCCATGCAGAAGGACGAACAAGGCATCTGGGGCGCCACCAGTCCCGTCCTCACTCCCAACATCTACGGCTACAGTTTCACCGAAGACGGCGTGCACATCATCGACCCTTCCAACACCCAAATCAAACCCAACCTCTTAAGCCTCAGCAACGCCGTTGAAGTGCCCGGCCCCGCACCCATGTCTTGGGATCAAGCCGCCATTCCCCACGGCGAAGTGCACCATCACTTCTATCACTCGACCGTCGTCGGAGACAACCGCGACTTCTATGTCTACACACCGCCAAACTACAACCCCGCCGCCTCGGTCACCTATCCGGTTCTCTACCTGCTGCACGGCTTCAGTGACGACGCCAGCGGCTGGACCTCCGTCGGGAAAGCCAACCTCATCCTAGACTACCTGATCGATGCAAATCTCGCCAAACCCATGATCGTCGTGATGCCGCTCGGCTACGGCGCGCCCGAGATCCTACATCGCACCGGCCCTCCCACCAGCAACCCCGATCTGCGCGAGCGGAACATAGCCAACTTCCGCACTGCACTTATCGACGAAGTGATGCCCGCTGTCGAGCGCGCCTATAAAATGGACACCGATCGCAACTCCCGAGCCATCGCCGGCCTCTCCATGGGTGGAGCCGAGTCGCTTCTCACCGGCCTCAACCGGATGGACAAATTCTCCTGGGTTGGCTCCTTCAGCGCCGGCGGAGCCGGCGACGATTTCGCCGCCGCCTTCCCGCAAGCCGGCGAGGAAATGAACCAGAAACTCCATCTCTTATGGATGGCCTGCGGTACCGAAGACCGCCTCATCGATTCCAACCGCAAGCTCATCGCGTGGCTCAAATCGAAGGGCGTAACGCTCACTCAGATCGAAACCCCAGGCATGCACACCTGGATGGTCTGGCGAAACAACCTCATCCACTTCGCCCCGCTGTTGTTCCAAAAACCAGCCGCGCAACCCACCATTTAAGAGATATCGATCTCGATGCCGCCGACCTTCGACGCCACAACATTGTATAGCCAGGCGCCAATCAGCGCAAAAATAAAACCGATGATGCCATAAAAAATAGGCAGGAAAATAACGGCGCCAACACCCACAAAAGCCCCGATCAGGGGTGGTACCGACGGTTGACCGAAGCCCTGTTGTGCGCCCCCGAAAGCGATCCCAATCGCCGCGAATAGAGAGATCAATGCTCCAAAAATCAGCCCCAAGCATGCGTAAGTCACGCCTGCAATCTTGGCGCAGGATAACGGCCCAATGTGTTTGATTGTCATATAACTGGCCCAATCTTACAGACAAAGCGAAACGCTTGCAAATGACGCCGCAAAATCTAACGTCCTATTACTGCGAGTACGTCACGCAGCCGCCCCTGGCAGAAAGCACACCAGCCAGATGCGCCACTCCATTCTCCGTGACCCGCGAACACCCTTTTAGCTCAACCTCTTCCAGCGACTGCATCCGGCTCAGAATCTCTAAACTGGTATCCGTAATCTGTGTCTTCCCGGCGTAATAACTCTTCAAATGCCGCAGCCCGGCAATGTGTTCCGTAGCGGCATCACCAGTATCCCGGCAATACATGCACCATAGCCGCTCCAGCTTCTCGCATCGCCCCACATGACGAAATCCCGCATCGTTCACATCCATCGTGACAATCTCGCGCAGAGCCGGAAAACTCGGCAGCAGCGCCAGCGACGCATCATCCACGTTCTTGCAGCTCACTCCCAAACCTCGCAGCACCGGCATCTCAGCCAGCTTCGAGAAACCGCGGCCGGTAAGATTGGGACACTCGCGGCCCCAGATATACTCGATAGATTCCGACTGACTCAGCGCCTCCCATCCAACATCGCTAGCCACCGCGCGCTGTCCCATCAACATCCGTAACTGCGGCATCGCCGCAATCTCTCGCATCGCCTCGTCGTCGCAACGCGCACCTTCGCATCCCAAAAAACCAAGTCTCGGAAGACCCCGCAAATGCGCCAGTCCCGCCGAACTAAACCCTTCGCTATGCCAAAACAGCGAGAGCCCAAAAATCCCCTCCAACCCAACAAGATCAGCCAGCCCGGCATCCGTGAAGGGCCCATCCACCAGCAAGTGATTAGGCTGCGCCTCCGCACTCATCAGTCCAAGCCGAATCTCCCCACCTAACCAATTCTTGAACGCCGGAATCTGATGCAACAGCCTGATCCCCGCATCGCTCACGCAGCGTCCCGTCTTAAGGTGTCGCAAAAGAGGTTTCCCGGCCATCGCGCGAATCAATCCATCACCCGTTTCCGTGCCCATCAGATTCACGCTCTCCAGCCGATGGCAACCCTCCAGATTCACAACCCCCGCATCCGAGATCCCGCTCGCCCAGCAACACTGGAAGCGCCTCAATTCACCCAGGTGCGACAATCCCTTCATCGCTGCGTCCGTGATACCATCTGCCTTCAACCCAGCGATGCGCCGCTCTCTCATCAGCGCAAAAATCGCCTCCCAACCCTCCTGCGATTGCGGTCCGCGCACAGTGAGGCAATTCTCTTGCGCATCGATCTCGTAAGGCAGCTTTTGCCCTGAACTCACTTCACCCACCCCTCATCCCCGCTGATGTAGCCTGAATCTTGAACCAGCGACACATCCTTATCATCGAAGACAACCCCGCCGACGTCCGCNNTCCGCGCCCTCGACCCTCCCGTAACCATCCACGTGGCCGTCGACGGCGAACAAGCCCTCAGCTTCCTGCACAACCAGGGCCCCTACCTCAACGCACCCCGCCCCAGCCTGATCTTCCTCGATTTCAATCTCCCCAAATTCGACTCCAAAGACTTGCTCCAGCAGATCAAATCCAATCCAAGCCTGCGCCTCATCCCCGTTGCCGTTCTCACCACTTCCACCGCCGACCGCGACGTCCGCGAAGCTTACCAGCGCTTCGCCAACTGCTATCTGGCCAAGGCGCCTGACCTCGACGGCTTCTTCCGCGTCCTGCAATCGGCGGCGCACTTCTGGCTCGATGTCGCCGCTAGCGCCACACCCGAAGATTAAGCGTAATTCTAAGCCCGCATCTGTTATCATCCATGCGCATGAATCCATACTCGATTGGAGTGGATCTGGGCGGCACCAATCTGCGCGTCGCCGCTATTGATGAGTCGGGCGTCATTCTTCATCGCGTCTCTATCCCGGCTAATTATCTGGCCGGGCCCGATCGCATTATCGATCAAATCGTATCCATCGTTAGTGAGGTCCGCGCCGAGGCCGATCTTACCTCTTTGCGAGGCGTTGGAATTGGCGTGCCCGGCTTCATCGATATGAAAACCGGCGTCGTGGTCGGCTCCGCCAATCTCCCCGGCTTCGAAGGCTTCCCCGTTCGCGATGAAATTCAAAAGCATCTGAACACCAGCATTATCCTCGAAAATGATGCCAACGCCGCCGCTCTCGGCGAGATGTGGATGGGCGCTGGCCGCTCCTACAAAGACCTCATCCTGTTAACCCTCGGCACCGGGATCGGCGGTGGCATCGTCCTCGACGGCCGCGTCTTCCACGGAGCTCAGGGCATGGCGGGCGAGTTTGGACACATGACCGTCTTTCCCGAGGGCAATCCCTGCGGCTGCGGCAACTACGGCTGTCTCGAAAAACACGCCTCAGCCACCGCTATAGCCGCCATGGGCCGCATGATGCACTTCGGCCCCGAAGTCAACACCGCCGCCGACGTCTTCGCGTTGGCCGAACAAGGCAACACCCGCGCCATCATGGTCTTTGAAGCCATGGGCCGAGCCCTTGGCATCGCTCTCGCCAATCTCATCAACGTCTTCAACCTGCCCCTCTACCTCATCAGCGGAGGTCCGCTTCCCGCCTGGGACCTCTTTGCTCCCAGCATGTTCAAAGAAATCCGGCGGCGCGCCTTCACGTTCGTCCGGACCGGAGCACGCGTTGAAAAAGCCCTCCTCGGTGCCGACGCCGGCCTCTTCGGCGCCGCCTACCTGCCTTTTCAATAGGTCGCGAGCCGGCTATTACGAGATAGCTGGACCAACTCCGCCGGCGAAGGATTGCGTGCGCTCCCGCCTATCGGGTTCTGGCCTTGTCAAAGCTTCGCTGGGCAGCTTCCACTTCGGCTATGTGTTGATCGGCCCACTCGTACAGCGCTGCAAAGGGTTTCTTTAGAGAATGCCCAAGCGCCGACATCTTGTACTCAACGCTGATGGGGGCTGAATCGTGCAACGTTCGCTCCACAATTCCATTGCGCTCAAGCTCTCTCAGACACTTTGTAAGGGTCTTCTGCGAAATACCGTCGACCGCACGGCGAATAGCGTTGAAGCGCGCCTTTCCGCCAGCTTCACAAAGCGCTCCCAGGATTAGGATCGTCCACTTATCGGCAACCTGATCAAGCAGCAGGCGGTTACGTTCAACTTCAGATCGATGCGGCATCGGTATCCTTTTAGAAACCTGGTATCTAAGTTTCTTTAATATACCAGGTATCATTTGGTAACTTCCAGAGATATGATGTAGGAGATGCAACTAAGCAATGCAAGCCCCATCCACTGGCAAGTTGGAGAAGCCACGCTCACCACTCTGAGCGACGGATACTTCGAGATTCCACTTGAACACCTGATTGTGAATGCACCGATGGAGAAAGTTCTCGAAGTTCAGCATAGTGCGCTTCGATTGAATCCGCCTCGCATCGACGTTAACGCCTATCTGGTGCGCATTCCAGGTCATGGTCCGGTGCTGATCGATACGGGAGGTGGATCGCAGCTGATGCCATCCATGGGCAAGCTTCCTTCTGCCCTTCGGGCTGCGGGAGTCTCTTTGGAGTCCATTCAGACCGTTATTCTCACTCATCTGCACGGCGACCATTGCGGCGGACTTGTCGATGTGGAAGGCCATGCCAGCTTTCCGAATGCTGAGATCGTCCTTCATAAGGCAGAGTCAGCCTACTGGTTGGAGAGCAATCTGGATGAAGTTCCGGATCGAAACACTTTCGGGTTCATCCGACAGATGCTGGTGCCTTATGCAAACCGCACACGCCTGATCGAAGGGGGTGAAGTAGTTCCCGGCATCCTTGCTGTGCCCTTACCCGGTCACACCCCTGGTCATACCGGTTACCGGCTTGGCAGTGGCCCATCCTCTGTCCTTATCTGGGGTGATATTGTGCATGTCCCTGCTGTTCAATCCACGCTTCCGGATGCGGGGACCGCTATGGATGTCGATCCCGCTCTTGCCGTCAAGACGCGGAAGGACACGTTCAGGCAGGTAGCCGAGGCAGGTTCTTTTGTTGCTGGGATGCACCTGGAGTTTCCAGGCTTGGCACAGCTCACATCCCAGGGTGATGGATACCGAATCCTGGCAGGTCACTGGATTGCCATGCAGGGTTGAGCGTTAAGCGGGTTGAGCCTTAGCGGTGTCACAAAAACCTCTCGCTACCCGAATGATTAGGCAATGCTCAAGATCATCGCGGAAAGGCGGTCACCTGCGGGTTGTGATTTCTACATGCCTCGGCCCGAATCTCGTGGCCGTTGTGAAATGCAAGGCTTGCCGCTATGCTGCCGAACGCATCCGCCGGCTTGGCAGATAACTGCTCTCCGTTGCCCGTCTTTCCTAATTAGCAACTCAAGCATCACCAGGAAATTCGCCATGCTCCAGGAACCTCCGAATCACTGTTTGCGGCGCGGCCAGGCTCAAACCGCGCGCGGCAACCCAGTCATCATTAAAGTAGGTGTCCCTATAACGCTCACCGGAATCGCACAAGAGCGAGACAACGGATCCTTTTTCCCGGTTCGCCCGCATATCCCGAATCACGCGCGCAACCGCCCAGAAATTTGTGCCCGTTGATCCGCCGCACTGCCGTCTGATCCAATCCGACAAGGTTCTGGCGGCAGCAATACTCTGTGCATCGCTCACGCTCTCGCACCGGTCGATAAGTTCCGGCTCGAACGAAGCCTCCACCTGCGGCCGACCTATCCCTTCCACCACGCTCGTATAATCGCGGACACTCTTGATTGATCGGTTCCTCAGGTGGTTATGAAAAGCCGACCCTTCCGGATCAGCCAGACAAATTTTCGTCGCGTGTCCGCGGTAGCGTATGTATCGCCCGATCGTCGCCGAAGTGCCACCGGTTCCCGCGCCGCATACAATCCATGCGGGCTCCGGCCATGGCTCCAGACGCATCTGCCGGAAAATCGACTCGGCTATAGAATTGTTTCCGCGCCAATCCGTCGCTCGTTCGGCATAGGTGAATTGATCCATATAATGACCGCCGAGTTCCTCCGCCAGTCGCATGCTCGCCTGTCGCATATCGGTCGCGTTCTCTACCAGGTGACATCGGCCTCCGTAAAAACGGATGCTCTCCAGCTTCTCCGGAGATGTGGACGCTGGTACAACGGCGACGAAAGCAAGCCCTAGCAGCCTTGCCAGGTAAGCCTCAGAAACGGCTGTCGAGCCGCTCGACGACTCGATAATGGTTGTTCGTGGGCCAATCCAGCCGTTGCACAGCCCATAAAGAAAAAGCGAACGCGCCAGCCGGTGCTTCAGGCTCCCGGTCGGATGCGTCGATTCATCCTTCAGGTAAAAAGCGATCTCGGGTATCGGCGGCAGTTCCACTCGCAACAAATGCGTGTCCGCCGAACGATTGAAGTCTGCTTCGATGCGCCTAACTGCATCGTGCACCCACGCGCGGTCATTTCCAGAGGCCAATAGTTAATATATCCGGCATTCGATACATTCTTAAGTGGCAAACAAAAACATGTACTGGCTTGGTCTTGATGTGGGCACCGGCGGGTCACGCGCGCTTTTAGTGGATGCAAGCGGCCGTGTCCAATATTCCTTCACCGCCGCGCACGATGAGATGCGCATGCTAAAACCGCTTTGGGCGGAACAGGATCCCGACAATTGGTGGCACGCCGGACAAGCGGCCATTGGCGGCGTCCTTCATCTGGCGGGCGCCGAAGGCAAAGATATTGCCGGCATTGGGCTCACCGGTCAGATGCATGGCCTCGTTCTGCTGAACGCGCAGAACAAAGTCATCCGGCCCGCTCTGATCTGGTGCGATCAGCGCAGCCAGAAGCAAGTAGACTTCATCAACGGCAAGCTCGGTGCTGATTTCGTACTGAAAGCTACCGCCAATCCGATGCTGACCGGCTTTACGCTGCCCAAGCTTTTATGGGTGCGTGACAACGAGCCAGCAAAGTTCGAGGCTGTCCGTCATATTTTGCTGCCTAAGGATTATCTACGCTTCAAGTTAACCGGTGAATTCGCCAGCGATGTCTCAGACGCCAGCGGCACTGCGCTTTTCGACGTGGTCAATCGCAAGTGGTCCAGCGGCATGATGGCCGGCCTCGGCTTGGATCAAGCGATCTTGCCACGCGCCTGTGAATCCAGCGAAGTAACCGGCCAGCTTAGCGCCGAAGCTGCAGCTGCCACCGGATTGCGCGCCGGCATTCCCGTTGTAGCCGGAGCCGGCGATCAGGCCGCCAGCGCCATCGGCAACGGCATTGTCAAACCTGGCACCATGTCTTGCACCATCGGCACCTCTGGAGTCGTCTTTGCCTATTTGCAGCAGCCCGCCTACGATCCGCAAGGGCGCGTGCACACTTTTTGTCACGCTGTACCCAAAGCCTGGCACGTAATGGGAGTGACGCAGGGAGCGGGCTTGAGCCTCCAGTGGTTTAGGAACCGCTTTGCGCCGCAAACGGAGTACGACGATCTGACCGCCGACGCCACGTTGTCGCCCGCCGGTTCGCAGGGCCTGTTCTGGCTGCCTTATTTGATGGGCGAACGGACGCCCCACCTGGATGCCGAGGCGCGAGCCTCCTGGATCGGCTTAACCGCCAAGCACCAGAAATCCGACCTGATTCGAGCCATCCTCGAAGGCGTCTGTTTCAGCCAGAAAGATGGCTTGGAGATTGTGGCTTCGCTTGGTGCGCGCCCTGAACTGGTCCGCTTATCCGGCGGCGGTGGCAAGAGTCCTTTCTGGCATCAGCTGTTCGCCGATATTTTCAACGTGCGCGTTGCCACGCTGGAAACCCAGGAAGGCTCTGCCTTTGGTGCGGCCTTGCTGGCTATGGTCGGGACGAAACACTTTGCCAGCGCCGAAGAAGCCTGCAACGCTGCCGTCAAGGAAGTCTCTGTCAAAGATCCTGATACGGATCAGGTCAGCTTTTATCAGAAGCAGTACGCCGTGTATCAGTCGTTGTATCCGACGTTGCAGGAAGTCTTCCAAAACATTGGCAAGTTGAATGAGTGAAGCATGCCGATTTTGCGATGTTGCATTGCCTGTTCCGGTTGATCGCATCTTCACCTACGAGCTGCCGCTAACCCTGCAGCATCGCGTAGCCGTTGGATGCCGCGTGAGTGCGCCGTTCGGCAATCGAAAGCTCACCGGCGTAGTGGTGCGGGTCCATGATTTAGCCCCTAACTACGAAGTGCGCGTTGTCCTGGGCCTGCGCGATGAAGAACCCGTCCTCGAACAAGATCTCATCGAACTGGCGCAATGGATCGCCGAGTACTATTGCGCGCCCATCGGCGAGGTGATGAAAGGTATGCTGCCGCTGGCTGGCGAGACGCGGCGCAGCACGCTCTACGCGCTGACCGACAAGGGCCGCGATGTCGCGCGCCAGCTAATCATCCGGCCGGATAGCGACGCCAGCTCACAGATCCTCGGATTGCTGGACGGGCGCGAGAGGTCGGAACAGTATCTAGCTACCAAGATTCAGA
>PLRJ01000242.1 GCA_003163855.1 Bryobacterales bacterium | reverse complement strand
GAAATACATCCCCCTGCACCATACAGACTCTCTGTCCTTGCTGACCGAGCCTCCTCTTAGCCAGCGCCACCATCCGCGCACTCAGCTCAACGCAATCAATTCCAAGCCCTGGAAACTTCTCCGCCAACTCCGCAACAAACCTTCCATCGCCGTCACCTAAAACCAAAGCCCGCCGCGCCCCCGCCGCCCGCTCCAGATACATCAGCCGGTGCCGCTCCAGCCGCCTCCCAAAAGCCGCGCGCTCTATCCACAGATAAAACGGAGCAATCCCATCGCAATTCATCGCCAGTTTAAAAGCACCACCGGAACCAAAAGCGGCAGATCCGCTAACACCCTAACCGCATCGGCATCAAAAGACGTCCGCGCCCATTGTAGCCAGCAATAACCCAGCGAACAAAGCGCAATCGCGAGCAGAAATAGATGGCACGACGTAAACATCAGAAGAACCAGCGACACGCCACAAAGCCCCAGCGAAACAGGCGTTAAATGCGTCACCCGCCAATTCGAACCCCCACACTCCCAAACATCAATAGCGCTGCAGTTCAGCCAGCACAAGAGCGCAAACAACACCGCCGGAAGCAGAATGGCCGATGGATTCGTCATCCGGCTCCAAACGCTAAGCGTAGTACCGGCCGCAAAAATAACAGCAACGGCTAACTCTTTAGGCAGGTACCGCCTCAGCCACGCCGGCAGCGCATGAATAATCACTAAGTACACCCCAACAAATACACCCACCAGCAAGCCGTTATGCAAAACTACCGCCGGCAGAAAATGCAGCGAACCCGTCAGCAGCGCCGAAGCGAACAATAACAAACAGATCCCAACCACCCGGTAACTGCGATAAAAAGTGTGCCGCGCCGGTGTATTCACGCTCTCCATCCGCAGGCTATCCATCAGTCGGTCGGCGAGATAAATAACCCAAACCGACAACGGCAACGCGATCTTCGAAGCCAGCGACAGACTGAGCCCCGCATCCTGAGCCGCCAGATTCTGCCACAACGACGCAACCGCAGGCGCATCCAGGCTCAAGATGTTCGGCCACAACCACCACGGCATTTGCGTAGCTCTCGCGCTGGGAACAACCTCAATAATGGACGCAGATGACGACAAGACTCTGCTTATAAGGATGCGGTATCACACCATTCCGTTGGCAGAGATTTTCCGGTGCCCTAGCCTGCATATTATTCCTGGCAATAATGCCAAACTCCTCCCCCACTTAGGGGATGCGCGCGACTTACTGAAGTTGATACAAACGATTCAAAGGGTGCAAGTTGGGCGCCTCGGAATTTCAATTTTCTCGGAGGGAATTTAATACCGAGGGGCCCCTCGCAAGCGATGGCGGATCAGAACCTGAGCAGCGAGGCGTGCTTCAGCAGCAGGTGGACAAGTTCAACTTGCCGCTTTGTACCCGTTTTGTACATGATGCTTTTCAGGTGAGACTTCACCGTACTCAGCTTGACGCCGAGTTCTTCCGCGCATTGTTCGGGAACCTTCCCCCGCGCCAGAAGATGGGCTACTCTGCCTTCTGCCTTCGTATTCCGAAGCCACGAATCACTCTGTCGCCGCCGGCTTAGGGTTCGCTTTCCCGGTCGGAGACAATGACAGTGATCATCGCACCCTCACTCGCGAGAAGGGGGTGAGCGCTCCTGCCATCGCGCGGAAGCGGAACGGCGGCGAGCGAGAACTTCCGGCGCCCCCATTGGCCGGGAGATTATCACAGGCTCGGGGGAGGCTAGCAAGAATCCGCCATCCCGAAAGACGTTGCCAGCCTCGTGAATCGCTCGCGCGATTTGCAGGTTGGCCGCCGCATCGCGCACGTATTCGGGAACGGACAATCGCCAGCCCATCGTTCTGGTCGAGGATGGATTGCGCAGAGCGGTTCAAATACAAAACCTTTCCGGCCGCGGAGAGATACAAATCCCAACCGGCAACCGGTCCAGGGCATCGTGGCACGCATGTTTATGCATCTCGAGTTCGGCGATGCGAAAATGCAGCTGAAACGCTCGCTCCAGGTGCGGTATCAGCAACTGACTCAGTTGTTTCTCAAATTCGCCCACTTTCATCGGGTCTGCCGGGCTGATCCAGACGTTGCGGGTATGGTGATACTGCTGAAACTGCGTGATGTAATGTGGATCGTAATTTGCCGTAGCGGCAATAGCCGTAAAAGGCAATCCGGGCTCTTTAAAATGGGTTCCAGCCTTCTCCGAGCGCAAGGCGGTGGTGAGGTTCGCCAGGAACTCAGTCCATAGACTAGGATCAAGGGCGGCGTTGTAGACGTTGTCAACAAGTTGAAGAATTGCTTCGGAACCATCCATTTACGTCATCTTTGTGGTTTAAATTACGTAAGTAAAGGGAATGGGTTGTTAGAACTACTAGGACGAAGTGGGTATCCAGAAGTCAATCCAGCGATATGACGTGAGCTCATATAATTCAGAAGTGTATAGAGATACGCTGGAGAAAAACGCCAATATTTTGGAACAAACTGACGCTGGACGGGAAGCTTGTGTCTCAAAACGGACTGATGTAGAAGAGTCGCAGCTCAAGCTGGGACACACCGCCCACAACCGACCTTTGCGTATGGCCATGCCGATCGGCCGGTGGCGGCCAACCACAGCACCGACATTGCTTGACTCTCCTGAGGAAACCGTTCTAAGCGGCCCATGCCGATAGAGCTACAACAAGCACACACCCGGGCTAGACGGTCAAAAACCTTAAACTGCCGAACATCAAAAGCATATTCCGCCGAAATCCCAAGCGCGGCGATAATCCCGAAAGGCCTCACTGACGCTACCGCGAATTCCAGTCTGTTGCACAGGCGTTTCCCTTCCCTGCAATTGTGGCAGCAAAATCACAACGGAAAGAAGACGACTGATGTGATCATCTGCGCTTCATCAGTTCGTCGATCGCGCCTTAAGCTATCGGCGGATGAGTTTGAGCAGGTGGTCTTCCGATTTGCCGGCCTATTGGGCGCTTGACTGCAGTGCCGACGCTTCCTGTAGAGCTTTTATTCCTACACGATGACAGAAATCGCCGAATGCTTCATCGCTTAAACGATTGGCCTTATAGTAATCGAACGCTGGCCGGAGCAGGGGAGCCACATCGTGACGCTTAACGTTAGTCGCGAACACGCTTCCCATGCGGGTGCCGAAAGGCGAGGCACCCAGATAGAGGGTGTACATATTCAAGCTGGCGCCGACAATACCAATTTCAGCCGTGTAAGGCCGCGAACAGCCATTCGGGCATCCGCTGGTGCGCAATTGAACATCCTGGCAAGCTAAGCCCGCCTCGTCAAGGTGCCTTTGTATTTCAGCCACCACTTCAGGCATGATACGTTCCGATTCGGTGATGGCCAAGCCACAGGTAGGAAGGGCGGGGCAGGCCAGGGCATGACGAAGGACCGGTGGCAGGCTTTCGGGGTCGGCGATACCATGCTCGCGTAAAATTCGGGTCACTTCCCTTCGCTCATGATCTGGAATGCCAACAATATACAAGTTCTGTTGGGCTGTAAAGCGAACGTCGTATCCAAACTTCTCAACAATAGCGCGCAATCCGGTTCGAATGCGACGCTCAGAGTCATAATCCTTAATGCGACCTGCAACGACACGCACACCGACGAACCATTGATCATCTGACTGCCGGTGCCAGCCAAGATAGTCAAGCGCCCGCGTCCAGCTTAGCTGTGACGGCGCGCGCAAAGGCCGACCTACCCGGCTCTCTAATTCCTGCTTGAACTTGGCAACGCCCCAATCGTCCATGACGTACTTCAAGCGTGCCAGCTTGCGATTTGTGCGGTTGCCGAAGTCCCTGTGAATTGTTACAATTGCGGAGACAACCTCGAGTAATTCATCCTGGTCTGCACCAATGTCGCAGACGGGGTCAGCCAAGCGCGGATGAGACGCTTTGACGCCAGCGCTTTGGCCCATTCCTCCGCCAGCCAAGATAGTGAACCCGATTAGCTTTCCAAGGGAACAACGCGGAACGATGCCCACATCGTTCGCATAAACATCCGTGGTGTTGTCGCCCGGAAAAGTGAAAGCAACCTTGAACTTTCTAGGCAGATAAGTTGCACCGTAAAGCGGTTCCACGTCGGCCGAATCTTCAACCGTTACTGCGTGTTCACCTTCAATCCAGACCTCGTAATACGCGTTAGTCTTAGGTTTAAGGCTTCTTGAGAGGAACAGCACATATGGCATGATTTCCGCCCTGTCCGCACTCAGAATCGGTGCGGGGCAACAAACCACATTACGAACCACATCGCCACAAGCCGCTAGCGAGGTCAGGTATTTTTCGTTCAAGTTGCGCATCAACTCGCGCAGGCGAGCCTTGGGAACATGGTGATATTGAATGGCCTGCCGAGTAGTGATGCGGAGCGTGCCCTCGCCCAGATCAGAAAGGCGATCTAGAGTCAGGTATTGATCGGCAGTGACGACACCGCCAGGGATGCCTACCCTGACCATTGCGGAAATCTGTTTAGGGCCAGACTTACGAAGATCGCGATCGTCCTGCTGGTAGATGCCGTGAAATTTTAGAACCGCAGTAGAGGGTTTAGCGAATTCGGCTAGATCGTTTTCAAGTTCTTCCGCCAGAGTGCCACGCAGGTAGCGCGCCTCAATCTTGGCTTTGTCAGCGGGCGCTAACGCATTGTCCATCTGCTTACTAGGCTATCGCAAGCGCCCGCCGAATGTGAGATCAGCGGCCAAAGCTTGCTGAGCGCCTTGTGTTTGGCGGCGGCGGGGCAGGCGGTTCTTCAACTACCACTTTCTTCGGGCGCGCATCTAACTTAGCTGCGATCATCTGAGCATATAGCTTTTGGAACTTTGGTGTGCCAGGTTCAGCGCCCACCACATCCCTAGGCGAGACTTCCTGGGCCATAGGAAGATACTTCTGAAGATAGTTTTTCACGCGGTCCAGCGCTAAGCGATGGTTCGACCGCATCAGCACGAACAAGAGCACTTCGCCCGGCATCTTGGAAAGAATAGCGTAGAGCGCCGACGGCCGGGTCAGCTTAGCGGTGGACAATTCCTTGTCGAGTTTGTTCGCCTTGGCTTCCAATTTATGCGCGCCATCCACATCTTCCTTGCTATAGTCGATCGCTTTCGCTAATTGGGCGCGTTCCTTCGCATTGAGCTTCTCCATCAGCAAAAACAGAAACAAGGCCTTACCGTCGATACCGAAATTAAGGCCGTAAGGCAGCGATTGGCGCGCCTTCTGCAATTTCTGGAAGCCGCCGAGGTTGAGCTTCGCGCCGGTGAGGTAAGGGGCGATTAACGTGGTCAGCTTCTCATCTTCAAGCGCCTTTAAGATGTCGCCGGCGGCGGGATCGGCCGCGATTTGATCAAGTTCATGCTTTATTGCTGCAGCAGGGATTTTCTGTTCGAGCTTCGCTTCGCGAACGTTGTTGTATTGCATAAGCGTTCGTTCATCCACCGTGAAACCGAGCCGGGTTTTGAAGCGAATCATGCGCAGGATACGAGCCGGATCGTCATACAAGGTGTAATTGCCCACTGTTCGCAGTTCTTTGCGGCTAAGTTCACCCAAACCATTGGTTGGGTCCAGCAGCAAGCCCCGAGAGGCTTTGCCAAGCGACAGCGCGATGGCATTGATCGTAAAGTCCCGACAGCGCAGGTCTTCATGTATGGTGGCAGAAAGAATTTGCGGCTTGCCGCCGGGTTTGGGATATTTCTCCTGCCGCGCCATGGAAATGCTCGCCATGACGTCGCCGGGAAAACGCAATTCCACTGACTTACGAGCTTCATCCACGGACAGGACTTCCGCATTCGCCTGCTGAGCAACCAACTTCGCGAATTTCACCGTGCCGCCTTCCACTGTGAAATCGAGGTCCCGGATGGGAAAGCCGCCCATCATGTCTCGCATAGCTCCTCCTGTGAGGAACAGATTGAGGTTGGCCTTTTCGGCGGCATCGCGCACTTCGGCCAGAGCCTTGCTCTGCTCACTTGTAAGGTGGCTATCCAGCACGAACATGTAATCGCTCATCGCTTTACTCTCCTAACTGGGGCTTGGTCCAGATCCGTAGCTTGGCGGAGGCGCGTGGATGATGTTGCTCCACGGTTTGCCGCAAGCGGGACCTCATAACATGGGTGTAAATTTGTGTCGTTCCAATGTCGGCGTGCCCCAGCATTGTTTGCACGCTGCGCAAGTCTGCCCCACCCTCAAGCAAATGGGTGGCGAAGGTATGTCGAATAACGTGAGGGCTGAGCGCCCGCTTTTTGAATGCAGAAAGGATTCCAGCTTTCTCGCCATGGCCGCGTAACAGCTTCCAAAAGCCTTGCCGGGTCATTGCGCCGCCGCGCGAAGTAACAAATAGGTACGGGCTGATTCGCCCCTTCAGCAATTGCGGCCGTTGCAGGGAACAATATTCTTCCACTGATTTCAGCGCCGTGCGTGCCACCGGCACCAGACGCTGTTTATCGCCCTTACCGATGACGCGAATAACGCCCTGTAACTTGTCTAGATCTCCGACGCGCAGGTGAATCAACTCACTAACACGAACCCCGGTCGCGTACAGCAGATCGAGCATTGCACGATCGCGCAAGCTCTCCGGAGAGACTAGGAGGCGGTCCACGGCAGCCACGTCTAGGTATTTCGGCAACGATGTCCCAATTTTGGGAGCAGACAGCAACTCCGCAGGATTCGTTTTTACTTCGCCTTCCTCAACCAGAAATGCAAAGAAAGAGCGAAGACTTGTGGTGTGCCGCGCGATAGATCGGTTCGAGAGCCGCTCCGCTTTCAGTTTGTCTACGTAAAGGCGCAAAGTTTCCAGGTTGCAATCCGACAGCGCTAAATCCTCTAGAAACAAGAGGAAACGTATAAGGTCACGCCGATAAGCCTGCAGCGTATTCGCGCTAAGGCCCTTTTCGGTGCGGCAAAAATGCAGGAAAGCTTTTAGTCCCGTCTGAGATGTAAGCAT
>PLRJ01000198.1 GCA_003163855.1 Bryobacterales bacterium | reverse complement strand
TCCCACAACGCCGTCAAAACCGGCCTCACCGGCCAAACCGTCCTCCTCAAAACCGACGACGCCACCGCCTACAAAACCCATCTCCAACGCTTCAACGAAAAATTCAACCCCGCCACCGACGACGAACGCGCCCTCCTCCAAGACCTCGCCGACACCGAATGGCGCCTCCTCCGCATCGTTCCCCTCGAAGCCAGTATCCTCGCCGTAGGCCGCCGCGCGCTCGCTCATCTATATGAAGACGAAACCGACCCCACCACGCGCGAATCCCTCATCGAAGGCGCAGTCGCCATCACTTACCGCAAGGATCTAAGTAATCTAGCGCTCCAGAGCGTCCGCCTGGGTCGCCATCTTGACAAAGTCACCGAAAAACTGAAAGCGCTCCAGAGCGCACGTATGGCCAAAAACGCCGAACAGACCGCGCTCGCCGCCGAAGCCTTCCTCCGCTCGCAGGCCGACAACTGGCCCTGCTTCCACTACCGCGATTTTGGGTTCGAATTTTCGTTAGAGGAAATGTTCGAAGGCGTCGCCAATCTCCGCATCCTGGAACTCGACCTGGCGTTCCCCGACGTCGCCCGTCCCTACTTAATAAAGGAAGCTCGCAAGAACTATCAGGCCCAAATGGACAAACAAAGCCGCGAAGGTGGCGCTGTCAATTGCCACCTGTGCACCAAAGTTGCTACAGCTGCCTGATCTGCGCCACAGTTGCACTTTTTCATAGGACCCAAGTGCAAATTGGGCTGGACGTTGCGGCGAGGTTCTAAACGAACAAAGCCCTGAGCCGGACGCTTTCATTACGCCGGACCCAGGGCTTTATGCAATTCACTCTAGCTACGTTGCCGCAACGAGGTAACCGATGTACAGGAACTTCGGTCTCGTCACTGAAACGGAACCTGAACGTAAGAGCGGCGACTTTAGAAGTCGGCCACCTCGCGCGGGGTTTGTATGCTACAGTCACTACCAGAATTCATTTCGACTGGACCACCTCCTTCTTCAGTGATGCCTTCATTATTATTTATGGGTATGAAGCGTGTCAACGACTTCCGCTGATTTAACAATCGATTCCAGCAAATCTTCCAGGTCGTCGGCCTGGCTCGCCGGCTTCTTCCTGTTAGGAATGTTGCTGGGTATGCTCGGCTCGCTGGTCATCACCTGGCAGTACCACATCGACGCCGAGCCGCAGATGATCGGCCTGCACTTCCTGGCCATGAGTGCCGGCTACATCATAGCGGCGCGACTGGTAAAAAGGCTATTGGAGCGTGTCTCTCTTAAAACGGTGGGGTTATGGTGCACCGGCTTGGCTTTTGCCAGTCTTCTCGCGCTAGCTTTCCTGGCCCCTCCAGCCGCCGCCCAATGGCGCGTTGCCACCTTGGGTGTTACCGGCATTGCAGCCGGCGGCTTTATCACCGCGCTGTTCTACGCCAACGAACCCTTCTTTTCAGAAGCACCCGCCTATGCGGCCAATCGCGCGGGCGCTCTGTTCGTCGGTGGATCGTTACTGGCCACCATCGTCGATGGGTCTACTTACTTTGGCGGTTCCATCCGCCTGCAGACGGCCATGTTGTCCGTAGTACCCGCCATCTTCTTTTTCGTTTATCTCTTCAATCAGTACGAACTCGCCGCCCACCCGCCGCAGGTCATCCGCGAAGATACCCTGCGTGAAACTTTGAAAGACCTGCGCAGCGTCGCCACCATGCTTTTCGGTTTCCTCGTCTTCTTTCAGTTTGGTATCGAGTGGGCGCTGGCCGGCTGGCTGCCCTTGTTCCTCATCCGCACCATGGGCATCAATCCGGTAACCGCTTTATGGGCGCTGGCCATGTACTTCCTGGCATTAATGATCGGCCGCCTGGTCGCTCAGTTCCTGCTGCCTATCGTCAACCACAAAAAACTGCTGTTGCTCAGCGTTGCCGCTGCCATGGTCGGCTATCTGATGCTTAGCCTCACGGCTTTCACCTCGCTGGCTTTTGTCGCCGTCATCATTATTGGAGCCGGCCACGCTCCTATCTATCCGCTCATCACCGAACGCCTGGACGACCGCTTTTCCTACCATCCCGGCTTCTATAGCGGCGTCATCTCGCTCGCCATCGCAGGCGCCATGACAACACCCTGGCTCCTCGGCTACGTCGATTCTTATCTTGGTATGCGCTTCGTCATGCTCATACCCGCCTTTGGCTCCGTCGCCGTTCTCCTTCTCTCGGTGCTGATCATGCTTGAAGCGCGTCTAATGGGTGGCAAGCGCGGCGACCAGAACGAAGTCCTGCTAGCCTGACTTTGGCCGCCCATGCAAGTGGAATTCCATGAGAACGGCATCTACCTGCCCGCCATTCGTCTATGGCTCGACAACACCAATCCATGTGAAACAACATGGATCTCGCACGGCCACAGCGATCATGCCCGCGGCTGCCACACCCAGGTAATCGGCACTCCCGCCACGCTGCGCATCTACCGCATGCGCCTCTGGCTTCCCGACGGCCAGCCGGAACCCCAAACACAGCCGCTCGAATTCCGTGACAGCCTCCTATTTAACGGCGCCACCCTTACCGCCTTTCCCGCCAGCCACATCCTGGGCGCCGCGCAATTGCTCATCGAATATGCGGGCGAACGCCTGGTTTATACGGGTGACATCAAACTGCGCCCGCCGCTTGCCGGTGACACCACGCAACCCATCCCGTGCGACCACCTGATCATCGAATCCACCTTCGGCCTTCCCATCTTCAAGCTGTTGGAACGCGGTGAAGCCATCCAGCGCATCACCAATTTTGCCCGCGAATGCTTCGCCGCCGGAGACACACCCGCCTTCATCGGCTATCCGCTCGGCCGCGGTCAGGAGATTGTCCACGTTCTCTGCCAAGCCGGTATTCCGACGTCCGTTCACGGAGCCATCGCCAAATTCATTCCCGTCTACGAAGATCACGGCTATCAATTCCCCGGCTGGCAACCGTACGATGCAAAAGCCACTGCCAACAAAGCTCTGGTCGTTGTCCCCGCGCACGGCAGCGCGCTCGAAGCTTCCGGAAAAAACGTGCGCGTCGCCTATGTCTCAGGCTGGGCCGCACTCGACAATGCCCGCAACCGCAGCGGCGCGCAGGAACTCATCCCCTATTCCGACCACGCCGACTTTGACGAACTTCTCACCATGGTGGAGAAATCCGGCGCGCGCCACATCGACGTCGTCCACGGCTACACCGCGCCCTTCGCCCACATTCTGCGCACCAAGGGCTTTTCGGCCGCCGCGCCACAACGTGGTTCCGACCGTTCGAACATTGAGGCCGAAGGCTAAACCATGGACTCGCTCGCCCGCGTCTGCGAAGACATCGCGCGCGTCTCCAGCAAACTCCGCAAAGTCGCCGTCCTCGCGCGCTACTTTCAGTCGCTCGACGACAACGACCTGCAACTCGCCGTGCAATTCCTGAGCGCCGGTCCCGTCGCCGATGCCGCGCCAAACCACACCCTCTTCGCGACCGACAGCAAAACCAAACTCGCCATCGGCCGCGCCGTTCTCCGCGACGCGCTGCAGGTGGCCACAGGCTGGGACTGGGAAACGCTCCGTATCTGCTTCAGTGAAACCGGCGACTCCGGCGAGACCGCAGGCCTGCTCCTGCGCGGCCTCTCCGCAGAACAGCCGCTTACTCTAACCACTGCCAACCAGCTTTATCAGCAGCTCTTCCAAGCCCGAACCACCGCGCGCAAACGCGATCTTCTCGTGCAGATTTACCGCGCACACCATCCGCTCACCATCAAATACTTCATAAAAGTCATCACGCGCGGTCTGCGCATCGGCCTGATGGAACGCATTGTGGAAGAGGCCGTCGCCGCTGCCTGCGGCGTTTCCCAGCAAGCCATTCGCGACGCCAACAACCGCCTGGGCGATCTCGCACAAGTCGCACTTTGCGCTCGCCGGAATGAACTCGCCGCAATCGAAGCCCGCCTGTTCCATCCCATGGATTTCATGCTGGCGAAACCGCTCGACCGTCTGGAAGATCTGGCCGACCCCGCCGCCTGGATCATCGAAGACAAATACGACGGCATCCGCTCCCAAGTCCATTACGAGAACGGCCACGTGCGCATCTACTCGCGAGGCATGGAAGAAGTTACTTCCGCCTTCCCTGAAATTGTGCAGGCTTTCACTGCCATTGGAGGAAACGGCCTCATCGACGGCGAACTGCTCGCCTGGCGTGATAACCGCGCGCTCAACTTCAATATCCTGCAACAGCGGCTCGCGCGCAAGAACGTGCGCGCCACTTTGCTGGCGGAAGTTCCCGTCGTCTTCATGGGTTACGACGCCCTCCTGCACAACGGAACTCTGCTGCTGAACGAACCGTTCTCCACGCGCCGCCAAGCTCTTACCCACGTTCTGCAAAATCGTCCTCTCCCGCTTCTGCTGTCGCCGCAACACTCGGCCGGAACGCACGATGACATCGACCGCCTTTTCCTCGCCGCACGCAGCCGCGGCAACGAAGGCCTGCTGCTAAAGCGCGCGAATAGCGTCTACGAACCCGGCAAGCGCACCGGAGCCTGGCACAAGCTGAAGCGTCCTTATGGCACGCTGGACGTCGTCATAACCTCGGCAGAACAGGGAAATGGCCGCCGTGCCATTTACTTCTCCGACTACACCTTCGCTGTCCGCGCCCAACAAGGCTTCGCCAACGTCGGCAAAGCTTACTCCGGCCTCACTGATTCTGAAATCAAAGAACTGACTAAGATCCTGCGCTCTGCCTCGACTGAGAAATTCGGCCGCGTCATTGTTGTCCGTCCTGAAATCGTGCTGGAAGTAGCTTTCGATGGCGTGCAGAAAAGCGCGCGTCACAAGAGCGGCTACGCACTGCGCTTCCCGCGAATCCTGCGCTGGCGCAAAGATAAGAAACCGGAGGATGCCGATGACGTCGCTCGTGTCGAAGCGCTCTATCAAGCCTCTCTCCAATAAGTTTCATCCCGCCCTGCGCGCCTGGTTCCACGCTCAGTATGAAAAGCCAAGCGAGATTCAGACACTCGCGCTGCCCCATACGCTCGAAGACGAAAACACGCTGATACTCGCGCCCACCGGCAGCGGAAAAACGCTCGCTGCCTTCTTGTCTGTTCTGTCGAAACTTGCTCATCGCGCCGCGTCCGGTAAACTGCCCAACGCCATCTGCGCCGTTTATGTCTCACCGCTGAAAGCGCTGGATAACGACATCCATCGCAACCTGACGCCCGCGCTCGAAGCACTCAACGCCAGCCTGCCGCCCGCGCAGCGAATCCGCATGGAAGTCCGCACCGGCGACACTGCCAATGCCGACCGGGCCCGCCAAAACCGCCTGCGCCCGCATTTACTGCTCACCACACCGGAAACCCTAAGCTCCATCCTTTCGCAAGCCGCCTGGCGTGACTCCGCCTTTGTGGCCGATACCATCGTGGTCGATGAAATTCACGCCTTCGCCGAAAACAAGCGTGGCTCGCTGCTGTCGCTCGCGTTAGAACGCATGGAGCATCGGCTTAAGCGTCCGTTGCAGCGCATCGGCGTCTCCGCCACTGCCTGGCCGCTGGAATCCATTCAGCAGCTTCTCTGCGGCAATCGTCCCTGCGCGGTTGCTAAAGTGGACATCCGCCGCGCGCATCGGCTGGACATCGTTCCGCCCGAACCCGGAGCCTGGCTGCCACCCGCTGGTTACAACTCCTTCCGCATCGCACCCGGTGTTGCGCACCTTGTCGAACAAGCGCGCTGCACTCTCGCCTTTGTGATGACGCGCTCCGGTGTTGAACGGCTCGGACTTGCGCTGCGCGTGCTGCTGCCAGAGATGGAAGACCTCATCGCGGTTCATCACGGGTCGATGGACCGTCAAACCCGCCTTGAAATAGAAGACGGCCTTAAGACCGGCTTTTGGCGAGCGGTCGTCGCCTCCAGCAGTCTAGAAATGGGTGTGGACTTTTCCGCCGTCGATCAGGTGCTACTCATCGGCACACCCCGCGGCGTCAGCACGGCGCTGCAACGCCTGGGGCGCAGCGGACATCGCGTAGATGGCGTCGCAAAAGGCGCGCTTGTTCCCTTGTCTCTGCCCGATCTGCTGGAAAGCGTGGCGCTGCGGGAAGCCGCGCGCGAAGGCCGTCTCGATGGTCTGCGCGTTCCCGTTGCGCCGCTCGACGTGCTGGCCCAGGTTCTGCTGGGCATGAGCATCGAACGCGAATGGAACACCGATGAAGCCTTTGCGCTGGTCACTCGCGCCGGCCCTTACACCAAGCTCGGCCGAACCGACTTTGACGACGTTCTTCAATACCTGGCCGGTCACGGCAAAGTTCTGGGGCCTTACGGAACCTACGGCAAAATCACTCTCACGGGCAACACGTTCCGAGTCGCCAGCAACAAAACCGCGCGCGAATACTACTTCAACCTGGGCGTCATCAGCGCTGACTACGAAATGAAGATCGTCTCCGCCCGCAACCGCATGCTTGGCGCCGTCGAAGAATCGTTCATCGCCAGCCTGCAACCGAACGAAGCCTTCATCATGGGCGGCAAGCCGGTGCGCGTTAAACGCATTCACCAGAACATGGCCGTTGTCGAACCCGCGCAAGGCGAAACCGTCAAAACTCCGCGCTGGATGGGTAATAAAATGCCGCTCACCGCTCAACTCGCCCAGGAAGAACGCAAACTGCGCCGCGAACTGAGCCAGGCTTTCGTCGCGGGCGGCCCAGAAGCGTGTGCGCTGCATCTGAAATCCGCTTACAAAGTCAGTCAGAACGTTGCGTTGCGGCTGGCCAACTTCCTGGCGCATCATTGCCGCGCGCTGCCGATTCCGACTGAGTCGCCCGTTCTCGCCGAACGCGTCATCAATGGCCGCAACATGCTGCTGCTGGTTCACATCGTTGCGGGCCGCGCCGTCAACCGGTCGCTTGCCTGGGTAGCCGGCGCACGCATTGCGAAAGGCCAAAGTGTAGTCGCGAATTTCGACGACCACAGCTTTCTTCTCTCGCTCGACTCCCGCATTCAAGTGGATGCCGACGAAATTCGCCAGGCGTTCAATCCCGAAGGCTGGCTTGAAGCTCTAAGCAGCACTCTCTCGACCACAGAAACGTTAGGCGCCAGCTTTCGCCGCATCGCCGAGATCGGACAGCTTCTGCCGCGCAAAACCCTCCGCGGCAGCGTCTCCGCGAAAGCCGCCACCTGGAACGGCAGTTTGCTGTATAAAACTCTGATGGACCACGAACCCGATCACCCGCTGGTTAGGGAAGCGGTCCGGGAAACTTTAGAAGACCAATGCGATGCACCTACTGCCCTGCGAGAAGCAGATCGCATTTTTCACTCGCCGCTGGAACTGTACGATCTGCCGCGACCTTCGCCTTTCGCTCTCCCGCTGTTCGCTGCTTTCAACAGAGAGGTACTTATTGCGCCAGATCCTGAACGCGCGCTAGACGATCTGGTGGCCGCCATCTACGGCGAGTGGACGCCCAGCGGCAGTATCGACATCAATGACGTCCCGCGCAAATAAATCTTCTTCCGCCAAATCAACCACATAGTGCACTTTTTCCCCGGCCGCCGATTACCCGCTCCGCAATAATCAGGCGAAAGGAGGTTACGAATGAGTCCATTCTCATGTGTTCTGCTTGCCGTTAGCACGGCTGCCATATACGGCGAATGGGCGCCCAGCCTTGATTAGCCGGGCGCCCATTCGTTGTTGGTTGTCAGTTTGTTTGAGTTAGAACTTAACTCGTAAATTGAAGGTGATCTGACGTGGATTATTTACTTGGCCGCCTTCGCCGGGATTGTTGCTACCCAGAACACCAAAGGCTTGTGGGTCGCTCAAATCGAGGTAAGGGTCGCCGAGGGCGACATGGTTGAACAGGTTAGTGAATTGGAAAGACAGCGTGGCGAAAATCCGCTCATGAAAGAGGCGGAAATCTTTGGCGACGTTGGCGTCCATGTTCCACAGGGGTAAGCCGCGAATCTGTCCGATGGATCCACAACTGGTGTCGTAACCCAGAATGCAGTTGCGAAACTCGCCCAGGACAGCGGCGGGATTCGAGAACATGTTAATGCTATTGCCGCCGTTGACCAGGTTGCTCTGTGTGCCCGCGCCGGATGCGCTGTTAGCTACGTTCACGTTGTAGTGAGCCGAATTGCCGCCGGTGTAAGCGCTGGCCAGCACCGCGCCATCCTGCCCAAAGTAAGCATTCTCATTCGTGTTAGAGTTCTGGCCTTCTCCGAACGCTTCGCCGAAGCCGTCGCCGCTGGAGTTGCCAACTGCCAGGGGCGCTCCGCTGCGAGCGGTGAAGATGGCTCCAAATCTCCAGCCGCCGAGGGCATATCCGAGAATGCCTCGGTTTCCCTTGAAGAATGGCTCCGAATACAGAAAGCTCTGTGTATAAATGAATTTGTAGTCGAAGAACTGCGGGCCGTACATCGACTGCCGGACATTGTAAGGGTTCAGCGTTGTGTATCCCGAGGTTGCCTGCGACTCACTTCCGGTCCCGAGCGCGCGGCCCCAAGTGAAGTTCGAGGTGGTGGTTACACCCTTAAAGTCGCGCATGGTGAACGTGGTGTAGAGTGCGTTGTAATTGCCCGAACCAGAGCTGTCATCGGCGTTTATGCCAACCGCCTGTCCGGAAGGGAACGCAGCGCTAACGCTGCTGGGGATGGTGCGCCCCAGAGTCCAGCCCTTGGCAGCGCTTAAGGCCGACCACAATTGGAATACTTGAGTCTGGGCAATAAAGTTGTTCATGCTGGCGTTGGCGACAACCGCCGCGGTGCAACTTGAGAAGCCTTTGCAAAATCCCGAACTGGTTCCGCCCAGTGCCGATTCAAAAAAGGGCTGGGGCGCCGGAGTCCCGCCGGCTGAGACGGCAAAGTAGGTCTGGGCAAATGCTTGTGCAAAGCTTTGGCCATTCAAGGTCATCATTGTGGGCACCGCGTTGATATCGCGCTGCTGGAACTCGTGTGTGATGATACGGCCTATGTAGCCCGTCTCGAAAAGTACTTTGCTGGCGAGTTCGCGTTGAATGCTGAAGTTGAAATTATAGGTAGCGGCAGGCCGGAAGCTCGGATCCAGCACCGATACGGCACCGGCTGCATTGGCGCCGTTTACGCCGGGGAAATAGGGTTGCGGGAGGGTTTGTGTGGGAGTGGGAATGGGAGCCACGAGACCGTTGGTTCCTATGCGAAATGCCGTTGACGGAGTGACACCGCCCGTGCCGAGACACTGACCCGTTGCGGAAGCGCCGACGCAAGCCTCCGGCTGGCCGAGGCCGACGCCAAGCAGCGGGAGTAGGACCAAACCTACACCGTTCAGACGGCTATAGATCTGTCCGTA
>PLRJ01000058.1 GCA_003163855.1 Bryobacterales bacterium | reverse complement strand
GAAATTAAGAACCCGCTGACGCCGATTTCGCTGTGTGCGGACCGGATTGCGCGCCAACTTTTGCGCCTGCCTTTGGAGCCGTCGGCGCGCGCGATTCTGGAAGAGTGTACCCAGACCATTCAGCAGGAAGTACAGACGGTGAAAACGCTGGTGGATGAGTTCACGCAGTTTTCACGCTTTCCGCGGGCTGATCCTGCGCCAGCCGATTTGAACGAGATTGTGGAGAGCGCCCGCGCCGTATTCTTAGGACGCTTGGACGCGATCGATTTTACTCTCTCGCTTGACCCTGCTATTCCGGCGGTGCTGGCCGACCGCGAACAGATGAAGCGGGTGATTGTGAACCTGATAGACAATGCGGCCGAGGCGATGACAGATTCCCCCGTGCGCCAGTTAATCATCAGCACTTCCCAGCCGTCCATCGATACGGTGGAACTGCGCGTCACCGATACGGGCAGCGGCGTCTCGGCGGCCGACAAAGAGAAGCTTTTCCTGCCGTACTTTTCCACCAAAGGCCGCGGTACCGGGTTGGGCCTGGCGATTGTCAGCCATATTGTCAACGACCATCAGGGACGGGTTCGAGTGGAGGACAATCAGCCGCGCGGCGCTCGCTTCATTGTTGAGTTGAATGCCGCTTCGACAAGCGAAACAGCGGGCAGTACGCTGGAAGTGCCGGTGGCGACAGCCGCTACTCTAAAGGTCTAGGCACTTCCTACATTTTCATGCGTGGACCAAAGATCCTTATCGTGGACGATGAGGCCAACATTCGGCAATCACTTAGCGGCGTTCTTGGAGACGAGAATTACGATTGCACGGCTGTGGCTTCGGGCGAAGCGTGTTTAGAGGCGCTGAGCCGCGAAAGCTACGAGGCGCTGCTGTTGGATATCTGGCTGCCCGGGATTGATGGGCTGACGACGCTTTCGCATATTCAAGAGTTGCCAGCGGGCACGCGGCCGGCGGTGATTATGATTTCGGGTCACGGCAACATTGAAACCGCGGTAAAAGCGACCAAGCTGGGCGCATTCGACTTTGTCGAAAAGCCGTTGACGATTGAGAAAGTCAGCGTGGCGTTGAAGAACGCGGTGCAGAAGCGGCGCACGGATCTGGAACTGGAACGGCTGCGCGAGGACACCGACTGGCCGGAGATTATCGGCGACAGCGTGGCGGTGAAAGCGTTGCGCCAGCAGTTGAAACTGATGGCGGGAACCAACGGGCGCGTTCTGATTTATGGCGAAAGCGGAGCGGGTAAAGAATTGGTGGCGCGTGCTATTCACCGCGCCAGCCAGCGCGCGAACGGTCCATTTGTAGAGGTGAACTGCGCGGCGATTCCGGAAGATCAGATTGAAATTGAACTCTTCGGCCACCGGCGCATTACGAATGAAGGCGCGGTGGATTACAAGATCGGCAAGCTGCAGAAGGCGCATGGCGGAACGTTCTTCCTGGACGAAGTGGGCGACATGAGCCTGAAGACACAGGCCAAGCTGCTGCGCGCGCTGGATGAACATCGCTTTGAACCGGTGGGTGCGCCGCACTCAATTCAGGTGGACGCGCGGGTGATTGCGGCCACCAATAAGAATCTGGAGAAAGAGATTGAGCGGGGCAACTTTCGGGAGGATTTGTTCTACCGTTTGAACGTGATTCCGTTTACCGTGCCGCCGCTGCGGGATCGGGCGCAGGATATTCCGCAGTTGGCGAATCACTTTCTGCATGAGTTTTCGGTGGCTTATGGCCGCAAGCCGAAAGAGCTAAGCGACGATGCGTTAGAGGCGCTGATGCTTTACCCTTGGCCCGGCAACGTGCGCGAATTGCGCAATTTGATGGAGCGGCTGGTGATTCTGCATCCGCAACGGCGCATTGAAGCCAGGCATCTGGGGTTCGACAACGGACGGCGCGCCGGCAATGCGAAGTCGGAAGGATTCAGCAGCCTGCACGAAGTGAAGGAAGCGGCTGAACGCGATTACATTCTGCGCAAGCTGGAAGAGACGGGCGGCAACGTTACGCGCGCGTCGGAGTTGCTTGGGCTGGAACGCAGCAATCTGTATCGCAAGATGAAGACGCTGGGCATTGTGCCGAAAGAGTAGTTTCCGAATATAACGTTTCAACCCCTTTGTTATATGATGTCGTGCAGTTAGTTAAGCGCAAGCGGCAGCAACGCCGCCAGTCTAGTTGGGGAACTTTCCTTGCGCCCATTGCTTTAGGAGTTGAACTATGTTGTTTCTGCGCTCACACGCGCGAAGGGCCTCGGCTGCCTTAGCGTTTCTAATCTTTTCCCTTCCCGCTTTTTCCCAGACCAGTTTCGGACGCATCTCGGGCACCATCACCGACCCCGGTGGAGCTTCCATTGCAGGCGCCAGCGTCACCATTCTGAATATTGGGACACAAGCAACACGAAACGTTACCACCGACAACAGCGGCTTTTATAGCGCGAACGAATTGCCCATTGGCAATTACTCTGTGGAAATTAATCAAGCCGGCTTCCGGCGGCAGCAGAAAACGAATATCTCGATTGTTGCCGACGCAAAGTTAACGGTCGATTTTCATTTGGTCATCGGCGATCTTACGCAAACGGTGGAAGTAACGGCGGCCACCGGCGAGACGCTGAACACGACTTCGGGTGAACTGGCGCGTGTTATCGACACCAAGCAGGTGGCGAACCTGGCGCTGAACGGGCGCAATTATATTCAGTTGATGACCATGGTGCCGGGCGCTGTCGTTACGAATCCGGACCAGTTCAGTGTTACGACGAGTTTGTCGGCGACGAACCAGAACATCAATGGAAACCGCTCGGACACCAGCAACCTGACGGTAGACGGAGCATTCAATCTTGTGGCCGGCAGCAACGGCAGCCTGATGAACAATGTGAGTTCCGAGTTTGTGCAGGAGGTGAAGCTGGAAACTTCAAATCCATCGGCTGAGTACGGCCGCATGTCCGGTCCGTCGTTCAACGTCGTCACCAAGAACGGGACGAACGCATACCATGGCGCGGTTTTCGAATACTTCCGGAACAATGCTTTAGACGCGCGCAACTTCTTTGCCGCGCAAAAGACGGAACTGCGTTTTAATGATTTCGGTTATGACTTTGGCGGCCCGATTATGAAGAACAAGCTGTTCTTTTTCGTCGGAGAAGAATGGAAGAAACTGGCGCAACAGCAGACGCCGACGCGCCTGACGGTGCCGGATACGGCAGAGTTGAACGGCAATTTCGCCGGCTTGCCGGTGCTTTATGAGCCTGGCACGGCCACCACCACCAAGATTCCCATTCCGGGCAACAACATTGCTTCGCTGATTACGCCCGACGGCGCAGCCATCGCCAATATTTACAAGCTGCAGGCACAGCAGGCGGCCACATTTGTGAATGCGGCGGTTGCGAACAATTTGACCGTGACGCCGGCGAATCCGCTAAGCTTCCGCGAAGATCTGGTCCGGATTGACTACAGCCTGAATGAGAAGAACAGTCTGTACGGACGCTGGATTCAAGATTACAACCAGTTGATCGATCCATTCGGAACGTTTGCGAATGGCAACATCCTGCCCACCACTCCGACTTTGCGCATGCGGCCTGGCGAAAGCTTCCTGATTGCGGAGACGTGGCTGCCTACGCCGCACGTGGTGAACGAATTGCGCTTAAACACGAGTTGGGCCTCGCAACACATTCCGCCTTATGGAAACGAGTGGCAGCGCAGCGCTTACGGCTTCCAATTCCAGACGCTGTACAACGGCGGTGAATATCACAACGGCATCCCGGCGGCGACAATTACCAATTTCGCCGGCTTCCAGGGACCGAACTTCGCGCTGATGTCGCCCAGCACAGATATTCAGGTGACGGATACGGTCTCATGGACAATCGGCAGCCACCTGATTAAAGGCGGCGCCGTGGTCATACGCGACCGCGTGGATCAGAATGGGCGGCCGTACTACACGGGCAACCTGACTTTCAACGCCAGCGGCAATCCCAATTCCACCGGTAATGCTTTGGCAGATGCCTTGTTAGGAAACTTCAAGAGCTACACAGAGGCGAGTGCCGACCCGGTTGGCTTCTTCCGCTTCACCCAGCCCGAAGCTTTCATTCAGGACAGTTGGAAGGTAAGCGCAAAGTTCAGCGTGGAGATGGGCGTACGTTTCCAATACATGGAGCCTATGTACACACAGGCGAACAATATGGCCAACTTTGTGCCGGCGCTCTACAATCCGGCGCAGGCAGTGCAGGTGACGCTGAAGGGGACCGTTGTTCCGAATTCGGGCAACCCGTATGACGGGCTGATAACGGCAGGCAATGGCGTTCCGAAGAGCCAGCAGGGCCGCGTGCCGGGCTCAACCACAAATCCCCTCTTCCAGCAGATACCGACGGGCGCCCCGCGCGGCCTGTATGATTCGAAAGGTCTGTTTGCACCGCGCTTCGGCTTCGCCTATAACCCCTACCAGAACACGGTAATTCGCGGCGGCTTTGGCATCTATTACGACCGGCCGGAAGGCAACGTTACCTTCTCGCAGGTGAATCTGCCGCCGTTTCTGCAGATCTCCGAATACGACAACGGGAATCTTTCCAACGTCAGCGGTGGCGCGCCAGGCACGTCTCCTATCGGCAGCATCAGCGCTATCGATCCAAACTTGAAATACACCACGGTGTATCAATACAGTTTCGGAGTGCAGCAGCAGTTCCGCGCGGGAACGTTTCTGGAGATGACGTACGTGGGGAACATGGGGCGTCACTTACTGCGCGACCCGAATATCAACTTCCCGAACCTGGCGCAGGTGGCGGCCAATCCGACGGCTTCCACCAACGCGTTTGTTCCCTACCTTGGATACAGCACCATTCAGCAGTATCTAAGCGATTCAACCTCGAACTACAATGCGCTGCAGGTTTACGCTTCGAAGCGCGAAGGCGCGGTTGTCTTCACCGGCGGTTATACGTGGTCAAAGGCGCTGGGCGATTCCAGTGGCGAAGGCGACAACCTGGAGGATTACCAGAACCGGCATTTCAACTACGGTCCGGTAACGTTTGATCGTACGCATACCTTCGCGGGTACTTTCGTCTGGCAGTTGGCGGCGCTAAAAGGCCAGAATCCGATTGTCCGCGGAGTGGCGGGCGGCTGGCAGTTGAGCGGGGTCATCCATCTGCAGACGGGCGCTCCTTATACCGTGACGGCGTCAACGTCAACCGGCACGCGGCGCGCCAATTATGTGGGCGGGAACATCAACGTCAGCAATCCCGGACCTTTTGAATGGTTTAACGTGGCAGCGTTTGCACCGGCGGGAATCGGCAGTTACGGAACGTCCGGCACGGGCATCATCCGCGGACCGAATCTGCAGAGCTACGATTTGTCGCTGGCGAAGCATTTCGCCTTCAAAGAACGCTTTGACCTTAAGTTTCAGGGGGATTTCTTCAACGCCTTTAATGTCGTCAACTGGTCGACCTTGAACACTACGCAGTCGAATTCGAACTTCGGCACTATTTCTGCGGCTTATCCTGCGCGGAATGTGCAATTGAGTTTGAAGCTGGCGTTTTAATTCGTAGGGCTAAACGGGCCAAAGCGTAATCTTATAGCTGATGCCCGTTGAGCCGGAACGAATACAGAAGCTGAACGACGCGCCGGAGCAGCCTGAACGCCAATACGTTTTGTACTGGTCGCAGATGAACCGGCGCGTCGATTCCAATCATGCGCTGCTTTACGCTGTTGAAATCGCTAACAAACTCGGCCTTCCGGTGCTGTTTTACGAGGGGCTTACCTGCACCTATGAGTTCGCCAACGACCGGTTACATACTTTCATTCTGCAGGGCGTTCCGGAGACCGCGAAGCGTCTGAAGAAGGCCGGCATCGGGTATGTCTTTTACTTGCGGAAGACGCGCAAATCGGCCAACGACGTTTTCTATCAACTGGCGAAGTCTGCGGCGGCGGTAGTCACGGACGATTATCCAACCTTTATCGCGCGCCAGCATAATCGCAGCGTGCCAGCGAAGCTGGATGTCGCGTATTACGTTGTCGATTCCAGTTGCGTCGTTCCCATGAGCGTGGTCCCGGTGCGGCAGTATGGCGCTTATACGATTCGTCCGAAGATCAATAAAGTGCTCGGCAAATATTTACAGCCGGCCGATGAGTTGCGCGTCAAGCAGCACTTCAAAGGGCCAATGTCCGACGTTCATGTCGAGGTGACGAATAAGAACATAGCCGAACTGGTGGCCGGCTGCGAGATTGACCATTCGGTGCCGGCAGTGGAAGGCCGTCCGGGCGGACGACTAGCGGCGGAAGAACGGCTGCAGCACTTCCTAACGGAAAACCTGAAGGGCTATGCGCTGGGGCGCAACGAACCTTCGAAACACGCCACCTCCGGCTTAAGTCCTTACCTGCACTTCGGGCAGATATCGTCACTGGAAGTAGCGCTGGCGGCTTCCCATTATGCGCAGCAGCATAAGTTGATTGCCGCCGAGTTCCTGGAAGAGTTGATTGTGCGGCGTGAACTGGCATTCAACTACACGCGCTTTGTGGAAGATCCGGGCGACCTGCGCAATCTCCCCGAATGGTGCCAGTTGAACATGAAGAAGCACGCGCCCGACAAGCGCGACCCGCATTACACGGCCAAGCAACTGGAAAACGGCGAGACGTATGACGAGCTTTGGAATGCCACGCAGCGGGAAATGATGCTGCGCGGAACCATTCACGGTTACTACCGCATGTACTGGGGCAAGAAGATTATCGAATGGTCGGGCGGCTACCAGGAGGCGGCGAATACGATGATTCGGCTGCATGGGCGTTATGCGCTGGATGGGCGCGATCCGGCTACCTACACGAATATCTTGTGGTGCTTCGGGCTGCATGATCGTCCATGGCCTGAACGTCCGATTTTTGGAAAGATGAGGTTTATGTCTTTAGAAGGCATGAAGCGGAAGACGAATACGCGCGCGTATATCGAAGAGATAAACGCGCTAGCGGGCAGTGAACAGCCGCAATTTGAGCTGCGTCCATGACGTATCTGATTACCGGCGCAACCGGGTTCGTTGGGACAAAGCTAGTCAACCGGCTGCTGGCGAATGGGGATTCGGTTAATTTTCTGGCGCGTAAGCGGCCGAAGCATTTCGATTCGCGAGCGGCTTTTCATCCCTGGGATCCGAATAACGAAGCGCCGCTTTCGAGCGTGCCGCGGGTCGACGCGGTGATTAACCTGGCGGGCGAACCCATTGCCCAGCGCTGGACGCCGGAAGTGAAGAAGCGCATTTATGACAGCCGCATCATCGGCACCAGGAACCTGGTGGACGCGATAGGCAAGTTGAAGCACAGGCCACGCGTTCTGGTTTCGGCCTCAGCAGTCGGCTTTTACGGCAACCGGGGAAGCGAAGTGCTGACCGAGGTCAGTTTGCCGGGCGGCGATTTTTTGGCGACGGTCTGCGTCGATTGGGAGATCGAAGCGCTGCGGGCGCGAGAATTCGGGCTGCGGGTAATGCCCGTTCGTATTGCCACCGTGCTGGGACGCGAAGGCGGGGCGTTTCCGCTGATGGCGCGGCCGTTCCGGCTGGGATTGGGCGCTAAGTTCGGCGATGGCAAGCAGTGGATGTCGTGGATTCATGTTGATGATTTGTGCGCGATGCTGCAGTTTGCCGCCAGTTGGCAGGGCGATTCGCAGGAGTTGAACGGCAGCAGTCCCCAGCCGGTTACCAACGCTGATTTCACTGCCGCACTGGGGCGTGCGCTGCACCGGCCGGCATTTCTGGCGGCGCCGAAGTTCGCTATGAAGCTGGCGCTGGGCGAAATGTCCGACTTTCTATTTGACAGCTTGCGCGTTATGCCCAAAGCGCCATTGAAACTTGGCTTTCAGTTTCGTTACGGAACCTTACAGGCGGCGCTGGAATCCGTGGTATCCTAACGATGTTATGGCATCAATCCCGAATGTAAAGCGATTTCGGCCCTTTTGCCCTACCTGCAACGAAGACTTTACTGTCATGGTTGTCCTGCCGAACGATGTTGACCTCGATGCGTATCTGAAAGATGCTGTCGCCCGTCACGATCATAAAGCGTTCCAGGAAAGCAAGCAGAAACAGAGCAAGGTCCGCGTCGGTCAGCAGAAGCAGAAGAAAGCAAAGTAGTCTCCTTTTTCGATTTTCAAACCCGCTGTTATGCCTGTTCAGGCGTGGCAGCGGGTTTGTTATTGGTACGAACGCTAAACTTCAAGCATGCGATTTGTTACCTTCGAACAGGGTGGATTGGCCCGCCCAGGCGTACTTGCCGATGCCCAAACGGTTGTAGATCTTTCGTTAATTGGCTACCACACCCTGCTGCGCTTCATTGCGGGCGGGGATGACGCCTTCAAGAAAGCCGCTAAGTTGGCCGCCGAGTCACCTACGGATTCGCGCCATTTATTAACGCAAGTCAGACTGCTGGCGCCCATTCCGCTGCCGCGTAAGTTCATCTGCGTTGGTTTGAATTATCGTGATCATGCGGCGGAAACTAATACGCCCATTCCCGATGTGCCCACCATTTTCAATAAGTTTGCGACGGCGGTTATCGGACCGGGTGCGAACATTGTGCTGCCGAAGGTTTCCAAGATGCCTGACTTTGAGGCTGAGTTCGCGTTTGTGATTGGTGAGGGCGGGCGGCATATTGCGGCGGAAGATTGGCGAAAGCACGTGTTCGGCTATACCTGCGTTAACGATGTGACGGGGCGCGATTATCAGAAAGCGACATCGCAGTGGCTGATGGGAAAGACTTTCGACACGTTTGGTCCTATGGGGCCGTGGATTGTGAGCGCGGATGAGATTGCGGATCCGCACAACCTGGACATATCTCTTGCTATCGACGGCGTGACGATGCAGGACTCAAACACCAGAGAATTGATTTTCAAAATTCCGGAGCTGATCGCGTACCTGTCGAGTGTTTTCACGCTGGAACCGGGCGATATAGTTTCCACGGGAACCCCCGCGGGTGTCGGCGTTGCGCGCACGCCACAGCGGTTTCTGAAAGCGGGCGAGACGGTGACGGTGCGCATTCCGGCCATCGGCGAACTGCGCAATCCGATTGTGGCAGAAGCCTAAGCGGTCGTTATGCCGACCTTTACGCTGGCCGCAGTTGGCTGAGAAATTAGGATGCACCGTCGCTGGCGACGCGTCGATGGAAATTCGGGCCGTATCGACCATTGAAAAAGCCGGGCCGGGAGAGATAACTTTTCTGGCCAACATGAAGTACGCGCCGAAAACGCGCGCCAGTCAGGCGTCGGCCATCATCGCGGCCGAACCACTGAAAGATTTTCCCGGCGCCACGCTGGTATCGAAAAATCCCTATCACGATTTTGCGCGTGCGCTTTCGTTTTTCTATCAGCCGCCGGCGATCCCGCCCAGGCATTCATCCGCTGGCGTTCGTTGCGCCCACCGCCACCATCGGGCCGAACGCGGGGGTCGGGACCTTTCGCCGTGGTGGGCGATGGCACAACCATCGGCGCCAATGCGGTTCTGCATCCGCATGCGGTGATTTACGCGGGCTGCGTCATTGGCGACAACTTCACTGCGCATGCGCACTCTTCCGTCCGTGAGCATTGCCGCATTGGCAATGGCGTAACCATTCATAACGGCGTAGTGATTGGCGGCGATGGCTTTGGCTTCGCTAAAACCAATGAGGGGCGGCAGTTCAAGATTCCGCAATCGGGCAACACCGTGATTGAAGACGATGTCGAGATTCAGACGCTGACCTCCGTGGACCGTGCGACGCTGGGCGAAACGCGCGTCAAGCGCGGCGCCAAGATCGACAGTCTTTGCCAGATTGGCCATGCCTGCGTGGTGGGTGAGGACAATATCATCTGCGGGCAGACCGGTTTGGCGGGCAGCACGGTGCTGGAGGAGAACGTGATTATGGCGGGGCAGACGGGCTCGTCCGGCCATTTGACCATTCATAAGAACGCGATTGTGTGGGCGCAGTCGGGTGTGGGGCATGATGTGCCGGAGGGGCATATCGTGTCGGGATCGCCGGCGTTTGATTCGCGCGATTGGCTGCGGTCATCGGCAACGTTTCCGAAGTTGGGAGAGATGCTGCGGACCATAAGGTCGCTGGAGCGGCGGCTGGCGGAGTTGGAAAAGAAGAACGGTTAGTTATTGCGCGGTCAGTTGATCGAGATAGGCTTTCGCCGCCGGATCGTCGTGATGGGCGGCAAGGATCACTCGGAGATTTTCGATAGCGCCGGCTTTATCGCCGGTTCGGGCGAGTGCGTGAGCCAGATTGAAGCGTGCGTTATCGAAGTCGGGTTTCTGTTTGACCGCGAGGCGGAACTGGGCCAGCGCCTCGGTCATTCGTCCGGTCGCATCCAGCGACTCGGCGTACAGGTTGCGGGCGATGGCGTCGTTCGGCTGCAGACGAACGGCTTTGCGCAGCGGTTCGACGGCGTCCTGGGCATGCAACCGCGAAAGCGCCAGTGAGCCGAGCGTGAGGTTCGCGGAATAATCGTCTGGATACTTTTCGAGTTGGTGATGGGCCCAGGCTTCGGCGTAGACGCGTCGCGCATCGCGGCCTTTTTCAGGGAGAACTTCCAGCCACAGATGGCCCATTTCGTCGGTAGCCTGATTTCCCCCTTCCACGCGCTTCGGAGGATGATGCGGGTTGCGCGGATTGGCGCTGGAGTTGTCGTAGTGATAGCGCATGGAGACCATCGTCCCAGCGGGCAGCAACAACGGCTGTTCATAGCGATAAACAGCCTGCCAGTTTGGATCCCAGGCCGGAATGCGGATGAGTTGAACGCGCGTCCCATCCGGCTTGGTGGCCCAGGCCTCCAGTAGCTTGCCCAAATAATGCGCGTGCGGATAGACCGCCAGAACCTCTGTGTCGACCGGCAGCTTCATACTGTCGGTTATTACGAAATCGGAACGGCCGGCGGGTATGTCGAGGGAGCCGTCATGCTCCAACTGCAGTAGGTAGGGAAAACGGGTGGGCGGTTTATCGGTGAAGTAGAGAGCGATGGTTGGCAGCTCGGTTTCCGGTTTGCCGGAAGGTTGCAGGTGCATGTTGAGGATTAGGTCGTTGCCGGGGTTCAGACGCCAGGAAAGGCCATCGGGCTCACTCCAGGGGATGCTGCCCGGTTTCCAGAAGAGGAAGTGGCCGTTGAGGTCGAGAGGACTGCCGAGAACGGTGACATCCATGCCCGGAAAGCCCTGGCCGGGAGTGGTTTCACGCATGCGCTGGGAACCGGTGCGATCAATGATCACGTTTGCGTGATGGACGATTTTTGGATTTGACGGGCGGATGTCGATGGCGCGGACGAAGCGGCCTTGAGTCAGTTGCGGAGTGAGGATGAAATTCCAGAAGACGTCGCGGCCCGCGGCGGGAACGTGAAAAGTCTGGGCAGCTTTTACGATTAAGTCTGGGGGACCGAGGCGCCAGGTTTCATCAGTGGTTGGTGCAGGCGTTGTAGGTACCTCCGAAGAACCTTCGGGCGAGCCGGCGCGTACCCAATTGGATATGGTCTGGAGTTGCTGGTCAGTCAGCCGGAGTTCGTCGGCAAAATGGATTGGCTGTTCGGAGGGGAGCCAGGGTGGCATGTAGCGGCTGCTTGTGACGGTCTGGATCTGGAGCGAGTGCTTTCGGACTTCGGCGTAGGAGGTTAAAGGAAACGGCCCGGGACCGCCGCTGTAATGGCAGGGCGCGCATTTCGAATAAACAATGGGCGCGATGTCATGCGCAAAATCGGGGGTGGCGGCAGCGGCCGGGACCAAGAGCACCGGCAGCAGTAGTGCAACTAAACTACTTCTCTTTTTTGAGCTCCACCACCGTAAATTCAATGGGTTTGTCACCGCCATTCGGATGCTGTGGCTCGTATTGGGAGCGTTCGCGCGCAACCAATAGGCTCTACCAGTGTCCCAGACATTCACCTAAGGGGACCGTTCTGAGGACCATCTTTATGGACCTGGAAAAGGCTGCCGGCCGGGTAGAGGCGTGGGGGAATCAACTCCAGCGCCGCCGGTAAGGATTGCGCACAAACGATGCACGCGGAGAAACAGAGGGAGGCACGATGAACTTCGAATTCTCGGTCAAAGCCAGACGCGTGCAAGCGGCAGAGCAATACGTACGGCGCCGGTCAGTCATAACGGCTTGGCACTCCTTGCAGCGCTTCACATAGCCATCATCAGGAGCAATCTCAGGAGCAACCCTCTTCCACACTTTACGTCCCGGCAAAGGGGGACGGTCCTGCGGGGCCGCCGGCGGCTGGTTCCGCAACCTACTAGTTTGGCCGGTGAGGCCGTTTTCGACAGCCTTGTGGGAGGAGGGGGCGGGGCCTTCCTCTTGGACAGGTCCGCTGCCGAGTGGCGTGTTGGCGCAGTTCGCTTCGATTTGTGCTTTAGTCGCCATAATTTACCTTTCGCCCACGAGTATTTCTGTGGGGTGTGCGGCGGAGCGGAAAAAAGGGCTGTAAGTGGTTGAAGGGATTACCAAGAAAGATTAGTGATTTTTGTGAATGACGATTTTGGGTGAGGTGGAATGTCCGGTTTTCGGTATTTTGCGAAACGAAAGTGGTGGGTTCGTTTTTTGAAAAAATTATGCTACAGAACTTAGTTAGATGGATGGTAGAGACTTAGTCGAGCGGCTGAATAGCTGCCCCATGTGGCTCCGGCTCGATGATCCGCAGACCAATTCAGTGCTCTTTGAAACGATTTCGGCTCTGGTCGAATTGTTCCAGCGCGTTCCTGCAGACGAGAGACGAGCAATTGCCTCAGGACTAGGCAGATCAGCTAAATATGCAATGGCTGAATATAGCCGAGAAAAGGCGGTTGAAGGAAGGCAAGTTTGTTCCTCAAGCGTGATCCTTCAGGGCCTAATTTCGGTCGTTATGGCGAGCGCGGCACAGTTCGCAACCGACGACGCGGTCGCGGAGTGGGTTTCTGGCTTTCCACTCCTCCCGCTGGCGGAGCGGGATATCGCCCGCTTTGGTGTGCAAGAAAGAAAGACGCCAACGGGAGTTGTCTATGAAGGCGTGGTTGAGTCGCAACTCCGGGGCGGGTGGTGGAGCAAACTGATCAAACGGCGACGAGTGAACCGCGAAGACGCGCTCGCGGTCTTGCGGAGGATCGAGAAGGAGTATGAGTCGCCAAAAACGTGAGGGAAACGGTAATCCCAACGGTGTGTGCTCGGCGGGGCACACACTCAAACATAATATTACCTTTATATTCTCTTTCGGCAACGCCTTGTAATACCGACGATCAAAGCCACTGGCGTCGCTTATACCGGCGGGAGGGCATTCGGTGACGGGACACACCTGGGGGCAAAACCATTCGGTCTCTCGGCAACTTCCGGCATTCAAACGCGGACGTTACAAGCGAATTCTTATTGGAAGAACGGCAACGTCCAGCAGCCTGCTAAACTACCTAAAAATTCCAATTGCCGAAGCCGACCATTGCCTCAAAATTCTCATCTAATTCCCTTTCTTGTACTTGCCACTTCGCTAGCAGCTGCGGCGCAAACCGTTCCGCTGTTTCATTTCACGGAAAAGCCCGGGCCGCATGCGGCCGGGTTGAAGGTGGTTGAGCAGTACGACTATGCGCGGATCTATCGGCCGTTAACGGATAGCCTGGGCAAACCGTATCAGGGCGAACGCGCTCGGCCATTGCAGACGTTGGTCTGGTATCCGGCGGACACACCCAAGCTGGGCGGCAAACCGATGACCGTGGGTGATTACGCCGGACTGCTGCAGACGGAGACTAGCTTTGGCACTCCGAATCTTTGGGAGCAACAGAAGCAGTGGATTGAGGGAATGAAGCCCACGATGGCGATGCCGATGTGGGCGTGGCGCGATGCTGTGCCGTTGGCTGGGCGCTTTCCTGTGGTGATTTATGCGCCCAGCTTTTCGGCCATGTCGTGGGAGAATGCAGATCTTTGCGAGTACCTGGCGACGCATGGTTATGTGGTGATTGCGAGTCCGGATATGGGCGCGGCGGCGCGCGGGATGACAAGCGACGTCAGTGGAATTGAGGCGCAAGCGGCCGACATATCGTTTCTGATTGGCTTTGCGCGGACGCTGGCGAACACCGACATGTCGGAGCTGGCGGTGGCGGGCTTCAGTTGGGGCGGGATTTCCAACCTGTTCGCGGCGGCTCGTGATAACCGCATTGATGCGCTGGTGGCGCTGGATGGATCGATGCGCTACTTTCCGGGACTGATTAAGCAATCGGGCTATGTTCATCCGGATCAGATGACGATTCCGCTGCTTTACTTTGCGCAAGGCGAGATAACGCTGGAAAACCAGGAGCAGATGAAATTGAACCTGAAGGACGGCCCTAATGTACTTAACGAGTGGACGCATGGCGACCTGGTGATGGTGCATATGCTGGGGATGACGCACACCGAACACAGTTCCATGTACCAGCGCAATGATAATACGTGGAAGCGTTACGCCGAACAGAAGAAGGGCGACTACGACCGGGAAGACGGCATCAGCGGTTATGCGTGGGTGGCGCGCTATACGCTTCATTTTCTGGATGCCTATCTGAAACATGACGACGCGGGCATGACTTTTCTGAAGAATTCGCCAGCGGAGAATGGCGCTCCGAAGCACCTGATGGCGGTGAGCTATCGAGCAGCCAAAGGCATTCCGCTAACGTTGGATGCGTTGCGGGGCGAAGTGGGGCGGCAGGGCTTTGCGCATGCGCCAGATATTTATGCCGCGATGTGCAAAGAAAAGCCGGACTTCAAGCTGGACGAAGCGGCGGTGAACTCGTGGTCGGGCGAGTTGCTTAGCGGCGGTCATGTTCCCGAGGCGATCGTGGTGTTGAAATTGAACGTCCAGATGTATCCGGAGTCAAGCAGCGCCTACGCGGCGCTGGGCGCGGCTTATGAGCAAGCGGGACAGAAGGAAGCGGCGATGGAGAGCTATCAGAAGTCAGTGGAAAAGAATCCGGGAAACGAGGATGCGAAGGCCAAGCTGAAAGAGTTGGGGCATTAGCGGCCAGCCTACTTCTCTTTTTTTAGTTCCACCACCATAACTTCAATGGGCTTGTTACCGCCGTTCACATCGCTGTGCATTGTATTGGGCGCGTTGGCGGGCAACCAATAGGCCTTACCAGTGTCCCAGACGTTGACTTCGGTGGGGCCATTCTGTTGCACTATCTTCATCGTCCCGCCCTGCAAAGCAATAATGACGCGCGGATGTTCATGGCGGTGCATGTTGAGGGGCGCGTTGGGAGTGACGACTGACTTCCAGACGCGGACGTCCTCATTTTCGAACTGAGGGAAGCGCTGTGTTTGCACGCTGGTGTTGGCAGGGAAAAGTGCAAACGAAAGCAGAAAGAGCAGTAAGACGGGCGAGCAGTACGCCGCGAGTGTTTTCAAGGTGTTTCTCCTGTGAATGAAAGTAACACGCGTGGCGCATTAGCCAGCAAAACTACTGAGTTTTAGGTCGTCCTAAGGTGCCTCACTATTTACATAATTTCATTCCAAAGAAGGAACAAGGATGGACCAAAACCTCGTATAGTAGTGATGTAAGCGTACAGAAAACGCTCCACGTGGAAGGAAAATTAAATGAAGAAGATGTTAATACTGAGCTTCGTAGCTCTGGGTATGACAGCCTTTGCAGCCAGCAATAATAGCTACAAAGTTGAACTGTTGCAGGACTCGGTGATTGAAGGCAAATCGTTCAAAGCAGGCGAGTACAAGATATCACTGCAGAACGGCACTGCCATGATCAAGCAGGGTAAAGAAGTTGTTGAGGTACCTGCGCATGAGGAAGCTCAGCCGCAGAAAGTGTACTCGACGGTGATCAAGTACAAAGACGGCACCAATGTTCAGGAGATTAGCGTAGGCGGAACGCACTCGAAGATCATTTTCGATGGTGGCTCGACCGCGCGTCCCGGAGCTTAACTCGAAGTACTTTAGGAGCAGGAAGAGGGAGGCGACTGTCCTAGTCGTCTCCCTTTTCTTTTTAGCTAGGTGACGCTGGAAACCGTTGTCAGCGCGCCGCCGGCAGCTTCAAATCGCTTGATCATCTGGTTACAGGAATCCTCATTCAAGTGGCGCACCGCATCGGTCACCAGTTCAACACGAGCGCCGGTTTTCAGCAGGCCGAAGAGCGCGTGGCTCACGCAGATTTCAGTGACTACGCCATAGACTACATAGCGATCTGCGGCAATCTTCGTCAGAAGTGGTTCCAGGTTGGGATTGGTAAAGCAATCGGTGTGTTGCTTCTCGATTAAGATCTGAGCGGCATCGATGGGCATGGGCGCGCCGGGGGTGGAGGGTATAGATTGAAGAGGCGACCCGAGGAGCGTGGCTGTTGCTTTTTGTTGGCCGGTGGTGCCAGCTACACAGTGCGGTTTCCAGGTCTTGAATTCCGGATCGTCTTCCGAGTGCGCGTCCGCCGTGGACAGAATTTGCAAGTGCTGTGATTTGGCGAATTGTGTCAGGCGTGCGAAAGCCGGCAACAAGAGTTCAGCACCGGGGACATGTAAGGCTCCAGCAGGATAGAGGAAGTCCAACTGGTTATCTACGTCAAAAAAGATTGTCTTCATGCTAATCGCGAGTCAACTGAAATTCCTGACGGCGGGTCTCGCTTAGTGCCAAAAGTTTGGGACTAATATTCACCGGATAGGGCAACGACGCCGACTCCAAGTCATGTAGTTGCTTGGGCAACGCCGCGATCGACTGCTTCGCATAAGCGCGCGAACGTTCAAGGGTGGGTAATGGCTCGAGCAATCCCCCCTGGATGACCACGGGGCGGAGCAAAGGTTCGCCAGGATCGCCAGTCTCGTCGTTGCACTCGGTATAGAGAGTCAGAAGGTCATGATCGGGGTAGCGGTAGACCTGCTTGGCTCCGGGCATGGTGTTCTTATCGAGGCTGTACTTGGCGGTGTAGTGAATGTGACCGTCGCGCTTAAGTTCCACGAGTTTATAGACGGCGGAGAGAGAAGGTGCGTCGGCGGAAGTTGCCAGTTGCGTGCCCACTCCGAACGCGTCAAGCGGTGCACCCTCTTTAGCAAACTCGGCGAGCCGGTATTCATCCAGGTCATTAGTTGCGAAGATTTTTGCATCATGCAATCCGGCGTCGTCCAGAATCTTGCGCACCTGTCGAGAAAGCTTGATGAGATTGCCGCTATCGAGACGAACTCCCCACAGGGGCTTTCCGAGACGGGCAGCGAGGCGCGCCCCGTCTAAAGTGTCGTAGGTATCGATGAGGAAGACGGTTGACTCTCCCAGTAGCCGCTGGAGCGTGAGAAAAGCTTCTTCCTCATCATGGAAAGCCATGGTCCAGGAGTGGGCGGCGGTTCCGAACACGGGAATGCCATAGCGCATGCCGGCTTCGGCATTGCTGGTACCGGCGCAGCCCGCCAGGTAAGCCGCGCGGCCTGCGAGGATGCCGGCTCCTGGTGAGTGTGCGCGGCGGCTGCCGAATTCAACTACGGTGCGGCCTTGCGCCGCATGCACGCAGCGCGCCGCCTTTGAGGCGATGCTGGTTTGAAACGCGAAGGTAGAGATGAGATAGGTTTCGGCGAGTTGCGCTTCAATGATGGGAGCACGAACGATGGCAATGGGTTCGTTCGGGAAAATGGGCGAGCCTTCCGGCACCGCAAACATGTCCCCGGTGAATCGCAGCTTGGAAAGATATTCGAAGAAGCCTGTTGGAGCGTTGCGGAAGTGCGGCAGAGAGCGAAGATAATCGATCTCCTCTGGAGTGAATCTCAGGTTGAGAAGATACTCGACAGCCTGCTGAAGACCCGCTGCCACGAGGTAGTTACGAGTCGCGGGCAAACGACGGACAGACAACTCAAAGGTCGCCACGTCGTGATGTTTATGGGCGGCGAAATATCCCGCTGCCATGGTGAGTTCGTAGAGATCGGTATTTAAAGCAGACATTAGCCCTTCATGGCCGCCATCACTTCTTGGATGCTGGGGCCACTGCCTTGATCGAAGTTCCTGCTTCCAGAATATCGTTTACGGATTTCGCATCCAGGGCATAGAGGGATGGCTGGCCTTCACGGCGAGCCACATAGCCATCGGCTGTCTTGGAAAATTCTACTTTTTCGGTGCGTTTGTTGTCGTTGGAGACGACGGTAATGGTAGCTGCCGGAGTGGTAAAACCGGAGTCTACAAACTTAGTCGCGGCAATGTCGCGGAGCTTGTCGATAAGCGACTGAACGCTGCCTGCATCCATCGTCTGACCGTTCGACTTCCAGTCAGTACCGGCGCGGACAAAGGTCCGGTCACTTGTTCCCTGCTGGATCTCGATTTTGTTCGTGTCAGTGAAGCCGAAATCATAGAGTTTCTTGTTGCGGAAATCTTCGAGAGGCTTCTCCATTTCTTTGCCAAGATCGGCAGAGACTTTGAAGGCGCCTGGAACAAGGCTGCTTTTGGCGTAATAATCGTCTTTATCTTTGTGAATGTCAAGAGTTTGGACGCCGCTTGGGTCAGTGACCTTTGCTTCTCCGATATTTTTGCCCGAGGCAAAAGCCGCATCGGCTTTTTTGGTCTCATCTGGATTGGAGAGGTCCATTTTGGCGTCGGAGAGTTTGCGGAGAAGTTCCTCCACCTGGAAGCTGTCGGCGCGAAGGGTCTGGGGCTTGATGATCTGCCAGTCACTCTGGCTGACTTTGCCGAACTCGATGGGAGATTTACTCGTATCCAGTTCGACGCGGCTGACCTGGGCGGAATCGAACGTCATCAATCGCTTATCGCGTAGATCGTTCAGGTCTTTGGAGAAGGAACTGCGCAGCGACGTGGGAACGGCGTAGACTTTCGGATCGGCGCCTGCGCGAACGTAAGCGAGCGATCCTATGGGAACATCTTCTCCGAAATAGAGGTGGTCGGTTTTACCGCCTTTTTCGTGAACTGTGACGCTGATTTGAGGCGTCTTGAGGCCGTATTCATTCAGATCGGCTGGCTTGCTGTCGATGGTGTTGTCGGCGGTGACGGGGCTAAGTGCACTGACAATGGAGCTGACGGCGTCCTGATCTGCGCGGTACTTTTCAGGCGCGGTGATGACCCACTTGCCGTTTTCGCGCGCCAGTTCGACAGGCGGCGCATCTTTTTTTTGGATGTCTAAGGAGACAATCTGGGAATCGGGAACATCCAGCAGCTTCACGCTGGTTGATGGAGTGGATGTATCGGCGTTCTGGGGGTGTTTTTTAACCCACCAAACAACGCCGCTGAGTCCTGCCAGCAGCAGGGCCGCTACAAGAAGGCTGGTCGGCTTCATGTTAGTTTCCTATCTGCGTTTCCAATAGACGGCGATGCCACCGATGATGATGATGAGCGGAATGGCTATGAGATCGGTGTAAGCGAAGGTACTCATCTGGCTCTGATTGGCGTTCATGCGGCGATCTTCCGGATCCTTCGGACGAATGGAGATCAGGTCTTCGTCGGAGGAGAGCCAGTTCACCGCGTTCAAAGCGAGATCGCGATTGCCCTGGAACGTAATCATGGCGTTGGTCAGGAAGCCGGAGTTACCAATGACTACAAAACGGCCAGGATCATTCGGCTTGCCGGTGTTATAAGTGCCGGCGGCACCGAGAACGAAGGGCCCCTTCTTGTTATCCGGGGCATCCATGCTGACGGACTTGCCAGTGAGATGGACGGCGGCGACAGCGGCATCGGAGGTGGAGAACAACTTGCTTACAGTGGTTTTATCGCCGTTTTTGACTTCGAGCGAGCGAGCCACAGGGAAGCCGGTGATGTGATCTTTCAAGTCGTTGACGATGGGTTGCGAATCATAGCTGCTGACCAGAGGGATTTCAGGTCCCATACCGAACAACTGGCCCATTGGATTTTGCTCCAATACCAGGTCTTTGTCGGCGGTAACTCCCCAGGAGGCAAGCAGGTCGGTAAGCCCGGTATTTTCAGCGATGTGTTCGCGGCCAAAATCGATGGGAGGGTCGAGAAGGAACAGCGCGCGGCCACCGCCTTCAATATAGGTCTTTAGAGCTGACACTTCGTTGGCCGTGTAGTCGCTTTGCGGGCCGGCCACAACCACTACATTGCAGTTGGAGGGGACAGCAGTTTTATCGATGAGAGTTAGTGGCTTCGTGTCGTAGTTGTCGCGAGAGAGAAGCGTTTTATAAACCGAGAGGCCACCGCCCTCGGTCTGGTCGAGAGAATGCTCGCCGCTGCCGCTGACGACGCAGACGGTCCGAACACCCTTCAGTACCTTGAGGAAGGCGCCGGTGATGCTTTCTTCCGTCAATTGCTTTGCCTCTTCACGGCGGCCGTTCAATTCGACAAAGGCGGTAGCGGAACGCACGCCGTAGGAACTGGCAAGAGTTCGCTGCTTCTGTGCATCGACGTATTGAATGTGGACCTTAGTGGAAAGGTTCTTGTAACGGTCGAGCATGGCTTGCGCGCCTGAAAAACCGTCTTTGGTGTCGAAATAAATGATGGTGGCGTCGCCTGGGAGGCCCTTGATGATCTTCTGCGTTTCCTCAGACAGCGTAAAACGTTTGTTGGCTGTGGTGTCGAAGGTTTTGTTAAAACGCGGCATCTGGGCAAGCCAGTTAACCAGCGCCAGAATGGCGATGACGACAATAGTGTAGAGTCCGGCAGTAGCTCCGAAGCGAGCCTGACGCTGACTGATGGTAGCTGTCTTGGAGGTGGGTGTTTGTGCCATCGGTTAGGACCTCCAACGCAGGGACTCGAGCGAACGAGTGGTTAAGAATAAGCCAAGAAAGATCATGGAGAGATAGTAAATAACATCCTTAGTGTCGATGACACCGCGTGTGAAGCTATCCAGGTGACTGACGATAGAGATGTAATTAAGTACCTGGACAAAATCGGAATTACCGAAGGCAGTACTCCAACTGAGAATCCACAGAAGCAGCGCGAGAGCAAAACCGACCGCGCCGGCGACAATCTGATTTTTGGTCAGTGTGGAGATAAATGTACCGAAGGCCAGCAGGCAAATGCCTTGCAGCAGGATGCCTACAAATCCAGTCGCGAATGGCTTCCAATCCGGATTGCCGTAGAAGAAGAAGAAAGAACAATCGATAAGCAGAATGCCGAGGAGAGTGAGCAGGAGGATGACGGCAGAGAGCCATTTGCCGGCTACGATCTCGACATCGGTGATGGGAGATGTTACCAACAGTTCGATCGTTCCCTGGCGCTTCTCTTCGGCGAAAAGCCGCATGCTGATGAGGGGGATGAGAAATAGGCTGACAACTGCAATGTTGGAGAAAATAGGGGCAATCACCATCTCATTCAGATTCATGGGCATCTGCTGCCCCTGCATCTGCATGGCGAGGGCGCGCTTGCTGAATTCGGCACCGATTAGATAAGTAAAAGCGCCCGAGAGAACGGCGAAGATAGTCATCAGCACCCAGGCGATGGGCGAAACAAAGTAAGAATAGAGTTCGCGACGGCAGATGGTCCAGATGTTTCTCATTGTTCTTCTCCTTCAAGCACTTCTTCCACCGCCGGGGCAGTCGTGGCTTGATAGGGCGCTCCAGTAATTTCAAGAAAGACGGCTTCCAGCGAGACGCCGCTTGATTTCAACTCGAGAAGATTCCAACCCGAGTGGACGATGGCTCGGGCTAAGTCTGCCCGGGAGTTTTCGCCCTGGAGGCTCTCCACCTCAAAGGTAAAGCGCTCGCCGACCTTGACACGATCGAGCACTTTAGAGACACCCGGAATTTGTTCCAGTCGCTGATGAACGGTTTGTGCATCAGCAGTGCCGGCAGTATCAACCTGCACCAGCACCGCGCCACCACCGCCGGCCCGAGTTTTTAGGTGTTCCACCGAGTCGGTGGCAACCACGTGTCCCTTATTGATAATGATGACGTTGCGGCACACAGCCTCAACTTCCGGCAGAATGTGGGTACTCAGGATGATGGTGTGTTCACCCGAGAGGCCTTTGATCAATTCGCGTGTCTCGTTGATCTGTTTAGGATCGAGTCCGGAGGTAGGCTCATCGAGAATCAGGACCTCGGGATTGTGGATGATGGCCTGCGCCAAACCGACACGCTGGCGGTATCCCTTGCTGAGTTTCGCAATGAGTTTGTCGCGAACATCAGTTACGGCGCAGCGTTCCATTACACTGTTGGTGCGCGACTTGATTTCCGAGTTTGGGATTTGCTTCAAACGCGCCACGAACATCAGGTAATCGGCAACCGTCATCTCGGGATAAACGGGCGGATTCTCGGGCAGGTAGCCAATGTGACGTTTCACTTGTTCAGGCTGTTCAAACACGTCGAAGCCCGCTACGTTAGCGCTGCCCGCGGTGGGTGGCATGAAACAAGTGAGAATGCGCATCGTGGTGGTTTTTCCAGCGCCGTTGGGGCCAAGAAAACCGACTATGTCGCCTTTTTCAACTGTAAAAGAAATGTTATCTACCGCGACATGGCGGGCGTATCTCTTGGAAAGACCTTCTACCTGAATCATATTGTTAGGAGCAACGAAAAGCGGGCAAAAAGCCCAATATAACCTGTCATTTATTTCACTGTCATTTGAGACGCGCAACGACGGCAGATGTTAGTCAAATACACCCTCCGGCTGCGAACGGCGTTACTCACTTAGACCCAAGCCGACGATTTGAAAGCCGGAGTCCACATAAACTATGTTCCCCGTTACGCCACGCGCCATATTGCTGGTGAGGAACACGACCGTGTCTGCCACTTCAGCAGTGTCAGTGTTGCGCCGCAAAGGGGACGCTTTGGCCACGCCATCCAGAACCTTAGTCAAGTCTTTGATGCCGCGCGCCGAGGCCGTTTTAATGGGTCCGGCGGAGACGGCGTTTACGCGGATCTTGGAAGGTCCCAACTCACTGGCAAGATAACGCACACAGGCCTCAAGAGCTGCCTTGGCCACGCCCATAACATTATAATTCTGAACGACTCGCGTGGAGCCCAGATAGGTGAGTGTTGTGATGGAGCCGCCTGAAGTCATGAGTGGAGCGAGAGCACGCGACACAGAAACAAGGGAGTAGGAACTGACTTCCTGAGCCAGCAGATAGCCGTCGCGGCTGGTCTGGAGGAACGGCCGGCTTAAATCCTCTTTGTTGGCGAAAGCTATACTATGGACCACGGCATCCAGAACCGGTGCATCCTGCTTCAAATGCTCTACCAGGCTGTCGAGTTCTTCCTGCTTGGTCACGTCGCAGGGAAGCACTTTTCGAACCTTGAGTTCCGCACCCAACTCTTCCACTGTTTCGCGCTGACGTTCACTTTGGTAGGTCAGGAAGACCGACGCACCTTCGCGCACAAACGCGGAGGCAATTGCGTAAGCAATGCTCCAACGATTGGCCACCCCTAGAACGACGGTGTTCTTACCAGCTAACAATTCTGCCATGCACGGTCATTGTAACGTGCCCGGCGGCCAGGACTAAACAGCGGCGGCAGCGCTCACCGGGGAAGTGCAGAAAGCACACTTGCGAGCGGCAAGGGGAATCTCACTAAGACACTCGGGGCATTTCCTGGTACTTGGAGGTGGCGGAACCTCGCCTTTTTTGGAACGCGCCATTAGTGCGTTTACCGGCACAACCACGAAAAAGTATACGGCGGTTGCTATCAGCAGGAAACTGACAATTGCATTAATGAAGTCGCCAACGGGAAACTTCGTGCCGTTAATAGTGAAGCCGATGGCGGAGAAATCGGGCTTGCCTACAATGGCGGCGATGAGCGGAGTTATCAGGTCTTTCACCAGCTTGTCTACTATGGCGCCGAAGGCCGCGCCAATGACGACGCCAACCGCGAGATCGACTACGTTGCCTCGGAGAATGAAGCTCTTGAAACCACTTAGCATTGTGTTGTTGTCCTAACGTGTACTCAGGTAGTTTCAAACAAGTAGCACAATTTTAGCAATGGCCCGCTTAGAGAATAGTACTAGCAAGACGTAGACACATTGTAGACAAAATAGTGTATTACCCTGGGGAAGATATTCTTTTCTGTCTACAGAGGATACATGAAACGCCCTGTCTTTATTCGCCGCGCATTTATGTTCTTGTTTGTTACTTCGGCGGCTCTATCGCAGAACAATGACATTTCCGCTCCAAAGCGTTCCCTCATCACCCAAGCAGTGGACAATGCACACCGCACCACGCTGGCTGGTAACACCCGCTCGGCGGCCAAGACGGCTATTGATGAAGGCATGGTGCCGGACAGTTTGCAACTTGAGCATTTGCTGCTTCAACTGAAGCGACCGGCTGAGTTGACAAAGGCGCTAGGTCAATTCGTGTCGGATGTTCAAAATCCCGCGTCGCCAAAATACCACCAGTGGCTGACCGCGGCAGACTTCGGCACCAAGTTTGGGCTTGCGCAGAGTGATGTTGATGCCGTTACCGACTGGCTGCAAGCACAGGGATTCGTGGTGAACCAGGTTTATGCCAACAAGGTGACAGTGGACTTTTCCGGCACGGCCGGTCAGGTTCGTCAGGCATTCAAGACCGAGATTCACTATCTGGAGAATGATGGCGAACAGCACATTGCGAACACCAGCGATCCTCAGATACCGTCAGCTCTGGCGCCGGCGGTAGAGGGGATTGTTTCGCTGCACAACTTCATGCCGCATGCTATGAGGAAGGACCGGGCACAATACACCGTAGGTTCCGGCACCGAGAATGTGGTTCCTGGTGATTTGGCCACAATATACAACCTGAATCCGTTGTTCGCGCAGGGCATTACGGGCCAGGGGCAAACCATCGTCGTGATTGAAGACACCAACGTTTACAACGCGAACGACTGGACCACTTTCCGTAATACATTTGGGCTTTCCAGCTACTCTTCCGGCTCGTTTAGCCAGACGCATCCGGGTAATTGCACCAACCCCGGCGTGGTAGCGGGGAACGATGCGGAAGCGACGCTAGACGCGGAGTGGGCGAGCGCAGCTGCTCCGGGCGCAGCCATTCAATTGGCGTCTTGCAGTGACACCATCACTACGTTCGGAGGCTTAATTGCTCTGCAGAATCTGCTAAACGCAAGCTCAACCCCGCCCGCGCTAGTAAGCATCAGTTATGGCGAGTGCGAGGCCGAGAATGGAGCCTCTGCGAATGCCACTTACGCGGCAACTTATGAGCAGGCAGTGGCTGAAGGCGTATCGGTATTCGTTTCCTCGGGAGATTCGGGTGCAGCCAGCTGTGATGCCGGCGGAACCTATGCAACACATGGAATTGGTGTTAGCGCGTTCGCCTCCACGCCCTACAACGTGGCGGTTGGCGGGACGGATTTTGGCGACACCTACACCGGAACGGCCAGCAACTACTGGAACTCGACCAACACATCGACCTTTGAATCGGCCAAGTCATACATTCCCGAGATTCCCTGGGACGACTCCTGCGCCAGCAGCATTATCGCGGGATATCTCGGCTATTCCACCTCATGGGGTGCCAGCGGATTTTGTAATAGCAGCACCGGTAAGGCCAACTTTATTAATTTAGCGGCAGGAAGCGGCGGCCCTAGCGGTTGCGCCACTGGGTCGCCTTCATCAGCGGGCGTTGTCAGTGGAAGTTGCGCGGGGTACGCCAAGCCAAGCTGGCAGTCCGGCATATTCGGAAATCCGGGGGATGGCGTGCGCGATATTCCAGATGTGTCCCTTTTTGCAGCCAATGGGGTTTGGGGCCACTACTATATTTTTTGTTGGACTGATACCGCGAACGGCGGAGCATCGTGTTCCGGAGCCCCGAGTACATGGTCCGGCGCAGGAGGGACGTCGTTTGCCTCGCCCATCATGGCCGGGATACAGGCGTTGGTTAACCAGAAAACCAGCACGCGCTGGGGGAATCCGAACCCGTATTATTATGCGCTAGCCGCCAGCGAGTATGGGTCCGCAGGCAATAGCAGTTGTTTATCAAGCAGTTCGCCGAGCAGCGCTTGCACTTTCTACGATGTGACTCAAGGCGACATGGATGTGGTCTGCGGCGGCAGCATCGACTGCTATGGCTCCAGTGGGAAGCGTCCGAATCTAATCTACGGCGTGTTGTCGACATCCTCGACCTCTTTATCTGCCGCATATCCGTCAGGGAATGGATGGGATTTTGCGACGGGATTGGGATCAGTAAATGCCACCAATCTGGTGAACAACTGGAACGGCGGCAGCAGCGGCGGCGGATCGGGCGGCTCTTCTTCGGCAGCTACGTATAGCGGCCTTGATACGGCCACGCAAGGGACGTGGACGGGGGTCTATGGAGCGGACGGATACCTGATTGCGAATGACGCCATGACTGTGCCCAGCTACGCCAGCGTCAGCCTAGGTGGCGATGCGACTTACACGTGGGTTGCGCCAACAACCGATCCACGAGCCTTGCAGACTTATAGCGGATCGTCCACGCGCCTGGCATCTACCTATTTTGCGTCCGGCAGCTTCAACATTAGCATTGACATTACGGATGGCAGCACGCGGCGGGTGGCGCTGTATTTGCTTGATTGGGACAGCAGCGTCCGCGCCGAGACCATCACCATCAAGGATGCGGCTAGCGGTACTACATTAAGCACGCAATCGTTCTCGGGCTTCAATGGCGGTGAGTACGCCGTTTGGAATATCAAGGGGAATGTGGTGATTCAGGTGACATGCACGGGCGGAGCCAACGCCGTGGTGAGCGGAGTATTCTTTGGGGCTGGCGCTGCAGCCACACCTCCTTCTTCCAGCGCGACGTACAGCGGGTTGGACACCACTACGCAAGGCGCGTGGACAGGCAAGTACGGTTCGAATGGAGAAATAATCGCGAATACCATTAACAGTGCCGCATCGTTTGCGAGCATCAGCTTAACGGGCGATTCGCCGTATACATGGATTCAGCCAACTTCCGACCCGCGGGCTTTGCAGAGCGCCAGCGGATCGACAAGCGGCGTTGCTTCGTGTTACTTTGCGCCTGGCAGTTATTTTGATGTCAACTTGAATTTAACCGACGGGAATACGCACCGGATTGCGTTGTATCTGCTGGACTGGGATAGCACGGTGCGCGGCGAAACCATCACAATCATGGATGCCGCGACCAATACCGTGCTCAGCACCCAACCGTTCTCAGGGTTTCATAACGGCGAATATGCCATCTGGAACGTGAAAGGCCGCGTGGTTATTCAGGTTACGCTGAACAGCGGGGCAAACGCTGTTGTCAGCGGCATCTTTATCGATTAGCTGCGCGTGAGAATGCGGCTGATGTCGTTGTAGATTACGAAGACCACCAGCATCATGAGGAATACGAAACCCAATTTGAAGACCGTCTCCTTGACCTGGAGACTCACTTCACGCTGAATCAGCATTTCGATGAAGAGAAGGAGGAGCGTTCCACCGTCGAGTATTGGGATTGGCAGCAGATTGAAGATGGCCAACTGCAAGCTGACGAACGCCATCAGGAACATGTAGTTCCAAGGACCTTGTTGAGCGGCTTCGCTGGACATCTGGGCAATGCCGATGGGACCCGAAAAAGATTTCGGCGAGACGCGGCGCTCAACGATGCCGCCCAGCACCTGGAACATCATCAGAGCGTTGCGTTTGTTGAACTCCAGCGACTGTTTGAAGGCGCCGCCGAGGCCGAGTTTCACCCATTGCACCGGCAATTTAAAACTGACGCCGATGCGGTAAGGCATTTTGGGGTCGTTGGTAGCTTGCGGGGTTACAGTGCGGCTGAGGAGTTTGCCGTCGCGCATCACTTCAAAATGAACAGGCTGGCCATTGGAGTGAAAAACTACCTGCTGCACGGTAACCGCTGAGGCTACTTTCTGACCATTGACGGTGACGAAGAGATCGCCCGGTAGAAGGCCGGCAGCGGCGGCTGGGAAGCCGGCATTAAGTTCGCCGATCTGAACATTTTGCTCGCCGCTCCAGCCTATGGAACCGACGCCTTCCTTCTGGTCCATTTGAGGGGTGATGGTTAAGGGAATCTTCTGCGAACCGCGCTCAAGGACCACTTTCATCGGGCGGTTCGCGTTGAGGATCTCTTCCGTCATGACGTAATCCCAGTTGGGATGTTCGCGGTCGCCAAACTGAAGAATGCGGTCGCCCGCTTTGACACCGGCCAAGGCGGCGGGCGTGTCAGGGGTCACGCTGGTGATGAGAGGATCCTTGGTTTCCACTTCTTTCGGGAAAGCATACATATATAAGCCGGTGACCAAGCCAACGGCCAGGATGATATTCATCAAAGGTCCGGCAATGATAACAATGGCGCGCTGCCAGCGGGATTTAGCCTGGAACGAGCGCGGATCTACCACGTTTTCGTCGCCAGGTTGTTCACCCAGCATGCGTACGTAGCCACCGAATGGTACTGCAGAGACGCGGAAATCCGTTTCGCCGCGCCGGAAGCCAAACAGACGCGGTCCAAAACCAATGCTGAAAGTTTCTACCTTGACGCCAACGGCAAGAGCAGCCCAGAAATGGCCCATCTCATGAACCAGGATCATGACTCCCAGGAGGATGATCACCCAAAATAACGGCCCGAGAAACGACAATTGTTATTTACCTTCCTGGTCCCGTAACGAACCCGCTCACAGATTGGACGCGCAGCCGCATGGTCTGCTTCATAAGCTTGGCAAGCATTTTCACTATACCCCGTTTAAACAGCGGAAGACGGCTGTGCCCGTACGCTATGAGAGGCGTGCATGTGCGGCATGTTTCTCCTCCACAACTTGCCGCGCTATCCGGCGTGCCGTTAAATCGAGCTCCAGCAAATGGCTGATACTTACCGCCTCGGTGTTGGTGTGACGATTCAGGGTCTCTTCCACGGTTTCGGCGATCGCAGGGAAGGGAATTCGGCCCGCCAGAAATGCCTCCACCGCAATCTCATCGGCAGCATTCAGCGTACAAGTAGCCGAACCCCCCTGTTCCTGCGCTTCATAGGCAAGTTTCAGCAGGCGGAATTTGTCTAGATCAGGAGCGGAAAACGTCCAGGTACGCGATTCCGTCCAGTCGAGTCGCGGAACGGGAGCACGCTGGCGTTCCGGGTAGGTCAAGGCGTACTGAATGGGCATCCGCATGTCGGTGGCGGAAATTTGGGCTATAACGCTGCCATCGTTGAACTCCACCATGGCGTGAATGGAGGATTGCGGATGAACCACCACATCCACTTTCGATGGCGGCAGGTCAAACAGCCAGCAGGCTTCAATCACCTCAAAGCCCTTATTCATCATAGTGGCAGAATCGATGGTAATGCGCGGACCCATCTTCCAGGTAGGGTGGCGGAGAGCCTGTTCTGGCGTAACCGACCATAGCGCATCTTTTGAAGTCTCGCGAAAGGGACCCCCTGAGGCGGTTAACAGCAGACGTGTTACCTCGTCTGGCGCGCCACACCGGAAGCATTGATGGGCTCCGTTATGTTCGCTATCTACCGGTATAAGGTCCACGTTCAGATCGCGCACAGCGCTCATCACCAGACTGCCGCCAGCAACTAGGACTTCTTTATTAGCCAAGCCGATACGCTTTTTCGCTTTGATGGCTTGGTAGGTGGCGTCCAGTCCGGCAACGCCGACAATCGCGGATAGGACGAAATCGACGTTATGTGCAGTAGCGGCCGCAACGGTGGCAGCAGCACCTTCTTCGAGCTCAGGCCATTCAGATCTCGATGGTCCCCGTCTGAGCAGGCAGCGGCGCAGAGCATCTAAGGCGGCGGAATCGGCGACAACAACACCCAAAGGGCGAAATTCCAAGATTTGGGAGGTGAGTACTTCTACGTTCTTACCTGCTACCAAATAGTGGATTTTAAAGCGTTCTGGATTCTGTCGGACGACATCGAGCGTACTTACTCCTATCGAACCCGTTGAACCTAATACAGTTAAATTCGTCAAGCGGCTGTGTCCTAATCTAGTATTGCCAAGTCAGAAAAATCTTGAAAATAATATTTTTTGAATTTTTATAGAGATGGGGCTTGCATTATGCAAATTCATATCCTAGTATTGGAAGTAAGCCAGGGAGGCAACTCCCACCAAAGCGAGACTAACCTCATAGAAAGACCCCTGAAGCAACACCTCCCTGGCGCCCTTCGGGGCTGTTCTCGCCGCTTCAGAAATCTCCCCCACAACCTCTATAACTCTAATACGATGTCGGCTTCCTTCTTGCGCTAGACTCATGGCGGAGGTGTCGCTTCTTGTCTCATCCTTCCACTCTTCACCCAGAAACTGATGTACTCACGCGCGGATTTGATCCCAGCCTTTCCGTAGGTTCAGCCCGTCCGGCTGTCTTCCGCAGTTCTACTTACGTTTTTTCGAGTCCAGAGGCGGCCGAACGCGCGTTCGACATTATGGGCGGCCGGGCTCAACGCGGTGAGGGCGAGAACGTCGATCTTGTCTATTCCCGCTTCAACCATCCTAATGCGCAGATATTAGAGGATCAGATTCTGGCTTTGGAGCCGGGCGCCACAGGCGCGCTGGTTTTCAATTCCGGCATGGCGGCCATTATGACCGCACTACTGGCGGTCCTCCAGCCGGGCGACAGCCTGATTTATACCGTTCCGATTTACGGGGGCACACAGACTTTGGTCCAGGGTTTTCTGCAGCCGTTCGGGATCAAGGGCGTGGCCGTACCTGGCGGAAACGCGCACGCCCTGGATGATGCCATTAGATCGACGCCGAACCTGAAGGTGATCATTGTTGAAACGCCGGCCAACCCTACTATTGTCATGACCGATGTTCGCGGGGTATGCGCAGCCGCGAAACGGCATCCTGAGAAACCAATCGTCATGGTGGACAACACGTTCCTGGGCCCGGCATTTCAAAATGCTATCGCGCTGGGAGCCGATCTGGCCATGTATTCCGCGACAAAGTACCTGGGAGGATTCAGCGACATCATCGGCGGCGTAGTCCTGACCAAGGACGCCGCGTTGCTGAACAAAATTCGCAGTAAGCGCAGTTTGTTTGGCAATATTCTGCAGCCGGATGAATGCTGGATACTAAACACTCGCCTGCCGACCGTTCACCTGCGGATGAACCGGCAGAGCAAGAACGCGCAGCGCGTGGCCGAGCGCCTGGCAGGACATCCCAGGATCGCGAAAGTTTATTATCCGACTTTGTTTGACGATGCGGAGCAGATACGGATTTACCGTGAGCAGTGCCATCATCCAGGCGGACTGGTGTCGTTTGCGATGCGCGGCGGGAAAGCGGCGGCGTTTGATTTTCTTCGGCATATCCAGTTGGCGCGCAACGCGGTTTCGCTTGGTGGAGTGGAGACGCTGGCTTGCCATCCGCGCAGCACCACGCACTCCGCCTGGAGCGCGAAGGATTTAGACGAGGCCGGGATTGGCGAAGGTCTCGTGCGGATTTCATTTGGCATTGAGGATTGGGAAGATCTGCTGGCGGATTTCGTTCGGGCGCTGGATCTGGTGGCCTGAGCTTCATGAACCGCCGCTGTTTCCTTTCCGGCCTGGTTGCATCTGCTGCGAGCGCCGAACTGTTCGCTCAAGATTCGACCGGCGTCAAGCGCGTGCTGGTGGTGTTTAAATGCCACTTGGACGTTGGCTTTGTAGATACACAAGCAGCCATCATTCGCAGGTACTTCGACGAGTTTTATCCGCAAGCGGTAGCTGTGGCCTCTCGCATGCGGGCTACGGGCGCGGACAGATATGTCTGGACCACCGGATCGTGGTTGCTGTATTCCTATCTGAAGCAGGCATCCACAGCGCAGACCGGGCAAATGGAAGCCGCCATCATGCGCGGTGACATCGCGTGGCACGCATTGCCGTTCACCTGGCAATCGGAACTGCTGGATCGATCGGCTATCATCGGCTGCGTTGGTTTTTCGAAGGCTTTAGATAAGCGCTTCGGCCGTCGCACCAGTGGCGCGAAGATGACCGATGTGCCGGGGCATACGCGCGGGTTGGTCGGCCCGCTCGCCGAAGCTGGTGTGACGTTTCTGGATATTGGCGTCAATTCAGCCAGCACTCCGCCCGATGTTCCGCCGCTTTTTGTCTGGCAGGATTCCGATGGCAAGCAACTAATGGTGATGTACCATCGCACGGACTATGGCGGCGTGGTGACAGTGCCGGGGTCGGATCTGGCGGTTGCGGTTGAAGTCAGAGACGACAACAGCGGTCCGCATACATTCGAAGAGATTCAGAAGATATATGCCGATTTACGTGCGCAGTTTCCGGGGGCCGTGATCCGCGCTGCAAGCCTGACTGACATTGCCGAAGCCGTTCTGCCTTTTCGCAGCCAGCTCCCGGTATTGACGCAAGAGATTGGCGATACCTGGATTCATGGCGTGGCGAGTGATCCTACGAAGCTGGCTCGCTATCGCGAATTGCTTCGACTGCGGGCGGACTGGGTGAAACGTGGGGCGATTGCTCCCGGGGATGAACAGGATCTGGCGTTTCTGCAAAGGTTTTCTTTGGCGGTTGAGCATACCTGGGGAACAGATACCAAGACGTGGCTCGATAACGACCATTACACGCCGAAAGACCTGGCTGTGATGCTGGCGACGCCGAAGTATCGAACAGTGACCGGCAGTTGGGTGGAGAAGCGGAATGATATTGACGATGGTGTGAAGGCACTCGCGCCGGGCCTTCGGTTGGAAGCAGGCAAGCGTATGGCGATGCTTGCACCGCGCAAGCCCGATTTAGCAGGACTGTCTTTGATGGAGCCAGGCACAGCGATGGAAACCGGGCGCTTTCGCATAGGATTGGACCCACGGACCGGCGCCATCTCGCAGTATGAAGACAAACACACGGGGCATAGCATTGCCGAGGCGGAGAATCCGCTGGCATTGCTTACTTACCAGACACTTTCCAAGGACGATTACAATCGCTTCCTAGCGTCCTACATAACAGTGAAAACGGATTGGGCTCCTAAGGACTTTGGTAAACCGAACATAGAGTCGTTTGGGGCTAAGAGCGCTAAGTGGAATCCCACGGTCGTAAAGATGTGGCAGGGGAAGAATCGGTTGGTAGCGGAACTCGGATTCGGAAGACAGTCGGAGGATGCAGTCACGGCTTGGCCGGAGAACGTTTATCTCATTGCCGACATTGACGATGAGCGCGCGACAGTGAACCTGGAACTTGTGTGGTTAGAAAAACGCGCGAATCGCATGCCCGAGGCAATGTGGCTTACTTTTCAGCCGCAAGTTGCAGAACCGCGGAAGTGGACGATGTCAAAACTTGAGCAGCCAGTGTCGCCTTTTGATGTTGTCAGTGGAGGGAATCGCCACATTCATGCTGTAACTGGACCAGTGGCCTATGCGTATGGCAAGCGTGCAGTAAAGATTGAGTCGATGGACGCGGTGGTGGTGTCGCTCGGTGTTATGTCACCCATTTTTTTCTCGAATAACCAACCGGATTTATCGCAAGGCTTCCATTACAGTCTGTTCAATAATGGCTGGGGAACAAACTACGTGCAGTGGTTCGGCGAGCCAGCGCGGTTCCGTTTTCGGATAGCGGTCGGCTAGCTACTTGAAGAATAATCTCCAGGTGGTAACTACCAAGGCATGCGTCACCATGCAGGCTCGAACGCTTCCAGCGCGGAAATACACGATGCCTAAAGCAACGCCTAGAAGAGTAGTAACAACAGTGTGCTGCCAGTTGGGAAAAGCCCGGTACCAGAGGTGAGCGCATCCGTAAAGAACTGCCGATACCGCTACCGCAACGGGCGGAATTTTCCAGTGATCCAGCAATGCTCGCTCAATGACTCCGCGAAAGAAAAGTTCCTCACCAATCGCGATGACCCACAAGGCACTGAAGAAGTAGCCAAGCGTCAACCCGCCAACCCGCCACCAAGGACCCGTCGAGGGCGCATAACGAACATCATGCAACGCCAACGCGAGGCCCAACAAAGGAATGATGGCGCATAGAAAAGCGAATCCACCCATGCGCCATTCGCGCGCCGTCGGCCAGAAGCTGAACGGTCCGGGATTCCAGGCACGCAGCACCAGCATCGCTATTACCCCTGTGCGAATCCACATCAAGTGGCCAAGAATATCCATCTGCGCATGCGGATCGGGCGAAATATAGAGCCGCGTAAAGACGCGTGTGATGAACGGCGCCGCGGCGATAACAAGAAATCCGACGTCGTACGCGAGACGTCGCGGCAGAATGGCGTGCCACATGGCAAATGCCCCGGTCAATACCGCCAGCAAATAAAAAGCGTTGCCATGAAACGTGCCTGCGGCGAAGCTTAAGATCGTGTAAGGAATGAGAGCGGAGGCCCAAAGAAGCATGCCTTGCAGGCGAACCGGACGAAGCGATGCGAAGCACGCGCGCGTCTCAGTAAATATGGACCCAAGATACAGTGCCGACTCGAACAGGAAAGCCGGGAGCGCCGCCGTAAATATCCAGGAGGAGTGGGTGAGCCGCTTCGAATAAACGATGGCAGCCAGAACAAGAGCAAGCCAAGTGCAGACTAACGTTATAAGAAACGGACGCAGGGTCCGAAGCATCGCCCTCATCGTAGCATCGGGGATGTTGTTGCCCTTACTAGCGCATGCGGCGGATCCGCCGGAGGGTTTTCTGCGCAAAATAGCGGTGCGCGAGTCGCAGAATGAGAAAGCGCGCGACAACTACACGTACCGGCAATCGGTGACGGTGCAGGAGTTTAATGTGCAAGGGCAGGTGACGGGCGAATATCATGAGGTGCGCGATATCACGTTCTCGCCGAAGATGACGCGCAGCGAGCAGATCGTGCAGCCCGGCAAGAGCACACTGACGCGCATACGGTTGACGCAGGAAGATTTCAACGACATTCGGAATATCCAGCCCTTTCTCTTGACCACCGACAAAATTTCACAATATGAAGGCCGCTACGAGGGCGAACAGGTGATGGACGGTATCCCCTGCTTCGTTGAATATGTGCGGCCGAAGCAGATTCTGGCAGGTCAGCGATTCTTTGAAGGCACGCTGTGGGTGCGGCAGTCGGATTTTGCAGTGGTGCGAAGCGAAGGGCAAGCCGTGCCGCAGATTGATAACACCAAAGAGCAGAATCTTACGCCGCACTTCACCACCATAAGGCGCGAGATTGATGGCAAGTGGTTCTTCCCAGTTGAGACCTATGCCGACGATACGTTGTACTTTCGCACTTTTCCGCAGCGCATTCGAACCATTGTCCGGTACATGAATTACAAGCGGTTTGAAGCTGACTCCAACGTATCCTTCGGTGACGAGGCGACACCGCCGCCTGCCGATGCGCCGCGGCCATCTCCACCTGCGCCGCATTAAGGAATCTTCGGCTTATTAAAAGATATTCGTTATCGAACAAGTACGTAATCCGGCTATGAAGTTGGCCGTTTGGGAGTGCAGGAGTCAATACTCATGCTCAAAACCAAAAACTTACTTCCACTTTTAGCCGCTGGCTTATTTGGCTTACTGCCTGTCACCATGAAGGCCGATATGCCCGGACGGCACCCCGCTTATCTGCATGCGCGCAGTGATTTACGTGCAGCCCAATGGATTGCTCGCGGCAGCGAAGATCCCAATGTGAATCGCCGCCTGCATGAAGCTGATCAAGAGATGGACCGCGCTATTCACGAGATCGACCGCGCCGGCGTGCTCGATCACAAGGATCTGGAAGATCATCCGCATGTGGATGCGCGTCTTGGTCGCGTCGATCGGTTTCGCAAGGTGATGGAACTGCTTCAGAAATCACGTTCCGATATTGCGCGTGAAGAAGACAACCCAAGTGCCATCGGCTGGCGCGATTTGGCGTACCGCCACATTGACGCCGCTATGGATTTTGTGAAGCGCGCGGCGCGCGACATGCGGATCGACCACGAGTTAGGTTGGTAGGTTCTTAACTTAACTCTGCGTAATCGTGCGGAGTGTCGACGTCGATAGCCGCTTCAGGAAGCGAATAGCGATGGAGGTACGGGCCGGCGTCGCGCAGCAGATGGCGCGCGCCGGCTTCGGCGGGAAGGTTTAGCAGATTGGGAAAAAATTCATGGCCGAATATAGCTGGAACGCCGATGGATCCGTCATATTCCGAGGCGACGATCGGGAACCTTCCTTCCTCAAAGATTTGGACCATGGAAATAAGCTGGCGTGCTGAAATTCGCGGCTGATCAGCCAGCAGTGCAGCCAATCCCGGGGCGTCCGGGCGAAGTTCGAGAAGTTTCTTGACCCCGGCTTTAAGAGACGAGCCCATGCCCGTGGCCCAATCGGGATTCACAACAACCTGGCAGGAAGTTTTTTGCACGACCGGTTCAATTTCTTCCGCCTTCGCGCCGAGAACGACGACGATGGGGGAAAAGCCGGCGTCGGAGGCGTGTTGAATGGCGTGCTCGATAAGTGTGCGGCCGCGATACGGAAGCAGTTGTTTGATACTGCCCATCCGGCTGGCGGATCCGGCCGCCAGCATTACTGCTCCCAACTGCATTGAACCTTTTTCGCCTCTAGCTTACTCCAGCTTCATCGACGAATTGCGGCTGCCCGGCACGATTGTTAAAGCTTCCAGTTTGTCGAGCTCACGCCGCGCAATGTGTGCCCATGTACTGGCGGCATCCAGTTTCAGATAGGCGCGCCAGTGACGGACGGCGCGCATAAAGTCACGCATCCCCTGGTAAAGAAGCGCCAAGTTGTAATGGGCATCCGCATAGTTGGGATGCAGGCTGAGGGCGCGCTGGTAATGTTCTTCAGCATTCGCTAAATCGTCCTGCTCGTCGTAAAGATTTCCAAGGTTGAAATGCGCCAGCGCGTAATCCGGATCGATGGTCAGGGCCTTCTTGTAATGTTCTTCGGCATCGGCCCAGGCATGGCCGTTAAAAAAGACCGTGCCAAGGTTTACCAGCGCTCCGGCGCTCTTAGGATCAAGCTCCACCGCTTTTTGATAGGCGGCGATGACATCTTCATAGGGTGCGCCGGTCTGTTCCAGTTCCAGCGCATGTTCAAACCAGCGGTCCGCTTCCAGCTTGTTGCGCAGACGTTCTGCAACGTTAGCCGAATTTTTCTGCGAACCGGGAAGCTGGAAAAGCTTGGTTATTTCCTCTTCGGCGAAGTCGAACAGCATCTGCCCCGAGCCGGCTTCCAGTCGCTGCTTGCCAATCTGAATACGCAGTCGCCGCCCTTCCTTATAAATCTGAACGTCGGCGGAAACTCCCGGAGAGTCCTTGAGATAGACTTCCAGCGAATGCATCGCTTGGCGTACCAAGTGCGGGTTGGCTTTTTCCTGGCGCAGTTTCAGAAGGCGCTTAAGCTTCAGCAGATCGGTGAACTTAAATTGCGTCAGCTCGGGGATCAGGCGCTGGCGCTCCCAACTTCGAAGCTGACGGCTGTCCACTTTCAACAGACGGCATACTTCTTTGCGGGAGAAAGCTCCGCCCGCTTCTCGCTCCAAGGCTGGCGTGGGGTGATCCAGGGACTCCCGCAGCACAGGAAGATCATAGCATCAAGTACAAACTTCTGCTCAAGGCTGAAGATTTGCCATCTAAATGGCTGCTATCCCCTTGCGATGCAAGCAATTGACACACCTCGCGTACTATCTCATACTAAAATGGTCGGATATAGGTATGCCGCTGCAAGCTAAACTCGGGAAAAGCGGTCAGCTAACCTTGGCTGACTTGCGTAAGGGGCAGAGGTGCGTGCTCGACCGTTTAGATTTGCCGCAGGATCTAGCGCAAAGACTGATGGAGTTAGGCTTTCTTCCAGGAAATGAAGTGACGCTGGGTCGCCGCGCTCCGGGCGGTGGTCCGCGCGTTTATCGAGTGGATGGATCGGAAGTAGCTTTGCGCCGCGATACTGCACAAAGGCTGTTCATTCGGCGCGATCGTGAATCGGACTTGGTGGTTTTGAAATGAGTGTCTTGTAAATGAACGATTGCCACTCAGATGGACGCCCCCGTGCGAACCTTCTGCCAAACCCTTCTATCTTGCCTCCGCGCCCGGGGGCGGACAGGCCAATCATTGTGGCTATTGTTGGCCCCCCGAATTCAGGCAAATCGACTCTGTTCAACCGCCTGACCGGGCTGCGGCAAAAGGTGGCCAACTTTCCCGGCGTCACCGTGGAGCATCGCATGGGCAAGGCCAAACTCAAGGGCGAACAGGAAGTCTTCCTGGTGGACCTACCCGGCGTGTACAGCCTCAACCCGCGCGCCGAAGACGAACAGGTTACGCACGACGTATTGAAAGGTGAACGGGATGATTTCCCGAAGCCCGATGCTGTTATTCTCATCGTCGATGTCACCAATCTAGGCCGAAACCTTGTTCTGGCAGCGCCAATTCTAAGCTTGGGCCTGCCGACACTGGTGCTGCTGAACATGGCCGACGACCTGAAGAAGCGGGGCGGACGAGTAGATGTGGCGGCACTCTCTGCCGAACTGAAAACGCCGGTAGCTTTGATTAGCGCATCGAAAGGCGAAGGTATCGACCGCATTCAGCAGTTTCTGCTGGGCACTGCTGTTCGCCTGAACGCTCCGCCGGCCAAGATCGAATTGCCCGTTTTGCAGGATGTTCCGAAATGCCGGCAATGGGCTGCCCAGTTGGGAACCCGTGCCTCCTACCGCGCTCCAGCGCCGCCTATCTGGACACGCCGGCTGGATGCCGTGTTTCTGCACCCGTTCTTCGGGCCGCTGATTTTCATCGCTATAGTTATCGCCGTCTTTCAGAGCATCTTTTCCTGGGCCAAGCCGATAATGGATGGCCTGCAAACCGCCGTTGAAGTGTCTGGCCTGTGGATGACGCACGTACTTCCTGATTCGCCCTGGAGGTCGCTGCTGGTAGACGGCATTTGGAAGGGCGTGGGTTCGGTCCTGGTTTTTCTTCCGCAAATTCTGCTGCTTTTTCTTTTTATCGGCGTTCTGGAAGACTCTGGGTATCTTGCCCGCGCCGCGCTGATCGCCGACCGCACCATGGCGCGGGTCGGACTTCAAGGCAAATCGTTCATCCCTCTGCTTTCCGCGTATGCCTGCGCTGTGCCGGCCATCATGTCTACGCGTGTAATTGAGGACAAGCGCGACCGTATGGCGACCATCATGATCGCTCCCCTGATGACCTGCTCGGCGCGGCTCCCGATTTACACGCTGCTGATCGCGGCTTTCGTACCGAACACGCATATACTTGGTGATTTTTTGTCCCTGCCGACTTTGGTGATGCTGGGACTCTACGTCCTAGGATTTGTAACGGCGGTTTTCATCGCCAGGTTGCTGAAATCGACTGTATTGCGCAGTAAGGGCTCGTCGTTCCTGCTGGAGATGCCGCCTTATCGCTGGCCTACCGCGCGCTCGTTAAGCTTGCGCCTGGTAGACCGGGCCAAGGTTTTTCTGCATCGCGCCGGTACCGTCATTTTAGCGGTGGCAGTGGGATTGTGGGTGCTGGCTAATCTGCCGTTGGTGGGCGGCCATGCGCCGGCGCTGGAGCACAGCTACATCGGCATGATTGGAAAAGTCATTGAACCGCTGATTGCGCCGCTGGGTTTCAACTGGAAAATCGGCATAGGCCTGATTACTTCCTTTGCCGCGCGGGAAGTCATCGTGGGCACGCTGGGCACCATCTACGGCATCAACGGCGATGAGACATCGCAGACGCTGCAGACGGCCGTGCATCATGACCTTTCCACCGCGGGCGCGGTGGCGCTGCTGGTGTTTTTCGCCTTTGCCATGCAGTGTTTTTCGACCCTGGCAGTGGTGAAGCGCGAGACCGGCGGCTGGAAGTGGCCCGCCTTCCAGTTCACTTACATGTTGGCCTTGGCGTACTCTGGTTCCTGGCTGGCCTTTCACGCCACCAAATTTTTCCTCGGATGAACAGCATACATAACGTAGTGATTCTCGGCTCAGGCTGCGCCGGGAACACAGCAGCCATTTATAGTGCGCGCGCGAATCTGGCGCCGCTGGTTTTTGAAGGTCACGAGCCTGGCGGACAGCTCTCCATTACGACGGAAGTGGAGAATTTCCCGGGCTTTCCGGAAGGCATTCACGGGCCACAACTGATTGAGAACATGAAACAGCAGGCACAGCGGTTTGGAGCGACTTACCGGCATGGCCGCGTGGTGCACGCGGACCTAGGCCGCCGGCCTTTCACGCTTACGCTGGAAGACGATGAGAAGATTCAAACCCGAACACTGATCATCGCAACGGGAGCGTCGGCCCGCTGGCTGGGCCTGCCGAATGAACAGAAGCTGATTGGCCGCGGTGTCAGTTCATGCGCCACTTGCGATGGCTTCTTCTATCGCGGGAAAAAGATCATGGTGATTGGCGGCGGCGATTCGGCCATGGAAGAAGCGAATTTCCTAAGCCGGTTCGGGAGCGAAGTAGCTCTTGTGCATCGCAGCGCCGCGTTTCGTTCGTCGAAAATAATGCTGGAACGGGCGCAGGCGAATCCCAAGATTGTTTTCATCATGAACACGGTAGTGGAGGATATCTACGACGTTTCTAAGAACGAGGTGACCGGCGTAAAGCTGCGCAACGTTCAAACTGGCGAAGTTTACGACCGCGAAGTGGACGGATTCTTCGTTGCTATTGGCCATATTCCCAACACGAAGCCCTTTGCGTCACAATTGGATTTAGATGCCGATGGCTACGTAATTTCGCATGGTGGAGCAAGAACCAATATCACCGGTGTGTTCCACGCAGGCGACGTGCAAGATAGAACCTATCGGCAGGCGATAACCGCATCAGGCGCGGGATGTATGGCGGCTATCGAGGTGGAACGGTTCTTGGAAACCGAAGGCCACTGAAAATGCTCTGCCCGCTTACAATGAGGTAACTTCCTACGGACTGTCTAGCCGTAAACCGAGGCCACGTAGTTCTTCTGTGGCTCTTATCTAATTGACTGCATATTTTTCTATCCGCTTCTACCGATAAGAGATAAGGCATGACAGTTTCGCCTGTCGGGCGCCAAAGTATTCTGGCTCGCCCGCAACCTGACAATGCAAGCTTGCGGCGCTGGATCATCGTCGCTTGTTCGCTGTACATTGCGCATGCGGCTAGCATCGCCCATTTCGGCATGCGCGGCAAAGGTCCTCTATTTTCGGCGCTGTTTCTGCTGGCTGAAGGCGTAGCCGCTGCAACTTCCTGTTACGGGGCAATTCGACGTTCAGGACCGCTGGGAAGATACTTCTGGCGCCTGATTTTCCTTACCTTCGTCCTCTGGATTTTTGCCCAATGGCTGGGAACCATAGGGCCCGCGGATGCCTTCGGCGATATGCTCTTTCAATTCGCCACCATGCCGCTAGGGATGACGCTTTTTTTGGAACCCGAACATGAACCGGCACGCTTCGATCCGCTTCATTGGGCCGATATGCTGCAGACGCTGCTTCTGTGGATAACACTCTACGTGTATTTCACGCCGGCAGGGATGGCGCCCACTATCTATGGCCCCATCTGGAACCGCAACATGTTTGTGGACTCTGTGCTGTTGCTATTGTTTGTCACCAGAGGACTGCTGACCAATTCTCCGGTTATTCGTTCCATGTTCCTACGCATGTCCGTCTATTGCCTTGTTACCGGTATTGCCGAGGTTTGGGGCATGGTTCCTCCGCTACCGATTCCGGGCGACTGGTTTGATCTGGTGTGGGCGTTGACCGTACTGACGGCCCTGATTATTGCGGCCGGTTGGAATCGGCAGGAAAAGCAAGAGGCGGCAAGCACTTCCACCCGTGACGAACCGGACGGTTCCGCGGCCGGCAAATTTCGTCATACGGCCTTTCAGCAATTGTTCCCCTTGCTCTATCCAGCGCTGATTATGGCTCAGTTGGGCCCGGTGGCTCATTACTATCCACTGGCGGCAGCGGCTATCGGGATGGGGTCGTTCGCTTGTTTCAGTTGCCGACTACTGGTGACACAAAGCCGCTTGCTGCGTGGTCAGGCAGGTCTACGCCAGGCCAAGCGCGAGGCTGAAGACGCTAGCCGTGCCAAGAGTGAATTCCTTGCGAATATGAGCCACGAGATACGAACTCCCATGAATGGCGTGGTCGGCATGACTGATTTACTACTCCACACCGAACTCACCAACGAACAGCGCGAGTACGTGGAGATGAGCAGAAGCTCGGCTCAGTCGCTGCTAAGCATTATCAACGATATTCTCGATTTTTCAAAGATCGAAGCCGGCCGGCTAGAGCTGGATCCCATAAGCTTCGACCTGCACGAACTTCTGGAAGAGGCTCTGAGACCGTTTTGCCTGCGCGGCCGCCAAAAAGGCCTTCCAGTAGAGCTTCAGGTTGGGCCGGAAGTGCCGCGTGGAGTGATTGCCGACCAAGGCCGCTTGCAGCAGGTTCTAATTAACCTAGTTGGCAACGCTGTCAAGTTCACGGATCAAGGGAGCGTTGTTGTTCAGGTATCTTCAAAGGCTACTGAGAACGACGAATACCTTTTGAGCTTTGCCGTTCGTGATACCGGCATTGGCATTCCGCCGCAAAAGCAGAAGCTGATATTTGAATCGTTCGCGCAAGCGGACGGTTCCACTACGCGGCGGTTCGGCGGCACTGGACTGGGCCTCAGCATTTCGTCGCGCCTTTTGAAACTGATGGGGGGGAATCTTGAGTTGGAAAGCACGCCCGGCGAGGGCAGTTGCTTCACCTTCACGATTGCGGCACCCGCCGCCGATGTGCCACCCAAACAAGTCGATATTATTTCCGCCTTAGCGGAAAGCCACACGCGGGAGCAACGGCCGCTACAGATCCTTTTAGCGGAAGATAATCCCATCAATCAGAAACTGGCGATTAGGTTACTTCAGCGCTGGGGACATACAGTAATCGCAGTCGGCAATGGACGTGAAGCAGTCGAGCGCCTAGGGCGCCAGTACTTCGACTTGGTGCTGATGGACGTTTCCATGCCGGAGATGGACGGACTGGAGGCAACGGCCTTGGTCCGGTCGATAGAAGGCAGCCAGAGCCATGTCCCTATTATTGCTATGACCGCCCATGCACTTATTGGCGACCGCGAAATGTGCATGCGCGCCGGCATGGACGCTTATGTTTCAAAGCCGATCCAGCCGGACGAATTGCTCGCCGCTCTGCGCGCATTGACAGTCGAAGAGCGCCCGCTTGCGGCTGGCCCGCGCTAGACTCCTTCGGAGCCGTGCAGCTTGACTAATTTGTTATACAGACCTAACAGCAGAAACGTCGGCGCCCAGTGGCCCACGAAATTCGCCTTTCGCTCGTCGCCGGTAAATTGAAAGAACAGCGAGATGCCGATGGATCCAAGGGCAGCCCACAAAAAGGTGTCTGACGGCAATTTAGCCGTATGTTGTTCGATGCTGCGCGCAATCGGTCCCTCACGATGCTCTTTGCGCGGGCCAGGTCTTGCGTCGTTGATTATTTCTGGATAGTTCATTTGTTGTTCCTGCGCAGTTGGATGGAACAAAGCTGATTAGGTTTCCACGAGAAGATGGGGAAGTGAATCCGCCCTCTGTTTCGTTCTACCTGCGCGTTGCGCTTACTTACTCGCTTATTGTATGGCTTGCGTATGACTTGTTAAGCACCATTGAACGCATTGTCGTCTATTATGTTCCCCTTCCTGTCGGCGATTACTGGCGCGTGATGCAGAACATGAATAGCTATCGCAGCTTGCATCTGGGCTTTCTGTGGCAGCAACACAATGAACACCGCATTATTTTCCCTGAAGTAATCTTTGCCGCCGACGTTCTGCTCGGTCAGGGGCGCATGATCCTCACCACCGCAGCCAGCGTGCTCTGCTATGCAACAACCTGGGGAGTCGTTGCCGGCACAGTTCTGAACGATGGTGGGCTTTCTCGTCTTGACCGCTGGACCACGCTGCTTCTTTCGGGCGTTGTTGTTTTCTGGCCCGTAGTAGCACTGGTCCTGGCACAGCCCTTTCAATTGCAATGGACACTGATGCAGTTGGCAATTGTATTTTCACTGCTTAGCCTTGCGCGCGGTTGGCTGGCGGCCGCCATTACCGCTGGCATTGTCGCTACCTACTCTTCAGCCAACGGACTTCTTCTATTTCCGCTGCTCTTCGTAGTTGCAGTCGTTCTTCGCATGCAGCGGAGGTTTTTAGTGTGGCTGGCAATCTGCGCCGTTACTTTCACTTCACTGTATTTCGTCGATTATCGTTTCTCACGCGATACAAACCTCGGAGGCCCATTGGCGCATCCGGCGTATTTCTTTGGCTTCGTGGGAGGTTACTTGAGCATGCCGTTTGGCGGCATGATGCATCCGGCCTTTGGAGCCTCTGTCGGCCTGTTGTCGATCTTGACGTTTGCAGCACTCTTTGTTTTGGCCAAGCGTCACGGTTTACTTGGCACTTCTCCGGCTGTCGTCCTGTTCGGCTATGCCACATTCACGCTGTTGACGGCTGTCATGACGGCTGCGGGCCGCATGGACACTGTCGATAAAGATGTCGCGGCTGCACGGGCCACGCGTTATTTGACCATGCCGCTGGTGAATTGGGCAGCATTGTTGATCCTGGTGGTCTGGTTAAGCGGGCGCTTGAAGTGGCGGATCGTTACAGTTCCGAGAATAACGGTGGCCGTTTCAATATGCCTGCTAATCAGCATGTACAAGCTGCGCATTTGGCAAAAAGATGCCGCGGAGTATTTTCAGCACGGTCAGTTAGCAGCACTGAGTATTGACAATGGCTTGGTGGATTCGCAACTAATTGAAAGAATCTTTCCGTCGCCCGAGTTTGTGGCGCTGTATCTGCCGCTGCTTAGGCGAGACCGGATGGCGTTGTTTTATGACGATCGCCAGCGATGGCTGGGACAAAGCGCCACAAGGTTCGGAGACTTGCAGGCCCAGAACATACCGGGCGAAATCAGCTACACTTTTCCGGCGGAGCATGGAGCGCAAGTGGTAGGCTGGGCGGACGTTTCGGCCGCTCGCGGTCCGTTTCGATGGCTACTTCTAATGGATGAGCAAGAACGTGTTGTAGGTTTCGGAGAGTGGCTGCCGGCCGGCTTTCCACCGGAGTTGCGTACGGAGATAACTCCAACGCAAGAAGCCTGGGTTGGATTTATCAATTACGCAGCTGCAGCGCCTAAATCGGGCATACGAGCAGCCGTAGTCACGCGCAAGGGGCTCGTGCCGCTGCGCGGCGTGGCAAGTGTCCCGTCGATAGAGGCAGCTTCGGCATCGGAGATAGGCGGTGTCCTGCCTAACGTCATTTGGACGGGCGAACGGCTGGTATCACCTACCAGCGTTCAGCAACCTCCCGCTTATGGCTGGTTGCCATCAGAGCCTGCCTATCGCCTTCCGCCGCACGCGGCGGGTCGGATAGTCTCGTCTCCATTTGATGCTCCTCTTAAAGGCTGCGTAGTGATTCCCATTCTGCATGGCAATTTCACCCGCGGCTTATCGGCGCATTTGCTGGATTCCGATTCCGGCAAACAGCTGGCGGAACTTCCGTTTCGCGATGGCGATAGGTTGTGGTCTGCCTGGCGTGTGCGTTTTCCATCTGAAGTAAAGCACCTGCGGATAGCGGCTGCCGACGACGGGCGCGACTTCTTTCAGTGGATAGTGGTTTCAGCGCCGCTGAGTTGCAAGTAAGACGATAATAGAGATTCATGCCGTTTAAATTTGCCAACGCCTTTCGCGCGGTCAAGTCGGTTAAATACAGCGACGCTCAGCGTTTTGCGCAGCATGTGGTGCCGGAGGTAGTGCGTCCCGCGCGCGTCATCTGGAACCAGGCAATTGGGGCGATCTTTCTGTTATTTTCACTGCTTTTCCTGGGAAACTCTTATACGTACTATCGACAAATGGCAACCGAACCAAGGCGCACCGTGGCTTTCGGGTTTTCTTTATTTCTGGGCTTGCTGATGGGTTTTTTCGGTACTGCCTCTTTCCTGAAAGCGCGTAAAATCGGGCGCACGCGCTCCAAATGGTCGTGAGCATTGCCTGCCGCTGAACAGCCCGGCCAGTTTCCTTTTACACGCGGCATTTATGCCGAAATGTATCGACAGCGTCTGTGGACCATGCGCCAGTACGCAGGCTTCGGTACGGCTGAGGAAAGCAATAAACGTTATAAGTATCTGTTGACGCAAGGGACCACCGGTCTGTCGATCGCATTCGATCTGCCGACGCAAATGGGGATGGATTCGGACCAGCCATTGGCTGTGGGCGAAGTGGGGCGCGTAGGCGTTGCCATCGATTCACTGGCGGATATGCAGGTGCTGTTCGACGGCATCAAGCTGGATAAAGTCAGCAGTTCCATGACCATCAATTCCACCGCGGCCATTCTGCTGTGTCTTTATGTGCTGGTAGCCGACAGCCAGGGCGCCGACAGGAAGAGGCTCTCAGGCACCATCCAGAATGACATTCTGAAGGAATACATCGCGCGCGGCACTTACATTTATCCACCGCGCCCGGCCATGCGCATTATTACGGATTTGTTTGCCTGGGCGGGACGCGAACTGCCTGAATGGAACACGATTTCCATCAGCGGTTATCACATTCGTGAAGCCGGCTCCACAGCGGTACAGGAAGTGGCTTTCACGCTGGCGAATGCCGTCGCCTATGTGGAAGCAGCGCTGGCGGCGGGGTTGGCGATTGACGATTTCGCCCCGCGCCTAAGTTTCTTCTTCAACGCGCACAACAATTTTCTGGAGGAAATTGCCAAGTTTCGCGCCGCCAGACGCCTCTATGCGCTCATCATGCGCGAACGTTTCGGCGCTAAACTCGACCGGTCGTGCATGCTGCGCTTCCATGCGCAGACAGGTGGATCGACATTAACCGCGCAGCAGCCGGAGCTGAATGTTGTTCGGGTGGCGCTGCAGGCCATGGCGGCAGTATTGGGAGGAGCGCAGTCACTGCATACCAACGGCCAGGATGAAGCCTTGTCGCTGCCTACTGAGCAGTCGGCGCGCGTGGCTTTGCGAACCCAGCAGATTATCGGCTATGAGACCGGCATAACAGCTTTCCCCGATCCATTCGGCGGCAGTGAGTGCATCGAGAATTTGACTGACGACATTGAAGCGGGCGCGCGCGCGTATATCAACCTGATTGACGCGCAGGGTGGAACGCTAGCGGCCATCGAGCGCGGCTACGTGCAAGGCGAGATCCAAAATGCCGCGTACCAATATCAGCGAGCGGTGGAAGACGGCAGTCAGGTCGTTATTGGCGTCAATAAATTTCAATCTGAGGAAGGCGCGCCGTTAAAAGGCTTCCGCATTGATCCGCAATTGGAGCAGCAGCAGGTGGATCGGGTTCGAGCCGTGCGCGCCTCACGTTCCGCGGCGCAAGTGGAACACCATCTGGCTCTCTTGGAAAAAGCTGCGCGCGGCACACAGAACCTTATGCCTTGCATTCTCAGTTGCTGCCAGTCGCTTGTTACCGTCGGCGAAATTTCCGATACTCTGCGCAAGGTCTTCGGCGAGTATCGAGAGGTGTTCTGAAAATTTACGGAACAGGCAGAGTTTGCGTTTTAGAAACTGATGTTGGATACGGGTAAGTAAGCGCCTTGTCTGCGCGCACCCCGCTATGCCAGGCGAAGTTGTAATCCAGCGTAAACTGGCTCACAAGGCTCAGAAAGTGGTAAGGCACCACCTTGTTCTGGAAATCGAAAAGCTCCACCTGCGGAGAGAAGCTGAAGTTCTGTCCTAGCTTGATCGGGAGTGAGATGATGGCATCTTCGTAAAAGCGCGTGTCGGTTGCATTATCGTCGGCTCTCTTTACAAAGAATTCCGAATAGTTCTCGATGCTCAATTGCAGCTTTGGCGGAAACAGCGGAACCAGAATCTTGAAGTTTACGAACGCGCCGGATACGGGTAGCGTCCGGTGGGTGATGTACAGCGGCGAAAGTTGATTGATTCCGAGGCTGGCATTGGCGGCGTTGCCGGCAATAATGCAATCCGACAAGCTCAGTTCCGTGTTCGCCGGACACGCAAGCTGATTCGGGGCATTCTTATTGAAGAACGAATCTCCCGTGCTGTTGAAGTTGTTCCCCACTTGCCAGCCGAACTCGATCCAGCTATCCAGGTTTTCCAGCCGCGTGCCAAATTTAGTCTCCTGGAGATAACTGCGCGGCACGGTGCAGAGAATGCTCGTGGAACTTGTGCCGCCGACTACGGGCAACTTCACATCGCTGCTACTGGTGTCGCAATTCGAAGGCACGCTCTGCGGCGCCACAGCGCTCTGCGTATAAGGCGCCGTATAACTGAGCAAGGGCCGCCGCAATTGGGTCAACATACGCTCCGAGATTAGAAATCGAAAAGGTATATTTTTCGAGACGCGTTTGAAGAGCACGCCGGCTTCCCCGCCGATGGAATTGTCTTGAATGCTGGAGGTGTATGGGTCCTGGTATCCCGTTATTTCTCCATTGCCGACCTTTGAACTGGTGATGTCTGTAATCTTGCGCTGGCGTTTAAATCCGTAGCGGTTGTCAGTCATCCCGAACAGGTCAAGCAACTCTGGAAATTCATGACCGAAGCGAACTCTATCCCATATGGTCACGCTTTGCTGCTCGACATTCTGAAGTTGCGGGACGTTCGTTATGGATCCGAAGCGCGCATTCACCAGTTGCTGGGGACCGTTAATGGTGGTGAGGTTGTAAGCGACGTTCAGTTTCTCCAGATTGAAAAAAGTCAGCGGACGATGCTGCGCATAGGTTTTATCGTCCGGCTTCTTTCCAATCTCGCCCAGAGTAGCCGTGAAATCGTACGGAACCGCCCAATGCTGAAACCAGTCGATCATCTTTACCGTGTTGCTGAAGCCGCCCGTTCTATCGGCTGGCTGGTCTTTGGTAGTGTCAAAGTACTCCAACGGAGGAAGCGAGCGGGCTTCCAATTTCGGATAGAGGTCCTTAGCGACGATATTTGCGATGGGACGGAACGGCTGATGGTCGAAGGTATGGATAGTGTCCCCGGGCGGCAGTTCGGGCGCCGCAAGGTCCGGGTAGAGCGTGTCACCGAAGGCGAGGAAATCTGTCAGCGCAACGCTATAGAGAGCCTTGGCATCCAACTGGTTGCCGTGGATGGTAAAGGTATCGTGAATGTTATCCGGCTCAACACCGATGGCGTCGAGCTTTAGGTCCGGCGACGAAACCTCTAGCGTCCTTGATTGCTGAAGAGCCTTCTTAAGACCAGCACCGGTTATGGTTCTGCAGATGGCGAAATCGCCCTTCCAGAGAATTTCTTCAAGATAATTTTCTTCTGTAAAGAGCGCATCGAATGTAGCTTGGTCCGCTGGCCTTGGCCAAAATTGCACAACTGTCTGATATTTCGCGAATATGTCGCGTAACTGAAGCATCGCTACATCGGAGTGGCAAAAACTCTGCATCCGTTCCTTTGTCAAACTAAGAATCGCCGCCTGCAAGTCGCCCTTGACCTTAGCGCTGTCTTGTATCGTTTTTTCAAATGCCCTGATCTTAGGCACCTCATGTTCTTCCACCCGCAACGGATATTCCTCGACGTCGTTTTGCAGATAGCTCCAGAACTCTTGGCAAGGTGCCATACAGGGTTTCCGCTGCAAATGAGCCTGTTGCACGCGAACGGTAAATTGTTCTTCGTGGGGAGCGGGTTCGAACTGGGAATCCGGTACCACAATAAACGGGCCGCGCGAAGCAACCTTCAAGGCAGGCCCCTCGGTTTTTTCAAGCCTTTCAAGCCTTGAAAGGCTGGTAGTGCCGGTGAAGTTCTCCCGGTCTACTTGCGTAATCACCAGATCGAAATGTATTTTCATCCGGTCCGCCAAGTCGCGCGTAAGGTCCTGCGCTTTTGCGGTCGGCATTTGCGCCAGCAGGATCCTGCGCCTGGCGTTCTTGCATTCGCTGTCTTCGTCGCACAATTGCATAACCTGCTCAAGCGCGTCGGCTGCAGGAATTATTCTTAGCGTTGTCGCGAGGTCTGACTTCAGGTTGAGCCAGGAATAGTTCAAAAGACCGATCTGTTTCAGCATGTCTTCATCAACGACGCCGAACACGGCAACGCTTTCCTTTGCATCTACAAAATAAGGCAGTGGCTTGCCGGCCCCATAAACCTCAAGAAGCGGTCGTTTCGTCGTAAAGGCCTGACAGATGTCCCTTGATGCGTCAGCGCTTGGATGAAGGATGCAAAACACATAGTTCCTGCCCGGCTCCAAGAAGAAAGGAGATTGCAACTGCTTGTTTGGCGGCAGTTCGAACCGCCAAGACTGGGACTTCGGGCCGGCTGTAGGCATAATGGGTCCTTCGCACCCATTCGTCCTCGTGCCATATTGCGGGAACTCAAACTTATAGGGATCGCCCTCTTTCGGTTGGCAGAGAAAACCTGCCGGCGCACTCGACTTTTCCTCACGTAAATCGATCTGGTGCAGCCATGGAAGCACTTCTCTCGGTATCGATAGCTTGACCCCTGGCTTCGGCCGGAACACGTTCTGAAGTTTCTCATCGAGTTTTTCGATGGGAAGCGGCTTGTTGCCGTTCAAAGTCTCTGTAACAACGGTCAGATTGGCACCCAGCATCTGGACCGGTTCCAGTTTGCCCGACCTCTGCCTGAGGAAATTCGCGATTTGGGAGACGCGCTCCGGACCAAAGTAGAAGTCGTCTTTGCCAGGCACGATGGCTTGAAATCCAGCCTTCTTCAGGAAGCAGCCCACATTGTCGGATGGCACGCGGCCTTCAAACGGCCTGACATCCTTCTTTTTAGGATCGTCCACCGTCCAGATCCAGTGCGAGGAGTTTGCCGGGTCTTCAAGCGGAGTATACAGGTCACGCGACTTGAAAGCCGCTGGCGGGCGCTCATCATCGTAAAGGGTTCGGGAAAGAAATTCGGGCGCGAAGTTGTCGCCCATGGCCACACGGATCTGTCCGGATGGACGCTCACCCACGTGATTTAAATATTCCGCTGCCGCAGCGCTTAGACTTTGATCATCGCTGGGGCATCCTTCTGCCAACCGGTTCTGAATATCCGGATAACGAAAGTAGCCGAAGAATCGGCCACTGTAAAGAACGTTCAATGCATCGGACGAGCCTGACGTGGTTTTCTGGTCGGGTTCGGCGGCAAAGGCCAGTCCCGCGGCGCACAAGACTCCGAGTAGCTTTATGCGCGCTGCCCTCATTTTCATTGGCAAGCCTACGCCCTCCTAATGGATGTTGATTGCCATTAGCGTAACGTAAGTAAGTTAAGGAAAGGGAAACTACTTCTCGCCGGCTACGACACCATCTGCAAAAATCTTTGCGAATGTATAAATGCTCTGCATCGGATTGGCGCCAATTGAAGTAGGGAAGACGCTTCCATCAACCACGTACAGATTCTTAGTTCCCCAGACGTGAAAATCTCGCCCGACCACGCTGTTGGCCTCGGTCGCTCCCATCTTATTAGTCGCCTGCATATGGGCTGAAGTGACAATAGTCTGATTAGGGATGAATTGGAGATTACGGGCGACTTCATCTGCCTGTTTAGGAATAGTAAGAACCACTGGACTGACGCCATCATCCAGAATGTCCTCGGTCGTCGGCAGGTAGACCTTCTTGGCGCCGGCCAGGAACATAATCCTTACTGCCTCGGCTACGCCACGGCGGAAGCGAACCTTATCCGGCCCCGACAAAACATAGTTGATTATCGGCTCGCCATCCTTATCCAGAGTGATTCGGTTCGCGGGTGATGGTGTATCCACCAGCATGACGCCAAAGCCTGCAAGGTGCCGATAGGACCTTATCATCTCGAAGGTGTGCAGCGGAGGTCCGGGCGACATCAAGGCCGCGTATAGAGGTTGATCGGACATGGACTCCAGCGCATAACCATCGCTGATGAGCTTGTCGGAAACAAAGACGGAAGCCTCCGTGCCGGTCAGCGCATCGATCGTCCGGTCAAACCGGCCCATAATCGGCATAGAAGCATGCAAAACAATGCCGCGGCCGATCTGGTCGTTTTGAACCTTTGAGCGCAGTAGTATCGACGGCGAACCAAGTGCGCCAGCCGACAGAATAATATGCCGAGCGTGAATGGTCATCATGGTTCCTTCAGCCATGTGAAGCCCATTTGCGTCCTTTATCACTCCGGGGTCGGAGATTGGCGCCCGCATGCGAATCTCAACGCCCGTAGCGGTATGATTTTCGTCAAAAAGCACTCGCCGCACGTCGGCATCCGCCAGCATGGATAGAGGATTTGTCGTATCGGTTAAAGCTTCCAGTACGAGCTGACTCTCGGACGAGCGCTTGTCTGTCACCGGATATGGCGAAGCGCCAGGCGGATACGTGTTCAGATCATACAAAGACGGATGCAGGCCGGCCAATTTGGCGCCATCCCACAAAGCGTGGTTGTTGGCGTTGATTTCGCTCTCCGAGAGAACACGCGTTCCAATCGCCGACTTCACCCACTCGTAGGCGCTGGCCAGTTGCGCCTTAGTAAAATCAGTCGGGCCGATGCGCCCTGCGCGCCGCCAACTCTCGATTTTCGCTTGAATGCTGGGCAACGTGGGCGCGAAGCAAAGGTCCACATTCACTTGGCTACCGCCGCCTACCGCCATCCCGTTGCGAATGCGAATGGCGCCATCCGCCGTTGCTCGCGTATCAATCAGGTTGTCAATCAGGCGTGTCTCCATGGAACCGGGAACAATGAATGAACCCTTCTCAACCAGCACCACTCGTTTGCCGCCTCGCCGCAATTCATGCGCCAGTACGGAACCCGCCGGGCCGCTGCCCACGACCAAATAGTCGATAGCTCCGTCCGCTCTGGCGATTTCGTTCGAACTTGCGTCGAAGCGCAGCTTTGTTGGAGGAAGCTGCGGACGATGCAGCTGCACCCAATCGGAGGAAGCATAAAGGTTAAGCTTGACGCCGGTGAGCGGCTCCTGAATGGCGCCGTAAGCTTTCACAACGTAAAAGTTTCTAACCGTAGCCGCCAATCGCCGTGGTTCATTTTCCGTGCAGTTCTGCATCAGTGTAATGGCGCGCTCACGCTGCGGCTGTGTCATCTCCGCGAAAACAGGCGTACCGGCCTCGCGCACCAGCGCATCTAGGCCGCACGCAGGTCCGAACAGATTCATGTTCGTGAACGGCCCTATTAATTGCCGAAACCTCGGATCCTGCCCAGCCGCTGCCCAGATGCCTTCATCGGCCGCTTTTAGCAGTTGCGATACTTGCGCATCGTTCTTGAACTCTTCCACCGGCAGGAACGTATCCATAAGCGCATCATGTGCTGCGCGATACGTGTCCGTCGGTTGTCCGAAAATACCAGATGCAAAGGCGGCGAATACAATCAGCAAGAGCATGACATGAGTGTAACGGCACCACCGCGTAACATAGTCCAATGCCGCTTAAGAACGTTAGCACCATTCAGAAAGTTGCCTGGGGATTCGCAGTTCTGTTCCTGGGAGTCTATTCGCTCGACTTCGTGCCGGGGGTTATGGACGCGAACGGCAAGATGTTTGGCTTGTTTAGCATGACGCCGATTGTAGATGCCGGGCATCTGGCTCTTGGAGCGCTGGCAGTCATCGGTGCGCTTATTTCAAAGAAGGCCGCGCGCTTGTACTTCTGGATGCTTGGCGTCGTCTACGGACTTGATGTCTTCATCTACGTCTTCAGCCATCTCCACAGCATGAGTCCGAAAACGAATTTTCTAGTGAACCTGCCTCACACCATCATCTTCATCGCGGCCTTTATCATTGCGGCGACAGTGGATAAAGGACCCGCGTATGCGATTCCCCAGCGTGCCTAAGCTGCTAAAACGCGCGTTAATCGTGTGTGTTGCTGCAGGCTCCTTGTTTCTTGCAGCCGTAACCGCCTTCGCTGTTCACTGCCACACCGTTCAGGCCCACTTTCAACCCTCCGTTCAAACGGCAACCGGCCGCAAAATCGCAGGCTATGCGCGTCCGGAAGACGATACTTTCCTTACATATGCCGAATGGTACATCGTCTGGAGTTATCAGGAAAAAGCAGTCTGGCAGCAGACGCACCTGCCATCGGGTTTCCCATACTTCCAAGCGATTGAGCAATATTGGAGTGGCTACTGCTGTTCCTACAGCGTCGTGCGGGACAAATATCCGTTCAACTTCGGCGATCATCTGATGCTGGCGGTTATCGGAACCAGTTTCACGGTTGAGTACGCGCTGAAAGGCGCGTATGAGGATACTGTCGGCCGTATAAGCGAATGGTCGAGCGGCGGCAAACTTATCGAAGAAGATTGCTACGCCGCCAATATCGCGCAAGATTATGGAGTTTTTGTCCTGGAGAGGCCGTTCTATGAATTCAAGTTTCTGCGAGCTTTTCGTGGCCTATGGACCAGTACGAAACTTTGGGGTCCGCACCCCGTGCGGAAGTGGGAGCGCAAAGTATGGCTCTCGCTCGATTACCTTGTTGAAGCCGCCTATTGCAGCCTGATTCAACTGGCAAGTCATGCCACTTATGGCGTTGAAGAAGACGTCACTTATGCCGAGGTTCAGAATCTGGCAGCCACTCCCGCGGTTCAGATCGTTAAGATGCCGCGCTACCAGAGCTTTACCGCCGCCGCCATGCGGCTACTGGCTTCCGCGGCCAGATTCGTAACCATCGCCGGCAATCGCCAGATTATGGTCACTGCCGTTGTCCCGCGTTCGTGGACTTTTACTTTGCCGGTCGGCGAGTTCCTGTTTTCGCTGGATATACTGACCGATCCGCAATCGAAACGCGTCGCGCTCAGGGTGCCTGTCAATGAACTAAGCCAGCTTATCGGGCTTATTCAAATCGAGCACATCTACGATTACTGAGCGTAAGATGGGACAAGATGGACGAACCACTGGCGACAATCGAAGAAGGTAATTCCCGCGCCGAAATTTACGAGTGCAATTTACCTGGGCAATTTACGATTCGTTATCGCAGTCAGGACGGCAGCCTGCTCGCGGAAGAGCCGTTGAGCGGCGTTAGCAGCTATCACCAGCGCGAGCAGGAGATTCGCAGCCGCCTGCATGAATTAGCAAAGGGACATGACCCCAGCGGATCGCCGCTGTCGGACTCCGGCGAATACTGACTTGGAAAGCATTCAAATTATTGGCGGCGGTCTGGCAGGTTGCGAGGCGGCCCACCAGGCTGCCGAAGCAGGCGCGCACGTCGTGCTCTACGAAATGCGCCCGCTGCAGCGCACGCCCGCCCATAAGACCGATTCCTTCGGAGAACTTGTTTGCAGCAACTCACTGAAAACGGAACAGGAGAACTCCGCGCCCTGGCTGCTTAAGCAGGAGATGCGGTCGCTGCATTCGCTGCTGATGCGTTGTGCCGAGATCGCGCGGGTACCCGGAGGTCACGCCCTTACGGTAGACCGCGAAATCTTCTCGCGCGAGATCGCCCAGGCGCTTGAGAATCATCCGCGGATTGAAATCCGGCGGGAAGAAGTGCGCGCTGTACCGGATAACGGGATCGTCGTTGTTGCCAGCGGCCCATTGACTAGCGATTCGCTGGCCGTCGATATCAGCCGCATGACAGGATCGGATCGCCTGTTTTTCTATGACAGCATCAGCCCCATCGTCGCGGCTGATTCTATTGACATGTCGGTGGCTTTTCGCGCCTCACGCTACGGCAAGTCGCTCGACGAAACTGCCGACTATATCAACTGCCCGTTCAACAAAGAACAGTATTCCGCCTTCATCGATGCACTGCTTGAAGCCGAGTTCTACGAACCTCACATTCCCGAAGACAAGACGCCGTACTTCGAAGGTTGTCTTCCCATTGAGGAGATCGCCCGCCGCGGACGCGACACATTGCGCTTCGGTCCCATGAAACCCGCTGGGTTGGACGATCCGCGTACTGGCCGCTGGGCCTACGCCATCGTGCAACTGCGCCAGGAGAACCAACGCGCCGATAGTTACAACCTTGTCGGCTTTCAGAACCACATGAAGTTTGGCGATCAGGCGCGCGTGTTGCGGATGATTCCAGGCTTGGAGAAAGCCGAATTTCTGCGCTTCGGCCAGATGCACCGCAATACTTATATCAACTCCCCCGCCCTGCTGCAGCCGACTCTGCAATTGACCAGCGATGCGCGCATACTTTTCGCCGGACAGATTTCGGGCGTGGAAGGTTACGCCGAATCCATTGCCACCGGCTTGATGGCGGGACGTAACGCAGCCGCGCTATGGCATGGCGAAAAGCCGATTGCTTTTCCGCGCGAAACGGCGCTGGGGAGTTTATGCCACTACATCACGCACGCCGAAGCGAAGAATTTTCAGCCCGCCAACATTACGTTCGATCTGCTGCCCGCTCTTGATCCTGAAGCCAAGCGCAAGCTGAAACATGACAAGAAGGCGCGTCATGCCGAGGTATGCCGCCGGGCTCAAGTTGCGTTCGAGGAGTTTTTCAATGGCCACTCTGCGCGAGAGTTCTGCGAAGTATCTGGCTGACTTGTCGCGGCGCGGCGCGTCCAGGCACACAGTACGGAACTACGCGTCCGACCTGGAGCAGTTTTCGGTTTTCTTCGAACCGCCTGGCGAAACGGCGCCTGCGATTGAAGCGCTGGATCTTGGAATGATGCGCGAATGGCTGGCTTCGCTTTACGATGCTGAACTGGAACCAGCGAGTATCCGCCGGAAACTCGCGGCAGTTCGCGCGATGTTCAAATTTCTCCTGATAGAAGGCTTACTGGCGCAGAATGTTGCCGCGCGCCTGCGCACACCGAAAGCGCGGCAGCGCCTGCCGGATGTGATGAGCGCGGAGAAAACCAACAACCTGATCGATGCCGTAGAAGGCCTGCACAAAACTCGCGATCTGGCTATCTTCGAACTTCTCTATGGATGCGGCATTCGCGTAAGTGAACTTGTCGGTATCGATCGCGGCGATTTGTCGCCTGGCGAATCGTGGTTGCGCGTTCTTGGCAAAGGGAACAAAGAACGCCAAGTTCCAGTGGGCGCGCGCGCGGTTGCCGCTTTGCAGGCGTACATGGAAACCAGAGCCGATAACGAACCGGCGCTGTTTCTCAATTCGCGCGGCAAGCGCCTGGGTGACCGGCAGGTGCGCCGCCTGGTGAAAGCTTATGCCCTGCTTTTTGCCGGCGATTCCACCGTCCATCCGCACAGCTTCCGGCATGCTTACGCCACCCACCTGTTAAGTGATGGCGCCGATCTGCGCGCTATTCAAGAGCTTTTGGGACATGCGCGACTATCGACAACGCAGAAGTACACGCAAGTTTCACTGAAGGATTTGCAAACCGTTTACGACCGTGCGCACCCAAAGGCCTAGTGTCTGCGGAAATCTACCGGTAGTCTATACTTGGTGAAATTTTCGCCCGATAGAAAGGCTGAACAACCATGACCTATTTATGTTCTGTGCTTTTGTTTGCAGTTCCGCTTCTGCAAGCGGCTCCTTTTCAGGAGGACGCTACCTCCAACAAAGCCAATGTGGATCCTGTGTATCGTCAGTTGCGTTTCGTCGGAGTGGGTTCCAGTTTTTCAGTTAAAGATCTGACCGTGCCGTTTGATGTCGCTGGCTTCGAACTGAAAGACGGCACGCTTACGCTGTTAGCTCCGGTGAACGGCGTTGTGACAGGAGCGATCTTTGTGGGTCAGGGCCATTTTCGTCTAAAGCCGCCTACCGCGCTGGACCGCAGGGAACTCGTGCGCCGGATGGGCGCGGAACAGGTGGATGAAGATTTCACCCAGGTGGTGTTTCGTTTTTCCAAAGGCATGGATCACCTGTTCGCGCAAGCCACGACGGGCGTTCCTACTCCACCGGCGGCGGGTTCGGCCTTTCATGACTGGCAGGACCAGGTGCGGCACAGGCGTGAGAACGCGGCCGGTTTCTCGGAGTTCATTCTCACCGGCTCAGGCATGGACAACATCGACGCTGAACTGCTGGCCGGCCTTTACAACGAAGCTCATGGAACCTACTTCAGCGCGTTCGTCAAAAGCGGTAAGCATGGCAGTCTGCGTCTTCTCTCCAAAGCTCGCGGCGGCGCCATTGCCGGGTTTGACTCTCCCGAAGAAGTGGCGTTGATCAACTACGATCCGGAGGGCAACGAGGATGGCATCTGGTATATGGATCATTCGCTTTCTGAACTGCAGCAGCACACAGCCAATTCGCTGGAGGAGCGCCGTTATGAAACCGTCACCAGGATGAAGATCGATACCGTGATCGGCAACAACACGCATTTGACCAGCGTGGCGAATGTCAAATTCAAGCCTGTAATTGCGGGCGAACGTGTGGTCAAGTTCAACCTGCTGCCCAATCTTCGGGTGTCGCGCGTCGCCGATGCGTCGGGCAAAGATATCGCTTTCATTCAGGAATCGCGCAAAGCCGATGGATCTTTTTACGTGGTGCTGCCGGCTGCAACCGAGGCCGGCAAAGAATACGCCATCTCTATCGAATACGCCGGCGACAAAGTGATTATGAAAGCCGGCGAGGGCAGTTTCTATGTGGGCGCCAGGGAAGAGTGGTATCCCAACCTGAACGGCTTTGGCGAGCGCTCTCTTTACGACCTCACTTTCCGAGTTCCTAAGAAATACAAGGTCATCAGCGTGGGCTCGCTGCAGAGTGAAGGGGTTGAGGACGGCATGATGGTCAGCCATTGGGTGACGCCGCAGCCGGTTGCCGTGGCCGGCTTTAATTTCGGCGCCTATCAGAAGATCGACCTGGCGGATGACATCACGCACTACAAACTGGAAGGCTATTACCTGAAAGACNNCCATGACCAAACACGCGCTGGAAATTGCGCGCGCGCAGTTGCAGGTCTGTACTTACTTTTTCGGGCCTGCGCCATTCGACCATATAGCGCTTACAGAGCAGCCCGATTTTTTCATGGGACAGTCGTGGCCCAACTTGGTCTACCTGCCTATGCTGGCTTACATGGATTCCACCCAGCGCTGGATGGCCTTTGGTAATCAAAACAAATTGACGGCGTTTGTGGATGAAGTGACGCCGCACGAAGTCTCGCATCAGTGGTGGGGACACGCGGTGGGTTGGGCGTCTTATCACGATCAGTGGCTGTCGGAAGGCTTTGCCGAGTTCTCGGCGGCATTATTCCTGGAGCAGGCGCAGAAAAACTCCCGTAACGATTACATCCAGTTCTGGGATCGCCAGCGCAAACGCATTCTGGAAAAGAACACATTTGGGATAGCCGCCACCGATGCTGGACCCATCTGGCTGGGATTACGTTTAGTGTCTCCGCAGACCCACAATGCCTACCAGGAAGACACCTACGCCAAGGGCGCTTATGTTCTGGGCATGCTGCGGTCAATCATGCACACGAATCAGGAAGGCGACAAAGCGTTCATCGCCATGATGCACGACTTTGTCACTACCTACGCCAACGCTCCGGCTTCGACAGAAGCTTTTCAGGCGGTGGTGGAGAAACACATGACGCCGGCAATGAACATTGAGGGCAACGGGCGCATGGACTGGTTTTTTCGCGAATGGGTTTATGGCACCCGCGTGCCGAAATATAAGTTCGATTATCAAATAACGCCCGCCTCCGATGGCACAAGCGTGGCGCATTTGAGCATCACGCAGAGCGAGGTGGACGAAAAGTTCGCCATGCTGCTGCCGGTGTTCGCGGATATCGGCAAAGGCAGTATGATCCGCTTTGGCGAGTGGCGCGTGGTGGGAAACAACACCGCCACTTATGACGTAAAACTTCCCGTTACGCCCAAGAAGCTGGAATTGGACTCGTGGAAAGAAATTTTGCAGCGTTGAGGTTATAGTGGTCACGATGAATCACTACGGATCGAAGGAACTGGCGGCAGCCTTCCGCACAGTGCGCAAGAATACGTTGATTATTGCGGAAGAAATCCCGGAAGATCAGTACGATTTTCAGGCGGCGAAAGGATTCAGAAGCGTTAAGGAATTGCTGACGCACATTGCCATGGGTGGCAAATTTCAGGAAGAGGTGACGTTGAATGCAAAACGCACCTCGATGGTTGGATTTGACTTCATGCGCTATATGGAAAGCATTAAAGCGGAGTCGGAGAAGGTGACGACGAAGGACCAGGTAATCGCCTTGCTCAAGAACGAGGGCGAGAAGTTCGCGAACGCGGTAGAGGGACTGAGCGATGAGTTTCTGGGCCAAGCCATCGCCATGCCGCCTAGCGCAGAGCGGCCCAGCCGCACACGGTTCGACATCTTGATGAGCGTGAAAGAACATGAGATGCATCATCGCGGGCAGCTTATGCTAATTGAAAGGATGTTGGGAATCACGCCGCATTTGACCAAAGCCAACGAAGCACGAATCGCGGCGATGCAGGAAGCCGCGCCTGTTCGTTAATTCTTCCACCAGTCCGCTACGGTGTTCACTGGCATCTTCGACATGATGAATTCCGCCATCTGCTTCAAACGATCGGCTGAATTTTCCGGCCCGCTGTAGCAATGACCCTTCATTGCGCCGTACAAGAAATATCCTTCGTAATGCGGATTTTCAGTTTTCGCCATCCACTCCTGCATCCGATGCACTCCGTTATTCAGGAAGAAATTATCGGCGTCGCCGACATAGATATGCAGCCGGTCTACCAGCTTTGGGCCGAGCGTTGACCAATTCTTCTCCATGTAATAGCGGAGATCGGCGTTATCTTTCCAATATTGAGCCACCTTCGGATGCATGGTCCCGGTCATCTTGTCGAACAACGGTTCGAAGTATCCATCCTCTCCGAGTGGTCCGAAAACCGCTGACCAGATGTCTAGTTGCTCGCCCGACCTGCCGCGCGTCCCGTTTACCAGTTCAAAATGATTGCGCTGTTCGGAGGTTTGCCGCACCTGTCCATTAATTTCGCGGCTGTTGATGGTCGGTTCACGCCGCCATTCCATCTCTTTATAAAAGGCATTCTTATCCCGATACACATTGATACCCTCGACATCGTTGAAATCCACTGAGTCAGGACAATAAGACCATGTGCCTCCAAAGAAATCTGGATGGTAAAGCTGAAGCGCCAGAGCTTCCCAACCTCCGGTGGATCCGCCCGAAAGCAGCCGGGCCCAAGGCTGTTTAATAATACGGAAGCGCTTCTCCACTTCGGGAATCAGTTCCTGCAGAATGGCGTCGCCATATGGACCTACGTTCACCGAGTTCACGGCGTAGGAGTCGTCGAAGTAAGGCGTCGGATGCTGGAACGTCACTACAATCATCCGCGGGAAATCATCCTTCATCCATTCCTCATACAGCACCTTGCCATTGCCTGTTGGAGAAAACCCCAGCGGTGGGTTAAGACTAAAATGCCCCTGCATATAAAGCACCGGATAACTAATCTCCGTCCGTTCGTAATCCTTGGGCAATAGCACGGTCGCGCCCATATAGATGGGGCTCCCCCAAAACTTGGTCAGCATGGGACTCTGCAACTTGAAACTCTTCACATATTCGGTGTCCGCCGGAATCACCACCGGCGGAATCACCTGGTCGCACACCAGCGCTATCTCGTAGCCTTTCTCCGCATTCACCGTCATCTTCTGCACCTTGCTGTACAGATTGCCGGGCGATCGGTTCCAGCGCTGGCCCTCCCACTTGTCGTCATGCATATACAGCGTGTGGCCGTCGGCTCGATGAAACTCCGTATAAACCGACACAAACGCCTGCACAAAGTAGTCGCCCGCTGGAATATCTTTCAAACTCTCCACGGGACTACCCAGATCGGACTCATCAATCACGGCGCTCTGCCGCGGCGACAGCTTTTTTACATCATGGCCGAAGAACGGTACACCCACGCGCCCGACCTGGAGGCGCGGTTCTGTTTCCGATGTCTTCGAAATCATGACGTAAACGCGGCCTGTGATGGGTCCGGCATTCGCGGAGGCGGGATAAGAGATGGCAAATCGCGTGTCGGCAAAGGAGCACACTGAAAGCGTCAAAACCGTTAGGGTGAGCCGGGAGAGCATTAGTGGGATTTTACCGCTTGGTGAATGCTGCGGGCGAAACAGTGTTGCGTCCTTTGTCGGCCCCTGCCGTGAAGGCCTCATACTGGGGCGGACGATGATACTGGCAGCAAAGCTAAATCTAACCAGTGCTGAATGATTATTCGAACTTTACTTATATATGTCTCAAGGCTCATCGGTTTGGCGAAGTAGGCATTGGCGCCAAGCTCATAGGCCAGGTTTACATCTTTTTGAGCGGATGAAGTGGAGAAGACAATGATGGGGAGATGCCGGGTTTTAGCATCGGCTCGAACGGCTTTTAAAACGTCGAAGCCAGTAGGACCAGGCATATTGAGGTCAAGCACCATGATTTTGGGTGGGAGGAGACCTTCGAATCTGCCCCTGCTGTGCACAAATTCTAAAGCTTCCTCCCCGCTGGCTACCCAATAGAGCTTCACCCGGGCAGACGCTTCCGCAACTGCCAGTTGGAAGATGGAGGCATCTGCATTACTGTCGTCGACCAGCAGGATCTGAAATTCCGAAGAGAGCAAGGATTCGTTACCGTTTAAGCTAACGGCGGCAGCATCAGTCACTGCTACTATTACTGCAAACTTAAGCCGCCGGTAGAACTAGAAAATGTACGCTACGCCGAGATCGATGTGATCGCCACGCTCATTGGACGGTATCTGGTTTCGATAGTCAGTCAGTATGCGGCGATATTCAAGCGAGGCACTGATATTCCGGGTCAGCCGTTCGATCACGTTGGCCATGTACTGCTGATTTCGTGAGCGCGCGCCAACTGCGATCTGTTTGTCGTCGGGCTGATCAACGCCGTAGGCGAGGTTGAACTGCCATTTCTTGTTCGGATTGAACTGCAACTGCGCCCAGCCGCCGCGGCTCAATACGCCGTGTGCGCCCACTGTACCGACGGCACCAATGGATTCGCCGGAGGCAACGCTATAGATGCCCAGTGCGCGGCCTTCATAAGCTTCGCCGGTGAGATTGACGTACTTGCTAAACGGCAGTGAGTAGTCGAGCGCTACACCCCACGAGTCCACCGGCGACTGGACATTCAGCGCGCCGATGGTGCCCGCATTCTTACCGCGGTCATACCGGCCGCTGAAGCCGATGGTGTAAGCCCTATCATCAACGGTCTTGCTAAGCGCAATGCGGCTCTCCAAAGCGGGCATGCGGCCGCGCTCGCCGATGCCTGGTGCACGCGCAACGGTCACGGTTGTGGTGGAGGCATCGCCCATATTAGGATCGGATGCGAGGACCTGCCAGAGTAGATTGTTGCCGCTGGCATTCTTAGTCTTCGCCTCCACTCGAATTTGTGGGGAGCGTATCCAGGGATTACCTGTGGCGGTCATCTCGGGGATTCCGATTTCGTTCAAACTGGTGGGATTCAGCGGCGCGAAGATGGTCCAATCCTGACCTGCTTCAAAGGACCAGTTTGTCCAATCGACGCGGCCGTAGGCTAGTCGCAAGCGGACAATGTTCATGCTCACACCATTGGCGTAAGGGGCTTGGCCGCCCATAAAGTCAGCCTCAACCGCTCCGGACAGTTTTCCGCCCAAGGCGTCGACCGGATTGAGTGTCGCTCCCACCCGAGACTGGCGGGCTGAGCCGTAGAAGTTTTTATCGCCTCCAGTAGGATCGCTACCCTGCTTGCTCGCAATCATGGGCGTATCTTCAATGTTGAAAACCGAATCATTGGAGCCCATTGTCACCAGCAGCGTGCCATAGAGAGAAACCGGCAGGCCCTTCTTGGTTGTGACCGGGGCTTCCAATGTTGTGGGCGTTGAGGGCGAAGGCTCCGAACGAGCGGCGACCGCCTGCGGTGCAGTTGCAGGCATCGGGGAAGGGATGGATAATTTGGCGAGGTCGCCGGCGTTGAGCACGCCCTTTTCCTGCAGAATAGTAGCCAGCGTGCCGAGCCGCGATTGCTGATCGGCGGCTTGTACGCGGGCCAAATCGGCAACGGAAATAGTGCCCTTATCGGACAGGATCTGGGCAAGCGCCAGGGTTGGATCGTTTTGGGCCAAAACTGTGGTAGCCGTGAAGGCAGACAGCAGCATTATGAGTGTTATGAGCCTCATGATAGAAACCTCTAAATTGTCAGAATTTTGGAAAGCGAATCGACAAAGACCCAGGAACAGTTATAGTCACTATACCTTAGGGTAATTCTCCAAATTGAAACAAATTAAATGTTTCGTGCGTTAGAACTCTTGTTTTGCATAAGTCGCGGTTTGAGAGGTCTGCATGGATTTCCTGCACACACCATCCATGCCGGCATATCCTTTGTCACGACTGAACAGGCGCCAATCACCGTTCCCTCGCCAATCGATACACCGGGGCCGATAAAGGCTTTGCTGGCAACCCAAGCTCCATCTCCGATGCTAATTGGCTTCGAAAATAGGGGGAACGATCTGTCGGTGTAATCGTGCGAGGCTGAACACAAGTAGGCACCCTGGGAGATGACCGCATTTGATCCGATGGTGATTTTAGCGAGGTTGTAGATTTCGGCTCCAGTTCCAAAAACAGACCGGACGCCCATCTCCAGGTTCCAAGGTTCCCAAACTCGCACTCCGCCACAGATGAGGCAGCCGCTGGCGATGCGGGCTCCGAACAACCTCAATAAGCCGACACGAAGAAAGCTGAGTTGCTTGGGGGTCCCACCGATAAATGGTAATTGGAATAAGGCCCAAAGACCGCGCTTGATGAAATAGGAAAGCGGTCGTTTGTGGGAGTACGATCCTAAATCCACCGCTAGACGATGCCTTTGCCTTCAACGATGTGAATGTAGCGGTTCACTTCCAAATTGGTCAACTTCTCGATCCGTTTACTTGGCGCCGGCCATTGGATCTCCAACTCGTCGATTTTGGAGGCATCACCTAAGCCCAAAACTTCTCTTGGATCATGCGAGGAGAGGTAGCTGCCACCGTTGTTTTTCAAGCGGCGGTAAGTTTTGCCGCCTGCCTTCCAAATCAGGCGCGTTCCGATGGCATCGCGGTTGCAGGCGACACCTTCCAACTTCAGGCCCAGCCAGTTGCGGCCGCCTGCGGCGGCATTCTTTAACAGAACAGGAGCCGCCCCATTATTGGCAACCAGAACATCAACTGCGCCATCGTTGTTGTAATCACCGACCGCCAGACCGCGCGCAGGAAACATCTTCTTAAAGACTGGCCCAGCCTGATCGCTCATGTTGACCATCTTGCCGTCCGGCGCCTGATGAAACAACAATAAAGGCTCCTTGTAGTGCACCTGTTGCGAGTAGCTGTCTATCATGTCGTCGGGATGTCCGTTGGCGAGAAAAAGGTCGATCAAGCCATCGTTGTCGTAGTCGAAGTACTTCAATCCCCATCCGCTTAAGAGGCGAGTGGCCTGGGCGACGGTATTGGCATGCGCTATGTCGCGAAAACCTTCGTTTTTTGTGTTCTGATAGACCGAAAACATTTCCTGATCGACATTGGCGACGAACAAGTCCTGCCAGCCATCGTTGTTAAGGTCGGCCGCATCCACCCCCATGCCTGAGCGCGGCTGGCCGTTGTCGCTGAAACCCACCTCGGCCTGGAGGGCGATCTCCTCGAACTGCCACTTGCCGGTCTTGTCAGGGCCGCGGTTTACAAACAGGAAGTTCTGGACGGTATCGTTGGCGACGAACAAATCCATACGACCGTCATTATTTATATCGGTGGCGACGACTCCCAGGCTCTTGCCTAACGACTTGGCAATGTCGGTTCCTTTGCTCACTTCAGTAAAAGTACCGTCGCCATTGTTGTGATACAGGAAGCTGGCAGTACCTTTAAAGATGCGGGGAATGCAGTAGTACTTTCTGCCCAGGTTGTTGTCGCCGCATTCAAATTTATGAGTAGAACTGTAATCGACAAAGCTGCAGACAAAAAGGTCGAGGCGGCCATCGTTGTCGTAGTCGAACCAGACCGCGCTGGTGGTCCAGCCGGGGGTGGCTAACCCGGCTTTTTCGGTGACATCGCTAAAAGTACCATCCTTGTTGTTTTTATAAAGAATGCAGCGGCCGTAGGAAGTGACGAAGATATCGGGCCAGCCGTCGTTGTCGTAATCGCCGACCGCTACACCCATGCCGAAGGTGTGGCCCGCTACACCAGCCTTCTCAGTTACGTCTGTAAACGTGCCGTTCCGGTTGTTCTTGTAAAGTGCGTTGCGGATGGGCTTCTTGGGGGTCCAGAAGTCCGACGGGCCGCTGTTTACGAGGTAAATGTCCATCCACCCGTCGTTGTCGTAATCGAGAAAAGCACAACCGGGGCCGAGGGTTTCGGGAAGGAAGCGGCTATCGGACATGGCGTTGTCGTGGACCCACTCGAGGCCGCTGGAGGCAGCCGGAATTTCCTCAAATAAAGCGCTTGGCTGGCTGGCAGAAGAGAGGCGGAGCGTCGAGGCCGCGGTGAGGGAGGCTGCGCCGGTAAGTAGTTGCCGTCTGGAAAGCTGGGATGGCATGGCAGTTGGTTGCTAATTCAGCATACTTCTTAGTAACGCGCGCACCTTGGGCGCGGTGTCCAGCGCCTCGCCGGCATGCCAGCGAGTTCGCTGCTTTTTGGCGGCGCGCGTCCTTTTCACGAGATCGAAATTGGTACTAGGGGTAGAGGGATGAGGTTCTTCCTAGACCTTTTCTGCAGCCAAATCTAATACTAAAGGTTGACAGTGGTTTTACAAGTTGATATCTTTCCACTATCAAATTGAAACGCCGCATTCCCATTAGGGGAAGAAGCGGGAGGTTAGGCTTCCATGTTATTGAGGTCATTTAAAGCCCATTTACTCATCTGGGCCATGGCATTCGGGATTTTGGGCGGTAACGCAATCGCCCAGAACGTCACCGGAACTTTAACCGGCACCGTCGCCGATCCGTCGGGAGCAGTAGTACCCGGCGCAACCGTATTGATGAAAAATACGGCAAGCGGCGACGAACGGCGCACGGTAACTAATAACGACGGGTTCTTTTCAATAAACGCCGTCCAACCTGGTGACTACACCGTCACCATCAAGGCACAAGGCTTCGAAGCGTACGCACAAGAGGGTGTTCACTTCGATGCCGGCGACAAACGTAATTTGTCGAACATCGCCTTGAAAGTTGGTTCTTCGGCAGAAACTGTAACGGTTTCAGGAACGGCTGAAGAATTAACGCCAGTTGATTCTGGCGAAAAATCCATAGTGATCGGTCAGAAGCAATTAGAAAACATTGCGATCGTAGGCCAGAACGCGGCTGAGTTCATCAAGCTGCTGCCTGGCTTTGCACTCACCGGCACTAACAGTGCAAATCAAGGCTGGCAATCGCAGCAACAGAGCACAGGCGCGGGTCCAGTCGGCAACTTCTCGGCTAATGGACAACGCACCGGCGCTTTGGACATTACGTCTGACGGCGCACATATCATCGATCCAGGTTGCAACTGCGGACAGGCAGTGAATACGGTCTCCGATATGACGGCCGAAATGAAGGTATTGACATCAAACTTCGGTGCGGAAAACGCGAAGGGCCCGGTCGTGATCGCGGCCATCGGTAAGTCGGGTGGTAACCGATTTCACGGCGAAGCTTATCTTTATGCCCGTGACGCCACTTTCGACGCCACCAACGCCTACAACAACGACTTAGGTACAAACCCAGCCACCGGCCTGAAGAACGCGCCCAAGCCCGATACCTACTTTTACTATCCGGGATTCAACATCGGCGGTCCTGTAATCATTCCTCATAGCAAGTTCAACAAGAACCACGACAAGCTGTTCTTCTTCTTCGCTTATGAAGATTACACGCAGCAGGTTCAGGATCCTTCACATGACGTGTTCAACTCGTTTGTGCCGACGGCAGCTATGCGGTCGGGCAACTTTACTGCGGCGTATCTGAATAGCTACCTCGGCAACAGCAACCCTGGCGGCTCAGTCACCGGCCCGGCCACTCAGAACGGTGCCAACAATAATGTGGCGACGACGAGCGGCCAAATAGCCGCTTCCTCAATCAGCCCCATCGGCCTTAACTTGATGAATCTCTATCCCCTGCCGAATGTCAACCCGCAATTGAACAACGGCAGCAACTATATTTACTCGGAAACACACTCGGACCAGATGCTGCAGATTCGTCCGCGCATTGACTGGAGCATCAGCGACAACACGAAGTTGTTCGTTAGCTACAACCATCAGCAGGAAACGAACCACGACAACAGTACGTTGTGGTGGGGTACCGGTCCCGCTGTTCCTTATCCGAGTTCACAGAAGGAACCGAACACGTCGGATTCGATCTCGGTCAACCTAACCAAGGTGTTCAGCCCTACTCTTACCAACGAACTTGTGTTTACCTACACGAACCTGTATGTTGCCTTCCAGTATGCTGATCCCGCAAAGATCAATGCAACCACGCTGGGTGTGAACTACAAGCACATCTTCAACGACACGGTAAACAATCAGCTGCCCGTATTGACCGGCTGGAGCGACGGTATCGCCAACCTGATCAACCCCAGCGGCTACGAGCAGAACAACACCCTCTATGCCAACAAGTGGCTTCCGACTTTGGGCGATAACATCTCCAAGGTTTGGGGTACGCACACGGCCAAATTCGGCTTCTACTGGGAGCGCACCAAGAATCAGCAGCCAAGCGACAGCTATGTCAACGGTGAGCAGATTTACTCCAATTGGGGCCAAGGTTCCACTGGAAACGCCTATGCTGATATGCTGACCGGAATCCTGTCGCAATACGCCGAATCGAATTTCGATCCGACGATCGCCATGCATTACACTAGCGTTGCCTTCTACGCGCAGGATTCGTGGAAACTGTCACGCCGCCTTACCGTAGATTACGGCTTGCGTTTAGATCATCTGGGTCCATGGGTTGACGATCAAGGCATCGGCGCCGCGGTCTTCCTTCCCAGCCAATATGTAGCTGCGGACAACGGCAGCCAACTTGACGGTTTCTCCTGGAACAAAATCAACAAGAACGTTCCACTTTCGGGCACGAAGGGCCGGGCGCTGTTTTACAACCCGCGCTTTGGTCTCGCTTGGGATATCTTCGGAACCGGCAAGACTGTGCTCCGCGGCGGGCTCGGTCAATATCGTTTCCACGATGAACAAAACGTGCAGGCTTCCGCGCTGGGAACAGCGGCCGGTGCTTACACCTTCACCGCCAATAACCCGGCCAACAATGCGCCGACCACGTTCCCGTATATCGAGAGCATCACGCCCACATTGGCTGCGCCAGGCGGAGTTAAGGTGCTGGACCTGAACGACACCGAGCAGCCTCTGACGACAAGCTATAGCTTTACCATCTCGCAGCGGATGCCGTGGACCTCAACGGCCGAGTTCTCCTATGTTGGTAACCAGTCCAAATATCTGAACAACGCCAGCAACGGCACCTACGGAAATATCAATGCAATTCAGTATGGAACGCTATTCAACATTCCCGGCATCTTCGGAAACGCCGCCAATCCGAACCTGAGTTCGGTTGGTACCGGCGCCACTGCTTATGTGCCTTATCCGCAGTACGGAGCGATCTACGAGCAGGAGCACAATAACTACTCCAACTACAACTCATTCCAGGCGAGTTGGAACAAGCAGTCAGGTCATCTGAACTGGCTGGCAAACTACACCTTCAGCAAGGCGCTTGGTATTCGCGGAGAAAACAGCTCTTCGGGTATCGGCAATCCATTGGATCCGGCAGCCAACTACGGCGTCCTGCCTAACGACAGAACGCACATTTTCAACGTCGCCTACGTCTATCAGTTCGGCCAGATCTACAAGCACGGAAACGCCATCATCAAGGGCGCTATCAATGGCTGGCAGATCTCGGGCACATCGCAAGCGCAGAGCGGTTCACCTTTGCAGGCGGTATCAAGCTCGAACTTCAGCTTTAGCGGCTACCTCGCGCCTGGAACCTCGATTCCCGGCGGCGGCGGAGTCGTTCCGACGAACAACAGCAACTTCGGTTTAACGTCCGATGTCATCAACGGTACCCCATATATATCGGTACAGCCGACGCTTCTTTGCGATCCTTCAAAGAACCTGAAGGCTAATCAATACATCAACGGAAACTGCTTCGGGGCGCCGACGCCTGGAGCTAACGGTCCAATTGTTATGCCGTACATCAAGGGACCGGCTTTCTTTAACAACGATCTGTCGCTGTTCAAGAACTTCCAGATGGGTGAAACTAAGAAGATTCAATTCCGCGTTTCAGCCTTCAACTTCATCAATCACCCGCTTACCTCCTTCAATCCAGCAGGCGGCGACACCAACCTCAACCTGACGCTGAATGCAGCGGGCAAACTCGCAAACTCCACGTTTGGCTATGCCACTTATCAAAATGGCGGCCGGACGGTTCAGTTTGTCTTCAAATTCTTCTTCTAAGAGGAATCGGAGCGGGAATCTGGCGGGATGGCGCAAGCTGTCCCGCCATTTTTGCTGCCGCGGGAAGCATGCTAGACTTTCGACAAACTTAGTGATGTACCGTTTTGTTCTATTCGCTGTAGCTGCGCTGCCCCTGTTTGGCCAGGCGAAGCAGTCGCCGCAGGAACTACTGAAAGAGGCCGTTACCCTCCAGCAGGAGGGAAAGCTGGCCGAAGCCATTCACGATTACACAATTTTCCTCGATATGTATCCGGACGCCGCGCAGGTGCGGTCGAATCTGGGCGCGGCGCTGATCGGGACCGGGCAGTACCAGCAGGCCATTCAGCAGTATAAACTCGCGCTGAAAACCAAACCGGATAACGCAGTACGGACGAATCTGGCGCTGGCTTATTACAAGTCCGCCGAATATGTAAATGCCTCTAAGGAGTTGACGGCGATTCATGCGGTCGATCCGCAAAACGGGAAGGCTACGATGCTGCTTGCCGATTGCGACCTACGGCAGGGAGAGAACAAGAAAGCGATCGAGTTGCTTCAACCGCTTCGACAAGCGAATTCGACCGATTTGGGAGTGGCCTACCTGCTTGGCATGGCGCTGCTGCGCGACGGGCAGACTACGGAGGGCCAAGTGGTAATCGACCAGATTCTGAAGAATGGAGACTCAGCCGAGGTTCATCTGCTGATGGGCACCGCCAAGTTCAGCGCTAAAGAATTCGCCCCGGCGGTAGCGGATTTCGCGAAGGCTGTGGAGTTGAACGACAACTTGCCGGACGCGTGGTCCTATTATGGGCAGGCGCTTTTCGCAACCGGCGATCTGGCCGCCAGCAGGAAAGCATTTCTCAAGGCTCTGGAGCACGATCCGAACGATTTTCAAGCTAATCTTCATATAGGTGCGATGTACCGGCTGGATCAGGATTATGAACATGCGCTTCCCTATTTTCAGCGAGCGGAAGCGGTAAGGCCGGACGACACCGCCATTCAGTATCAGATTGCTTTGGTCAGAATTGCCGAGGGAAAGATACCAGAGGCGCGCTCGTCATTAGAATCGATTGTGAAAGCTTCGCCCAGCTTTGTGGAGGCGCATGTGTCGCTGGCCACGGTTTACTACCGGGAGAAGCGTAAGCAGGATGGCGACCGTGAGCGCCTGATTGTGCAACAGTTGAACGCCGAAAAACAGGCCCAGCAGCCAGGCGCTAAGCAAACGGACGCGGAGAAGATAGCGAAATGAAATTTCTTTGCTGCATGCTTGTTTGTGCATGTTTTTCGATCGGGCAAGGTTTTTCCCAAAAAACGCTTGCCGGTTCGGATGCTGCTATCGAAAAGCTGTCCAAGCAGGGCGAGGAAGACCGGCAGAACAACCACATTGACGATGCCATAGCGGTATACAAAAAAGGAGTCGCGCTGAAGCCGTCGTGGGACGAAGGCTGGTGGTATTTAGGCACGCTTTATTACGATCTGGATGAATATGCCGACGGGCGCGACGCGTTTAAACACTTAACGCTAATCAAGCCGGACGTTGCGGTGGGTTGGGCGATGCTGGGGTTGTGCGAATTTCAGACACGCGACTATTCCAGCTCGCTAAAGCATGTCCGGCGCGGGATTGACCTTGGGATTGGGACCGATCAGACTATTTCGGATGTTGTGCATTACCACTTCGCACTGCTGCTGACCAGAAACGGCGATTACGAAGAGGCGATGAAGACGCTTGGTCTGTTCGCGCAGAGGAACCTGGAGCAGCCCGACTATGTGGAAGCCATGGGGATAGCTGCTTTGCGCAAGCCGTTGCTGCCGTCCGAACTGCCCCCGTCGGAGCGCGAAATGGTACTGGATGTGGGACGCGCCATGTACGATGCAACCGCGTTGAAGACGGCACTGGCGGCGACGGAACTGAAAGCCGCGGTGGAGAAATATCCCAATCAGCCCAACATGCATTACATTTACGGGAGCTTCCTCTTATTCAGCGATGTGGACGCGGGGCTCGCCGAGCTTAAGAAAGAACTGGTAGCGCAGCCGGCACATGTTCCGACTCTAGTCACGCTAGCTTCGGAGTATTTGCGCGTTCAAGATTACAAGATTGCGTTGCCGTACGCGGAATCGGCGGTGCAGGCGAACTCGACTTCTTTCCCGGCGCACGCGGTGCTGGGGAGGATTCTATGTGAGGGAGACATTGATCCTGCGCGCGGGGTGAAGGAACTGGAGCGGGCGCGAGCGCTGGCGCCAGGCAGCCCACAAGTCCATATGGCCCTGGCGTCCGCCTATGCCAAGGTGGGGCGTAAGGAAGACGCGGCAAAAGAACGGCAGGAATTCTTGAAAGAGCGCAAGGCGTCCGACGAAGCAAACAAGAGCACTCCATGAAGGCTGCGCTATTTGTCGCTGTTGCGGCTTTAACGCTGCGCGCCAGCGATACAGGTCCGGTTATTAGTTCGCGACCGGCGCGCGCATGCGCCACATGCCACACGGCGCAGGCGAAGCCGCATCCGGATACATCAATGGGACATGCGATGGAGCTAGTGGCTGAGTGCGGAGTCTTAAAGAGTCATCCGGTAATGACTTTCAGCTCCAAGGGTTATTCGTACCGGCTTGAACGGAAGGGCGATCAGAGTTCCTACTCGGTAAGCGATGGCAAGGAGACTCTGACAGTGCCCATAGGCTGGGCGTTTGGCTTAGGAGCGGCGGGGCAGACGTATGTTCTGGAGAAGGACGGAGAGTATTTCGAGAGCTTCGTCAGCTATTACCGTCAGATTGACGGGCTTGATTTAACCATGGGCGACCAAAAGTTCCAGCCGACCACATTGCTGGAGGCATTGGGGAGGCCGATGGGCGAGCGTGAGAAGGTGGCCTGTTTCAATTGCCACTCCACGGGTTCGGTGACCGACCGCAAGCTAACGATTGGTTCGATGACGGCCGGAGTGCAGTGTGAGCGCTGCCACGGAGACACTACGAATCATCTGGCCGGCCTGAAGAAGGGGGACACGACATTGTTTGCGATGAAAAAGCTGACGGCCATGACGACGGAAGAGACGAGCAACTTCTGCGGACAGTGTCACCGCACGTGGGAGCAGATTGCCAGCAATGGGCCGCGCGGAATCCTGAACGTCCGCTTTCAGCCTTACCGGCTGGCCAATAGCCGTTGCTATGACGCGGACGATAAACGCATTGCCTGCACGGCGTGCCACGATCCGCATAAAGAAATTGATAGAGTAGCTACAACCTACGATGCTAAGTGCCAGAGCTGCCACGCCGGGGGAAAGCCCGAAGCGAAGGCTTGCAAGGTGGCTACAAAAGAGTGCTCGACCTGTCACATGCCCAAGGTGGAGTTGCCGGGTTCGCACCACATGTTTTCCGATCACGATATACGAATCGTACGAGCGAAGTCGGTTTATCCGGACTAGCCGTACCAAGTAAGGAGCCGTTTTATGAAAAGCTGTGCCGCTTTGATGCTTTGCTTCGCCGCGACTGCGCTAGGGGCTTTTGCCCAGGCGCCTGCGCCAGCGCCCGCCGCCACGAACGACCAGAGTCCGGTGTTTAAGAACAGCGGAAGCGAAGAAGTGCTGTTGGACGTCGTAGTTCGGGACAAGAAGGGCCACTTGATTAAAGACTTGAAACCCGAGGATTTTTCCATTCTCGACAACGGTCAGAAGAAGAGCATCAAATCTTTTCGGCTGGTGGAAGGAAAGGAAGGCGTGAGCAGCACGGGTGGAAGGACGCAACTTGACCCGCTGCGTCAGATCCGGCTGGTAACGCTGATCTTCCATGGCCTGGATCAGAACGGGCGTGTGTTGTGCCGAGATGCGGCCATGACGCTGATTAAGTCGGAACTTGGCCAGAACGTATATATGTCGGTCCTGTCAATAGGGCACAACCTGCAGGCGATTCAGCCATTCACCAACGACAGGGAATTATTGAAGAAGGCGATTATTCGAGCGACGGGCGGCGCAAACAGCTTTGCCGATGATTCCGCGGCGATTGTTTCGCATCTGCAACAGATGGTGGGACCGATGCAGGGCGGCGGCAACAGCTTGACCGATCAGGTGAACAGCATGTCAACGGGCGGCGGCGGTACAGGTGCTGAAGCCGCGCCGAACGGGTCGCAAGCGGCCGATCAGGCGATGGCGCAGATGATGCTGCAGATGCTGACGGCTGGCCAGGAAGACGCCTCTACCGACTGGGGACGTAATGCGATTTTTGCGCTTTTGAACGCGGTGAAGGAGCAGTATGTGCTGCCAGGGCGGAAAACGATCCTGTTCTTTTCCTCCGGCTTCGCGGTGCCACAAGGGTCTGAGCAGGCTTTTCAAAACGTCATCAGCATTGCCAACAGGTCGAATGTAAGTTTTTACTCGATCGATTCGCGCGGGCTGACGATTCGGTCCTCTAATCAGGATTCGATTTCGGGTTTGAATAATGCGGCGGCGGCTTCGCACTCTATGCCGGGGCAGGGCGTTAATACGCAGATGGCGAAGTCGCAGGACAGCGCCATGGACAGCGGCAAAGCGAATACGCAGGACACACTGGGACGGCTGGCGAAGGAGACGGGCGGCGATTTGATCGCCAATACCAATGACTTCAAGAATCCGGTAAAGAAGATCAGCGAAGACATCGAGACTTACTACGAAATTACCTACGATCCGCAGATTGAGAAGTACGATGGTTCGCTGCGAACCATTGCTGTCAAGACCGCCGATGCGGATTACCGTGTGCAATCGCGATCGAGTTACTTTGCGCTGCCACCGTCCATGACGGCCAATGGCCAGGTGGTTCTGCCTTATGAAGTCCCGCTGCTGAAGGCTTTGGATCAGAAGCCACTGCAGCGCGACTTCACATTCAAGAGCGCCGGTATGCACTTCCGTGGCGCGGCCGATGCGCCGACATGCGATGTGGTGCTGGATATCCCCATCGGTAATCTGACGCTAGCTGAAAACAAGGCAGCGGGGGATTTCGAAGGAAAGCTGGCTTATGTCGCGATGGTGAAGGACGGCAAAGGGACGATTATTAAGAAGCTGCGGAATGAAGTGGCCTTGAAGATTACGCCCGACAAGCTGGAGGCCTTCAAGGCTGGGCATTTCGTGTATTCGGAGCCGTTCCAGGTGGCACCGGGCCGCTACACGCTGGAGGCAGCGGTGCTGGATGGAGCCGGTGAAAAGATCAGTGCACGAAAATCGAGCTTCATTGTACCCGCCGCCGGCGACAAGCTGAGCATCAGCAGCATCACGGTGGTTCGAAACATGAAGCCGGCGGAAGCAACTGCGAATCCAAACGATCCTTTGCTGATGGAGCACCAGGTGGTGACGCCCTTCGTCGATCCGACGATCAAGAAATCGGAAATGTCAGGACTGCCTTTTTACGTCGTCGTCTACGCTGATAAGGCCAGCACGGACATACCGGCTCTGGTGATGGAATTCAGCAAGGACGGCCAGGTTCTGGGCAACGTGCCGGCACAACTCGGCAAGGCTGACGCGCAGGGCCGTATTCAGTATGTAGCAACGGCTCCACTGAGCAGTTTTGAGCCTGGCAGTTACCAGGTTCGCTTTCTGGCGAAGCAGGGGGGTGAAGGCGCGGCGGAAACTGTCAGCTTCACGCTGGAGCCTTAAGTGAAGGCGGTCTGGGTTTGGCTCGCGGTTGGTTTGACGGCGCTGCCGATTGGGGCGGGGCAGAGCGATACCGTCATTCGCGCCGGTACGGACGAGGTGCTGCTAGACGTTGTGGCGCGCGATAAAAAAGGCGCGCCTGTAACCAACCTGCGAGCGGAAGACCTGACGCTTTTCGACAACGGTGTAGAACGGCCGATTAAGTCGCTCCGGCTGATTCAAGGCTCTGGGGTGCTGGCGGCCGAAGAGAAAAGGCAAGCGCTCCAGACGGGAACCGCTCCGGCGGAGAAGCCGCTGAACCCGCTGCACGAGATTCGGCTGGTGACGCTGATCTTCAACCGGCTCGATTTGAATGCGCGCCAACTGGCGCGGTCAGCTGCGCTCGATCTGCTAAAGAATGAACTGCCGCAGAACGTCTATATGGGCGTTCTGGTTCTAGGCGAAAACCTGGAGGCGCTGCAGGCGTTTACCAACAATCGCGATCTAATCAGAAAAGCAATTGAGCGGGCGACCAGCGGCAAGTACGACGAGTTCAAGTCGGACAGTGCGCAAATTCAAGCGCAGATGCAGCAGCTGATGGGGCCGAACAGCGGCGGCGATTCGATGGGTGAGCAACTCGGCAACATGTCCACCGGAGGCGGTGGAAGCGGGGCAGGCGGCGCGCCTGATTCAGGGTTGGCGGCGGACCAGGCAATGGCGCAAATGATGTACAACACCCTGCTGCTTACCCGGACGACTGAACTGGCGCAGACGGGACGCGCGGCCATTTACGGGCTGCTGGATGCGGTAAGGCAGCAGTATCGTTTACCTGGGCGCAAATCGGTGCTGTTCTTTTCCTCGGGCTTCGGCGTGCCGCAGGGTATGGAGGAAACTTTCAAGACGGTTATCAGCACGGCGAATCGTTTCAACGTGACGTTTTACTCGATTGAAGCGACGGGTTTGAATACGAAGGCGTTGAATCAGGAAGCGGTGTCCCAGTTGCGTGATGCGACTTCGGCGGCGCGGCAGAACATGTCGCATCGAGGGAACGGATCGGTGACGCCGGCAATGGCCCAAGCGACAGACACGGCCATTAATGCAGGTAAAGCGAACACGCAAGATACCTTGGCGAACCTGGCAGAATCGACCGGCGGCTTTCTGATTGCCAACACCAACGATTTCCGTGAGCCACTAAGAAAGGTGAGCGAGGATATCGAGACCTATTACGAAATCACCTACAATCCCGGCATCGAGAAATATGACGGTTCTTTCCGAAAGGTTGAGTTAAGAACCAGTCGCAACAATGTGCGCCTGCAGTCGCGCGCGGGATATTTCGCGTTGCCGGCATCGGTGGTTGCCAGTGGCACGGTGTTGGCACCCTACGAATACCCGGTCATGCAAGCTTTGGATACGAAGCCATTGCCCAAAGCGTTCGGTTTTCAGGCAGCGGGCATGCACTTTCGCGGGCCGGCTGCCTCTTCGCTATGTGACCTGCTGGTAGACGTGCCGCTTGCGAGCATCACGGTCTCGGAGGAGAAGGGAAGCGGCCACTATCAGGGTGACTTAGCCTACGTTGCGATGGTAAAGGACGCGAAGGGTACGGTGGTGCGGAAGTTCAGCAAGGACGTGCCGGTTTCCGCGCTGAGTTCGCAAGTGGCCGAGTTAAAGACCAGCCATTTCATTGCCAATGAGCATTTTGAATTGGAGCCAGGACGCTACACGCTGGAGACGGGTGTTTTGGACAGGACGAACAATAGCGTGAGTGCGCGCAAGTCGGTGTTCTTCATGCCGCCGGTGGAAGCGAAGCTGGGTATCAGCAGCGTTGCTATGATGCGCGGACTGCGCGGCAAATCGGACAGCACAACGCCGGAAGATCCGTTCCTGATGGCTGACAAAGTAGTGACGCCGACTCTCAGCCCGGTGCTGAAGAAAAGTGAGACGGATAGCATGTCCTTCTTCGTCACGATTTACCCGAATCAGAAGGAAACGGCGAAATCCGTTCTGGTAATGGAGTTCAGCCGCGACGGACAGGTGATGGGAAGCGGTTCGCCGGCGCTCGGGGCACCTGATGAACAAGGCCGAATTCAATATGTAGCCACGGTTCCTACAACTAAATTGGAGCCCGGTAATTATCGGATTCGGTTTGTTGTAAAACAGGGCGCGGAAATGGCCGAAGAATCGGCTACCTTCACGCTAGAATAGGCGCGTTTGAAGCATTTAAATAGACGGCAGTGGATGGGGCTAGCCTCGGCCGGAGTAATGGCGCTGCGCACGAACGGGCAAGAAGCGTCGTTGTTCGCGGAGCTATCGGCGGCTCAGAGCGGGATTACCTTTGTGCATGAAAGCGCTATCTCCGACCAGCGCTATCTGCCCGAGACGATGGGCCCGGGCGCCGCGTTTCTGGATTACGACAACGACGGCTGGATGGATATTTACCTGGTAAACTCCGGGCCGTCCGACTTCTGGAAGCCCACTAAGCCAGTGCGGAATGCGCTGTACAAGAACAACCGCGATGGCACATTCACAGACGTCACGATACAGGCGGGAGTAGCTGGCGGCATATTCGGCATGGGCGTTGCCGTTGGGGATTATGACAACGATGGCTGGCCCGATATCTTTGTGAGCGGCTATAGCGGCTGCCTTCTCTACAGGAACAATCGCGACGGTACGTTTCAGGACGTGACGGCTAAAGCCGGCCTCAGCAATACAAATTGGACAACCAGCGCGGTCTGGTTTGATTACGACGGCGACGGTAAGCTGGATTTGTTCGTGTGCAGCTTTGTGAATTATGCTCCAGGCCACCGGTCCGGTTGCGGCAGCAATAAACTCGGCAAGAGTTATTACTGCATTCCGAAGGTATTTGAAGGCACTACCAGCCTGCTGTATCACAACAACGGAGACGGCACTTTTACTGAAGTGAGTAAGGGCACACCCATTGGCAAGGCTGTAGGGAAGGGTCTGGGAGTGGTGGCTACCGACGTTAATAACGACGGGCGAATGGATCTGTTCGTGGCGAACGACACGGTGCAGAACTATCTGTATATCAATCGCGGTCCTGGTCCGCACGGCTGGAAGTGGGAAGAGATTGCGCTGGCGGCGGAGGTTGGCTATAGCGAGAACGGCAAGGCGCGTTCAGGCATGGGAGTCGATTCAGCCGACCTGACCAACGATGGATGGGAAGACCTGTTCGTGGCGAATGTGGACCAGGAGATGTTTTCCGTCTATGCCAACAACAAGGATGAGACGTTCCACGATTTGGCCGCTTTCGAAGGAGTGGCGCAGGCAACGCGGCTGCTAAGCGGATGGGGATTGAAATATTTCGACTACGACAACGACGGGCGGATGGATCTGATTCTGGCCAACGGGCACCCGGACGACATGATTGGCGAGTACACGCTGCAAGTGAAGTGGAAGGAGCCGTTGCTGCTGTTCCATCAGAATGAGGATGGAAAGCTGCATAATGTCAGCCAGCAGGCGGGTCCGGCCTTCGCAGGCTTCTTTAATGCGCGTGGTTTGGCAGTTGGCGACTATTTGAATAACGGCGCAGTAGACGTTCTGGTGTGCGTGAATGGCGGGGCGCCCTTACTGCTGAAGAACAAGGCGGCGGGAGGCAACAATTGGCTTGGACTCAAGCTGGAAGGGGTCGATTGCAATCGCGACGCAGTGGGCGCCAAGGTTTTCTGGACGGCGGGCGCCCAGAAACGCTCGCGGCTAAAGACCAGCGGCGGAAGCTATCTTTCGTCACACGATCCAAGGATGGTGCTGGGCATCGGAAAGGCTGCCGCTGTCGACGAGGTTGAAATCCACTGGCCCGCTCCCAGTAAACGGGTGGAGCGGCTGACAGGACTGCCAGTAAACCGCTACATCCACGTGCTGGAAGGCAAAGGATTTAGGCCGATTTCAGCACAAGGATAAAATGGTTGCTTGAGCCTATTGAATGAATGAACTAATCCGGGACACTTACCGCTATCGCGAACTGATTTGGGCCTTGGCGATGCGTGATTTGACAGTGCGGTATAAGCGATCGGTACTCGGTTTCCTGTGGGCGCTGCTGAATCCAGCGTTGTTGATGCTTGTGCTGACGGTTGTATTTACCACCATTATGCGGTTCAACATTCCGCACTATGCCATCTTCCTATTGAGCGCGTTATTGCCTTGGACTTTCTTCGCGCAGAGTCTCTCATATGCGGCGGAATCGGTTGTCGGGAACGCCGATCTTATAAAGAAAGTATCTGTCCCGAAACTGGTTTTTCCCGTCTCCTCGGTGGTTTCGAATGCTATCAATTTAGTTCTGTCGTTAATTCCCCTTGTCCTGCTGGTGCCATTGCTCGGTCATCCTCTGCATTGGACTTGGTTCTATCTGCCCATTCCCCTGCTGGCGCTGATGGTTTTTACTCTTGGCGCGACTTTCTTTCTGGCTACAGCCAACGTCTACTATCGGGATGTCGCGCATATCATCCAGATTGTGATACAGGTTTTGTTTTATCTCACTCCTATCCTCTACTCGCTGGATTTCTTTCCTGCTAAATATCGCTGGCTTTTTAAGTTGAATCCACTGGTCTATCTCATGAATGGCTTCCGCTTGTCGGTTTATTGGGGGCAACTGCCTAAGTTCGACTCGGTGATTGCCTCCTTCGTTTGTGCGTTCGCCGCGCTCTTCATAGGCTTCGGCTTTTTCAAGAAGCACCAGCATGAATTTGTGTTCTACGTCTAGGAATTAATGCCTTCCAATTCAGTTGTTATTCGAGTCGAGAATGTCAGCCGGATGTTCCGCATGATTCAGGAGCGGCCCGATACGCTGCGCGAATTGTTTTCAAAGGCGTTTCGTAAGAAGACGAAGAATTATCACGATTTTGCAGCGCTCAACAACGTGTCGCTCACCGTCAATCAGGGCGAGATGGTCGGCATCCTGGGCCGCAATGGATCGGGTAAGAGCACGCTGCTCAAAATTATTGCCGGAGTCTACAGGCCATCGTCGGGAACAGTGTCGGTGCAGGGCACCATAGCTCCTTTGCTGGAACTGGGAGCCGGGATGCATTTTGAGCTTACCGGACGGGAAAACATAATTCTTAACGGTTTGATGATGGGCTATTCCAAGCGTGACATGCGCGAGCGGGAAGCCAGCATTATCGACTTCGCCGACATCGGCGAGTTTATCGACGCGCCGGTTAAGCAATATTCGTCAGGCATGTATACGCGGCTGGCATTCGCCGTGGCAACCGAAGTGGACCCGGACGTCCTGATCATGGACGAAATACTAGCCGTGGGAGATTCGCAATTCCAGAAGAAGTGCTTCGAACGTCTGGAACGCTTCCGCAAACTGGGGAAAACTATGCTGCTGGTAACCCATAGCATCGACCATGTGGTACAGAATTGCGACCGTGCCGTTATTCTCAGCCACGGCAGCCTCGTATACGACGGCTCGCCGGAGGAAGCGGCCGACCGTTATAACGAAGTCCCGATTGCGCCTGAGTATTCGCACGCCGACGCGTAGCGCGCAGGCGATTGATAGGCCTCAACTATCACACTGGACGCACTCAGTTTTGGTGCAATCCAGCCAATCATTGCATTCAACCGTTCATGAGTCGCAGCCTTGGCTGGCTAACTTGCATTGCAGGCGCATATCTGAGCGCGCCTGCAGAGCGCTCCACCGCGTATCAGTTCACGACAATGATCTGTCCCACAGCTGGGGCCGCCGCATAGGTGCTGTTTCCGGCCTGATTGGCGATTACCCCGCAATTACCAACATGAAGGAACGTCACTACGGCGCCGGCGATGCTGCAATTGCCGTTCTGGACGATGACGAAAGTGACTGGCAGGCCGGAACTGGCGGTGGCGCTCACGGTCAGGCTCTTGCCAACAGTCTGAGCTGGAATCGAGTTGAAGGTAATAGTCTGCGATTTCAGAGTTGCGGCTTTGACAGTAAAGCTTCGCGAGACCGGAGTTGCCGCCGAGTAGACGTTATTTCCTGTCTGTGAGGCAGTGATGGTGCAAGTGCCGGCAGCCAGGAATGTGGCAGTGCTGCCTGAGACTGTACAGATGCTGGCGGTGGAGGAGGCATAGCTGACGGCCAAACCAGAGCTGGCGCTGGCTGTGAGCGTGAGCGGTGTGCCTACTGTCTGCGTAGCGATCGTGGCGAAGGTGATGGTCTGGGTTTTAGGCTGGTTGACGACGATGATCTGACCGACTGCAGGCGCTGGTGCATACGAGCTGTTACCCGCCTGGTTCGCGATAACTCCGCAATTCCCGACATTCAGGAATGTCACCACATTGCCAGCGATGCTGCAGTTACCATTTTGGACGACGGAGAACGTGACGGGCAATCCCGAGCTGGCAGTGGCGCTAACAGTCAAGGTGCCTCCGACGATCTGGGCGGGAATGGCATTAAAAGTTATGGTTTGGGATTGCTGCACCGAAGTGACGACCAGGCTGACCCGGGTTGTCATCGTGACGGGGCCAGCCGTTCCGGTGATGGTGAGCGGATAGGTCGCGGCGGGCACGCTGGAGGGGACGTTGATGACCAGCGTTGCACCCGTGGAGGTCGCCTGCAACGTGTCGGTGGCTCCGGTGGGCAGGCCTGACAGCGCGAGAGCTACCGGTCCACTGTATCCGTTGGTCGGTGTTACCGTCACTGAAAGGGCATTGCTCTGGGCTTGCTGAACTGTGATGGAAGCAGGAGCCGAAAGATTGAAAGACGGGAGAGTGGTGAACGTGGCGTTTTGGGTTGTTGATGTGGCACCGGCTGCATTGGTCGCCGAGACCCCAAAGTTATAGGTTGCCCCCGCGGTTAAACCGGTCAGGGTGACTGATTGGGTTGTCGAGGCGCCATTTAAGGGCGATTGCGAACCATAGGAAGCTGTGGTTCCATAATTCACCTGCCCGCTCGCCGTCACGTCGGTGGTCCAACTGATGGTCGCGGAAGTTGCGGTAAGGCCGGTGACGGTCACGCCGCTGATTTGCGGCGCGGTCCAAGTGAGGACCGTCATCGAAAAGGGAGGAAGCGAAAGCGGCGTGGCTGGATTGAAACTGGTAAGTGTGCTCGAAACCGGCACCACCACTAAGGCATTCTCATTGGTGTCGGTGATATTGGCTGAAGTCAGCTGTTGCATCTGCACAGTTCCCGCCGGAACGTTGTAACCTGCAAGTGTCACCGGCAGAGCGGTCGTTCTATTTGTATTGAGGACGATAAGCGAATACTGGCTGCCGTTGTTGAAGGCAAAGGATTGCAGATAGTGGGCGTTGTTCAGTTGCACATTCTGGACCATAGCCTGGTTCCAGGTGGGGTTCGCGCCAGTTTGCACCGTCTGTAACATGGTTGCGCTGGCGGTGCTGATGGCATTGTTGGCCATTTGTAACGCCAAAAACTGCGGACGTCGCCAATCGGTGACGCCCATGTCGACAACCGAGCCGAAAAGATTAGCGTTCCTTATCACGGGCTGGGCGCTTGAGGTCGGTAACGGGTCTACGAACTGCGCCAGTTGAAAAAGATTCTGCGTCAATACACCGGCGCGCAGTTGCTGGAGCATGCCGCTAATGACAGCCAAGCCTCCTCCGATAGAGGAAGTAAAGCCATTCAACTCGGCCTGCGTGATGTCGCCGTTATGCGGGGCTATGTTGAATTCGGTAGTTATAAACGGCTTGGGATTGCCGGACGCCTGCAAAGCCAGCTGGTCCTGCAAGACATAGCCATTGGCAACGTTCTCCGCCGTTCCGCTTGCTGTTACGAAGGCCTCTGCCTCGGCAAACGCGGATCCAAACAGATCCTCAATGGCCGCGGCGCCGGTGTAGCCGTTATCCGCCGGGTCGTTGACGGTGTACATCATGTAGGGCGCCGCGCCAAAGGAATCGTTGTTGTTGCAATAACTTTGTATGACGGTGTTGGCTGGCGGATATCCGGCTATTCCGTTCATAATCAAGTCGAAGGAAGGTGCGTTGAAATTGCTGTTGCTGCGCATGGTTGCAAAAACTGCCTGCGTGCGTGTGCCGTAGGCCTGATCGATTTCCATGTCCCCACCGTTGAAGATGGCGTCCCAGGCCTCGTTGCCAAACTCCAGGTGAATTTTATTGAACACCGATGTCCAAGGGGCTGTTTGCCCGGCCGCGGCACGTTTGGCCCCGTAGACGGTGCTACTGGGACCAGCCAGATAGTCAATCAAGTTGGAAGCTTCGGCGTTGCTCACCGTGATGGGCACAACCACCCAGGGGTCGGCGCCGATAGTCTGGCATAGTTGCAGAAAGTCGGTTAGACCATACTCGATGAAGTTGATATCGGTTGCATAGGAGTCGTAGGTGGACCGTTGCCGCCCAAGGGTCGGCGCCAGCAGATTGTCTAGCGGCTCGCCCAACTGATTGAACCAAAAACGCAGAACGCCGGGGTTTAGTTGCCTAAGGGCGTTCACCACTGGATCACGAAAGACGGTCGTATTGGTTGGATCCAGAGAGGCGCCGCCGGGCCCAGCCGTCTGCACAAGAACTGCGTCATCGAGATAAAAGGAATCCGCGCCGACAGTGTAGAACTGCAACTGGGCAGCGCCGATAGCCGATCCATTTTCGTTGGCGGTGAATGGAATGGTGTAGGTCTGCCAGGTGTTGGTCAGGTTCACAGTCGAGTTTATATAAATCGGGCGGGGGTTCATACTGCGAAAAACTTGCACGCCGACCGACGCCCCAGTGCTGAGACCCTTAGCCTTGAAGGTCAGTTGATATTGGCCATTCAGCTGGATGAATGTGCGTCCGGGCGTGCTGTCGAAGTAGTAGTTGAGTGTAGCTGAGTCGTTAGAGGTGGGGGCGTTGAGGTAGGCCGTCTGAATACCCTGAGTTGTCGGAGGCAGGTCGGTAGAATTGGTGGTGATCGAGCCGTTTGCAACGGTGCTCACCTGCCAGCCATCGGTCGCATTACCCGGCATCGTTTTGCGAACAATCATGTAGTCGCTGTCGCCAGGCACCGTGCCTGAATCGGAGAAATTGAAAATCCCCCCGGTAGTTCCGTTCGCGCCGGTGAAGCTGGAAACGGTTCCCGATCTTCCAAGCGCACTCCCATAGACAAACTGATAGGTGGCGCCGTCCCAAAAGTCGTTGGCCCAGCCGGAGTATGGGTTGGCATGGGTACAAGAAGTGGCCGTGCCGGAACCGCATTGAATCATAGACTGGGCAATCTCACCTTCAAAGCCAGGATTATTAACAATCAGGTTCTTCAGCATTTGCCCGGAGTCATAGAAGTTAGTGGAACCGAGATTTATACCGAACCGCTTTACGGGGCGTTGGATCACTTGGTTGTTCACGTTTATAGTTGTGACTTGAGCCCGCAGCAACATAGGGCCAGCCAGCGCAAGCAATAGAGGTAAATGTTTGGGCACAATTCTGGCGAGTGTTTGCTGAACGCGAGTCATTTGGATTGGTCCGAGGTTAGCAGTTACGCAGGGCCTAGAAGGTTGTATACAGAGGCTGACGGTACCGAGTAATGCAAATATGCGAACTAGAACTATTTAGTGAAAGAGTCGCTGAAGACGGCGTATACCGAAGCAGATGATCGACCGAAGAATGGCGAAATGACAAACCAGTATCAGGACTTTGGTAAGTTCGCCAGAGAAAAGCGCCAACACTCTAGCTGACGTGTAGTTTAGTTGACGACAATGATCTGTCCCACGGCTGGAGCCGCGGCATAGGTGCTGTTGCCAGCCTGAGTGGCTATCACTCCGCAATTACCAGGGTTCAGCAATGTCACCACGCTGCCTGAAATCGAGCAATTGCCGTTCTGGACTATAACAAAGTTGACGGGGAGGCCGGAGCTAGCCGTTGCGCTCACGGTCAGGCTTTTGCCCACCAACTGGACGGGAATCGCATTGAAGGTAATAGTCTGAGCGGTTTTGCCGGCACTTTGGCTGACAGCATTGTTGACAACGATGATCTGTCCCACTTGCGGAGCCGCGGTATAGCTGCTGTTTCCCGCCTGGTTGGCGGTCACTCCACAATTACCCACGTTTAGGAATTTCACCACGTTGCCTGAAATGCTGCAGTTGCCATTCGGCACAACTGTGAAAGCGACAGGCAGACCGGAACTCGCAGTAGCCTGGAGCGTCAAGCTCGATCCAAGGCTTTGCGCGGGAATCGGGTTGAAAGTTATAGTTTGTGATTGTACGGGCGCAGCTACCACGAGGCTGATAGGAACGCTTACCGTGAGCGATCCCGAGGTTCCACTGAGCGTAAGTGGATAGGTTCCCGTGGCTATGCTCGCGGCAAGAGAAATGGTTAGGGCGGTACTGGTCGAACTTGTTGCCTGGAAGGTATCGCTGGCGCCGGAGGGCAGACCCCATAGCGAGAGAAATACCGAGCCTGTGAAGCCGTTTGTAGTCGCTATTGTAATCGGGTAGCTTTTGGCTTGGCCCTGCTGCAGTGCGATTGAAGCGGGAGCCGAAATAGTGAAACCTGGCGTGCTGAACGTGGCGTTTGCGGAAGTCGATGTGGCCCCCGCGGTATTCGTCGCGGAGATGCCGAAGTTATAAGTTGTCCCTGGAGCCAAGCCAGTCAGAGTGAGGGACTGCGTTGTCGCTGATCCACTCGCTGCTGCTTGCGAACCGTAGGCGGTGGTTGTTCCATAGTTCACTTGACCACTGGCTGCGACGTCAGTGGTCCAGTTGATCGTGGCTGAGTTAGCGGTAATGCCGGTTACCGAAACCCCGCTTATTTGTGGCGCGGTCCAAGTCAGTACCGTCATCGAAAAAGGAGGCAGTGAGAGCGGGGTGGCTGCATTGAAACTGTAGAGTGTGCTTGAGACAGGCGCCACTACCAATGCATTCTCATTGGTATCGGTGATATTGGCTGAGGTGAGCTGTTGCATCTGAACAGTTCCCGCGGGAACGTTGTAGCCCGCAAACGCCACGGGAAGGGCGGATGTCCGATGCGTGTTGAATACGATAAGCGAAAACTGGCTGCCATTGTTGAACGCGAACGATTGCAGATAATGCGCGTTGTTCAGTTGTACGGATTGCACCTGGGCCTGGTTCCAGGTTGGGTCTGCACCGGTATGGACTGTCTGCAACATAGTGGCGTTGCTGGTGGCGATAGCGGCGTTAGCCATCTGTAAGGCCAAAAACTGCGGACGCCGCCTGTCGGTAACGCCCATGTCCAGGACCGATCCCCACAGATAAGTAGTTCTGGCCTGATTATTGAGAACGGGCAACTGATACAAGTATTGCGAGAGTTGAAAAAGATTTTGCGTCAAAACCCCGACCCGCATTTGCTGCAGCATGGCGTCGACGACAGCTAAACCCACTCCGACGGAGGAGGAGAAGCTATCCAATTCCGTCTGCGTGATGTCGCCTGCGGTGGGACTGACGTTGATCTCGGTGCTGACGAACGGTTTGGGGTTGCCCGATGCTTTTATTGCCAGTTGGTCCTGCAGGATGTATCCGTTGGCAACACCCTCAGCAGTTCCGCTGTTGGTGACGAAAGCCTCTGCTTCGGCAAAAGTAGATCCAAACAGATCTTCAATGGCGGCGGCGCCGGTGTAGCCGGAATCAGCCGGATCATTGACGTTATACATCAGATAGGGCGCGGCACCCACGGAATCATTGTTAGTGCAGTAGCTTTGTATCACTGTATTCGCCGCTGGGTAGGCAGAGAAGCCGTTCATGATCAGGTCGAAGGACGGAGCGGTGAAATTGTTGTTGCTGCGCATGGCGGCAAACACTACATTCGTGCGCGTTCCGTAGGCTTGAAAATTTTCCATGTTGCCGCCATTGAAGATGGCGTCCCAGGCCTCGTTGCCAAACTCCAGGTGTATTTTGTTGAACACCGATGTCCAGGGTGCCGATTGCCCGGCGGCGGCACGCTTTGCGCCGTAAATTGTGCTAGTAGGGCCCGCCAAATAGTCGATCAGATTCGAGGCTTCGGTGCTGGTCAGTGTTATGGGCAAGGTCACCCAAGGATCGGCGCCTATGGTTTGGCAGAGTTGCAAAAAGTCGGCAAGACCATATTCGACAAAGTTGATATCCGTTGTGTAGGCCGAGTACGTGGAGCGCTGCCGTCCGAGTGGGGGCGCCAGCAGATTGTCCAGCGGCTCACCCAGTTGGTTGAACCAGAAGCGCAACACGCCCGGATTGAGTTGCTTTAGGGCATTCACCACAGGATCGCGAAACACCGTGGGATTGGTTGGATCGGTATTCAGTTGAACGAGGCTGACGTCGTCAAGGTAAAACGAGTCAGCGCCAACGGTATAGAACTGAACCTGGGCAGTGCCGATAACCGATCCATTTTCGTTCGCATAAAACGGGATGGTGTACGTTTGCCAATCGTTAGTCAGGTTAACGGTCGAATTGATGTAAACGGGGCGTGGGTTAGCGCTGCGATAGAGTTGCAAGCCGACCGAGGCGCCCGCGCTGAGACCCTTGGCCTTAAAGGTAAGTTGATATTGGCCGTTCAGTTGGATGAATGTGCGCGCCGGAGTGCTATCGAAGTAATAGTTGAGATTAGCTGAGTCGTTCGAAGTTGGAGCGTTGACGTAAGCAGTCTGAATGCCCTGGGTCCCTGGAGGCAGATCGCTGAAGTTGGTGGTTACCGAACCAGCCCCGGTAGAGTAAACCGACCAGCCATCGGTGGCATTTCCAGGTATGGGTTTGCTGACGATCATGTAGTCGCCGCTGTGGGGCACCGTGCTCGAATCCGAGAAATTGAATACGCCACCCGTGGTACCGTTAGCGGCACTAAAGGTAGATACTGTGCCCGACCTTCCGAGGGCACTCCCATAGACAAATTGATAGGTAGCGCCGTCCCAAAAGTCAGCCGGCCACCCGGAATATGCGTTGGAATGGGTACACGAAGTGGCCGTGCCGGAACCGCATTGGATCATCGACTGGGCAATCTCACCTTCGAACCCCGGGTTGTTGATGACCAGATTCTTCAGCATCTGTCCAGAGTCATAAAAGTTTGTGGCGCCGAGATTGATGCCCAAGCGCTTCACCGGACTTTGTAGTACCTGGTTGTTGACGTTAATGGTGGTGAGTTGGGCTTGCAAGACGACGGGGCACGCCAGCGAAAGCCACAACATACAACATGCAGCCGAAACTTTGTCGGAAATTTTGCTAGGATAGCGCATCAAGCCTTATGAGGTTAGCAGTTAAACAGGCGACAGAAGTGCGTAGACTAGGCGACCCAGTACCAGTAACTTACCGACGATCTAGGACTAAGAGAGCCGCTCATGTTTGTGGACGTTGTATACCGCGAACAGCCGGGTACCCGAAGTAAGGATTCGCTCGGCGGTGGCTCCTTGCGCTTAAAAAGCCGCCCGGCGGCGCACCTCGTTTGCCGTGCAGAAGTCATAGAGCTCGGAAGTTCGCGGGCGAGTCCAGCCTCAGCACCCATCGCATAAAGACTATCCGGTGCTGCCTCGAACAGTCCACAGTAAAAAGGTGGCCAACGAAGTCGAAATCCACGACAGGCCGTCGCACAGAAGGATGCTCAAGTGCAAAGGAATCAGTGAAAGCTGTGTGGCTCCCCGACATGGATTCGAACCACGATTCACGGCTCCAAAGGCCGCTGTCCTACCATTAGACGATCGGGGAATGGGTGAAGTTGGAGGCAGTTCGCACTGCCAGTCTGTAGTTTAACAAGGCAACCTGTAGAGCCGCTCACCAGTCGGAGTAGGACGTGCCATCAAGGGCTTTCTTGTCCGAACCGCTGCGAATATCAAAGATCCCCGGGCTCCCGTTTGAGCCGCCGACCGGCACGTCTTCCATGATAATGTGCCACGTGTCATCGCTCCCAGTCATGGGATCCTGCGGCACTTGCCTCAGATAGCCGTCGCTCACCAACTCCTGCAGACTGTCCGGCGCCTTCTGCTTGTCCACCGTGTACTCATCGATCATGTTGCGCAGCGTGAACAGATTATTCCGCAAAACACTCTCTTTTGCGCGTATGATCGACTTCTGGTAAATGGGAACTGCGATAGCAATGAGCACTGAAATAATGGCCATCACCACCATGAGTTCAATAAGCGTGAAGCCGCGACGAGCGCGCTTAAGAGCGACTACCATTCTGAATACGGCTTTCCGTCCGGCGTCTTATCCTGCGTCTTGGTGTAAACGTCGAACAAATTCTGGCCACCCCATGACATAGAAGAAGGTTCGTCCTGCATACTGCGCATGCCCCATTCCGTATCCCCGGTAAAGGGATCGCGCGGAATGCGGCGCAAGAACTTATACTTTCCAGTCTGTCCGTTGCCACTCAGCGTGTTTTGCAGCTTAGCGCCGTCTACCAAAACCTGCATCGTGGCGGGATAACAGTAGGTGTCCGCGTCTCCCGCCGTTATCTTGCCTTGGTCACACATGTCTTTATATTTGTCGATGGCAGTGCGGATTTCGCGCAGGGAATAAAGCAAAGCTTTTTCCCTTTCGCGGCGGATTTGGTACCGGGCTAGAGGTACGGCCATGGTACTGAGAATGAGCAAAATACTGAAGGCGACAATCAGCTCAACCAGGGTCAGACCGGCTTGGGTCTTACTGCGTCTTCCCGAGCGTTTACTAGCCACTGACATCCAACACCTACATTTTACAAAGAAACTTACTTGTCTGGTTGTTTGCCTGACTGCGCGGCCTGTTGCGCGTTCAGGTTCTGAATTTGCTGCAGAAGCTGCTGTTGCATCAGTTGCTGCGGAGTCCGGCCCGGAGCGGGCGATGCTGTCGGAGTCGGTGCCGCAGTCGCGTACGAAGAATCTGTGGCCGGAGGTACTGCGTTCGCGTCCTGATTCGGGCTGATGAATATCTGGATTGCATCGCTGGAACTTGGCTGAGGTACCGGCTGCACAGGAACGACAGGGGTCGCCGGGACCGGCTTAAAGACGGATGCGGTTGTCTGACCAGGTACAACGCCGTTCGGAAGATCCAGGATGCGGCCCAGCGGCGGTAAAGTGGCTGGCGGCGGTGTCGGAGTTGGTTGCAGTACCGGCAGAGGTGGCGCTGCGGCAATGGGCGGAGCGGTATCGGCTCGACGAACGACTTTAACCACGCGCTCGGTGCCGGCAAGAACCCCTTCATCAGCCAGATTTACGGTAGGAGCGCGAACAATGTGGGGAATCAGGGCTATGACAATATCGTCGCGCTCGCGGTCTTTGCTACGCGTTCCAAACAGATAGCCTAATACGGGCATGTTCGCCACCCCGGGAATTCCAGCAACCGACGAGGTGTCGGAGTTTGTCGACAGACCACCTAGAAGGCTGGCCTCTCCATCGCGCATGCGAATGTCCGCCTCGTTCACACGCTGGCTGATGATTGGCTGCTGCACACCGGCGATAGTTTCGGTAGATGTCACCTGCGATATTTCAACCTTGATGTGCATGCTGACGTCTTCCGGGCCATTCACGTGGGGCTGAAGATCGACGTTCACACCGACATCAATTTGTTGGAACTGAGTGGTCGCGTAGGGCACCGATCCTGGTGTTGCAACAGCCGAGTTTAGCGATCCAGAGACGTAAGGAATTTTGCTCCCGATCTTCAGGGTTGCCTTGCCGCCATCGGTGACGCGCACTTCCGGCCGCTGCAGAATCCGAGTATCGGAATCCGTCAAAAGAGCCTGCACCAACGCGCCAGGCAGACTGAGCGAAAAGTCGCCAGTCGATACTTTCCCGATTTGCGACAAAGCAATAGATGTACCGGTTGTAGTGCCCGTGCTGGTGGTGCCCGTGCTCGTAGTTGTGGTTCCGGTGGATGTAGTGCCAGTTGTCGTTGTCGTGCTGATCGGATTTCTCGGGGTGTAGTTGATAGGAATATTCAAGCCGCCGGTCTGACCTGCCAGCGCTGCGCCGAGATTGGTGATCTTAGATTTCGACACTTCCATCACCATCACATCCACCATGACCTCGGCCTTAGGCCGATCTAAATCATGGACTAATTTTTCCACTATCGCCATGCGATCCGGGCTGCCGCGGGCGATAATCGCGTTCTGGCTAGCCACCTGAAAAATGCCGGTAGTCAACTGCGCGCCCGTACGTACGCCGTTGAAGATTTCCGTAAATTCGTTGGCTGAACTCGCGTTCTGAACGTAGAAAACGCGCACAACCTCATCCTGATACTCCTGCCGCTTGGGCTCACTTTCCTGGGTCACGAATATGGCGTTACGGCTAATGGGCTTCCAAAAGGTATGAGTGACGAGTCCGACGTAATTCAACGCCTCTTCCAGGGTGACGTTTGTCAGATCGAGATTGAAGTTGCGCGTTGTGCTGCCCGCAGTATCGATACCCTGAGGGTCGAACAAAACATTGATTCCAGCAAGCTTCCCCACGCTTTCATAAAGCACACGCGCCGGCTGGTTATTCATCTTCAAGCTGCTGATTTGATTGTTAATTGGCCGTAGTGAAGGCGGCCCTTCCAAAAGGCCGATGCGGTGTTCCACTTCCGCCCGCGCCTTTTCGGCCGGCGTAAGGATAACGGTTCCCTCCGGCAGCCGTTCTTTCTCCTTGAGCATCTGGTTGGTCTGCGAAATCAACTGCAGCGCAATCATGGAGGATGGATTGATCAGCAGCGCTTTCTGAAACTGCACCATCGCCTCGCTCAGCTTCTGATCATGCAGCAGCTTCCGGCCCTGTTCCAGATGAATGTCGCTCGATTTCTGCTTCAAGCGCTCTTCCGGAATCATGTAAGCCGGTTCGTGCGGGTCTGTTTCTAAAGCTTCTTCGTAATCGCGCAGCGCGCCGTCGTAATCATGCTCCTGCTCAGCTTTCAGACCAGCCTTTAAAAGCTTGTCGCCCTTCTTGGTGCGTCCTTCCAGCGGTGGAACTATGAAAACTGTGGAGCAGATGAGAGCGCCACATAAAGACAATTTAAGTAAAGACTTCACAAGGGTTGACATTCCAGACTAAGCTACCGGGATCTCACAAATCAATCATCGGCCGCGAAAGGCCGGGATAATAGTACTATCAAGCAGGTAAATGAGCATTTTAGTCCACCAGCGCACACCGCCCGTGGGTTTTTGTTAGCGATTGTAAACAAGCAAGACGCGGAAGTGGGTCGTGCCGTTGAATTCGATTAGCGAAGCAGCGCGGTACGAGAGACTAGTGGACGAGTGGCGGAAAAAATCGACATAAAAATTCTTAGCGATAACCGAGCGGCAGGCTATAACTACCATCTTTCTGATAAGTATGAGGCAGGTCTGGTACTTACCGGTACCGAGGTGAAGGCGGCAAAATCCGGTAAGGTTCAGTTAAAAGAGAGCTATGCGGAGGTCAGCGGCAACGAAGCGTGGCTGCTGAACGCTCATATAAGCGAGTATTCCCATGGGAATATAATGAATCACTCGCCCGCCCGTAAACGAAAGCTGCTGCTGCACAGGTCGGAAATCGAGAAGTTGCAAGCCGAGACGCGCGAAAAAGGCCTGACAATTATCCCGACCAAGCTCTATCTTAAAGCCGGCCGCATTAAAATTGAGATCGCGGTGGGTAAAGGCAAAAAGTTTCACGACAAACGAGAAGCTGTCCGCGCCAGAGAGATGCAGGACGAAGCCAAAGCCGAGATGGCGCGCCGTTCACGTCAATAAATATTCATGCAACTGTACATTGAAACGGTCCCGGTTGAGCAAGCTGCCAGCGACGCGCTTGTCTTTCTTTGTTTTGAACGCGAGGAGAAAGCGGCCGAGCCAGTCAGCGACCCAGCGCTAACTTTGCAGGACGGCTGGCTGGCCGGATTGCGCGGAAGCGGCGAGTTCACCGGCAAGCTGTACGATTGGTGTCAGCTTTATCGTCCTGCCGGTATTGTCGCCAAGCGATTGATCGTCATTGGGGGCGGCAAGCGCGAGAAGTTTTCCGCAGTGGAGGCCCGCCGGATTGCCGGCACGCTGGTGCGTGCGCTCCGCCCTAAAGGAGTTCGCACGATAACGCTGGTGCTGGAAAGCGGCGACGCGGTGCAGGCGGCGGCTGAAGGCGCAGTGCTGGGCGCCTGGGAGGCGGATAAATACAAGTCCGATCCGAAAAAGAACGACAAAGCGATCGATTCGTTTGCCATTGCAGTACCGGGTACTGAGGCGGCGAAACTGATTCTGGCGCTGGAGCGTGGGCGCATCATCGGTGATGCACAGAACCTGACGCGCGACCTGGTGAACGAACCGCCCAATTTGCTCATCCCAGAGAAGCTGGCTGAGGCTGCGCGTGAGATGTCGGCAACGTTCGGGCTGGAATGCCAGGTGCTTGATAAAGCGGAGATGAAGAAGCTGGGCATGGGCGCTCTGTTGGGTGTGGCGCAGGGCAGCGACAATCCCCCGTTCCTGATTGCCATGAAGTATGTTCCGGCGGAGGATAGCGGCAAAGATCATCTGGCCCTGATCGGAAAGGGCGTCACGTTCGACACCGGCGGCATCTCGATAAAACCTGCCGACGGCATGGAAAAGATGAAGTACGACATGGCCGGTGCGGGCGCTGTGATTGCGGCCATGCGCGCTATTGCGCAGTTGAAACCGAAGGTTCGCGTGACAGGTTATGTTCCCACCGTCGAAAACATGTTGAACGGCAATGCCCAACGGCCCGGCGACATCGTCACGACTCTTTCCGGCAAGACGGTGGAGGTGCTAAACACAGATGCCGAGGGGCGGCTGATTCTGGCTGATGCCATCACCTACGCGACTAGAAATGGAGCCACGCATATAGTGGATGCCGCTACGCTGACCGGCGCCATCGGCATAGCGCTGGGCCACCACAACATGGGAGCGTTCACCAACGATGAGGAGTTCCTGAAGCGCTTCCAGTCCGCCGTTCGCGCAGCCGGAGAGAAGGCATGGCAGTTGCCGATGGATGAAGAGTACAAAGATTACTTGAAGTCCGCCTTCGCCGACCTGCCGAACATTGGAGGCAGGCACGGCGGCTCCATAACGGCAGCCTGGTTCTTGCGCGAATTTGCCGACCCGACGCCGTGGATTCATCTGGACATAGCGGCCACCGCCTGGATAGACGATGGCAAAGCGTGGCTCTCCAAAGGGCCCACCGGTGTGGCTGTCCGCTCCTTCGTACAATTGGCACTCGACTGGAATTTTGTTTGATTGGTTCAGGCAGTCCAGTTCATCTAAGGTAGCGGGCATATACTCATTAAGCCGAGCGGAGCGATTGCTCGGTTTGTTCGAATAAAGATCCGCGGAGGGCGAGCGTGCAGTTACGAGTTCTAGCATTTGTGCTGGCAGGTGGCAAGGGTACCCGGTTGTCTCCGCTGACCAAGGAGCGAGCCAAGCCGGCGGTACCATTTGGCGGACGCTACCGGATTGTCGATTTTGTGCTTAGCAATCTGGTGAACTCCGGCATTTATTCTATTTACGTTTTGATTCAGTTCAAGAGCCAGTCGCTGCTGCAGCATCTGCGCGAGGGGTGGGAAGTCAGCGGGCTGCTGAAGAACAATTTCATTATTCCCGTGCCCGCGCAAATGCGTTCCGCGCAGGAAGACTGGTACCGGGGCACGGCCGACGCCATTCATCAGAACATGAATCTGATTCAGCAGGCCGATCCGCATGTGGTGGCGATATTTGGCGCCGACCACATCTACCGCATGAACATCCGGCAGATGATTGAGTATCACGTGGAAAAGCAGGCCGGGGTGACGGTGGCGGCGATCCCGGTGGATAAAGAGTTCGCCTCTGAATTCGGCGTGATTGAAACTACATCGGACGGCCGCATCATGGGCTTTCATGAGAAGAAGGCCGATGCGCCGACGATGCCGGAAGATCCGTCGCGCGTATTTGCGTCGATGGGTAATTATGTTTTTTCAACCGATCTGCTGTTGCGCGAGTTGCACGCGGACGGCAGGAACGACGCCAGCTCACACGATTTCGGCAAGGATATTCTGCCTTCGCTGATTGGGCGCGCCGACATGTACGCGTATGATTTTCAAACGAATGTGATTCCAGGCGACCCCATCGGATCGCCGCAGTATTGGCGCGACGTTGGTACCCTCGACGCTTACTATGAGGCGAGCATGGATCTGCGGGCAGTATCCCCGGAGTTGAACCTTTATAACCGCCAGTGGCCGTTACGAACTGCTGGTTATTATGACGCTCCTGCCAAGTTCGTTTTTGACGAAGATGGGCGGCGCGGTATGGCTATTGACTCGATTATTTCCGGTAGTTCCATCGTCTCCGGCGGCACCGTGCATGGATCGGTTCTGGGCCGCGGCGTGCGCATCCATACCGGCGCCAAGATTGAAGATTCGGTAATTTTCGATAACTGCGACATTGGACGTCATGCGAAGGTGCGGCGGGCCATTCTGGATAAGAACGTGAAGATTGGCGAGGGTGTGGAGATCGGCTACAACCTGGAGGAGGATCGCAAGAAATATCACGTGACGGAGAGCGGGATTGTGGTGGTGGAGGGGTATCAGTCGAAGGTGGATATTTCGACTTTGCAGGTTTAGGGAGGCGCGAAAGAGCGCCCGGAAGCCTTCCTGCTCAAAATGCTTGTCGTTGCTCAATACGCCAGTCAGACCTTCGCGCCGCATGGTTTGCATGGAAATACAGTCGGTGAGGCTGTAGCCCTTGTCGGGANNGGCAGGCGTAAAGATCGAACCCGGCCTGGAACGACTCGCGCGTTTGCGGAACAATGTGAACTCTCCGGTTTCGGGCGAGGCCCTTCACCGTTGCAATTGCCCGCTCGCGCAACCAGCGATCTCCGGCAAAAAACGTCAGGAACTCCGATAACACTTCGTCGGTAGTTAAGATCAACTGACCCGCCATTTTGGCGTCAAGCGCCAACGCAGACCGATATCGACTCTCAGCAGGATTGGAAAGCGCGATCCAGTAAAACGTATCGGCAAAAACCGCCTTCACACCGCTCTCTTGGGTGTGCCGTAAATGTAATGGTCGTGCTGATCGGCTCCATCGCTCGGCAGCTTCGCCCGGACTTCATCCGGCATGTCGGCCCAGATTTCAGAAAACATGGCGGATAAGGGACGATCACCCTCATCAGGTGTATCTACCGGCGCAACGGGCGCGGCCTGCTCTACCAGTTGCGTCAGCCATTGCTCGACCGAGAGGCCCTGAGCCCGCGCCAGGCAGGCGGCCTCTTTTTCAGGGGAGATGTTTATGGTCAGGGTCATCGGGAGGGTTCCTTGTGTCTTGTTCCCAGCGTAACGAACGATGTGCCGGATTGCCAGCCGGGGACTGTGCATGGATCGGTGCGGGGCCGAGCCGTGCGCATCCATACTGGCGCCAAGATTGAGGATTCGGTGGTTTTCGATACGTGCGACATTGGAGGTCACGCGAAGGTGCGGCGCGCGATTTTGGATAAGAATGTGAAGATTGGCGAGGGGGCGGAGATTGGTTACAACCTTGACGAGGACCGTAAGAAGTGTCACGTGACGGAGAGCGGGATTGTGGTGGTGGAAGGGTATCAGTCGAAGGTGGTATTTCTACGCTGCAGGTTTAGGGCGGTTTGAATGGGGCTTTGCCCAAACTAGTATCTCGGCCTGCACTTTGTGATAGGTTCAGGCAATGATTTTCACTTTTCCGAAAGACGTTCTTGAACTCTGCGAGAAATTAGAGTCTCTATGCCAGCTTTATCTGAAGCGTCAGCTTCTTTTTTCGGATCTCGAAAACCGCTTCAATAATTACCGGCCTGAGGCGATTCGCTTTATGGGTATTTTGAAGCAACACGATGTTGTGACTTGCGATGAAGAAAATGTTATGCTGTGTGGGTTTTCAGAGGATACCGCCGGAGCGGTACTTAAAAAGACCCCAGAGTTGTTGCGCCGCTTCCTTGACAGGCTCTCTACAGCGATAATGGCATGAACCCATTGCTGTCCAGATCAACATTTGTCGGTACTACGCCGGCGTTTCTGTTTTGACGTTGCTTGCAGATTTCAGGGCGTTCGACCCAAAACGATTCTGCGGTAAGATTCGAGTTCTGAAAATGGGACCTGACGAGAACACTGCGCCTTTCAAACGCTCTGGCCCGACATGTTATCACTGCCCAAGGACGACTTGCGGCGGGCATTTCTACCTTTCCAGTTCCGAATTGGGAAGAAGTCACACGTGCTCTAATTGTGGGCTTGTGGTCACAATTGGAGTTGGTGCCTCCTCTCGTAAGGTTAAACCTGTCTGGTTTTCGCTCGGCATGTTTTTAGGCATCGCACTAATGGCCCTCTTGCGATTAGCGCACATTTAGCGATTATGAACGTGCCTTGCGAGTTTGTAACTATCGAAACATTTCTTGCGGAGAGCGGGATTGTGATGGTGGAAGGGTATCAGTCGAAGGTGGATACTTCGACGCTGCAGGTTTAGTTAACCTACTCTTGATTATGATTCGGGACTCGCCAACCGCTGTCGTACTTCTCAAATGTGAGCGTTCTTTGCCGGACATATCCCTTGGTGTTTTCGGGGAGTGAAGCAATGTCACTTGAAAGACGTTCCATGCTGACTCCGACGTAAAGCCATGTCCTGGCCAGTTCTTCTCCTTCTTGTCTCCGATCCAATTCGAATGCTGCGTCGGGTTCCATTTCACTGACCCTTAGGAGGTCGATCCCGGCTGGGGTCAAAACAAAAAATATCGAAATATCGGCCTTCGCCCGCGCGCCGTCTTCGACGATACCAGTCACGTCCGCGTGGTCATACTTTGCCAACGGGATTCCCACCTGCCATTCATCACAATCAGTCTTCTGTTCGTGAGCGCCGTAGTCGGCAAGTTCTACCGCCCGATTAAAAAGCCGGTGGCCCTTCGGCTGGATGCTGACGTTATTGCCTGGTTCAAACAACAGGGTCCTGGGTATCAGTCACGGATCAACGAAGTTCTGCGTCGCGAAATGAACTCACATCGCTAGGTGTTGCTTGGACGCAAAAACGTAAGCAACAGGCCGGTGAGGACCACAACTACGCTGCCAATAACGTTGTACCAGAGAAACGAAACCTGAGTAAACGCCGCCGCACAAAAGATCGCCGCTTCACCGGCCAAAACCCCCCAGAAGGCCGCAGTTCCACCCACCGACTTAAAGAAAAACGCCAGAACAAACACGCCCAACAATCCGCCATAGAAGAGTGACCCCACGATATTGACGCGTTCAATCAGCGCACCAAAGCCCGGCGCACCGATCGCCGCAAAGCAGACGGCGAACCCCGCCCAGAAGATGGTAAGCAAGCGCGATGCGAGCAAGTAATGCCGGTCGCTTTTACCGCGCGCAACGTAACGGCTATAGATATCAACGAGCGACACGGTAGCAAGCGAGTTGATTTCGCCGGAAGTCGATCCCATCGACGCGGAGAAGATGACGCCGATAACCAGTCCCACCAAGCCGACCGGAAGAATGCTGCGGACAAACGAGAGAAAGATGTAGTTGGTGTCGTCGAACCGGCCGCCGCCGCGCAATTGCGCCACGATATCCAGGCCAGCTCGGCGCGCCTTCGTGAAGCTGCTTTCCGCGTTTCTAAAATCGGCCAGTGGCTGGGTGCGATCGGCCGACTTGTTCCGCATGACACTAGCGAGAGTCTCCGCGGCATCACGACGTTTCGCGAATGCCGCTTCGTACTGCTGCTCCGCCGGTTGCCATTGCGGCGTCTGCGCAGCGCGCACGCCCTCCACGGGATGGAAGATCATAGGCGGCTGCACGAAAAGCGATAGTGCAAAAACGACGATTCCGATGAACAGGATGAAAAACTGCATCGGGATTTTAACTATCGCGTTGAACAGCAGGCTGAGGCGGCTTTGCGTCAGCGAACTGCCCGTGAGGTAGCGTTGCACCTGGCTTTGATCGCAGCCGAAATAAGCCAAGGCGAGGAACGCGCCGCCGATGAGGCCGCTCCATAGGTTGTAGCGATCGGAAAAATTCCAATGGGTATCGACGATTTTGAGCCGGCCCGCTGCTCCAGCTAGATGCACGGCATCCAGTAACGAGATGTTGTGCGGCAGTGCGTGGACGGCCAGTACAAAGCAGGCAACTAGGGCGAAGGAGATCATGGTCATCTGCTGCACGTCCGCCCAGGTGAGCGCCTTGATGCCGCCGCTGGTTGTGTAGAGGACCACTAGAACGCCAATCAAGACCGTGACCCAGCGGTCGGACCAGCCGAGCACGGCGGAAAGCGCAACGGCCGGCGCATAGAGGCCAATGCCGGCGGACAAGCCGCGCTGAATCAGAAAAACGAAGCTGACCAGCGCGCGCGTCTTGGAATCGAAGCGTTTTTCCAGGTACTCATAAGCCGTATAAACGTTGGCGCGTCGAAAGATGGGAACCGCCGTCACGCAGAGGATCACCATCGCGATAGGCAGCCCGAAATAGAACTGCACAAAGCGCATGCCGTCCACATAACCTTGGCCGGTGGTGGATATGAAGGTGATGGCGCTAGCTTGCGTAGCCAGAATGGAGAGGCCCATCGCGTACCAGGGCATGCTCTTGCCGGCCAGCAGGTATTTGTTGACGGTGTTGCTGCCGCGGCCCCGGTAGAGCCCGTAGGAAACCAGCGAAATCAGCCAGAGGCAAAGAACCAGCCAGTCGAGTGGCCTCATGCCAGCAGGCCTTTAAGCTCGGCAACCTTCGCTCTGCATACGGGCGCGTGGTGTTCCGGGGGGTTGCGAGCCGCGCGGCCTATGTGGACTTCTTCAATGGCTGAATCGGAGACGGACTGCAAGCCAGCGCCGAATAGGATCTTGATCTGCGGACTAGCGTGTTGCTGCCAGAATTGAAGGCGAGCCTTGCGAACCGCCCATGAACCGGAGCCGCCACCGGTGAGAATGCGATCCACCATCGGCACTCCCTTCAATGTGGAAATGGCTTCCATAGGGTTGGGAAGGATATCGAAAGCGCGGTGGAAGGTGATTTTCAGATCGGGAGCGGCTGCGGCGACTTCCCGCAAAGTCGAAGTATCTATGCTGTCGTTCACTACGAAGCCCAGCACCACGCCATCGATGGAAAGCTGGCTGAAGGCTGCGGCTTCGCGTTGAAGCTTTTCCAATTCGGCGGCATCAGCAATCTGCATGGAAGGATTTCCGCGGAGCATCGCTCGCACCGGTATTGAAACCGAGGAACGAATGGCAGCTACGAGAGCAAGATCGGGAGTGAGGCCGCCGGCGGACAAATCACGAACCACTTCCAGGCGATCGGCACCCCCGGCTTCGGCCTCTAACGCGTCGCTCAAGGATGTAACGATGACCTCAAGCATTTTCCGCGGGGGGGCGACGATGGTCATTCGGAAGTTAATAGCTAAAGATACGCGTGACGATGTAAAGAGTGAAAATCACCAGCCCAAGATACACCAATACGGTGCAGTAAATGTGCGACCAACTACCCAGAAATGGAGGCGGTTCGTCGTCTAGTGAGATGGCTCGAAACTCGGGCATCATCTCAGTTTCGCAGAGCGCGCAGGGAAAGAGTTTCAATCGGCTACACTGAAGACCGTGGGAAATCAAGCCACACGTCAATCCATTAACGTTCTGATAGTCGATGACGAGGAATCGCAGCGTGGTCCTTTAGCCGCTATGGTCTCTGCCTGGGGTTTTAACGCCGAGACCGCCGGCGACGGACAAGAAGCGCTGGCCAAGCTGGGCACCTTTTCAGCCAATGTAATCGTCACCGATTTGATGATGCCGCGCATGGACGGCTTTGAGTTGATGAAGCGCTTGGGCGCGGATGGCAACATGCCGCCAGCCATTGTTCTAACCGCCTTCGGCAATATTGAAACCGCGATTCAGACCATTCACGACCTGGGTGCGTTCTGGTTCATGGAGAAGCCGATTCAGCCGGCGGCCCTGCGGGTGTTGATTGAGCGCGCGGCGTCGCAAAGTAAATTGGCCGAAGAGACCGAACGCCTGCAGCGCCAGTTGCAATACCAGGGCGTGCTGGTGGATATGGTGGGTACTTCGCCCCCCATGCAGAGCGTTTTCTCGGTCATCCGTCAGGTGGCTCCGAGTAAAGCGGCTGTTCTGGTGGTGGGTGAAAGCGGGACAGGTAAGGAACTGGTGGCGCGCGCTGTTCACCAGTTAAGTCCCAGGAACAGCGGGCCGTTTGTTGCCATCAATTGCGCTGCCATGCCGGAAACTCTGATGGAGAGCGAACTCTTCGGCCATGAAAAAGGCGCGTTCACGGGCGCGTTGGAACGGCGCGCCGGTTGCTTTGAGCTTGCGCAACATGGCACTTTACTATTGGACGAGCTGGCGGAGATGCCGCCCGGTACACAGGCAAAACTACTGCGTGTGCTGGAGGACTCGCGCGTTCGGCGGCTTGGAGGCAAGGCTGAAATCTCAGTAGATGTACGCATCATCGCCGCTACCAACCGAAACCTGGACGAAGCCTTGAAAAAAGGCGACTTGCGGGAGGATCTTTTCTACCGGCTCAACGTTTTTCAGATTGTCCTGCCGCCCTTGCGCCAGCGCTTGGCGGATCTGCCGCTGCTGACCGAAACTCTAATTACCAATCTGAATCGGAAACACTCGTGCAATGTGACAAACGTCAATGCCGAGGTGATGGAGGCGTTCAAAAAGTACGCGTGGCCCGGTAACATTCGTGAACTTCGGAACGTGCTGGAACGCGCAGTGATTATGGCTGGAGAGGGCGTTATCCAGATGCCTCATCTGCCGTATGATTTCGGCTACGCCATGGGAGCGCGGCCGCCCGCGCAGGTGTTTGAACCGGAGTGCGTGCGGTTGTCAGTGGGAACGACCGTGGCTGAGGCGGAGAAGGCATTGATTCAACTCACTCTGCAGCATACAAAGAACAATAAGACGCGGGCGGCCGATATTCTGGGCATCAGCCTGAAGACCTTGTTCAATAAGCTAAAGGAGTATGCGGTTGAAACGGTGGAGAGCGCCTAAAGCAGTCGTCTGCAAATCACCCATCCAGTCCCAAGACTTCGATCCGGCTGTACTGTTGGAAATGGCGGTCGAACGTAAACGCGCGACGAACCCGCCGGGCATCCAGAACGGCGAATGAAATGGCGTCACAAAGACTCCAGTTTTTGTCTGAATGCCGCGCAATGATCTCCCGCGCGAGGTCCTCCTCTGCCGGAAGCGCTCTTACCACCGGAAGGCCGCCAGTTAGCAGCCACTCGCGGGCAAGCATTCTCCCCAACTTTCGTAAAAGCAGGGCGTGAGCCTCAACCTCGATGTAGTTAGTGATGAAGCTCGGTCGCCGCGCCAAAGCAATCTCGCGGGCCACTCGAACTGCGCGTTCGTGATCGGCGTCATTGGCATCCAACAGCGCGAGGATGGCGCTGGAGTCCCATAGAACGCCCCGCGACACGGTCATTCGTCGAGAATCGCGTGTTTGTCACGGGCGCCGGGTTGCCCCCCGCCACGGCCTGCACCGACGAGCCGAAAGATTGGATGATCTTGCGTGAAAGGAGGGATCTCGCCGGTGACGTTTACGCGGGCTGCCTTTGAGCCCGCCGGCAGTTGCACGAGGCGGCGTCCGCCCCGCCGGACGCTCTGAATATCGCCACTCCGGAGACGCCGCCATAGGGTCGACCGCGAGATTCCCAATGCTTGAATGGCTTGTTCAATTGTCATCAGATGTACGGCCATCGGCTTAATGGTAACAAGTTGTGTCACTGTGCCACTTGTCTCAAATCACGCGCAGCTGCCAGCTTCTTCAAGACCAGAATTGCACCTTCTTTGCCGCGCTGACCCACTTCATTGTGTGGACCAACGCAACTTGGACAGCCTGCTTCACATTCACAACCGGACGCCAGTTCCAGCGCGGCCTTAATCAACTCCTCCCGGCGACGGAACAAGGGTTCGCTTTGTCCAATTCCGCCGGGATAGTTATCGTAAAGCACAACATCAGGCTCAAACTCCGAGTTCCTTAGCGCGGAATCGTCCAGCACCGCTGCCGCCAGGTCGCGCGGATCACTCAGCAGCAGCACCGACCCGACAGTTTTCAAAACGTTGCCGAGGCCGTGCAGCGCATCCTGTAAATCCGCGGTGCTGAAACCTGCAAAATCGTTGAAAAAGCCGCTCGCGAAATGCAGCCAGAAGGCCGTTGTGTGCATTTCCTGCTCGGGCAGTGAGAGCTGGCCGGCGCCAATGTTTTCAAGTGAGTAGAACTTGATCTTCTTGAAGCCAACCACCTGGCGCTTCACCCGCACTTCGCCATGCGAGGACATGTCCAAAGTTTCAAAATTCGCCAGTTCGCTCACCTGGGTGTAAACGATGGCGTCGGTGAAATAGTCGGAATCCACTTCGCGGACAAAGGCTTTGCGGCCGTCGAAATCCAGCCGCTCCACCTGATACTGGCGGGCGTCATGCAGATAAATCGCCTTCTCATGCAGCGTCGTCAAAGCGGAGGGGAAATCCACTTCACCGATGATCTGGTGTTCGCGCGTAATGTCCACCACTAGGAAGTTGTCGCTGGTGATGGCGCGCAGGCTGACGGAATCGGCGGGATAACTGTCACTCACCCAATGCCAGCAGTCGCCGGAATGATGGAGAAGCTGCAGATCCTCAGCCAGAAACTGGCACATCTTCTGCAGATTGTGGCTGCCATAAGACTCACCATCGCGCAAGGGCAGCTCAAAAGCTGCGCATTTAAGATGGCTGAGCATAATTTCCAGGTTGTCGGCGTTGATATGCGCTTCCTCAGGCGAAGATCCGAAGAAGTATTCGGGATGTTCGACCATATATTGGTCGAGCGGTGCGCTGGAGGCAACAAACACCGCGATAGAAGACGATTGCCTGCGCCCGGCGCGTCCGGCGCGCTGCCATGTGGAGGCAATGTTGCCGGGGTAGCCGGCCAGAACCACCGCATCGAGGGAACCGATGTCCACGCCAAGCTCCAAAGCGTTGGTGGCAATTACAGTCTTTATGCGGCCCTCGCGCAAGCCTTGTTCAATCTGGCGGCGTTCCTTGGGAAGGTAACCGCCGCGATAGCCGCGCACCGCCTCATTCGCGAACGGCAATTGTGTGCAGGCATCCTTTAAATAGGTAGTCAGGATTTCGGTAGCCAGGCGATTGTTGGTGAAAACCAGCGTCTGCTGATTCTGGCGAATGAACTCCATGGCGATGCGGCGCGTCTCATGCAAATAGCTTCGGCGGATGCCGAGTTGGCGATTCACTACCGGCGGATTGTAAAAGATGAAGTATTTATCGCCGGAGGGAGCGCCGTTGTCGTCCACCAGTTCAAATGGTTGCCCGGTGATGGATTGCGCCAAATTCTGCGGGTTCGCGATGGTAGCCGAGCAGCAGATGAACTTTGGCTTTGAACCGTAAAATTCGCAAATCCGCCGCAATCGGCGAATGACGTTGGCCAAATGGCTACCGTAAACGCCGCGATAGTAATGCAGTTCATCAATGACGAAATATTGCAGATTCTCGAAAAGCTTTCCCCACTTTGTGTGATGGGGAAGAATGCCCGTGTGCAGCATGTCGGGGTTGGTCAGAATGACGTTCGCCTTGTCGCGGATGGAGCGGCGCGCATCCGACGGTGTATCGCCGTCGTAGCTGTGACAAGCGAACGGCGTTCCTAGCGAGTCGTTCAAGCGCTGCAATTCAAGCCGCTGGTCTTCGGCTAGAGCTTTGGTCGGAAACAGGTAAATGGCCCGAGCGGATGAGTCTGCTAGCAGTGTATTGACTACCGGTAGGTTGTAACATAGCGTTTTGCCACTGGCAGTGGGCGTTACTACTACCACGTTCTGACCCGCCAGCGAGCGCTCAATAGCATCGGCCTGATGTGTGTAGAGTTTTTCAATGCCCTTTTCTGCGAGAGCTGCAGCGAGCGATTCATTCAGGCCAGCGGGGAACGGCGCCAATTTCGCAGGACGCGCCGGTTGATGGCGAACGGCGCGAACGGGGGAGCCGTCGTGCTGCATGGAATCAACAAATTTTGCGGCCAGCGTCTGCACCGCCGATTGTTCCTGTACCGCCAGCGCAGTCTCGCTGAAATCAAAACCTAAGTTCATGGTTCGCCTTTTGTTCTACTTTAATTCAAATTATGCCTGCCATGTGCTGAACCGTCTCAAATGTGTCGCAATCGGCCGCTGATTTGTCCTCCCGGTAGCGCTTTACGCGTGCGAATCGCAAAGCCAGGCCGCTGACGTACCGCTGGCTAATTTGAATTTCGTTGAATGCGATTTCAGCCACCAGACGAGGCTTGACGTAGACGGCGTATTTGTCGCGCGCCACTTCGAGTTTCAACAGTTCCTGCGTCTGCCAGGCGAGCATCTCATCAGTGAGCCCTTTGAAGGTTTTGCCGAGCATGGCAAAGCCTCCTTTACGAGCGTCGCGGGCGCCCAGATGAAGATTGCTAAGCCAGCCGCGACGCCGTCCACTGCCCCACTCCGCGGCCAGAATCACCAGATCCAGCGTGCGCGCCTGCTTGATTTTCAGCCAGCCCTGCCCGCGCGCGCCGGCAGCGTAGGCGGCCGTTCGCGATTTCGCTACCAGCCCTTCATGCCCGCGCGACAAGGCCGTATTTAGAAACTCCTCAGCTTGCTGCGTGTTGCCGGTAACCAGGTTCGGAATCAGGTTTTGCGACGGGCTAAGCCGCGCTAGTTCGGCAAAACGCTTGCTTTGATTCTCATCCAGCATGGGACTGCCGTTGAGATAAAGCAGATCGAACCAGAACGGCGTCATTGGCAGTTCTACAGCCAGGCTTTCAACATCCGTTCTGCGCCCAAAGCGCCGCATGGAAACCTGGAAGGGCTGCGGCCTGCCATCAGGCAGCAAACTAAGTACTTCGCCATCGATGATTAAGTTTTCAGCCGGCAGCAACCTGGCAGCGGCGACAATTTCAGGAACGGCGATGGTGACGTCGTTACCCTGGCGCGAATAGACGGCCACTTCTTCGCCTGATTTATGCACCTGTACGCGCGCGCCATCCAATTTATACTCAAGCGCCGCTTCGCCCAGGTCGTCCATCGCCGATGAAATATCCTCGGCCGCTCCCGCTAACATGGGTTGCACCGGTCGAAATAACTGCACATCGTACTGCAGCAACCCCGCTTCGCCTTTTTCCAGTGCGACGCGGGCGATCGAGACGGCACTGCCGGCCATCATCGCGGCGCGGCGGATGCGCTCCACCGAAATACCGCTGGCTTTGGCTAAACCCTCCACCATGATGCCTTCCAGCGCGCCCTGTCTGAGTTCCCCCGCCAACAATCGTGTCAGGAAATGTTGTTCGTCGCGCGTGGCTTTACCTAAAATCTGAACCAGCAACTGGCGCTTGCGCTGTTCCGAACCAGGGCCCTGTGTTTCGGCTATTTGGTCGAGCGTGCAATTTACGTCGCGCAGTTCAAGCGTTGGAATATCCGATGCGTCCACCGTTGCGTGGCTTAACGTGGCGAAGCCAATGCCGACTCGGCCCTGCTGTATGGTTCCAGATAAAAAGGCTACGCAAGTCTCCACTTCTTCCGCATTCAACTGGCGTAGTAATGCCGCGAGAATGTCGGTCTTCTCACGCCGCTTAGTGGTGGCGGTAATTCTGTGAGAAGCCTCGACAACGCGAGCTAGCAGCATGATGAGATCACAAGCCGGCCTTAAACTGATCGTCGATCGGCACCTGGAAGCCCGCGGCCAAGGCGTTTGTATTATTGGCCATACCCACTACCGCCATCAACTCGCCAAACATCTTTTCCGTCATTCCCGTTGCGCGAGCCGAAGCCGAGTGCGATGCCATGCAATAAGAACATTGGTTAGTGGCGCTGACGGCGAGATAGATCAGTTCTTTGGTCAGCGCGTCAAGCGCGCCGGGAGCCATAACCTGCTTGATGTTCTCCCAGGTTTGCTTCAGCACGGCGGGGTTTGCCGCCATCGCTTTCCAAAAATTGTTGATGGTCTCGGTTTTACGCGTCCGCATGATGTCGTCATAGACTTCGCGCACTTCCGGACTGGCGTCTTGGTATTCAATCATTCCCTTTATTCTTACGACTTCCCGATGAGAATGCCGGCGACAAACACCAGCGCGCCGCCCAGCACAATCTGCAGCGCCGCCCGGAATACCGGCGTATCCATGTAGTGGTGGCGAATCCAAGTAATAATGCCGAGTTCGAAGCAGACCACCACTACGGCAACCGACGTAGCTATTTTGAAATTGCCAATCAAATAAGGCATGGTGTGGCCAATGCCACCGAGGGTCGTCATGGCCCCGGTCACCAGTCCACGCACCACCGGTTGGCCGCGTCCGGTCAGTTCGCCGTCGTCGGAAAGCGCCTCGGCAAAGGCCATGGAGATACCGGCCCCAACAGAGGCAGCCAGGCCTACCAGAAAAGCATCGTGGCTGGTTTTTGTGGCAAAGGCGGCGGCGAACAAAGGCGCCAGGGTGGATACTGAACCGTCCATCAGCCCTACCAGCCCCGGCTGAACAAACTGCAGCACAAAACGGCGGCGCGCCATATCCTGCTCGCTGGTTTTTGCTTCCGAAGTCAGATGTTCGCGCTCCATCGTTTCGGCGTTGGCGGAGTGCTTGGCTTCGGCCTCCCATAAGTCTCCCAACAGCTTGCGGGTAGAGGCGTCGGTGGTTTTCTGCAGCGCCATCTGGTAGAAGCGCCTGGTTTCGTTCTCCATCGACTCAATTGCGTAGCGGACCGCCTTGGGACCCACCTGTTCCAGCAGCCAAGTGGCGGGGCGGGACACAAAGCCTTTTACATCCTGCCGCCTGATGAAAGGCATGTAGTCGCCGAAGCGCGATTTATACAGCGCAATCAGGCTGGCGCGGTGACCCGATTCCTCGGCCTGCATTTCCAATAGCACCTTTGAGGTCGCCGGGTAAGAAGAACGCATCGATTCGGCAAACTCGCCGTAAATTCTGCCATCTTCTTCCTCCAAGCTCACCGCCAGCGCCAAAATTTCGCGTTCGGTCAGATCTTTAAAGTTCTTCGCCATGAATCCAGAGGTCTATCAGAGAGTCTAAACGACAATAGAAGTAGTTCGCCCCAATAATGCTAGACCGGATAACTGTGCATGGCGCTCGCCAGCACAACCTCAAAAATATCGCCGTAAAAATTCCGCGCAACACTTTTACCGTCATCACCGGTTTAAGCGGTTCGGGAAAGAGCTCGCTCGCCTTCGACACCATTTACGCGGAGGGGCAGCGCCGTTACGTAGAAACGTTGTCGCCGTATGCGCGCCAGTTTCTGGACCAGATGGAGCGGCCCGAAGTGGATTCCATCGACGGTTTGAGCCCGGCGATTTCCATAGAGCAGAAAACCACGACGCGCAGTCCGCGCTCAACCGTTGGGACGGTAACCGAGATTTACGACTACCTGCGCCTGCTGTTTGCCGCCGCCGGCATCCCGCATTGTCCCTTATGCGGCGCCGAAATTGCGCGTCAATCGCCCGGCCAGATTCTGGAGCAGGTTTTCGGCTTGCACCAGAACGAGCGGATCATGATTCTGGCGCCCATCGCCCGCGGGCGCAAAGGGGAGTACAAGAAGGAGTTGGAAGCAATTGCTAAGGGTGGCTTTCGCGCGCGCATCGATGGCGAATTGAAAACGCTGGACGAGCCGGTCATCAAGCTGGACAAGCGCAAAAACCACACCATTGAGGTTGTCATCGACCGGCTGGTGGTGAAAAAGGGCATCGAGGCGCGTCTGGAAAGCTCCATTCAAACGGCGCTGAAGTGGGCCGACGGTCTGGTGATTGTGGCTGTTATCAATGGCCCCGAACGTCTTTATTCGGAAAAGCTAGCCTGTCCGAACGACGGCACCAGCATCCAGCAGTTGGAGCCGCGCTCGTTTTCGTTCAACAGCCCTTATGGCGCTTGTGAAACTTGCAAGGGCGTTGGGAGTTCGTGGGCCTTCGATCCGGTAAAAATCATTATCGATCCGTCGAAGCCTTTGATGGAGGGCGGACTGGGTCCGGGGTCTACTTCCTCGTATATGCAGTCGGCGCTGGGCGATGCGGCAGAGGCGCTGGGCATTAACCTGGCGACTCCTTTCGAGGAATTTCCGAAGAAGATGCGCACCGCGCTGGTGCATGGAAATGGCCAGTTTGCGGGCATTCTGAAAGTGCTGGAAGAAAACTTCAGCCGGGCCAGTGAGGGCTATCGCGAATGGCTCATGGAGTATATGTCGCCCACGCGCTGCCCGGATTGTCAGGGCAAGCGGCTCAAGCCGTCGAGCCTTGCTGTGCAGGTGAAGGGAATTTCGATAGCGGATTTCACCGGCATGTCCATTGCGCGCGCTTTGCCGCTGGCGCGAAGCTGGAAGTTCACCGAACGTGAGCAGCAGGTGGTGGGCCGCGTGATGGACGAGGTGCAAAACCGGCTTCAGTTCCTGGCCGATGTGGGGCTTGACTATTTGAGTCTCGATCGTTCGTCGGCAACGCTTTCCGGCGGTGAGGCACAGCGTATCCGGCTGGCGACGCAGATTGGATCGAAGCTGCGCGGCGTGCTGTATGTGCTGGATGAGCCATCTATCGGCTTGCACCCGCGCGACAACGACCGTTTGCTCGACACGCTGCATCATCTGCGCGATTTGGGCAACACGGTGCTGGTTGTGGAACATGATGCCGAGACGATTGAGCGCGCCGATTACGTGATTGATCTGGGCCCGCTGGCCGGCCGGCTGGGTGGAGAGTTGATGGCGCAAGGCACACCGGCCGACATTATCAAGGCGCCGCTGTCGCTAACAGGGCAGTATTTGGCAGGCACAAGGTCCATCGCGGTGCCGCAGGTTCGGCGGCGCGGCAATGGCCTGAAGTTGACGGTCAAAGGCGCGCGCGAACACAATCTGCATGATGTGACAGTTGATTTTCCGCTAGGCACGTTGATTGTAGTGACGGGTGTTTCGGGCAGCGGGAAGTCAACTCTTGTGCACGATATTCTTTATCGCGCCTTAGCGAAGGAAGTCTACGGATCCATTACCCAGCCAGGTGCGCACGATTCCATCGCTGGTCTGGCCAATATCGATAAGGTGATTGAGATTGATCAATCCCCCATTGGCCGGACGCCACGCTCCAACCCCGCGACGTATACGGGTGTGTTTGGAGCCATTCGTGAGATTTACGCCATGCTGCCCGAAGCGCGCGAACGGGGCTACAAAGCGGGCCGTTTCAGCTTCAACGTGAAGGGCGGCCGTTGTGAAGCCTGCCAGGGCGACGGACTGAAGCGCATTGAGATGAACTTTCTGCCCGACGTTTATGTTACTTGCGACGTATGCCGCGGTCGCCGCTATAATCACGAAACTTTGCAGGTGAAATACAAGGGCAAGAGCATTGCCGATCTGCTGGAAATGAGCGTGGAAGATTCGCTGGAAATGCTGACGAATATTCCGCAGGTGCATGCCAAGCTGAAGACGCTGAACGAGGTTGGGTTGGGCTATCTGCACCTGGGGCAGTCTTCAACTACGCTATCCGGCGGAGAAGCACAACGTATCAAACTCGCCAAGGAACTGAGCAAACGTCAAACCGGCAAGACATTCTATCTGCTGGATGAACCCACAACCGGGCTTCATTTCGAAGATATACGGCATCTGATGGAAGTAATCCAGCGGCTGGTGGATATGGGTAATACCGTACTGATTATTGAACATCATCTCGACGTGATAAAGAGCGCCGATTATTTGATTGATCTGGGGCCCGAAGGCGGCGAAGCCGGTGGACAGATTGTGGCGACGGGAACGCCCGAAGAAGTAATGCGAATCCGCACCAGCCATACCGCGCAAGCCCTGCGGAAGATAATGAAGGCAGGGAATGCTGCCTGAATCTGAACCAACCGAACAAGCTCTGCCCCCAGTAGACGAATTAACCGTTCCTGAAGCGCCGGTAGCTCCTATTGTGGAGCGCCAGCCTTTCTGGGGCTACATCGATTTAGCGATGGTCATCGGCCTTATGGTCGCCATTATCGGCATTGTATTGGTATCCGTGGCGCTGGCCATGATGTTGGTGCCCTCTCTGAAAACCGATCCGACGCCGATTCTGCTGCCGGCGCAGCTTGGCCTTTATGTGGCCATCTACCTGGCATTGAAGATAACGTTCGCACTTCGCCACCAGCGTCCGGTTTTTTCTTCGCTCGGAGCAAACAAGAACTGGACTCCGCGCCTTTTAGCGATGGTCGCTCTGCTCGGCCTTGCGCTTTCACCGGCGGTGAGCGCCGTAGCGGAGCTGTTTCACACGCCCGAAGTAAATATGGATATTTTGGAACTGCTGAATAAATCGCCCGTGATTCTGGCGCTATTCGGAGTAATGGCCATTACCATCACGCCTTTTTTCGAGGAACTTCTTTTTCGCGGGTTTTTCCAGCCGCTTTTCTCACGCAGCTTAGGCGTGGCGGGCGGCATTGCTCTCACCGCGTTACTGTTCGGCGCGCTGCATGGGCCGGAATACAATTTCCACTGGCAATATGTTGCTGCCATCTCTCTAGTGGGCGCGGCGCTTGGGGCGGTGCGCTATAAGACCGGCTCGATCATAACCTCGAGTGTCATGCACGCCTGCTACAACCTGGTTGCTGTGATTGCACTCGTTATCAAACATCAATAAATATGTCTTCTTCCGCAGTACTTATACAGAGCATTGAAACTATCGAGTGGACCGAGGAAGGCGTGGTAATGATTGACCAAACCCGCCTGCCGCGCGAAACTGTCTTCGTCACGTGCTCCAATTATGTTGAAGTAGCCGACGCCATCCGCACCATGATTATCCGCGGCGCTCCGGCTATTGGAGT
>PLRJ01000124.1 GCA_003163855.1 Bryobacterales bacterium | reverse complement strand
CAGCCGCTGTAGCGAACGAGAATTCGTTTTTCTTCGTCGGATGCGGGCCGCTGTTCCCGTTCCAGGAGCTGCAGGAGCCGGATGGCTTCCAGATTGGCGACCGCCTTTTGGCGCGGTGTGCCGTTTCCAACTACCAGATTCGAAGGAAAGCGGAAATCGCGGGCGAGTGTGGTTACCGGGCTGGCGGGCTCGGCGAAGCACTCCACTCGTGGAGCGCGATCTCCAGGGCTGCGTTGTAGTCCATTTTCTGGACCATCGTGAGCTGGTAGAGCGTTTGGAGCAGCTGTTCGTTCGCCTGGTTGAGCACCGGCAAGAGTTGATTCGATGCCGCAAGGGTCGCCACCATCTCGGGAGCCTCGGAGGTCCAGCGTTGGAGGATCATTCGGCTGGTAAGTGGCAGCGTGTCGTCCATCGCCTGCTATGACGATAGCAGCGAGGCTGGTGTCGAATTCAATCTGTTGAGGGGCAAAGAGGCTCAACTGATCGAGGAAGCGGTCGTTATCTTTGGCGCGAAGCGGCATGAGGTTTGGAAAATCCCTTTCTGTCCTGCTGGACACGAAGGGTTGGGAACGAAGGGAGTCAAGGCCGGAGCGCGAGCGGAGTGCAGTTCAGCCTTGACCCCGTAGTTAGGATGGGAAGACCAGCAGACAGGAAGGCTTGCTTGTGTATCGCGAGGCGGAAGGAGCAGGATTCTGCTTTGGATCATTTTGGTTCACCCAGGCAGCTTGGGAGCAGGAGGCAAGGGAATTCTGGAGCCGGGCAGAAAACGGGCACGCGAGCGAGATGCCGCGGATGGAAGGGTGAAGGCAGTGGCTCCCGTCTTGCAGGGAGCCACTCACCGCTCAAGAAAGAGAAGAGGCTAGCGCCTCCTCACGCTGGTTTGATACTGCGCCAGGGCTTTCTGGAAGCGCAGCCAGTCTTGGGGATCGGGAATGCATGAGGCGGCTTGCCAAACGAAGTCGTAGAGATCCGGATCGAGGTCGGCGGCGGTGGACGGTTCTGTTGGATCGTAAGGACGGCGGATGGCTGCTGCGTCCCAGTCGATGGCATCNNTAGCAGGAAGAGAAGAAGTACCTTGCGCCCGCGGCCTGATTTCGCGGAGCGACACCGGAGTGATATGGCTTTCGCACGGGCAGGCAGCGCGCTTTGCAAACGGAGGCCTTCCGGACCGAGGCCGGTTGAAGTTCCTGAAAGAGCGGCCTGCGAGGAGGAGCATGATTCCCCAGATCCACAGAGTGAGTTCCTTACGATTCGGCGAGTTCCGCCAATACATCTCCATGGCAGCTTTGTGGCGCGCACCAGCAACCGAGGATCTTCCCTTTCAGTTCGGATTGCGCGGTCGCCAACAACTCCGGACGGCGAGGGCCGGCCAACCGTTGTCTCCATCAGACGGGCTTGTCGAATTTCGTATGTGACGTCAGACTGAGCACGGCTTCAACTTGTCCCGCCGTTCGCATTACTTGATACACGTCGATCTGGTCCACGGTCGTGTTTTTCTTCACATAATCCTTCAAATACGTCTCCGACGCTGAGGCAACGCCATTCCGCGCACAGACAAGGTAGGCCCCCCACCGAGATAAGCGCAAAATCTATACTTCGCCCCACAAAGCACCAGTAGTGGGGTATAAATCGTTGATTTCACGTTTTGAAGGCCCTTCAAAGACACCCCGCTAAGAGTGGGCATAACCGAATCAGTATTGCGATAAGTGAAATAGAATCAATTGACTGCAAAGTCTATGGGGAAAATTTACGCTTATCTCGGTGCAGGGCCCTCTAGCGTCGCACTGCCAGTCGTTGGCATAGCAACTGCCGAATGTCACTTTATCGTCGAACGAAGGTTAGGCCCCGGGGATAGTCTCACCGCCGTTCATTCAGTTCGAAGTTCCCTTACATCTCCGGCTCAGTTCCGGTTATGACCACGGAGCGTCACTTGACCAAATGTGGCCGAGAGAGTCGAACCGTAGTTTGCGTTTGTTGAGCTTTACGGATTGCTCGCAATGGCCTTCGACATGCTTAACAAGTGTCAATTCCTCTATGGAACATCCCAGGAACATTCTTTTTGGCTTAATTCTGCTGGCTGTCTGCTCAGCCTGCCTGCTGGCCGACCAAACCACTTGGGTAGGAACCATTCTCAAGAGCGGCAACACCTATGTTTTCGTTACCGGAGGGCGAGTCTATAACATTGACAATCAAAACGATTCGGAGTGGCCGGCGCATTCGGGCAGAAACGTTCAGCTTAATGGTGAAGTGCATGGCGACTCCATCAGCGTGTCAAAGATTGAGGAACCAGTCAGTATCGAAGCGGTGCCGGAAAATGTCCTTACCGGTCCGGATGCGCACGAAGTAGAGGCATCCAATGGCCACCTGTTCGGCGACTGGGGAGGTTTACGGACAAGCTTAGTAGAGCGCGGGGTGAAATTCGATCTTCACCTGATCAGCGACAATCTCTGGAACATTAAGAGCCGGCAAAACGAAAGAGTGGCGAGTAATAGCCGCGCCCGAGGCACCGTGGACATAGATCTAGGTACGCTGATGAATCTGCAAGGTTGGTCGTTCCATATGACCGCAGTTTGGCAGGGCGGCGGAAATTTGGGCTCGGATCTGGGACTCATTGGCAATCCCAGTTCGATGGTCAGCATGAATGCATTCCGTCTTGATTCCTGGTGGTTTGAAAAGATGTGGTTCAACAAACGCGTCGCCGTTCGGGCAGGCCAGTTCGCCGCTGAAGATACTTATGGCGACCCAAACTACGGCGGCTCTTTCGTATTCGAGCCAATGGGCGGCCCCATCGACAACCTCTTCAATACCTTTGAATCGTTCGATCCGCCTTCGACCAGCGCGTTTGAGGTTCATATTGTGCCAGTTAAGCACCTTTTCATCAAGTCGATGGTCGCCTCGGTGGATCGCCTGCCTTTTACAAACAACGAGACCGGGCTGGTTCCACGCTTCCACGGGCCTCCGGTAAGTACCTCTGAGATGGGTTACGTCTCAGGCACAGACGCTTCGGCGGTCGCTCCGGCTGATACCGTTGCAACTCGAAAGGGTTACTCAGGAATCTATCAATTTGGAGCTTCTTACAATCCGGGGAAGTTCCCTTCCCCCTCGAGTCCAATGCCACGTTCTGGCAACTATCTTTTGTATTGGAAAGCAAGTCGAGCGGTTTGGCGCGAGAACCCAAAAAGAGCAAACGGCCTGGACGCAACGTTCGCTTATGACTGGAGTCCTGCAGGCATTAACCGGAACAACAAGATGCTGCTGGCGGGGCTGCGTTATAACGAACCGCTGCCGTTGAAAATTCATAACACGATTTCCGTTGGGTATGTTAGAAACGCCTTGAGCTCACAATACCTGCCAACTGGCATGATGATGTGGCACGCAGAGAACGGGCTCGAGTTCAATGTGTTACTCAATGTCCTGCCGATGGTCATCCTACAACCGGTGCTCCAGTATTACTCCGATGTCGGAGGCGGCACACAGACTGCTGTCGTTTTCGGATTCAGAACAAAAATCGAATTTTAGAGTTACAAATCCAAGAGGAGAAGAAGATGTCGAACATATTCAAAATTAGACCGGCTGCTACGCGATTCCCAGTAGCCGGAATGGTGGCTGGCGCCATTGGTGGACTGATTGGAGCATGGTTCAAGCTGGGCTGGGAAGTGATCTGGGGACCCCGCGCGCTGGATCGAATCCCCGAGCCAGCCGTGCTCGTTACGATGTTCACCCATCATCCGACCTCAGCTACAGTTGGTTTCGTCATTCACTTTTCGTTCAGCATTCTCTCGGGAGTTGCTTACGGTGCCCTGGTTGAGTGGTTTCCGATCATGGCTCTGGGAATAGGCACTGCTTTCGGTCTGGCGATATGGTTGGGAGCGCACGAGATTGTCATGCCTTGGATGGGATTGACTCCGCCTACCTGGTTGCTGTCAGCAAATGAACAGGGGTCGGAGTTTTTTGGACATGCCATCTGGGGCTTCGTCATCGGCGTATTTTACGAAGACTTTCGTCGCCGTTTTGTGAAAACTCCGGCTCCGACGATTGAATTACATCCCGTGCAGATTCTTACCACGGAGATCGGAGTGAAGGAGACAACGCATGACAAAAGATGAACGCGAACTGACTAGGTTGAAGCTCCGGAGGCAGGTAGAAGAACTTGCTGGAAGTATGCAGGACCGCGAGGTCATTGCAATCGAGAGGAGCACGGACGTCACCGACGAACTGGAGCGGGCCGGAGCACGAGACATTGCCCTCACAAACCTAAGCAGACGATTTAAAGAGATACGTCTGGTGGAATCCGCACTGGACCGGATTGCTGACGGAACCTATGGCACTTGTCTTCGATGCGACGAGGAAATCAGTAAGAGGCGTCTGGATGCAGTTCCGAGTGCGGGCTTTTGCATCAAGTGTCAGGAAAAGGAAGAACAGGGGCATTCCGATACGGACCTCAATTTTGAGGCCGAAGGTTTAGAGATGCGACAGGAGACAAGGGAGTATCCGTCCAAATCGTATCGGCTGTAGAACAGTTCACTTAATTGAAAGGAGACAGGAGCATGTGTGATTATTCTTTGATGACGGTTCCGAACCGTCTGGCTGCGAATGGTGAGGAACTCATTGTCCATCGATTTCAAGAGGGATCCATAGGGCTGGCGTCCGCCTTCGAAATTCGTCTCGAACAGGCGTCGCGTAAATTGCGGCTTCAAGGGTTCTGGCCGAAGCTGAAGGAGTTTTTCAGGCCAAAAGCGGAAGGAATTCCGGCAGTTTGTATTCCGCCAGGGTCACGGCTACTAATCCGCGATATCCCGCAAAACGTGCACGGCGAATGGGGTGTTCAAAAAAGCGTGGCAGAGGCGGTATTTACTCAGATGACAGCGGAGGAATTCAGGCACCGGGATGCTGTCTGTTTCGGCAGCGGAACGATCGTGTTGTTGCAGAGATTGATGGAAGGTCAGAGAGTGCGCGTAGTATCTGTTTCTTCCGAAGAAGAACTACAAACGGAACCAGAGTTTGGCATTTCTGAGCGAATGCGATAGCTGGCGCAGTTATCGCATCGAACAATAACGCGAGCGCCGGAATTTAGACCAATAAGATGCCCCTAATCCCTATCCCGACCGCCATTGGGACAATTGATGATCGGTTGGCAGGTTGTGGCGTTAGCCGCCGATCTTTCCTTATGTTTTGCTCTGGTCTGATGATTGCAGCACCATACGGACTTGCGATTACGAACAAGAAGACTCCGGAAGATGTTGCCGCCGGTCTGGGTAAAATTACCCGGCCGATAGTGATTTGGCTCAATTTTCAAGACTGCACTGGATGCACGGTAGCGACGTTGCAGAGTGCCCACCCGGGCTTTGCGGACCTGATTCTGAACGTCATATCTCTGGAATACCACGAAACGTTGATGGCGGGTTCAGGCCTGCAGGCGCGAAAGGCGTTGGAAGACGCAGTCAGAAAGTATTCCGGCAAATACATTTTGGTAGTGGAGGGATCGATACCGACCAAGGACAAGGGAATCTTTATGATGCTCGCCGGCCGCCCCGCGCTTGAGGTACTGTCAGACATCGGAAGCAAAGCTGCCGCCATCATTGCGATCGGCTCATGCGCTTCATGGGGTGGCATTCCCTCCGCTGTTCCTGACCCAACCGGAGCGGTTGGGGTCGCGGATCTATTGCCACAGCATTCGGTGATCAACCTTCCAGGATGTCCGCCTAACCCATACACAATGCTGGGCGTGATTTTGCAATATGCCGCCGATGGAACCTTCCCCGAGACCGATGACCAGCGTAGACCAAAGTTTGCATTCGACCGTAACATACATGATCAATGCACGCGGCGCGCACATTTCGACGCTGGAAATTTTGTGAAGCAGTACGGCGATGCGGGCCACCGCGAAGGCTGGTGTCTCTATGAGATGGGTTGCAAAGGCCCAGATACGCATGCGGGTTGTTCAACGCGTAATTTTAATGATGTAACCGATGTCTGGCCTATCGGCATCGGCGCGCCCTGTATAGGATGCACCGAGAAAAGCATCGCTTTCAAGGTCCCAATGTTTAAGGTGGTAGAACTTCACAGCATTGCGGCACCGCCGAACAGCTATGCCGCTATCAACACAACCTACGGGAAAGTGAGCCCCTTGGCGACTGGCCTTGTTGGTTTGGGAATAGGCGCGGCGGCGGGTGCCGGGTACGTTGCTTCGCGACAGTTCTCAAAGGTGGAGGGCGATGAGAGCGCGCCAGGGTCGAAACCTCCCGCTGAGGGACCAAAATCAGGGCCAACGCCTGAAGGCGGAGCGTCAGCATGAGCGGCGCCCTTCTAAGCCGGCGCAAGGCGTTTCGAAGGATGACCGGTTTCGGAGGCACTTTAGCTGCCACTGCGCTACCAAAGACGGCGCAGGCCAGCGCGGAAGAACATCCAGCTCATCCCGTTGCGCCGCCCCAGGCCATTGCCATGCTTTATGACAGCACAGTCTGCACGGGTTGCAAGGCCTGCATGCCTGCCTGTAACGAAGCTAACGGACTGCCGGCCGACACTGAGCTCTCGGGCGGAATCTGGGACATGCCTACCAGCCTCAACGCTCAGACAAAGAATATTATTGAGCTGTATCAAGACCCAAAATCGGATGAGTTTGCGTTTGTCAAAAAACAATGTATGCATTGCCTCGATCCGGCTTGCGTCACAGGTTGCCCTTTTGGCTCCTTGAACAAGAACACGCTGGGTGCGGTGACATGGAACCCATCGCTCTGCATTGGCTGCCGTTATTGCGAGGTGGCATGCCCGTTTGAGGTGCCGCAGTTCCAGTGGGAAGATTGGAACCCTAAGATCGTAAAGTGCGAGTTCTGTTATGAGCAAAGACTCAAAGTGAATCTGGAGCCCGCCTGTACGGCCGTGTGCCCCACCAAGGCGGTCATTTTTGGAAAACGGTCCGATCTTCTTCTTGAAGCAAAAGATCGGATAGCAGCCGCGCCGGACAAGTATTTTGAAAAACGCGTGTATGGCGAGCATGAGGCCGGGGGCACGCAGGTGCTTTATCTTTCCAGCGTTTCCTTCCAAAAGCTCGGTCTTCCGAAACTCGGAACCACTTCGCTAGGTCACTACGGGACGAAGGTCACATCGGTCATCTATAAGTGGCTTTCCGGTCCGCTGCTCATGGCGGGGGTGTTGGGCTTTTTTATACGGCGCAATTGGGATCGGCACGAGGCGGAGACCGCCGAGCAAGAAAGAAAGACAGGATTCCCGGAGCAACTATGAGCACAACCGCAACGCCAGCCACAGACAAGAGAGGTACGGCGCTGATCAATCACTGGCAGGGCGGTGTGCCAGTCAATCACGGGAAGATCTTCACACCTGTCATGATCTTCCTGCTCGGGGTGTCGACGCTTGGTCTTGGACTGGCCCTGGTGCGCTTCGTCTCTCCGCTGGGTCCGTTCTCTGCAATGAACTCCGTCTACGCGTGGGGCGTCTGGAAGACGTTCAACGTGATGACCCTCACTGCCCTTGGATCTGGACCGCTGGCACTAGGCATGGCCGCCTGGGTCTTCAATCGCCATATTCTTCACGCTGTGATGCGCACAGCGCTGGTTTCAGGGTTTCTGCTATACGCAACCGGTCTTGTGTCGCTCGGCTTTGACGTGGGCCGACCGTGGAACTTTTACAGCGCGGCTATGCCATGGCGCTGGAACACGGAATCGGCGATGCTTGAAATCTCCATATGCATGCCGGTCTACTGCGCACTCTTTCTCAGCTTCGAGATTCTGCCCATGATTCTGGAACGGATTTATTACCGGGGAAGTGAGAAGGTCCACGTACTGCTTCGCCGCATCTCTCCCGGCCTCCGCAAAGCGTATCCATTCATGATCATAGGTGCCTACGTGGTTCCATTGATGCACCAATCCTCTTTAGGTGGTCTGCTGCTGCTGGCAGGAACAAAGATTGATCCGCTTTGGCAATCGCCAGTTATGCCGCTGCTCTACCTGATCGCCGCATTTTTGTGCGGTCTCTCTTTTACAATATTCCTGCTTCTTGCCGTCTGCCTGCGTTATTCCCGTCCTCTTAGCTCCGAAATCCTCGCGGAACTGGCGAACCTTTTGACCATCATTTGTTTCCTGTTTCTTGCCGTTCGTTTGGCAGACCTCGTGTGGCGAAGCCAGTTACAGGCAGCCTTCAGATTCAACTCAATGAGTTGGCTGTTCCTGATTGGAACCTCGCTTATCCTGATCCCCGCAATAATGCTCCGCTTCAAACGAATCCGCGAGACACCAAGGACGCTGTTGAATATGTCGGCTCTCGCGTGTCTCGGCGGCATGTGGTATCGCTTTGTCCCAACGACAATTGCGTATCGGCCGGCGCACAGTACTGGTTACTTCCCCTCAGCGCTGGAAGTCTTAATCGCGATCGGTTACATGGCTGTTACAATTTCAGCTTTTGTATTTGCCATCAACTACTTTGCCGTTCTTCCCGGAGAAGCCGACTCTTGGGACCACACATTCCGGCCGTTCAGTTGGAAGCCCAAGGCCATTGAAAGATCCGTAGTTCCAAAAGTTGCTTTAAAAGGAGGTGCTTGATTGGCGCGTATTTCGATAGACCCGGTTACTCGCATTGAAGGTCACCTTCGGATTGACGTGGAGGTTGACGGCGGGGCAGTAAGCAAAGCGTGGGCCAGTTGTACCATGTGGCGCGGATTGGAAGCAATTTTGCGCGGCCGTGATGCACGAGAGGGATGGGTTTTCGCGCAGCGTTTCTGCGGGATTTGCACTACCGTTCATGCCATTGCCTCGGTGCGTGCAGTGGAAGATGCGCTCCAACTTGAGATCCCTGCCAACGCGCAGTTTATTCGGAACCTGATTCTCATCGGACACGCCCTGCACGATCACATCGTCCACTTCTACCAACTCTCAACTCTCGACTGGGTCGATATCCTGACGATTCCCAAAGCTGATCCGGCGCGGGCGGCCTCTATTGCAGAGGGTTCCAGCAGTTGGAAGGGAAACTCCCGTACTGAACTTGAAGCCGTCCAGAGCAAAGTGAATGGGCTGGTACAAAGCGGGCAGCTCGGCATTTTTGCACATGGATATTGGAATCACCCGGGGATGCGTCTCAGCCCCGAACTAAACCTGATTCTGTTCTCACATTATTTACAGGCGCTGGAATTTCAGCGCAAGTCCTGCCAGGTGGTGGCTATCCTGGGCGGCAAGACGCCGCATATCCAGAATCTTGCTGTCGGCGGTGTGATGAATGCAATCAACCTCAATAGCATTGCAACTTTTAACATGGACCGACTGGGCATGTTGAAGGCAATTCTTGAAGACCTGATCCCCTTCTGCCAGGAAGTATTTCTGACTGATGCCTGCCTGTTGACAGCGCACTATCCGGAATGGCTTCAACTCGGACGTGGCGTGAACAACTACATTGCCGTGCCAGATCTTCCCATTGACGCCAATGCGACAAAGTTTGACCTGCCGGGGGGCGTCATTATGGACGGTCAACTCTTGTCAATGCGGCCCATTCAAAATTGGAAGGACCCGGCCTATCGAAAGGCTGTAACCGAGGATTCGACACATGCCTGGTATCAAGGCGGCGGTCCGCTTCCGCCATATCAAGGGACCAGCGATCCCGACTACACAGGATTTCATGAAAACGCCAAGTACACATGGGTCAAAGCGCCTCGCTACAACGGATACCCAATTCAGGAGGGTCCGCTCGCCAACATTCTTGTTGGAAACGCCGCGGGTGATCCGCTCACCCGCAAGTGGACAGACATAGCGTTTGCCCGCATTTCATCGGTGAACGGACCGAAGGTGAATACAAATGATATGCAGTCCACCATGGGCCGCTATCTGGCGCGTGCAATTCGGTCTGCTTTACTGGCTGATCTTGCTCTAAAGCACTTACAATTGCTAAGCACCAATATCTTGAATGGTGATGCCACCACTTACAATCCTCCCGATTTTCCAAAGGGAGAGATCAGGGGAATGGGAATGCATGAAGCTCCGCGCGGTGCGCTTTCCCATTGGGTTGTCATAGAGAAGGGCGCGTTTGCAAATTACCAGGCAGTGGTACCCACCACGTGGAACGCGAGTCCGCGCGATGACAAAGGCATAGCTGGGCCTTACGAAACATCGTTGATCGGCACTCCGGTTGTCGATCCCGAGAAGCCGCTAGAAGTTCTCCGGACCGTGCATTCTTTCGATCCGTGCATGGCATGCTCGTGTCACACTTTGGATGCCACGGGTGCGGCGATCGCCCAGGTTAAGGTCCAATGACGCCTGTGCCAATTTCTGTCATTGGATTAGGGAACGTCTTTCTTGGTGATGATCAGTTTGGTCCTCTCGCAGTCGAAGTATTTCGATCCGAGTATGAGCTTGCTCCAAACGTTGAGGTTCTCGACCTAGGCACACCGGGTCTGGACCTGGCTCCCTATCTTTACAACAAGCAGCTTGTAGTCATTGTCGATGTCGTTCACTCGTACCAGCAGCCTGATACCATTTCAATCTTCGTCGAAGAAGATTTTGCATCCCGCCGCGCTCAACTCCGCATCAGCGGGCATGATCCGGGCCTGTGGCAATCGCTTGCGTATTTGAGAATAGCGGGTGCTGCACCCTTGGAACTGATTATCCTTGGAGTGAATCTCCAGTCCTGTGGCTTCGGCGAGGCGATGCTGGACCTCGCTTCAAAGACCGGCGCAGTGCTGGCGCGAATACTTGAGGAACGTGGGCTCCACTGCGGCCGCCGTCAGATTGCCTTGCCGCCAAATCTTTGGTGGATTCCGCTTTCGAACATGGATTCCTCCGCAAGCGCATAGGGCACCAGGAATGCACGAAATCTCCATTGCACAAAATATTATTGAGATTGCCCAAGCCAGCGCGCGCGCGCAAAACGCCGTCTCTATTCAACTCATCAAAATACGCCTTGGTGATTTCACGAACATCGTGCGTGAAGCGCTGGAGTTTGCATTTGAGATCGCTCGCGAAGGAACCATGGCCGAGCACGCCGAATTGGATTTTGAGATTGTCCACATGGAGTTTCAATGCGTGGTTTGCAAAGCAGCAACGGAACCGTCGCCAGGCTGCAGCTTTATCTGCACACATTGTGGTTTCCCATTGAAACTTGTCGCGGGTGAAGAGCTACAGATTGATTACGTTGACGTTGTCACAGAAGGGGGGATTTTTGAATGCAAGGAAACGCTCAAAGGGTTTCAGTTCAGACCAATATCCTGAGTGCGAACCAGCAGGTCGCGCTTGGCAATCGGGAGTTGTTTGAGAGCCTTCGCCTCTTGGTGATGAACCTGATGTCGGCTCCAGGTGCCGGCAAGACAACGCTGCTTGAGGCAACGATCCAGGCCATCGAGGGCCAGTACCGGGTGGCTGTCATTGAAGGCGACCTGCAAACAGATTTGGATGCTCAGCGCATACGGGCGCTGGACGTGCCCTCTCATCAAATCACTACGGGCACCGTCTGCCATCTGGATGCGCGCATGATCTACCGCGCGCTGGAAGTTTTTCCGATCAAGGAGCTGGACTTGCTGGTAATAGAGAACGTGGGCAACCTGATCTGTCCGGCGTCGTTTGATCTTGGGGAAAGCCTGCGTGTGGTTGTGTGCAGCGTCGCGGAGGGCGCGGAAAAGCCAAGGAAGTATCCAGTGATGTTTCACAGAGCCGATGTCGTACTGGTGAACAAGATAGATCTTGCGGAGGCCTCCGGAGTGAATTTAGAAGAGCTGATGGCCAATGTGAGAGATGTCAATCCAACTGCAACATTATTTGCGTTGTCTGCCAGGACGGGTGAAGGCATGAAGGCATGGACCGAATGGCTGAGACAAGCAGTTGGGCGACAGCGCATAGAAGATTCCGAAATGCTGGTAAGGAGTTAACGACATGTGTTTGGCAGTGCCCGGAAAGATCGTTAGTGTTGTAGTCGAAGAGAATTGCGGATTTAGACGCGGCAAAGTCGATTTTGGCGGCGTACGGAGAGAGGTTAGCCTCGACTATACGCCTGAAGCAAGTGTTGGCGATTACGTGATGGTACACGTTGGCTTCGCGCTTTCGGTGGTCGATGAAGCCGAAGCCCAACTGGTGTTCGATGCGTTGCGCGATCTTGACCTTCTGGACGAGTTGCAGGAGGTGTCGCCGTGAAGTTTCTGGATGAGTATCGCGATTTCGCTCCCGTTCAGCGAATGGCCGATCAAGTGAGGAAAGCGGCGACGCAGCCCTGGACCATCATGGAAGTTTGCGGCGGCCAGACGTACACCATTGTAAAAACAGGGTTGCAGGAATTGTTGCCAGATCTGGTTACTCTGATCCATGGTCCGGGTTGCCCTGTCTGTGTTACGCCGACTGCGATGATTGATCGCGCCGTTGGCACTGCGCTGCTGCCGAATGTGATTCTCTGTTCATTCGGCGATATGGTTCGAGTTCCCGGATCAAGTCAGAGCCTGCTGGATGCGAAAGCGCAAGGGGCAGATGTTCGCATTGTCTATTCGCCGCTCGACGCGTTGCAGCTTGCGCGCAGAAACCCGGATAAGGAAGTGATCTTCTTCGCAGTAGGGTTTGAGACCACCGCGCCGGCGAATGCGATGGCGGTTTGGCTTGCATCGCGCGAAGGTCTTATGAACTTTTCCATCCTGGTCTCGCATGTGTTGGTACCGCCAGCCATGGAAGCAGTGGTCTCCGCTGAAGGCTCTAAGGTGCAGGCATTTCTCGCGGCTGGGCACGCGTGCATGGTGACCGGCTATGAAGAGTACCATGCCATCAGCCGGAAGTATGCCGTCCCGATTGTGGTCACTGGATTTGAGCCCCTGGATTTGCTTCAGGGAATTCTAATGACCATTGAACAGCTTGAAAGCGGGCGGGCCGAGGTGGAAAATCAGTACACTCGGGCAGTGCGGCAGACAGGTAATCAATTGGCGCAGCGGCGGGTTGCAGAGGTATTCGAAGTGACCCATCGCGACTGGCGGGGTATCGGCTACATTCCTTCGAGCGGACTGAGTCTGCGTACCTCATTTGAGCGGTTTGATGCGGCGGTTAAGTTCCACCCCTCGCTTGGTGAGATAGAGGAGTCTGGCGAGTGTATGGCGGGGCTGGTGTTGCAAGGCTTGCTTAGACCGTATGAGTGTCCGGCATTTGGAACCCGCTGTACGCCGGATACTCCGCTGGGAGCGCCGATGGTCTCCTCGGAAGGCGCATGCGCCGCGTACTTTCATTTCGGAAAGCGGAAAGAGAACAATGAATCTTTCGTGTCCCTTGCCTCGGCCAATTATGGATAGAATCCTGCTGGCGCATGGCGGCGGTGGCAGGCTGACACATCAATTGATTGAGAATCTGTTCCTGCCTGCCTTCTCAAATCCAGCGCTCAATTTACGTCATGATGGTGCATTGTTCAACGCTGGCAATGGCCAACTTGCAATGACCACCGATACCTACGTTGTTCATCCACTCCTGTTTCCGGGGGGGAACATTGGTGACCTGGCTATCAACGGCACGGTGAACGATCTGGCAATGTGCGGCGCGCGCGCTGTTGCCCTGAGCGCCGGATTTGTGCTGGAAGAGGGTTTGGCGATGGAGACCCTGGAAGTGGTGGTCGCATCGATGCGGGATGCGGCGCTGGCAGCTGGTGTGCCAGTTGTTACGGGCGATACCAAGGTAGTGGACAGAGGGAAGGGGGATGGGATTTTCATCAACACGACCGGCGTCGGCTCGGTATTCGCCCCGCAGCCGGTAGGACCGACGTTCGTCAGCCCGGGCGATGCTGTAATTATCAGCGGAGATCTTGGCTCGCATGGCATTGCTATCCTTTCCGTGCGTGAAGGCCTTGAATTCGAAGCTCCCGTCTTCAGCGATACTGCCTGCTTATTGCCAGCGGTTGAAGCTCTGTTCGAGGCTGGGATTGAGGTACATTGCCTGAGAGATCTTACTCGCGGGGGCCTGTCTTCGGCGCTCAATGAGATCGTCGTGATAAATGGCTTACGAATTACGATCGAAGAAGCGTTGATTCCAGTCTCCGACGTTGTTCGGGGAGCCTGTGAGTTGCTGGGGCTCGATCCGCTTTATGTTGCAAACGAGGGTCGCTTTGTAGTTTTCGTTCGCGAGAAAGATGCCGAATATGCTCTCACTGTCCTGCGGTCACAGAAGGTGTCGTCCCATGCCGTGCGAGCCGGGACCGTGCTTGAGCATACCTCCGGCATCGTGACGATTCGCAGTCGGATAGGAGGCAATCGGGTCCTCGACATGTTGTCAGGTGAACAGCTTCCAAGAATCTGTTGAACTGAGGCCGCAGGTGCATGTTGGCCGGACTTCCTCGCCTCCGCGCGGTCAATGATGAGACTCAGATGGAAGACGTTGCTGGCTCGTTCTGGAGAAAGTATCGGGCGATCGTGCGAGCTTGCAGTTCGTTTACTACCTGGCTCACACTGGTAATCCCAGCGGCTATCTTCTGAGCCTGAGCGCGTTGAGATTTGGTGTCAACGTCGCCGGTCAGAGTTACGACCGCATTCTTAACCGTAAACTTAACGTCTTCAAACTTGGTTTGGGCCAGCGCAATAGTCAAGTTTTCACCAATCGTTTTATCCGTGGCTATTTCCAGGCGCTCTGCGTCTGGTTGATCTGCAGGAATGACGGCTATCTGATTGGATACTACGTTTTTGACGGCCCTTGATTTGGTAATTGATTCGGCGTGCGCTTTGTCGCTATTGTTAGGAACGTGTCCTCCTAAAGTGATGACACCCTTTTCGGTATCCTGGTTCTCCGTCACATCCTGGAGGCCAGCTTCATCTAACGAAATTCGGAGTGATGTTTTTAGGTAGGGAGCATCTAACGCTTCACCCGAGCATCCCAGGAGCGACACAAGTGAGGTAAGCGCGACAAAGGCTAGCGTTGCTTTAAGGTATTTCATGATTCTTCCTCTTAGTGAATTAGATTGTTGCCATTTTGGAGCTCCGCATTGCGGTCTCATTTGGTCAAGTGACTTAATAAGAACGGTTCTGATTTTCGCTTTGCTTTGCAATGACCACCATTTCGGATCATCTCTGAACTGTTGTGCACGCGTGTGGCCTAAGCGGCCCAACGCCGGTTATTGCCAGTTCCCTAACCTCGCCTGACCTAGAGATAAACCGCCGTCATTCGGTGGAACAATGCGGTGTACCCGCACATCGAATTCCGCTTGGCGCAGCAATCTCAGGGTAAGCCTCAACAGAACGAGATTTTGCATGACTCCGCCAGTCAGGGCAACCAGATTCAAGGTGGTTTGTTTTCGAGCCAGAATGCAGGCTGCTAAGATCCAGGTGGCGACCGCTTGGTGGAAGCCTTGGGCAATCTGATCTCGTGGAACGCCTGCTTGCAGGTCGGACACAATGGAACGCAGCAGCGGTTCGGGATCAAGAATGGCGGGGGCTCCCGGAATTATAACTGCCGGATACGTGCGTGTTGTTGACTGGTTGTCGCAGAGTGCTTCCAGTTCGATAGCTGCCTGACCCTCATACGTCACCTGCTGGCGTACTCCCAGGAGCGCAGCAACGGCATCAAAGAGGCGACCCATGCTGCTTGTAGGAACGCAATTCAGGTCCCGATCCAGTTGGCGACCGAGCACTCGCAACTCAATTGGAGCGTAGTGGGCAACACAAGGAAGGGACGGCAACCAATCGATGCCCGCTGTGCGCAAATAAGAAAGGCAGGTGCGCGCGGGCGTTCTGACACACGTGTCACCACCCGGCAGAGGGCTATAGCGCAAGTGCGCAAAGCGTTCGAACTCGTTGCCTTTAACGATCAATACCTCTCCGCCCCAGATGGCTCCGTCCGTGCCATAACCGGTGCCATCAAACGCCACTCCGATAGTTGGCGTTTCAGGCGCTAATTGTTGCTCAGCAAGCAGCGATGCGACATGGGCGTGATGATGTTGAACTTTAATCAGTTCAATGCCGTGCCGCCTGGCGAATTCGGTGGCCCAGCGAGCGGAATTATAGCCGGGATGCAAATCACAGACCACCTTCGTGGGATCTACGCGAAATAGACCTAGCATGTGCTTCAGCGCTCTTTCAAATGCCTCAATTGTTTCTAGCGAACCCATGTCACCAATATGCTGGCTGAGGTAAGCGAAATGATCTTTCAAGATACAGAATGTGGATTTCAAGTCCGCCCCAACGGCAAGTACGCTGAGGTTTGAGTCGGTAAGCCGAATGGGCAAGGGCGCGTAGCCACGGGATCTGCGCAGAGGCATTTCCGCATTTTCAAAAGTTCGGACGACGGAATCATCGCAAACCACTTCTATATCGCGGTTATGCATCAGGAATGCATCCGCTAAGCCGGAGAGACGCTGCCGTGACTCCAGGTTGCCGCGAACAATGGGCTCGCCTGATGGGTTGGCTGAAGTCATCACCAGCGGCTTAGTGTCTAGCAGCAGATGGTGAAGAGGTGAATAGGGCAACATGACGCCGATGTAGCCGTTCCGCGGAGCGACCTGGTTTGCAACGCTACTATTTGGTTGCTTCTTCAAGAGGACAATGGGCCGCTGCCTGGAACTCAGCAGATTTTCTTCATGGGCGCTAACTTCAGCAATCTGGCGAATCACCGCTATATCTCGCGCCATAACCGCAAAGGGTTGTTCAAAGCGATTCTTCCGCTCTCGCAAGTTCTCGACGGCAAGGTTGTTGGTGGCATCGCACGCCAGGTGGAAGCCCCCAATACCTTTTACGGCCAGAATGCCGCCACTCTCGATGACGCTCTTTGCTTCTTGGATGGCCGCGCTGCCGTTTTCAACGTCAAGAAAAGCAGCTGGGCCACACTTTGAACAAGCATTCGCTTGCGCATGGAAACGGCGGTTGCCGGGATCGTGGTATTCGGCTTCGCATTCCACACACATTGGGAAGGCGCACATGGTGGTTGCGGCACGGTCATAGGGGAGGTCGCGAATAATAGTAAAGCGTGGGCCGCAGTTGATGCAATTGAGAAAAGGATATCCAAAGCGCCGGTTGTTGACGTCGTTCAACTCGTTCAGACAATCTTGGCAGGTCGCAATATCTGGGGGCACCGGCGTGCTACTGAGATCGCCAGATTTGCTGCTTGGAAGAATCACAAATTCGCAAGCGCCAATGCATTCGATGCGGCGGGCAATGAAGCTGTCTATGACAGCCAGGGGCGGCGACCGGTTTGACAAATCATGCTCGAAGGCCTCAATCAGGTTTGCATCGCCCTCCACCTCAATGGTTACGCCAGCCGTATGATTGCATACCCATCCATTAAGCTTGTACTCCTTTGCCAGATTAAAGACGAAAGGCCGAAAGCCTACGCCTTGCACAACTCCCGTTAATTCCAGACGGTGGCGGCAATGCGGCATAGCAAGATAATGGCATAGCAGGTTAAAGGCGGTGTCGCGCTGTACTATACTTTCGGATCGACTGCCGGACTGCCATTTTATTCCAGCTTAGTCGCGGACGCCGCCCGCTTGATTGCATCGTTTGAAGAAGTTCAGTGCTGGTGATATCTCCTACAAGATGCCTCGGAGTCGATAAGTTAAGCGTTAAAACCGGGTCATTATGAAGGAAAGTTCATAAACAAAGCTGGCTATCTACGGACAAACCTTGTCTATATAAGTGCTAAGTCTTTTAAAATCAGTATTTTAAGTACTTAATGAACTAATTGAACTAAGGTCAAATTTCTTGTAAGTCGTTGAAAACATGGAGCGGGAGACCGGGTTCGAACCGGCGACGTCCAGCTTGGGAAATTGTATGGTGTTTGTAAATAAAGAACTTATGCGTCTATGGCGTCTCTCCTGATCTCATACGTCTCATGTGTCTCAAGGTTTTGCCCGAAAAGCCGGCTTAATGAACTAATTGAACTAATTTGGGTAGTCGGTATCAACGGAAC
>PLRJ01000191.1 GCA_003163855.1 Bryobacterales bacterium | reverse complement strand
CTTCAGCATCAGGTGGATAGGGACATCTCGTTTTTCCATGCGGCTGGCGTGCGCGAACTGCATGGCTTCAGAACTCTAACTCCGCAGGAACGACCGCTGAAGGAAGAGGTCTCCAAATTTACGACCGAGAGCTTTCTCCGCTTCAAGCGGCTTTGGAATGACCAAGCAGAGGAAAAGTACGACGGCTATTGCCACAGTCCTCTGCTGCGGCCGCCCGATGCCGCGGTAACGGCGGTCAAATCATGGCTGGCGCACAACCGCCGCAAGCCGTCGCTGGCGTTGATTACTGTTTGCCCTTTTTCCAACGACACGGCACGCGATCTTGCACCCTCCGTTGTTGTCTCGCTGCTAAAGAAAATGGAAAGCGAACTGCGCGTGGAAACGATTCTGCTCGGCGGAAGCAAAGATCACGCCAGGATAGAAAAGATCTGCTTAGAGGCGGGAACGGGACTCAATGCCTGTGGCGTGTTTTCTCCCTCTGAATCGGCCGCGCTTTTCTCCCAAAGCAAACTCGCCGTCTGTGTGGATAGCGGACCGCTTCATTTAGCCGGCGCGGTCGACGTTCCCACCGTCGTCGCTTACGCTGTCGTCAACAAGCCCTTCCATCTTTTTTTCCCCTTGGGCCAAAATCACACTTTGCTCTATCAGAAAGTCAGTTGCGCGGGCTGCGGCCAGACCGTCTGTCCCGTGGAAGGTCACCCTTGCATGAGCCGCACCACCGACCAACAGATTTTCCAGGCCATCCGCGACAAGCTGGCGGTTGGCTCAGTGGACGCCGGTTCTTTACGCGAAACACAAGTTCTTCAATGGCCACAGGTAGCGCAGGAAACGCTGCACGTCGTATGAAGATTCTACAAGTGGTCTCGAGCATGGACCCGCGCGCCGGCGGCGTCACCGAAGCTGTGCGCCAGATGAGTGAAGCCGCAATTGCTCTAGGTTGCGAGGTCGAAGCCGCTACTCTCGACCGGCCCGATGCTCACTTTGCCAAAACCTCCCGCTTCCCTATTCATACTTTGGGTCCATCTTCCACTCCTTTTGCTTACACCCGGCGCATGCTGCCGTGGCTGCTGCAACACGGCCGCTCTTACGACGTACTGGTCGTAAATGGACTATGGCAGTATCACAGCTTTGCAGTCCGGCAGGCCGCGCGCAAGCTCGGCATCCCCTACGTGGTGTTTCCCCACGGTATGTTGGATCCCTATTTTAAGATTGCCCACCCGCTGAAGCACCTGAAGAAGTGGCTCTACTGGCCTTGGGGCGATTATCGTGTCCTTCGCGACGCTGCCTCCGTCTGCTTTACCACCGAAGAAGAACGAATCGCCGCGCGCAAATCGTTCTGGCTCTACCAAGCTAAAGAGAAGGTCCTTAATCTGGGAGTCGCACCGCCGCCGGGTGATGCCAGCGCGAATCGCGCATCATTTTATCGCCGCTATCCGGAGCTGGCCGGCAAGCGGCTGGCTGTTTTTCTGGGCCGCATCCATCCCAAAAAAGGCTGCGATCTAGCTATTCGGGCCTTCGCCGAAGTCTTCGCCGGCGATTCCGATTGGCATCTGCTAATCGCCGGTCCTGACCAGGTCGGCTGGCAGCCGGAGCTCGAGAGGTTAGCCGCTTCCCTGGCTATAGCCGGCCGCGCCACTTTCACCGGCATGCTCTCGGGGGACGAGAAGTGGGGCGCGCTGCAAGCCGCCGAATTCTTTTTTCTCCCCTCTCATCAGGAGAACTTTGGCATGGTTGTCGCCGAAGCGCTGGCATGCCAGGTTCCCGTTCTCATCTCCGACAAGATCAACATCTGGCGTGAGGTTACTGAAGCGCAAGCCGGTTTGGTAGCGCCCGACACGCTTGCGGGAGCCACATCGCTCTTAAGAACCTGGCGCGCGATGACACACATCCAACGTGCAAACATGCGCGCTAAGACGCTGGCTTGCTTTGAAATGAAGTTCGAAATTCGCCAGGCTGCGGCTCAGCTGGTGGAAACGCTCCGTCAACTTGCGGCCCTTGGCACGCCAGTCCGCTTACATGACGAGCCCGGAGTTTTAGTGAAATGATTTCCATTCTCATCCTGACAAAGAACGAAGAAGTCGCTTTACCCGGATGCCTGGAGTCGGTTACCTGGTCTGACGACGTCCATGTCTACGATTCCGGCAGCACCGACCGGACTGCTGCCATTGCAGCGGCTGCGGGCGCACATTTTACGTTGAGTTCCGGCGGCCATAACGCTCTCTTTGGCAACAATGAAGCCGAGCACAAAAATCGCGCCATTAAGACCCTGCCTTTCAAATATCCCTGGGTGCTGTACCTCGATGCGGACGAACGTCCGACGCCCCAACTGGTGGCTGCCGCTTTGGCCGCGGTTGAGAATGGCGGAGAAAACGTCGGCTACCGTCTTCAGCGGCGCGACTTCTTCATGAACACTTGGCTCAAGCATGTGCAAGTGACTTCGTTTTACTTAAGGCTCTTTCAGCATGCGAAAGTGCATTTCGAGCGATCCATTCACTCAGCTTGCGTGCCTGAGGGGCCAATCTCGGTGCTACCCGGCTACCTCGATCATTTTCCATTTAGCAAAGGAATTACCCAATGGTTGTCGCGGCACAACGATTACAGTACTCTCGAGGCGCGTCATATAGTAGCCAGCCGTGTGTCGAAAGTAAACTTTAGCTTCTGGAAGGCGTTTACTGCTAAGGATATCTCCGAAAGGCGTTTCCATCAAAAAGAGATCTTTTATCGAATACCGGGACGCCCGATATTAAAATTCTTGATGATCTATATTGCAAAACGCGGCTTTTTGGATGGCAGGGCTGGCTTTACTTACTCCATCCTCATTTGTATTTATGAATACATGATTATGCTCAAAACACGGGAGTTATCAGCCCAGCCCGAGCTAAATCGGTCATCCCCGGTGCCGCAATTTTCCGAACCAGTGTCTAAAAGTCAACGATGACTGTAAACTTTGCCCCGTTGCAGTTTCGCTAGGACTACACGTACTCGGAGTATTTACCCGAGGGCGTGAACTCGAGTTAAAGTAGATCATACGGAACGCAGGAGGAACTTAGGGTTGGAGCAGGGTAAACAGCACGTTCTAGTTGCGGGTGCTGGCGGTTTCATAGGCGGCCATCTGGTTAAGCGGTTGAAGTCGGAAGGCTACTGGGTGCGCGGCGTCGACATTAAGCAGCACGAGTACAGTCAGTCTCCTGCTGATGAATTCCTTGTGGGCGACCTCTGTGACCCGGAATTTGCCCGCCGATCGGTGGAAGGGATTGAAGACGTTTATCAACTCGCAGCCGACATGGGCGGTGCCGGGTACATCTTCACCGGAGATCATGACGCCGCCGTCATGCGCAACTCGGCCACCATCAACCTCAATATGCTGGAATTCGGGCGTCTGGCTGGTGTGAGGCGCTTCTTTTATTCCTCTTCCGCCTGCATTTATCCTGAATACAACCAAATGGATCCCGATAATCCAAAGTGTTCAGAAGAGTCCGCCTATCCCGCTGCACCCGATAGCGAATACGGCTGGGAAAAGCTATTTAGTGAGCGGCTTTATCTTTCTTTTATGCGCAATTACGGCGTGCAGGTCCGTATTGCCCGCTTCCATAATATTTTCGGTATCGAAGGCTCCTGGACCGGTGGCAAAGAGAAAGCTCCCGCTGCCATGTGCCGAAAGGTAGCCGAAGCGCCTCCGGGTGGCGAAATCGAGATTTGGGGAGATGGTAAGCAAACGCGGTCGTTCCTTTATGTGGACGAGTGCCTTGAGGGCGTTCGCCGTTTAATGGAATCCGACTTTACCGGGCCCGTAAACATTGGCTCAGAAGAAATGGTAACCATCAACCAACTGGCGGAAATGGTGATGTCCATTGCGAATAAAGAGTTGTCGATTCGCCACATCCCTGGTCCGCTGGGGGTTCGCGGGCGTAATTCCGACAACAAGCTGATGCGAGAGAAGTTAGGCTGGGAACCCAGCCGGCCGCTGCGCCAGGGTTTAGAGACTACTTATAAGTGGATAGCAGCCCAGGTTGCAAAGCATAGCCCTGTTGAAAGTTTGGTCTAGTTCGTGCTCATAGATTTGTAGTCTCAATTTTCTGAGTAGTTTGGGTCAGTCGCTCTTTAGTTCAAATCTTTAACAAAGGTTTATTGTGTGTTAGCTCAATCAACTAGCGATAGTAAAGTAAGCACCTCCGCCATTCCGTTCACTCTGGATCTGGCGCCGACGTCCGTTTCGGTCAATCGACCGGTGGGGACACTCGTTTGCCTCATGATCGCCGACATTGTGGCCGTGATCGTGTCGCTGTTTGTCTCTGCTGCTCTGCGCGATGTGCTGAAATCCAACCCCACTGCACCGATCAGTGGGTCTTTGCTGCCCGCCTTGTTGGTTGTTCTTGCTACTTTTGCTGGAGCAGGACTTTATCCGGGAATTTGCATGAATCCGGTGGAAGAACTGCGCCGAAGTTGCTTATCGCTGGCCCTCTCCTTCGCCGCCATTTGGACCGCTACGTTCTTCAACGACGATCTTTCCACTTCCAGGTTGGTGTACGGCCTCGCCTTTCTGCTAAGCGTCACGCTGGTTCCCGTATTCCGCGCCTCTGTCCGCCAAACCTTGTGCCGGCGGCCTTGGTGGGGCAGTCATGTGGCTATTCTAGGCATGGGAAATAGCGGTAACCTGCTGCTAAACACGCTGGTGAACAATCCGACCATCGGTTTGAAGCCGCTGGCCGTGCTGGATGACGATCCTTCGCGCTATCAGGATGTCGATTCCAAACTGTTGCGTGGTCCGCTTTCTCGCTGTCTGGAGATTACCCGAGATCATAAGATCTCCTACGGCATCATTTGTATGCCATCTCTATCGCGCGACGAACTATTGCATCTCATCGATCTCTATGGTTCTTGCTTCAGCCACGTATTGGTGATTCCAAATCTCATAGGCATGACCAGCTTAGGCATCTGTGCCCGTGAGGTGGGTGGAATCATTGGTTTGGAAGTAACGCGCCAATTGCTGCGCCCCTCAGCCCAATTCGTCAAGCGCACGCTCGACCTGGTTATTACCCTCTTGCTGGCTCCCCTTGTGGCAATGGTTGTAGGTTTATTCGCGCTCCTGATCAGGCTGGAAGGCCCAGGGCCCATCTTCTACGCCAACGAGCGCATCGGCTACGGCGGCAAGAAGTTCAAAGCCTGGAAATTGCGCAGCATGATGGTAGATGGCGATCAGGTTTTAGCCCGCTACCTGGATGAAAATCCGCTGGAAGCTGTGGAATGGCATGCGACCCAGAAGTTAAAACGCGACCCGCGCGTCACCCGCATTGGATCGCTTATCCGGAAAACCAGCATCGATGAACTGCCCCAACTGTGGAATGTTCTGGCCGGGCAGATGAGCATCGTTGGTCCACGCCCGGTATTGGAGAAGCAGATTCCCATGTACGGGCCCAGCTTCAACCTCTACAAACAGGTAAGGCCAGGCATAACCGGCTTGTGGCAAGTCTCCGGTCGCAACGAACTCACCTTCAGCGAGCGCGTCAAACTGGACAAATACGTCATTCAAAATTGGTCTGTCTGGCTCGACCTCTACATCCTGGCCCGAACCATGGGCGTGGTCTTGACGGGCAAGGGCGCTTACTAACTAACCCCTTCACCGCCACAACTTTTACATGCCCGCGCTTGGTGGGGGCATGCCATTGAAGCTGTCGCTCCCGGTAGGCCGCGCATTCTTGCAAGCGGGCGGCCTTTCCAGGCCGCCCCTTTTTCCCATCTCCTAATTCCGCGCCATACATCCATAACTCACCGTGCCTGTGACCACAGTCGCGTAGTGAATCGTGAATGATGTCGTTCCGGTATAGGTAATCCACAGCCTATTCCCGCTGCCCGGGTCGAACTGCGGTTCTGCCCAGCATTCCGCATGCGAAGCATACGATCCCAGCATGGTGTACGAAACGCTGGAAGTACCGGCAAAACTCAGTTCACCAGCCAGATCCGTGTTGCTGGAGGTCCCGGAACGCAGCGACTGGGTCGCTACGTAACCGACGTTTGAGCTGTCGGCAGCCATAAACACATTTGCAAACGGCGTGGTGAACTTCGTGCTGCCGAACGTATACTTGGTCGCGTTGCTGCTGGCCGTAATGGACCAGCGGCTATTCGCCTCGTCATACTGTACGAAGTCGTAGGCACTGCTGTTGGCCGCCGCGATTATATTCACCAGCGCATTGCACGATGTTGCGCAGCCGGTGCCGAACGACCATTGGTCTGATGGAACATCTAGAAACATGCCATAGCGTGTCTGCCCGGACACATGAATGCCCCAAGGTGAATCGTATTTGCCCCCATTTACCTTGTACATCGACGTCGGCGCATTATTCGCCAACCCCAGCATCGTGTCATTGCCCTGCAGCGGCATATTGTATGTGATTCCAAAGCCGCCGCTCGCCGTCGGAAAGTTGGGATAGTAAGACTCAACCAGAGTGTTCCCGAACAGGAAGTGATTCGCCGGATACAACAACTCGGAAACCGAATCGCCGGCAGTCCAGGCAACGTTGTTTGGTCCCAGTTGGAAGACGTTGCTAAGTCCGCCGTTCTGCTGCACCGAAGTTACTTCGGCCATCGGATAAAGAACATACTGGTTCGCCGCCACCGCATCCCAGCGTGTAACCAGCGTCTGATAAGACCCTCCCCCGGCTACATAAAGCTGCAAAGATGTAGCGGATGTACTTGCTATCGCCGGCCACGAGAAATGCAGCGTTCCCTGTATCGCCTGCAACTTCGTGGGGAAAGTAGAGTTCGTCGCATCATCCGCTGTCAGATCCAGCACCATTCCGCAAACCCCGCCCGCCGCTATCGTAGCGCTCGACGGATGCGCTCGCGTGAATGTCGCCGTAAACGTCGTCGCCGTGACCGCGCTCGGCTCTATCATTTCAAACGCTCCGCCATCCGCCACGCAAACCAGTGTTGAAGTCGTGATGTTTGCCATCGATCCAGTGGTGAAACTCGCTGGCGTCACCGTCACCGCGCCCGGTGCCGACACGTTCGTCCCCAGGCTCGCGATTGCCGTACTTACCGGCCAGCTTGTGCCTGTTCCCGTGATTGTCGTCAGCCCTGACGTTGAAGTCGTAATGGCCGAGATAGAACCCGCGCTGATCGTCCCCGCGTTCGTTCTGATCAGGAATCTGCCTGCTCCTTGCGTATTCTGTCCCTGAGTCACGCTGATCGTCACCGACGATCCCCCGGTTGTAGGCGTACCGGTTAAGCTGCCCTGGTACTCCACGCTTCCCTGAAACACCTGGTTATCCTGCGCTTCGCAGCCTTCATCAGCCTGCGCGTTGAACCCGCCAAAGCAGGTCACATAGTTTGCCAAGCCGAGCGAATCGCCCACCGACATGGAACTCGTCGTCAGGCCGAGCGTAATATGTTGCCCCGGCGTGTGCGAATAGTTGTTCAGCGATAAAGGCATCCAAGTCGTCTTGTCGTAATAATTCAGCGAACTCTGCTGCATGTTGTTGCCTCCATCCCAGGAGTTCTGCAAAATGTACAGCGGAGCCACTATTCCCATCTGCAATTGCTTTGCATAATAGTTGTAAACCCATCCGTTGGGGCTCGATATCAGTCCGCTGGTATAGCCGTTTGGATTAACCGCCATGCGCGCGTCGCCGTACCGCTGGTCGAAAATCGTGATGTTGCCCGAGGTCGTGGCGCCCGCGGGCGGATTATTCGGATCGATTCCATAGCCCGGCACCGCTTCCGTCGTCGTGTAACTTGGGGGGACCAGGATCGAACAACTCGTGACCGTCCCACAGTCCGAGATTGCGCCGGCAATGCCGTGGAAAACTCCATCGGCATGGTCCCTTGCGCTGTTAATATCCCGCAAAACGTTGGTATTGACGTTCCCCTGCGCCGCACCATTGAACGGCGGCAATTGAGTGGGATGCAGTCGGGTTTGCGCCGCCAAATACGCGGGCACTAGCAGCCACAAAATCGAAAATACTCGCAAAAGCATTGTTTTCACTTCAACACATACTCCTTTGGTGCCCAATTCGCGGAAAACCGTTGCTGACCCGAATCTGAGCCTTTCTAACAACCGTACTTTCGCGCGACGGCATACAGCGGCGCTCGGAATTTAGCGCTAATCAGCTGAAAGCAAGAGAGATAATTGTTTTGCTAGCGGCGTGAACGGTGCAAATTGACCTTCTTCCGCGCGATTTCCCGCTATTTCGTTCTTCACCGCGAAAACGGCAGCGCCCTAAAGATTGGAACCAGCCTCCCGATAACTTGTATTAGAGGGTGCCTGCAACCGCGGTAGTGGTCATTGGAGAAGTTAGTTTGAAGCCAAGGACGAATCTCAGGCGAACATGGCTGCGGCCGGCGTTAACGGCCACGTTAATTCTGTTCCTGGGCTATATCGGATTTATTTTCTGGTGGCAGGACCTTCAGTATTCGCTTCCTACGCCCCGTCCCCTCGAGCTAAAGCAACCGCCTTTGGGCACGAAGATGGCACTGCCTGCGCAGATTGCCTCGGTGTGGGCGCGTCATCCGGGCACACTCCTGTTTCTGCATTTTTATAATCCTTATTGCCCTTGTTCACGCTTTAATTTGGATCACGTTCGAACCCTGTTCGAGAGGCACAGCCGAGACGTCACTTTCTTGGCGATCGTTCAGGGTTCACCGTCAGACTCCGTTCTCAACAAATTGGCACAGCGCCTGGCGGGGATGGAGATGGTGGTTGATCGAAACCGTAAATTGGCAGAAACCTTTGGTGTCTATGCCACGCCACAGGCGGTTATCTTGAGTACGAACGCGGCGCTCCGCTATCGCGGAAACTATAACGCCTCCCGCTACTGCAACGATGAAAAAACCGAATATGCCCGGATCGCGCTTGAGGAGTTGCTAGCGGGAGGAACTCCACAGGCAAACGGCGGAGTAGAAATTTCCTATGGATGTCCGTTGAAGAAGAAAGCCGCCGGAGCTCTTTCAGAGGCAATTGAGTTTTAATATGGCAACGCAACCAGCCCTCGGTGACGCTGTGGAAACCGAAAGAATCTTCACGCCGGTTTACTTGAAAGCAAATAAGTTCTGCATGGGTATCCTGGCGGCTCATTTCGCGTTGGCTCTGGCGCTTGCCCCTTTTTACGACACATGGCTGATGATGCTGGCCATCGGCGCGCCCACAATTCTGATATCAACCCTCATGTGGCAACTGATTCCAGTCGCCTCGCTCACGCGCATCACCATCGGCATTTCCTTCCAGGTTTTCACGGCGCTTCATATCTACCAAATGCATGGACTTCCCGAAATGCATTTTTTCTTCTTCACCGGGGTCACGGCGATGATCATCTACCAGGACATCAACGCCCTGATTCCGGGAACCGTTCTGATTGTGCTTCAGCATATAGTCTTTGCGCTGCTGAATAATGTCGGCTACAGGATCTACTTTTTCCAGGAAGGGAGGGTGGGAGTGCTGAAGCTGGCCTTCCATTTCGGCATTGCCGCCGTCGAGGTGCTGATGGCTGGCTACGCGATGCATTATCTGCGCGGACGCACCCTTTCCGCCTACCACGAAGCCGCCAACGCCCGGCGCCGCAAGGAAGCGCTGGCGACGGTTTTAAGCGAAGTACAGAACGCTGTGCGCGAGCTCGCTTCCTCCTCGCGTGATCTTCAGAGTTCGAGCGAGTCGCTAAGTCGTCGCGCCAAAGATGGTATGGACAGCGTGCAAAAAACGGCCGCGAGTCTGGAGGAAATGTCGGCAGCAATGGATCAGACCGCGGAAAACTCCAAGCTCGCCCGGGCGCTCTCTCAGACAGCCTCCGGCCTGGCATGTGATGGAAGCGAGTCTATGGGCCAAAGCGCTACGGCGATGAGCGAACTTGAGATTGCGTCGAATAAAGTGTCGGGTCTGGTGGACATGATGAATGACATCGCGTTCCAGACGAACATCCTGTCAGTCAATGCGGCAATCGAAGCGGCCAATGCCGGGGAGCACGGGAGGAGTTTCGCCATCGTCTCAACCGAGGTGCGGCAACTGGCGGGCAAATCTGCCGACGCTGCGCGTGACGCTCGGACACTGATAGAGGAATCGTTCTTGAAGATCAGTGTTAGCGCTACATCCCTCAGCCGGTCGAGTGAACTACTGACGAATCTGGCCAGTAACTCGCAGAAGGTTTCATCTACGATTACCGAAATCAGCGACGCCTCCCGAGAGCAGGCAAGCGCCATCCAGGAAATTAACCGCGCCATCGCGGTTTTGGATCAGGGTGCTACGGAGATTACGGCACAGACCTCTACGATGCTGGCTACTTCCCAGAACTTGGCCGTAATTTCCCAAAAACTGGGACAACTGGTGGCCGAAGCGGCGCTGGATTGAAGTCCTCTCGCATCACCCTGGCCGAGTCATGCTCTCAGCATTCACATACTCATCAAACTCAGCCGCCGTCAGGAACCCCAACTTTACGCTAGCCTCCTTCAACGTCGAATGATCCACATGCGCCGTGTGCGCAATCTTCGCCGCCTTGTCATACCCGATCTTCGGATTCAATGCCGTCACCAGCATCAACGAGTTCTTCACATCATGGTCAACCTGCTCAAGGTTCACCTCAATACCGGTAGCGCAGAACTCCGTAAAGCTACGGCACGAATCGCCCATCAGCCGCACCGAATGCAAGAAATTATAAATAATCACCGGCTTGAAGACGTTCAACTCGAAATTCCCCTGCGATCCCGCAAATCCAATCGCCGCATCGTTGCCCATCACCTGCACCGCCACCATCGTCATCGCCTCGCACTGTGTCGGATTCACTTTGCCAGGCATAATCGACGACCCGGGCTCATTCTCTGGAATCGTCAACTCACCCAACCCGCAGCGCGGCCCCGAAGCCAGCCAGCGCACATCATTCGCAATCTTCATTAACGACGCCGCCAGCGTCTTCAGCGCACCGCTCGCAAAAACCAGCTCATCATGCGCCGAAAGCGCCGCGAACTTATTCGGATGCGAACGGAACGGCTGACCCGTCAACTCCGCAATCTTCTTGGCCGCCCGCTCGGCAAACTCCGGATGCGCGTTCAGCCCCGTTCCCACCGCCGTCCCGCCAATCGCCAGATCGTAAAGCCCCTCCAGCGCCATCCGCAGCCGCTGCATATCCCGATCAAGCAGCGAAACCCAGCCTGAAAATTCCTGCCCCACCGTCAACGGCGTCGCATCCTGCAAATGCGTCCGGCCGATTTTGACAATCCCCGCAAACGCCTTCGCCTTCTGATCAAGCACATCCCGCAGTTCCTCAACCGCCGGCAGCAACCGCTTCTCCACCTGCTCCGCTGCCGCAATATGCATCGCCGTCGGAAAGGTGTCGTTCGACGACTGCGACATATTCACATGGTCGTTCGGATGCACCGGCTTCTTGCTGCCCAACACCCCGCCCGCCATCTCAATCGCGCGATTCGAGATCACCTCGTTCGCATTCATATTGGTCTGCGTACCGCTGCCCGTCTGCCAGATGTGCAGCGGAAAATGCGCGTCCAGTTTCCCCGCAATCACCTCGTCCGCCGCCTGCGTAATCAGCCGCGTCTTCTCATCGTCCAGCTTTTTCAGATCGTTGTTCACCAGCGCTGCCGCCTTCTTCAGCGTCCCGAACGCGCGAATCAGTTCCGGCGGCATCAGGTCGCGCCCTATATCGAAATGGTGCAGCGAACGTTGCGTCTGCGCCCCCCAATAGCGGTCGCAAGTAACTTCTATGCTCCCCATGCTGTCCGATTCAGTGCGCGTGGCTGCGGTCGTTATCTCCATGTCTTATCTTCGCGCGAACAATCCCCGGTTCACATTCGTATCCTGTATTGCAAAGGAGAATGCAACGTGAATGCACCCGTGATTGTAGCGCTCAGTCTATTGACCTTTTCTGCCGCCCAAGCCGATCAGTGGAACAAGCATTGGACCGTCTCAGCCAAGCCCGAATTGCACGTCACGTCCGGTGACGCCTCGGTCATCGTCGAGCCGGGCGCCGGCGGCTCCATCGATGCCACGCTCACCACGCAAGGCTGGACCATCGGCGATTCCGGCGTCCGCGTAACGGAACACCAGACCGGCAACCGTGTCGAAATCGACGTCAAGGTGCCGCCTTCCCACTTTAGTTTCGGCAACCACTCCATCAGGCTCGAACTCCACGTTCCGCAGGACCTGATTGCCGACGTTCATACCGGCGACGGATCGGTCCGCCTGCGCGATCTGCACGGTTCCATTCGCGCCGACACCGGCGATGGCAGCATCCAGGCCGATCATATAGATGGCATTCTCGACGCCCACAGCGGCGACGGCAGCGTCCACGTCAGCGGTCGCTTCGACAACCTGCGCCTTCACACCCAGGATGGTTCGGTCACCCTGGACGTCTTCGCGGGTTCGAAACTGAATGCCGATTGGCGCGTCGAGACCGGCGACGGCAGCGTCACCCTGCACCTGCCGAAAACCCTCAGCGCCAACCTGGAACTCCACACCGGCGACGGCCACATCCGGCTCGACCTTCCTCTGACCGTCACCGGCACTCAGAACCAGCACCGCATGGAAGGCAAACTCAACGGCGGCGGTCCGCTATTCATGGTGCGAACCGGCGACGGCTCCATCACGGTTGACCCCTCCTAGTTGCCTTTTACCCGGATGATATTGTATTATCCGGGTAGAATGATTTCAAACTATATAGCTTTTGCCGGCCGGAAAAAGATCGCCACCGGTGACCTTCTGGCCGTGGCCCGCGAAGCCAAGAAAGTCTTCGATCAGGATCAATGGGCTCAGGTTCTACTCTTCGACGACACCACCAGCAACCAGATCGACGTCGATTGGAGCGGCACTTTGGACGATGTCCTCTGGCGTCTGGAAGGGCGCCTCATTCCCACCGCTACGAACGAAATCCGCCGCCCGGGCCGTCCCAGGCTCGGAGTAGTAGCCCGTGAAGTGACCCTGCTCCCTCGTCATTGGGAATGGCTCGCCACCCAACCCGGAGGAGCCTCCGTCGCCTTAAGAAAGCTGGTAGAGCAAGCTCGCAATGTCAATCAAGGCAAAGACCGCCAGCGCCAGGCCCAGGAGTCCGCCTACCGCTTCCTCTCCGCCATGGCCGGCAACGAACCCGGCTTCGAAGAAGCCACCCGCTCTCTCTTCGCCGCCAATCAGCAACAGTTCGAAACAATCGTGGATCCCTGGCCCGCCGACATCCGCGATCACGCACGCAAACTGGCTGCGGCCGCCTTTGATGGTGTCACGACGATTTCTGCGATACCTCGGCCGTGACGTTCAATCGTCACACGCTCGCCCTTCTCAACCGCCGTCAAAAGCTGGGTCAGCTTGTTCTTCGCCTCTGTCACGCGATCAATCCAATCCGCCAACCATCGCAACCGCGGATAACGCACCGAACTGCACCCCCGTCAACCGCTCCGACTCAACCCAAAGCCGTCTAGCTACCGCCTCGTCCATCGCCCCCGGCGCCAGCGGTACCGCCACAGGATACCCCTTCATTTCCCCTACGCCATTCGGCCCATAGTACCCACCCGCCACAGCTTCCGCAGCCACCGCCGCATACAGCGTCGGCAAGGCCCCATGCGCCGCATCGTGTGCCAGGAACGGCTTCAACACCGCCGTCAGTATCTTCATCCCGGCGCCCAAATGGTCCCCCTGCAGATTCGTAACCGCAAAACCTGGATGCGCCGCCGTGCTGATAATCGGCGATCCCACCGCCGTCAGCCGTCGTTGCAACTCCTGCGCAAATAGCAGGTCGGCCAGCTTCGATTGCGCGTACGCCTGGAACATCGGCTTATACTCCCTCTCGCTTTGCAGGTTTTCGAAGTCAATCTTCCCCTGTTTGCTCGCTCCACTCGACACGGTCACCACGCGCGATCCCGCTCTCACCTTCATCGCGGGAAGCAGCAGTCCCGTCAGCGCAAACGGCCCCAGATAGTTCGTTGCAAACTGCCGCTCAAACCCATCCACCGTCACCTCACGCGTCGGCAGCGCCATCACCCCCGCATTGTTGATAAGAAGGTCGAGCGATTGTCCGGGAAACCTCTCCATCACGCGTTTCGAAAACGCCCGCACCGAAGTCAGATCGGCCAGGTCAAGGGTCTCCGGATACACCTTCGCCCTCGGCACCTGCTTCCCTATGCGCGCCGCCGCCTCTTCCGCCTTCGCCTGCGTCCTTGCTGGCAATATCACCTCAGCACCTTTGCGCGCCAATTCCAGCGCCGCCTCAAATCCGATGCCGCTGTTGCCGCCTGTAATTAATACCCGCCGCCCGACCTGCGCGGGAATATCGGCAGCAGTCCACTTCGTCTTCATGCCTCTATCATCAAGCATGTCGGTATCTTTAGGCAATAAGGCACCCTTTTAGCGTGTACTAACCTTTAGGTAACTAATGAAAAAGGTCCGCAAGCAATCAAAATTTAGTTGGGAACACATCAAGGATTTCTGCGACACCCTGACAGAAGCCGAGGACACCCTCACACGCGAGATCGTCTCCTGCATCTCGGACAAGTGGTCGCTTTGGACCATGAGCGTCATCGCCGAAAATCGTCAGCCCATGCGCTTCTCGCGCGTCATGGAGCACGTGGGAGAAATAAGCCAGAAGTCCCTCACCAAAACCCTGCGCGGACTCGAGCGCGACGGACTCATCACCCGCAAGGTCTTCGCGGAGGTCCCGCCCCGCGTCGAATACACCATCACCCCACTAGGTACCGAGATGCTCGACAACGTCGCACCCCTATGGCTCTGGGTCGCAACCCGCGTCCGGCGCTTCCAGGACTCCCGTAACGCGTTCAATCAGCGCCAGCCCGCCATCCGCAAACAGTAGCACGCGAGTCCTGATAACTTATTTCCGATGAGGACACCCAGCGAACCCGCGCGCTCCAAAAAGCCAGCCAAGCGTCCTCCCCACGAGTTCGTTCTCGATGCGCTATCTCCCCTCTCGCCCCAAACGCGTCCCATGTTCGGCTGCCTTGCCGTCTATATCGGGAACAAGATCATGCTGATCCTGCGCGACAAACCCGGCGATACTGACAACGGCGTCTGGCTCGCTACCACGAAAGATCACCACCAAAGCCTGCTTCAAGAATTCCCCGCCATGCGTTCCATTGGCGTGTTCGGCCACGCGTCACCGGCTGGCAAGTCCTGCCTGTCGATGCTCCTGATTTTGAACAAGCCGCGATGCGCGCCTGCGAACTTATCGCTGCCCGCGATCCGAGAATTGGCAAGGTGCCGAAGCCAAAGAAAGCTGCGCGATAAAATGTCGAATCGCAGGCCCGCCAAGTTTCCCTTGGTCGGGCCGGGCTCCACGCCGAACTGAATTTCTGCCAAACTGATAGATCCATGCGGACTTGTCCAAACTGCCAGGGCACGTATCCCGATGAAATGGACTTCTGTCCACGGGATGCAACCCCGTTGCCGGCCGTCAGGGGCAGCACCCAATTCAATCTGAACGTCGGGCTGTCCCAGCGCTACCGCATTGTGCGCCAATTAGGCGAGGGCGGCATGGGTTCTGTCTTCTTGGCGGAGCAGATTTCTCTTGGCAATCGTCCCGTCGCGCTCAAGGTCCTGCGCCGCCGCCTATTGGACGATCCGGAGTTCCTGCGTCGATTTCAGGACGAGGCATTCTCCACCGGCCGCATCCACCATCAGAATGTGGTGACGGTCTACGAGTGCGGCCAGACGGATGATGGTTCTCCCTACATCGCAATGGAGTACCTGGAAGGCGAGACGCTCGGCGATGCCATTCAACGCCGCGGCGCCCTGCCTTTGCCCGAAGCAGCCGACATCCTGCACCAGGCCGCCCGCGGTCTGAACGCGGCGCATACCCTAGGCATCGTCCATCGCGATCTGAAACCCGACAATATTTTTCTCACCTGGGACGAAGACGCCAGGCTGCTGGTGAAAATTGTGGACTTCGGCATCGCCAAGATGCGCGAATCCGGCACGCACACCGTCACCGGACTGGCCGTTGGCACGCCCGCCTATATGTCGTTTGAGCAAGCCTCGGGCATGCGCAGCGAGCAGATTGACAAGCGCTCCGATGTCTACTCCCTGGGCGTGGTGGCCTACGAAATGGTCACTGGCCGTTTGCCATTTCGAGCCGACACCCCGATGGCATTTCTAAAGTGTCATCTGCTGGAACATCCCTATCCCATGGAGAGCCTCCCGCCGCAACTGGAACACGTAGTCATGAAAGCCCTCTGTAAGGAACGAAACCAGCGTTTCGCCACTGCACCCGACTTTGCCCGTGCATTCGCCGCCGCTATGGTCCCGCCTCCGGACCCCGTTGTGGCACATGTGCCGGAAACGCCCCGCTTCGAAACGGGGACACGAAGACAAACCTTTGTGGAGGCGCCTGCGCCAGGTACGCCTCGGCCGTATTCCGCCGCGTCGGCCGGCGTTGCCACCCCGCCCGCTCGCTCCGGCTATGTGCCGCCGAACGCGAAAACCAACGCTGGCAAGCTGATCGCGGGCACGGTGGTAGCGGTCGTCGCCCTCATCGCGGCCGGCCTTGCATGGCACGCTTTGTCCGGCGGCACCCAAGCCGCGTCGCCTCCTGCTGCTGCCGCTAAGGCAGACCAAACGCAGCCCGATCCACCCGCCGCGCAGCCGCGCACCCCACCGCCGGAGCAACCGGCGTCTACCGATTCAGATGTCCGGAGCAGCATTTCAGCCTTTATCGACGAGATGTTAGCAGCGTCTGAAGCTCCACCGGAACAGGACATGCATCGCTTTTATAGCGAGATCGTTTCGCCCTACTACAGCCTGCCAAGTGCTTCATGGACCTCGATACAAGAGGATAAAGCCAGCTATTTTCAACGTTTTCCAACGCGACATTATGCACTCGTCGGTGGGCTTGAAATAAAAAAATTGTCCGACAACGAAGAAAGCGCAGGTTTCGCGATGCGCTACTCCTACATACGGTTTGACGGCAAGGCGGTGGAAGGGATTTCGCATGAAACCTGGAAGCTGACCCTCATCGATCAGCAGTGGAAGATTTCCGGAATTTCGGAAGAGCTGTTAAAGTAACCCGCGCCGCATTTGCTCGGCAAAAGCATGCTTGTGCTTAACCTAGCTGCGCTCCGGCTCTGCTTCCCGTCGCCGCCATAAAAAGTACGATACCGCCCACAACACCCCAGTACCCGCCGCCCAACTCCACTCCTGCGGTCCATCGCCCACCGCGAAACGCGCAATCAGCGCCGAGGCCAGATTAATAGCGAAGCCCGCATAAGCCCACTCCTTCAGCCGCGCCGGGACCGGCGCAAGCAGCACCAACGCGCCTAGCAACTTCGCCCACGAAAGCTCCACTCTAAAGTACCCAGGGAAGCCGAGGTGGTTGAACACCTGTACCAGCTGAGGCATGCGCAACTGCGCGTAGGCGGTAAAGCCCATCTGCAAACAGAACAGCCCTGTGAAGAGCCAGTAGGCGATGGTCGTCGCTCGGGAAGTAGTCTTGCTGGCCACCAGGGCCTGTTTCTGCATGGTTGATTCCACCTCTCCCTGTTTCAACTCTTCGCTGCGTTCGGCAGCCAGGTCGGAAGCTCAACGCCGAACTGCTGTGCGTACTCCGCATTCAATCGCTGCCAGCCGCCGAACCCCATCGCCGCAGGTCCGGCAATGCGTCCAAGCGGCGCCCCCGCAAACATCCTCTCAAGAACGTCGAAGCAAACGTGCCACCCCGCGGCACCCATCGAGATGAAGCGCCTGTCAATGCTGGTCCACAGCGTCAGGCGCGTTCCCTCGCCCACCGCTTCCAATTCCCAGCGCATGTCATTGTTCACCCACTTATACGCAAGCAGCTTCGGCGCATCGGCTCTCGTCACTTTCGTTTCGGTCCCTGACCAAAATCAGCGTCCACGTCTCTCCGTCCTTCTGTACCTTTGCCCCACTCGCCGGCCCCGGCGTGTACTGCTCGCCATCACTCATCTTTTCTTCCTCGCTTTAGCTCGATCCACTCTGTCCAGGTGCCGTTCAAGCGCATCTAGGTGCGCGGACCAAAGCCGCCGGAACGGAGCCAGCCATGCATCTACCTCCTCAAAAGGTCCCGGTTTCAGCCGGTAAAGCCGGCGCTGCGCGTCCACCGTAGATTCTACAAAGCCAGCCTCCCGCAACACCCGAAGATGCTTGGACACAGTCGTCTGCGCCATGCCAAGAAAAACGGATCTCGGGACGTAAGGCCTGCCGGAATCCAGATCTGAACGAACTTTCTTGGTTGGCGTTAGAGTTTCGTTGTCTGTCAGACCCATCCGCCATCCATCACATAGTTCTGATTTGTAATCCCAGAGCTATCGTCAGCGGCCAGAAACAGCACAAGACGCGCGACATCTTCTTCGGTCAGATGACGTTTGAGGCTTTGACGCGTCATGATTGCGGATTCGTATTCTGGCGTCCACCAGAGTTGCCGCTGCCGGTCCGTGAGTATAGCGCCGGGCGACACAGCATTCACCCGTATGTTGGACGACCCTAGCTCGTGCGACATCGTGCGAGTTAGACCAATAATGCCGGCCTTGGCCGTTATATACGCGGGCATTCCGACACTGGGGATCATCCACGAGATGGAACTCAGATTGATGATGGAACCTGCTCCGTTGGCAATCATATCTGGGGCAACCGCCTGAATCGCGAAGAACTGATGGCGTAGATTCACGGCGATTGCGGCATCCCATGCCTCTGGAGTGAGTTCAGCATAGGAATGACGGGTGTCGTTTGCTGCGTTGTTCACCAGGACTTCTATTGGTCCAACTATGCTTTGAATCTGCTTGATGCCCGAGCGCAGTGAGTCGATATCTGTGAGATCACAGGCAAGGAAAACAGGCGCATGTCGAGACGTAGAACTGAGGGAAGTTACAAGCTTCAATCCAGAGGTGGAGTCTACGTCAAGGAAGGCGACTTTGGAACCCTGTTGGCTGAATTGTTCAACCATGCTGGCTCCAATTCCAGAAGCTCCGCCTGTTATCAGCACTGCTCTGTTCTGCAAACTAGGGTAGGTTGCATACTTCATAGTTGCCCTGACGGCTCGAAAACATAAGCGATCTACTTTGCCGCCGTTGCCGTGAAATCGCCCGATACGTTGTACGGCGCAACATCTACTGTGCCGGCAAACTTGTCTTCCTTGTCGAGCGTCGCCTTGTAAGTGAGCGTAACCGTGCCTCCGTTAGCCTCAGTATCGTAAGACCATGTTACGTTGCTCCCGTCCACAGTGCCCTTGATCGGAATCTCTTTTTCGCCCGCCTTGCAGGACCCACTGATCTTATTGTCAGAAACCGCGATTGTGCATTCCTGATCTGATTCATTGCCCACAATATTCTGGTGAATGCTCCACTTCCCCGCGATGCTGGGCGCAAAGGCAAAGGCGGATACTGATGAAATAAGAACGATTGATGTGAAAAGTTTCTTCATGATTCCCTCTAGTTGTAAGCTCCTGAATTCCGGTCAAAAACAATGCAATATCTATTGCGGCGTGACAGCAACGGTCACCTCATCAGAGTTCGCGGCAACTTGAACGAGCGAATGCGCAAGATCAAGCTTGTAAGTCCCGCCATCCACCGTTACTGCGGCCCCTTTTGGATATTGGTATTTCGGCAAAAAGATATCGGTCTCGGCAGAGATCGTTTTGTCCGCCTTGAATTTGTACCGGAAAACCTTCGTCTTGGAGTCGAACTCGATTGAGATAGGCGTTCCCGCCGTCGCTACTGGATATGGCCGGACCACCTCGTCCAGGGTTCGGCCGCCCGAGTTGATGTCGTTCGTATTCTTACGCTGATCCGGGCTGTAGATCGAATAGTCCTCATTGTTCCAGTGATCGCCATTTTCGTTGCTGTTATCCGCTGAATAACACCAGATCGAGTAAGACGATAACGTCTTGTCCAGCGCTGCATAGTACAGACGCGCATACTCGTCCAGCATGCTGAAATCACCCGTCTTATAAGCTTGTTTGCCATTGACGTCGTACGGAATTCCAACTTCTCCAAACCAGGTGGGAACGTGGCCCATCTCTTGACCTTTCGCCTTTGCATCGTCAATCTGTTTCACGTAAGCGGCAACAACCGCATCGCTGCCAGTGATAGGTTTGTTACCGAAAATCGGATAGGTGGTGTCCAGTTCGTAGTGCTTACTGAGCATCGGAACAGCATCGTAAAAGTGCGGCTCGCTGATCGCGCCCGGCTTGCCCAATGCCAGTTCCTTTTGATTACCATCAAACGCGCTTGCCTCCTGGGCAATCAGCGCGTTTGGCGATATCTCATGGATTGCTGCTTCAATCCGTCGGTGCAACGCACCCACATAATGGTTGACCCCATGTTTTTTGGCCGCCACGGCCGCGAAGTAGCCAGGCTTCAGCAAGGTCGGTTTCCCGTCCACGACATCCCAGACGCCCAGACGACGCCACAAGTCTTCGGCACCTGGAGCCCATATCTGATTCGCGGGAACAGTCTGTTTCTCAGGCATGAACCCTGAAGCCGCTTGCATGTAGTCCCAATAGCTGGGCGCAGGGCTGCCGGGCGCCTCATAGTGGCCCATCACCATCATGAATATCTCTGGAGAGCGAAGATCAGTTACGCCCAGAAAACCAGAACCCGGCTCATTGTACGTATCGTAGCCAGCCACGTTATTGAGATCATGCAGGCGCACGGCCACCTGACACATGGCGTTCACATAGTGACTCTGGAGCCATTCCTGAACCGGAGTGCCATCTATTTTCAGTTCCGGCGCGAAGTCGTCGCCGGCCCAGAAGAGTGTCTCCATTGTGTCAACCGATAACCGCGCCGCTGTCGGCGGCCAGTATCCAGGGCCGCGAGCCGGTTGCTTCTGCGGCGCTCCCGGTTCATTCGTGCGGTCAGGAAGCAATCCGACTTTAGATAATGTCCAATACGGCGCGCCATCCCCACCCGAAGCGCGCGAGTAGAAATCCTGATGCAAGTCGATGATCACTCGAATTCCATAGGAACCGGCGCGCTTCACCAGTTCATGCAGGTAGTCCAGGTACGCTTTGTCATAAACGCCCGGACCCGTATGTTCAATTGCTTCCCACGGCACGATCAGACGCTCAAAAGTGAGCCCCCAGCTTTGCAGTCTGCGGAAATGCTCGTTTGCCTGCGCAAGGGGAAGTGGGCGTCCTACAAATGAGACTTCTGCTGGATCAGATGATGTTTTCGCCGGAATTTTGCTGGTGCCGCCGAGATTCACACCACGCAAAATCAGGGTGCGGCCCCGATCGTCCTTGAATGCCGTTCCATCGGTATGAATGCCACTTAAGGACTGTGCTCCAACGCTTCCCGTCATCAGGATGAGGGCCGCGACCCCAGCAGCCAAAATTTTGCCAGGATATCCTCCCCATTCGTGCGATGAATCATTTACGCGAGTATGCCCCGCCGCTTTGTTCTTCAATCAAGCCTGCCTCACGAAAAGTGTAAATGACAGAAACTGCCATTGTCAACAGAAAACAGCGCAATTGACTATCGCTGCCTATGTTGCTATTCCTATGAACGTGCCCACTCGTCTTCGAACGCATCCTTCCGAATCGCCACGCTCGCCGGCCGCCACGGGCTCCAACTTGAATGCAAAAAAACAGGAATTTGTACGCAATTCCATCTGGGAGACGGCAATAGATCTGTTCGCTGAACGCGGTTTTGACGGAACAACTATCGACGAAATTGTCGAAGCTGCAGGTGTTTCCCAACGCACCTTCTTTCGCTACTTCGATTCCAAGGCCGATCTGATGGGCCGGACAGGAGCCAACTTGGCAGGTGCGCTCTGCGAAACCATCAAGGCTTGCCCACCAGCTTACTCACCGTCTCAGGTGATGCGCGAAGCAATCGTGCACGTGATAACCCAAGCCGCCGGCTACGCCCGGCTGGAGAAGATCATTCAGATTGCGGCCAGGTATCCGGCAGCGAAACAGGCGCAAGCGTCTCGTACTCCGGAAGTGCAAAACGCTGTGGCACAAGCATACGCCCGTCGTATGAAGCATTCGCGAAAGGGCGCTGCCACGCCTGAGATCCTGGCGGCGCTGACGATAGCAGCCTTCGAAATCGCACTCCTGAGCTGGCATGAATCTGGCCGCGGCGATGTGGCGAAAACAGTCGATGAAGTTGTCAATACTATGCGCCGCCTGCTGGTATAGTCGCCGCACGCGGTTCTGAGTGTTCTAGCGGTCACCTGAAAGAACGAAGTAGCTGACTCTAAGCGTCAGAGACCAGAGTTTCGCTCTTGCCCGATGAACCGCCCCAATTACGCAACCCCTCAAACCCTAGCCCCGCCGCAATCTCTCTCTCGGCCCTATCCCGAAACACGATCACACGCCTGGAAAATTTTCTTTTCCACACCTAAACCCCAACAAAAGACAACCATTTGTCAGCCTCGACGACCAAGCCCAAAGGTCCGTTTGACCCACTCGTCATGCTAATTCTTAATCAGGCTCGCGCGAAGGCTTCCAAACTTCCACCGCGAGCCATTTCTATTTCCGAAAAGGCTAAATCATGACCACTCATCAAATGACCGACCGTCAAATCCGCCGCGCCGCCGAGCGCGACGCCCGCAAAGCCGAAAACAAGCAACCCCAAGCCCCGGCGCCCGCCGCAGCCACTTCCTCCCCGGCAGAGTCAGCAGAACCAACCGAACCCACCAACCCCGCCGCCGAGCGCCCCACCATTTCCGAAGCCCAACTCGCCGCCAACCGAGCCAACGCCCAACTCTCCACCGGCCCAACCTCCCCGGAAGGCCGCGAAATATCCTCTAAAAACCGCATCATCCACGGCCTCTCCGGCAAGTTTCGCCTCC
>PLRJ01000249.1 GCA_003163855.1 Bryobacterales bacterium | reverse complement strand
TGGCTTTGAATCGGAAAAGCGCAGATCCGACCGTCACCAACACTTCCTGGAACTCGAAAAACTCACCTATAAAATGCAATATTTGAAGGTTGTCCTGGCCGAACATCATGCGGCGACGCAGATCGAGGCCGATTACAAGGCAAAACAGGCCCAACAAGCCGCCTAAATCGCCTCCCACCCAGCCGCACGACCTAGGTCAGCGCCCCGAGTGCGTTCCTGCTACTTTTCCAGAAAGAAACTGCCGGCAAACAGCGCATCAATTCCAGAGGAATAAAAGCTGCGAACCGCATCACGAGGTGTGCAAACCAGCGGGTCGCCAAACAGGTTAAAGCTGGTGTTGTACAGCACCGGCAACCCGGTCTTCTCTCCGGCAGCTACTAGCAAAGCGTGATAGAGGGGATTCTCTTCCTTACTGACGGTATGCACGCGAATCAGATCTTCGCTCAGGATAGCGGCAGCAAATCTCTTTTGATATTCAGGCCGTACGCGACCCACAGTCGCCAGGTAGCGCGCGTTCGAACCTACTTCAAAATACTCCGCCGCACTCTCTTCTGGCACAGATGCGGCGAACTTCCGGAAGTTCTCACGATGCTTGATGTAAACGTTCAGGTTCTCCGTCGAATACGGATTCAAGGGCGACGCTAGAATGCTGCGATTTCCCAACGCGCGCGGCCCGAACTCCATTCGGCCCTGCATCCAGGCCACAATCTTGTTGTCCTGCAGCGACTCTATCGCCTGCTTTATCAGTTCGCCTTCGGTAAGCAAATAGCGGAAGCGCAGCTTACAGTTTTCCAGAACCTCTTTCACCTGCGTTGGCTTGTAGCTTGGTCCAAGGCACAGCGTGTTGAATGGAACACGCTGCTTTTGTTGCAGAAAGTAATGCCAGGCGTACAAAGCCGCGCCTAGCGCTGTCCCCGCGTTGCCTGCCACCGGTTGAACGAAGACATGCTTGAACGTTTCTTCCAGCCGCTTGATCAGAAGCGCATTCATGCCCAGTCCGCCGGCAATGCAGACTGCAGGCGCAGGCTCAAACATAGCGATCACCGAATCTTCCACTGCGCGCTGCAGGCTGGCCGCCAAATCCGCCTTTTGCTCCTGACTGAACGGCTCACCCGGCGCTAATTCAGTCTCCGCATAGAAGCGCGCGCCGAATCCGCCTTTCACCAGTTGGTCGGAATCGAAGTAACTGCGGTCGTTATGTGGCCAATTGGAGTCTGTGCGATGCAGAATCTTCCAGAAGATATCTCGATAGCTTGGCTTCCCGGAGGCCGACAGCCATTGCACTTTGTGCTCATCCGCACGCGGCTCATAGCCCAGCAATTCCGTAACCCTGTTGAACAGATCGCCAAGCGAATCTGGAAAGTAAAGCTCCTTTACAGCATTCAGTTGGTTGCCGCGTCCCTGAAACAAGGCCGCCGAACGAAAATCACCCGCGCGATCGACACTCAGCACCGAAGCCTCTTCAAAGTTAGAGGCGAAATAGGCCGAGGCTGCGTGCGCATGATGATGCTCCACCACCACGATCTCGCTCTTAGGAAATCGCGCCCGCATGGAAAGAAGACTGTTGCTTTCAGTGCCCAAGGCAAACGGCCGCGCCAGCGCCACGCACGCAACGTCATCCGCGCTGATGCCTGCTACTTCAAGCGCCAGCGCAAACGCCTCGTCCGGGAACGACCCAGGCCGGTCCTGGCGCGACACCTTGGCCTGTTCAATCGCCGAACAAAGAACTCCATCCTTAATAACGCAGCACGCCGGGTCGCTCAGCAAACCGCCTAAACCGATTACAATCTGTGCCACTGGTTAAACCTTCGCCAGCCGTGCAATCGTCCGATCGCGTCCAATGCAAGTAAAAACGTGAAACACGCTTGGGCCCACCGGCTGGCCCGTCAACGCCGCGCGGCTGGCATTGATCAGTACACCGGCCTTTACGCCTCGTTCCGCTGCCAGCTTGCGCAAGTCAGCCTCCACGCTTGCCTCCGTAAACTCTGTGCCGGCGGCCAGCTTGCCACTCAGCTCTCGCAAAAGTTCACGCGCTCCCGGCGCATCCAACTTTTCAAGCGCGCCGGGCTCCATCGGGAAATCGTCGGCGAAGTAAGCCCGTCCCCGCGTGGCGAAGTCCAGCAGCGTGGAGAATCGGCTGCGTATAGTATCCACAACCGTCTCAAAGAATTTCTCGTTCCCAAACGGCGCCAGCCCATGCTCCGCCAGCACTTTCTTCACCAGCGGCGCCAGATGCTCCACCGGCATAGCTCGTAGGTGCTGCGAATTCAGCCACAGCGCCTTCGGATCAATCGGATCGGCATCGCTAAAGTTCACCACCGCGTTGCTTCGGTTTACGCCTTCGAAACTGAAAGCGTTCTGCAACTCCAGCAGCGACATCTGCTCGCGGTTGTCCTTCGGCGACCAGCCCAGCAGGCATAGAAAGTTAATATAAGCTGACGCCAGGAAACCATTGTCCCGGTAGGTCGTCACGCTCACCACAGGACCGTGCTTGCGCTTGGACAGTTTGGATCCATCGGGAGCAATCAATAGCGGTAAATGTGCGAACTGCGGCGTAGGCGCGCCGGCGGCCTGAAAAATCAGTACATGCTTATAGGTATTGGAAAGATGATCCTGTCCGCGCACAATATGCGAGATCTTTAAATCGATATCGTCCGCGCACGATGCCAGATGATAGGTAGGCATGCCATTGCTTCGCAGCAGCGCGAAATCTTCGATGTCCGCAGTCAGTTTCGATTGCGCTCCAAACACCAGATCGTCAAACGTAACGTTATAGGCGGGCTCGCGCTTTACCCGAAATCGAACGACAAAAGGCTCGCCTGCAGCCGCCTTTGCATCGCTTTGCTCTTTCGAAAGAGCCCGCATTTCAGGGTGGCACAACCAAGGACCCTCGCCATGCGGTTTGTCTTCCGCATTCACCACCGCCGGCGTAAAATCCCGATACGCCATGCCTTTGTCCAGCAGGGAATAAGCTAACTTCCGGTGCTGCTCTAAACGTTCTGACTGCCGGTAGAACTCGTCCCAGCCAAGCGCCAGCCAGTTTAGTCCATCGTAAATCGAATCAAGCGAAGCCTGGGTGTTACGGTCAACATCAGTATCGTCGATGCGCAGCACCATGACGCCTTGATGCTTGCGAACAAATAGCCAGTTAAAGATGAAGGTGCGGGCGCTGCCGATATGTAAATAACCAGTCGGCGAAGGCGCAAATCGAGCGCGGATCATGACTCTCTAGTGTACGAAAGGCGCGCGAATAGATCGTGAAACTGTTCCAGTTGCAACTGCTCGGCCCGCAATCCTGCTTCCGGCAAAGCATCCGCCGCGTGCCCGTAGAACGGCAGCAGGTTGTTGCGCAACGTTTTCCGCTTCTGCGCAAAGCATCTGCCGACGAATTTCAGAAGCTGGGGAAGCTGTTCTATCCGGCCCGGCTTCCGAACTAGGCGTACTGCGCCGGAATCTACCTTAGGAGGAGGATCGAACGCACCCGGAGGGACTTTGCAGATCAGTTCCACTTCGCAAACCAGCCGGGTCGCCACCGTCAGGTAGCCGAAGTCCTTTGTGCCGGATTTAGCCGTCAGCCGCTGCGCCACCTCCCACTGCATCAGGAAAACCGCCAGCGGGAAGTTCGCATCAAGAGACAAAAACCGTTCAATAATAGGAGAAGTAATGTAGTAAGGAAGATTGCCCGCAACAACCGCTGGTCCCCATCGGGTAAGATCCGTTGCCAGCACGTCCCCTTGATGTACCTTCAGCTTCTCTTCGCCCGCGAATTTCCGTTTGAGATTTCCCACTAGCCGCTCATCTATCTCAATGGCGATCAGTTCGCCGGTATACGGCAACAGATGGCGGGTGAGTGCGCCTCGTCCGGGTCCCACCTCGATTACACGTTGCGTGTGCTTGCCGCAGGCAGCTTGAGCCAATTGTTCCAGAACAGTATCGCTGGTAAGGAAGTGCTGGCCTAGTCTGCGGGGCAACGCTCAGTGTAGAACAGTGCCCTGCTATCTTGCTAGAAGAGTCATGAGTATGGCAGCGTTCTCCCAGGGCGAAGTGGAGCAGGAGCCCGAAACAATTGAAGCGCAACTGCAAACTGCGCGCAATGAGATCGCCCGGCTGACCAGCGACCTGAGAGCTTCCGAACGGCACTTGGCGCATATCTTGGAGCTGCTTAACCAGCAGCAGTCTTTGCTAAATGCTCACCAGGCGTCCATCATCCGGTTAGACCGCGTCTTCATGGATGTAACAAACGGTCGCTTGTGGCTGACCCTGCGCGCCGTTGGCAACATCGTAAAGAAGTTCCTGCCACAGCGCGAAACCGCCGAGGCCAGCACGGGCAAGCGCAACACCTTTCTTGTCTGCGACGTACCGGGTCCGAGCGACCGGCGCTGGCGCAGCGGCATCATTCGCGTGTCCGGCTGGGCTTTGGCCGAGGGCGGCGTCGATAGCATCCAGCTGGAGGTTCCGGGTATGCCTCAAATGGAAACCAAGCCGCTGCATCTGCGGCCCGACATCAAGAAAGCCTATCCGGAGTTGGACCAAACCGGTCGAGCCGGTTTTGTTTTCGATGTAGACACCAAGTCTCTCCCAAACGGCCAGCACCCTTTTCTGTTGCGTCTCATGGCCGGCGGGGAATCGGTTCGGGAAGCGCGCGGGCTTCTCATGATCGATCATGAAAATGGCTTCCGCTCGGAGTACGACCGCTGGATCCACGAGTTCGAGTCGAAGGAAAACAGCTTGATGGAGATCAAAGTGAGAGGTCTCGCGGTAAAGCCGCTGATCAGCATTTTGATGCCTACGTATAACAGCCGCACGGAGGAATTGCAGGCTGCCATTGAGTCCGTCCTGGGGCAGACCTACTGGAACTGGGAACTTTGCATTGCAGACGACGCTTCGTCCAAGCCCGAAGTGCGCCAGCTACTCGATAGCTTTTCGGCCTTGGAGACGAAGCGGATAAGAGTCGTCTATCGTGATCAGCAAGGCGGCATTTCACGCGCCTCCAACTCAGCGCTGGAGATAGCCTCCGGCGATTACATCTGTTTTCTGGACCACGATGACACGCTGGCGCCTAACGCCCTTGCCTACGTTTGCGAAGCCATCAATCAGAATCCCGAAGCTGACCTGTTCTACAGCGACGAAGACAAGATAGACGAGGAAGGGATGCGCTCGGAACCCTTCTTTAAGCCGGACTGGTCTCCCGACACTCTGCGCTCATTGAATTACGTCTGCCACCTGCTTGTCCTGCGGCGCGATCTCGCCGCTAAGACTGGTTTACTGAACCCCGAATGCGATGGCAGCCAGGATTACGATCTGATTCTACGCGCCACCGAGCAGGCCACCAGAATTCTGCACATACCCAAAGTTCTCTATCACTGGCGCATGGGCGAGCACTCCACCGCGCTCACACTGGATAACAAGAGTTCGGCCCTTGAAGCTGCACGTTCCGCCTTGACGATGAGCGCGCAGCGCAATGCCTCAGATTTTAGAATTGAATCGGGTCTTGTGCCGGGTAGATGGCGAGTGCGTTATCCCATACCTGAAGGATCACGCGTTAGCATCATCATCGCTTCGGGCGGCAAGGCTGACGTGCTGCGCACCAATTTGGATAGCTTGTTCGCCAAAACAGGGTATCGCGATTACGAAGTGCTGGTGGCCGACAACTCTCGCGGCAACCTGATCGAAAAGATGGTCAACGAATACAGCGCCAGCCAGCCGAACATCCGCTACTTGGACTGGCGTGACAAGCCGTTTAACTATTCCTCCATCAACAACGCCGCTGCCCGCGATTGCACCTCGCCCCTGCTGTTGTTTCTAAACGACGATACCTCGGTGATCGACGCCGACTGGCTGGAGGCAATGGTTGAACTCGCTGCGCGGCCCGATGTGGGAGCCGTTGGCGCCAAACTGCTTTATCCCTACGGCGGTATTCAGCACGCCGGCGTCGTCATGGGAATTTACGACAATTGCGGACATGCCTTCAAAGGACTGGACGGCTCCAAGCCGCATTACTTCGACTTCAGCGAGATAATCCGCAACGTCAGCGCGGTTACCGGAGCCTGCCTGATGACCCGCGCCGAAGTGTTCTGGAAAGTGGGTGGATTCGATCAGGTTCAGTTTGCCGTGGCTTTTAACGACGTCGATCTCTGCCTCAAAATCGGCAGCGCCGGCTATCGCGTTCTGTACACACCGCACGCGGTGTTGTACCACCATGAAGCTTTTTCCAAGACCAGCAAGGATCTGGTGCCTCACCCGGACGAAGTAGCGGTCATGCGAGCCAAGTGGGAGCGCGTCATCGCACATGATCCCTACTACAGCCCCAACTTGACCCGAAACGACGAGAATTTCGCCCTGCGCACGCGCATCTGATCTAAGGCCGAAAGAAAATCGGGTTGAACGAAATCCGAATATCGCTGCTGATCGGCTGCGCCACCCTCATCACACCTGGCAGATCGGGCAATGAAATCGCGTTCGATTGCAAACGTCCGGTATCGCCAACCACCGACCGTGACCCGTTCCGGTAAGCGTAATCGGTAATCCTGCCGCTGCCGTCCGTGCTCAGCGTGACAACCACAGAGGAACGAAGTTCCATCGGAACAAGGTTCGCGTCAATTCGGCTCTCGTACGTCACGGGAACTTCATAGGCCACGCCGCGCGTAGTCTCGCTGATCGTAAAAGCTAAGAACCCGAACAGAACAAAGCTCGAAAGTAAACCACCGGTAGCGGGGATAGTCAGCGGCCGCATCATTTCGTTCATGCGGAATTTCCAGTTGTTCCACACAGCCAGCCAGTGCGAACCATTCGTCTCCATCAAAATCTGACGTTCCTGCGAGGCGCGAACCCGCAGCCTTACACGCAAATCGGCGGGAACTTCCTTCACCGGCAAGTTGGACAGGCTCGACCGCACCGAACGATGCTCGTCGATGCGCAACTCGCATTCGCCACACTCGGACAGGTGACCCTCAAGGCATGTCAATTCATTGCCTTGCAGTCTTCCGTCTACGTAGTCGTTAATCCGGCGCTTTACACTCCAACAGGTCATATGCTTTCCATTCTTTGGGGAAAACCAGTCTTCGAAAAAACTAGTTCATGCCATCGCCTGAGCCAGACCCCCTTCGGGCCTCTGAGTCAGTTCGCGGCGCAATGCCTCTCGTCCACGTAAAATCCTCGACTTCACAGTTCCTAAGGACACTTGCAGAATCTCTGCTATCTCTTCGTAGCTTAAATTCTGAATATCTCTCAACACTACAGCCGTTCTAAATACTGGATTAATGCGCGTCAATGCTCGCTCAATGATCGTCTTGGCCTCATTATTCATCGCCTGCTCATACGGCGACCGGCTGCGGTCGGCGGCATATTCCAGCGAATTCGGCTGTTCTTCGCGCTCGTTCTCTAGCGAAACCTCCAATCGGCAATGACGAATAAACCAGCGCCTGTGGTTATGAACCTCGTTCACGGCAATGCGATAAATCCACGTCCGCAAGCTGCTTTGTTCCCGAAACGCCCCAACGCTGCGGAACACCTTCAGGAAAACTTCTTGCACCACATCGCAGGCGTCGGATTGATTGCCAAGCAGCCTGTAAACCATGCCGTAGATCGGCTGTTCATAGCGGCTGATAAGCTCTTCGTAAGCTTCTTCGATACCCGCTCTAAGTCCTCGCAGAATGCGAGCATCTTCTTCCGAAATACCGGCTTGCGCCCCCGCCAGGATGGAGAGATTGCCCGAGTCGCCAATTAAGGGTTGCGCCATCGCCTTGAATTCTACCGCTCATTGGGCAGATATGCCACTGCCTCAAACTACTTAGACACCAACTGCCTCAACCAAGTTCCCCCGCTGCGCAAACCTTCTGATAGTACTGTTCATACCTAGGAATTAGTAATTTCGCGCAAAAACGTGTTTCAGCCGTCTTACGAGCTGCTGCTGATAGCCTTTCGTGCAACGGCGCATCGGACAGAATCTCCGTCAGCCGTGCCGCCTGCGCGTCTATGTCGCCCACCGGTTCCATGTAGCCGTCTACTCCATGGGTAATCAGGTCCGGCAGCCCGCCGGTGAGCGTCGCCACCGGAGGCACGCCGCACGCCATGGCCTCCAGAGCGGCCAGCCCAAACGCCTCGGTTTCGCTGGGCAAATGGAGCGCATGCATGCGCGGAATCAGGCGTTCCATGTGGTCCTGTTTGCCCAGAAACCGCATATGTGCCTGCACTCCAAGCTGGCGCGCCAGCAATTCACACGGCCCCCGGTCCGGTCCATCTCCAGCCATTACCAAGTCTGCATCTACGTGTTCGCGCACCTTCGCCAAAGCGCGCACACAATCAAGCACCCGCTTGACCGGCCGGAAATTGGAAATATGCAGTATTCGCTTCTTCCCCACCGTGCGCGCCTCGGGATTGGGTGTGTACAGGTCGCAATTGACGAAGTTATGGATCACCTCTACCGGCTTGGTAATGCCAAAGAACTCTTCCGTCTGTTTGCGCATGAACTCGCTGATCGTTGTGATCCCATCAGACTCCTCGATCGAAAACTTGGTAATTGGAAAGTACGACCGGTCGGTACCGACTAGGGTTATGTCCGTACCGTGCAGGGTTGTTACAAAGGGCAGGTACCGGTTCTTCGTCATCTGCTGCGCCAGCAGCGCCGATATGGAATGCGGGATGGCGTAATGCACATGCAGGAGATCCAAATGCTCATGCTCCGCCACCTCATACATGCGCGACGCTAATGCCAGCGCGTAGGGCGGATATTGAAACAGCGGGTAGGTGGATACTTCTACTTCGTGGTAGTGAATGTTCGGCGTGTCGGGGTCCAGCCGGATCGGGTTCGCGTAGCTTATGAAGTGAACCTGGTGGCCGCGCAGCGCCAGTTCCAGCCCTAACTCAGTGGCGACAATCCCGCTCCCGCCGTAGGTGGGATAGCAGGTAATTCCAATCCGCATTCAGGCCTGCCGCGCGATTTTGGCGCCCAGCGCTTCCACAACGCCAATGCCGCAAAGACCAATCAGCAGATGAACCACCTGAATCGCAATGTGACTCGATCCTGGCATCAGTTTTAACTGTGCGAACCCAATATAGGGCAGGGAAACTGCCCACAGAATCGCGACCAGCGGCAGAACCGGCTTCAGGCGCGCAAAAAATCCCATCAATCCAGCCAGCAGCAGGACCAAAGTCAAAATGAATCCCAGCATGATGTGGAGTTTCAAATAACTCCCGTTGCCGGTCCACAAGATAACGCCCAAAATCAGCGCGGCCAAACCATCCAGTCGTGCAATCCAGCGCAAAGCGCTCACTATACTTTTCATTTTTCCTATTTTCTGCGGAATCGGTCTTGCAACTGCGCCAGCTTGTCTTCCATCGAAGGCGCATGTCTTACCTTGGGAAGATCAGCCGCCTGCAAAGCCTTGATGGAAAGAGCAATCCGCTTAGCCTTCGCGTCGGCGCCCAGCACCTTCACCTTTACAATCTGCCCCACCTTCGCCACTTCATTCGGATCTTTCACAAAGCGCGTTGAAAGCTCGCTCACATGAACTAAACCATCCTGGTGTACACCCACGTCAACAAAAGCTCCAAACGCGGTGACGTTTGTGATCACGCCTTCCAACGTCATTCCCGGCGTTAGGTCACTTATCTCTTTGATGGCCGATTGAAATTGAGGCGCTACAAATTGTTCGCGCGGGTCGCGGCCAGGCTTGCGCAACTCTTCCTGGATGTCGCGCAGCGTATAAACGCCTGCTCCCTCGCTTTGAAATTTCTCAATCTGGATTTGGTTCGCCAGCACCGGCTTGGCCACCAGTTCGGCCACCGTCACCTTCAAAGATTCAGCCATGCGCTCTACCACGTTGTAGCTTTCCGGATGTACCGCCGTCATATCCAGCGGATTTTCGCCGTTGCGAATGCGTAAAAAGCCAGCCGCCTGCTCAAACGTCTTCGGCCCGAACCCGGGAACCGCCCGCAGCTCCACACGCGATTTGAAGCGCCCATGTTCGTTGCGGAACTCCACAATCTTCTGCGCTGTTCGTTCGTTGATTCCCGCCACATGCCGCAGCAGCGCGAACGAAGCTGTGTTTAGATCCACGCCCACTCGATTCACGCAGATCTCTACCGTCGCTTCCAGTGCATCGTTCAGCTTGCGCTGGTCCACGTCGTGCTGATACTGCCCCACGCCAATCGACTTGGGATCAATCTTCACCAGTTCCGCCAGCGGATCCTGCAGGCGCCGCGCAATAGAAATAGCCCCGCGAACGGTCAGGTCAAGATCTGGAAACTCCTGCCGCGCAATTTCCGATGCCGAGTAGACCGATGCGCCCGATTCGCTGACCACTACGCTGAATACCGAACTCAGCTTTGCCTCGCGCAGGAAATCCTGGATAAAGCCGGAAACTTCGCGCGAACCGGTGCCGTTGCCAATCGCGATCGCGCGCACATTATGCTTCGCAATCAGCCCCGCCAGAATCCTTACCGAGCCTTCCGTATCGTTCCGCGGCTGCAGCGGATACATCACGCTGTGGTCCAGCAACCTGCCCGTCTCATCAACCACCGCCAGTTTGCAGCCCGTTCGGATTCCGGGGTCAACGCCGAGCACTCCGATAGAGCCAGCCGGCGCCGACAGCAGCAAATTCTGCAAATTCTCACGAAAGACGCGAATAGCCTCCGCATCCGACCGTTGCTTCAATTCCAGCCGAACCTCTGTTTGAATGGACAGATTCAGCAGTCTCTTCCACGAGTCTTCTACGGCCAGTTCAAGTTGAGGGACCCAGTCGCCGTGCTCACGAATCACTTTGTTCTTCAAATAAGCGACTGGCTTCAAGGCATCCAACTCAATCTGAAAATAGAGTATGTTTTCATTCGATCCGCGCCTTATCGCCAGCATGCGATGGGACGGTATCTTGGCGGCCGGTTCGGTGTAGTCCAGATACATCTTGAACTTGCCTTCAGGATCCTGCGCATCTTCGACAGCTCGACTGACCACCATGCCTTCCGACAGCATCAATTGCCGCAGATACACGCGAAATTCGGCATGCTCGCTAATCTGCTCGGCCACGATGTGCCGCGCGCCCTCGAGCGCTTCGGCCGGCGAGTTTACTTCTTTCTCGGCATTGACGAACGTAGCGGCCAGGGCATCCAGCGGCAGTTCACCCGCCACTTGGTCCCACAGATACTGCGCCAGCGGCTCCAAGCCGCGTTCCCGCGCGATGGTGGCCTTGGTGCGCCGCTTCGGTTTGTACGGGAGATACAAATCCTCCAGCTCATTCCGGTCGAGTACGCTTTCAATTTTCGCCTTCAATTCAGGCGTCAGCTTTCCTTGCTCTTCAATGGACGAAAGAATCGTACGCCGCCGGTCTTCCATCTCGCGGAAGTACTCGATTTTTTCCTGAATGGCGCCAATGGCCACTTCGTCGAGATTGCCGGTGGCCTCTTTACGGTAGCGGGCGATGAAGGGCACCGTGCCCCCTTTGTCCAGCAATTGCAAGGTTGCCAGCAGGCTTTGCATGGAAACGTTTAGTTCACGCGCGATGTGCGCAAGGATGGCGGCGGGGAGTTGCTTAGGTTCTGACATGCTGCTTCGAACCTCTATGATCGCTTAGCCGCCGATGGAATACATGGGCCGCTGGGGCGCTACAAAAGTTGTTCGATTGATCTCGTGGCCAATCCACTTTTGCCACACCGTTTCGCGGATGATTTGTTCCATTTGCACGCGTGAATCGGTCGAATCAGAGCGCTCCAAAAGCCGCCGCACGTCAGTTTCTTCATTGGCAAAAAGACAGTAGCGCAGTTTGCCGTCCGAGGTCAGCCGGAGCCGGTTGCAGTTCAGGCAGAACGGACGGCTTACCGAGGCGATGAAACCCACGCGGTGGCCGTCTTCGAATTCGTATTCCGTCGCGGGCGCGCGCGGGTCGGCATCTTCCACTGCCGTTAAGCGTCCATAAGCCCGTTCCAGCATCGCTATCATGTCGTCAGCCGTCAGCACCCGATCGAGCGACCAGATATGCTGCGCGTCCAGCGGCATGAATTCGATAAAGCGCACTTCGATGTTGCGTTCGCGGCCAAACTGCACCAGCGAGATCACATCCGGTTCCGTCATCCCCTTTAAAGCCACCGCATTGATCTTGATAACTTCAAAGCCTTCAGCGAGCGCCGCTTCAATGCCGTCCAGAACCTTCGGCAGATCGTCCCTGCGGGTTATTTCGGCAAACCGTTTGCGGTCCAACGTATCCAGATGAATGTTCAGCCGGCGCAGACCAGCCTGGTAAAGCTGACGTGCATGCTGTTTCAGCAGGACACCGTTAGTAGTAAGCGCCACGTCGCGAATGCCGGAAATTTTCGTTATCGGTTCGATCAAGTCAGCGATGCCCGGCCGCAGCAACGGTTCGCCGCCGGTGAGCCGAATCTTTGTCACGCCTAAGGGCGCAGCGACCGACAAGAAACGCAGGATTTGTGGAAAGCTGAGCAGATTCTTAACCGGCGCAAACTGCGCTCCCGTTTCGGGCATGCAATAAAAGCAGCGAATGTTGCACCGGTCCGTCACACTTACGCGCAGATCAGAATGCACACGCCCGTACGTATCCACCAGCGCCCCGGAAACGGGCGCCTGCGGCAACACTGCGGAATTTAATCCGATTTGTACTAGTTGGCTCAAAGTAAGGAGGCAGCTTCAGTTTACAGCCAGCATGCGTAGCAGGGGAATGCTGGCGCGTTCCACGATGGTAGCTGATAATTCGATGCTTGGCGTGAGCGTTTCGAGACATGCCGCCAGCTTTTCCAGTGTATTGGCCCTCAAGTAAGGACATTCGCTGCAGTTGCACGATTCGTTAGCCACAAAGAAGAATTTCTTGCCAGGAGCCCGCTTTTCAAGCGAATAGCGTAGACCGCTGTCCGTCGCCACAATGAATTCCGCCGCGGACTGGTCGGCGCACCAATCGACGATAGCGCTAGACGAACCAGTAAAATTGGCCATCTGCAGCACCGCCTGCGGGCATTCCGGGTGCGCCGCTATCAATGCGCCTGGATGTTCGGCCCGCAACGCCGTAATCCGTCGCGCGGCGAAAGTTGCGTGGACGATGCATGCCCCTTGCCAGATTTGCATGTTCCGGCGGCCAGTTTTCTGTTGTACAAAACGCCCCAGATTGCTGTCGGGCACAAACAAAATCGCCTGGCTGGCAGGAATTGAGTTGACCACATCCACCGCGTTGCGCGAAGTGCAGAGAATATCGCATTCCGCTTTAACTTCCACTGAAGTGTGCATGTAGCCGACAACGGCGTGCTTCGGGTTGCGCCTGCGGTACGCGCGGATGGCCTCCTCTGGACAGCTATCCACCAGGCTGCAGCCCGCTTTTAAATCAGGTAGCAGCACGGTTCGCCTTGGATTCAGAACCTTCACCGTCTCCGCCATAAACTTCGCGCCGCAAACCGCAACAATTTCCGCCTGGAAACGCTGCGCCGCCTGTGCCAGTTCCAACGTATCGCCAACAAAATCAGCCACTTCTTGAAGTTCCGGATCTTGGTAATGATGAGCGAGGACGATTGCTTTACGAGCGAATTTCAGCTCTTGAATGCGGTTTTGCAAGGGGCTTTAACGGGAGGAGTTTCGGGGTTGATGGTTCCAATTCAAACCATCAACCCCACGAAGGCCTTTGAAACGTTTTAAAACCGACGCCAGTTTTTTCTCTAAAGAGCCGCCGGCATCGGCAATCCACATTTTCCTAACGCCTTGGCGATTAGTCCTATCGCGTCCGGCTCGGTTACTGATTTGGCTACCGAAGTCTCCAGAATCAGCATGCTGCGCGACCGTTCCAGCATTTTTTTCTCGCGGAACGAGAGTGGTTTGCTGGTCTGAATCATGACCAAAGCCTTGAAAACCTCCGCAATTTCCAGAAGGCTGCCGCCCTTCATCCGATCGGAATTTTCTTTAAACCGGTCTTTCCAATCCTGAGCGCAACAAGGATGGCCGGCGGCTAAGTAGTTGAGCACACGGGTAATCTCACTACATTTTGTTACTTTCCGGAGCCCCACGTCAGTGACGTGGGAAAAAGGAACCATAACAGTCATGCTGTTAGGCGACAGCCGGAGCAAATAAAAACGCTCTTGTTGAGCGCCAAATGCCCGCGAACTAATGTTCTCGATAGTTCCGACTCCGTGGTTCGGATAAACTACCTTCTCACCGACCTGGAAGGTCATGCAGGGACCTCTTTCTTCGATTTATATCGTCTTGTCTGGCTTTAGCCTGACTGGAATATTAAACCCGCATTAAGAATTCGTCAAGAGGCAAAGTAGGGCGCACAACCAGGGGGGAAGTGTATATCCATGACGCTGTAAGTACCTGATGACAGTAGGCGTTCAGATGGGGAACACCTATAACAGGTGTACATTTTTCAGACCGCATAAAGGTGAAGAAGCAAGCGGCGAGTTCGACCAGGGAGAGAACGACATTCCGCTGGCTCAAGTCTGGTAAAAGAACACCTAAACCCTTGGGACGCCGTGGTTTGACGCCGCCCCAAGTTGCCAGGTGTCACAAAGAATCTTACAGAACGTCGCGCGACCAGCCTTCGAGAATTGCCTTCACTTTTTGGCAGAATTGATCGGCCAGTGCACCATCAATAAGGCGGTGGTCAAACGTCAGCGCGAGGTGCGCTTGCGAGCGGATGGAGATAGCATCCCCATCGATAACCGCTGGTACTTTTTCAACGGCTCCCACTCCTAAAATTGCAACTTGTGGCTGGTTGATTACTGGAGTTGCGAATATGCTCCCAAAACTACCAAAGTTCGTGATGGAGAATGTCCCACCTTGTACTTCTTCTGGCTTAAGCTGCCGCGAACGGGCTCGCGTGGCGAGATCGACGATGTATCGCTGCAAACCGGCGACATTCTTTTCGTCCGCATTGCG
>PLRJ01000132.1 GCA_003163855.1 Bryobacterales bacterium | reverse complement strand
GTCTACGACCCCAACCACCCCGCGTATGAGGCGCCAGCCTCTCCAACCGGAAGTTACGGAAACCATGAGGCGCCATAGCTTGCTGGGACACAGCGCAAAACCGGGACTGCCTCTCTCCGTTTCCGCACCACCACTGCCCAAACAAACAAGCACCGGTCGAGGCGGAAACGGAGTGGCTGTCCCAGCGTTTTGCACCGTAGGTAAAGCCCGAACCCTCTATGTCCCGTTTCCTGGACGACTAAATCCCGCTAGCCCTTTCGACAGAAGTTTGACACCGCGCCCGTCTTGCGCGCGTTCCTTAAAGATTCCCGCGCTTCATTTCCGCAGCCAGGTAATCAGTCGCGCGCCAAGACAGCGCCAGAATAGTCAGCGTCGGATTCTTTTCGCTGGCGGTAGTGAATGCCGACCCGTCCGTGACGAACACATTCTTCACGTCATGCATCTGGTTGAAGCCGTTCAGCGCCGAGCGTTTCGGGTCCGCCCCCATCCTGCACGTGCTGTGTTCGTGTATCGCGGAGCCGGCGCTGTCCAACCAGCCGCGTTTATACGGGAGAATTTCGGCTTTAGCGGCACGCAGAATCTGGTCCGCCGTATCGTACATCTCTTCCGCCATGCGGTGTTCATTGTCGCCGATGCGGTATTCGATTTTCAGGCGCGGCACGCCGTACATGTCGAGACTTTCTTTATCCACTGTAATGCGGTTCTCGGCTCGGCCGATGGTTTCGCCATAGGGATGCAGCGCGACCAGGGCGGGATAGCGGTCCTTTACCGCCTTCTTGAAGCTGGCGCCAAAACCGGGAATGCTTTTGGCGTAATCGGCGGCAGGTTGCGAGCCGCAGCCCCAGAACTGCATGCCGAAGCCGCGGATATAGTCACGCTTCTTGTTGTCGCGGTGGTTGAAGCGAGGCATGTAAATGTGTTCGCCGCCGATGCCGCTGTCATCGTAGACCGGACCACCAACGAGTTCCGGTACGAAACCGTACATGTGAAAGCGGATTTGTTCGCACAGGTAGCGGCCGATCACGTCGGACGAATTCCCGATGCCGTTCGGGAAAGTAGTGGATGTAGAGTTGAGCAGAATGCGGGTGGAATCGACGCACGAGGCACCGACGATGACCACGCGGGCGCGGACGCGATGCTCCTCTTTGGTTTTGCGGTGGAAATACTGCACGCCGCTGGCGAGGCCGCGATCGTCAACCAGAATGCGCGCTACGACAGCGTTATCGATGATCTGGAGTTTGCCGGTTTTAAGTGCAGGATCGATGAGGAAATCCGATGAGTTGAAAAAAGCGCCGACATCGCAGCCTGAGCCACACGCGCCGCAGTAGTGGCAGGATGGATGGCCGTTATGCGGCTTGGTGAGAACGGCGCGACGGCCGGCAACGATAGATACGCCAGCTTTCTGGCCGGCCTTCTGCAGCAGGCGCTCGCCACAGCGCGGCGCGGGCGCCGGCAGCATGTATTTGCTGCCGGGGAGCGAATCCTGATCGTCGAGCCCGCCGCAGACGCCGATAAATTCGTCGACGCGATCGTAATAAGGCGCAATGTCTTTATAGCGGATCGGCCAGGGGATCTCCCATCCATCGCGCGCCGGCCCTTCGAAGTCAACGTCGGAGTAGCGCAGGGCGACACGGCCCCAGACGTTGGTTTTGCCGCCGCGTCCCCAGACGCGAATGAGTTCGAACGGAGCTTCGGGCGTAGTGAGGTAGGGCTGTTCGTCGGTGCTCAGGTAAAAGGTCGGCTTGGGCTGGCCGCGGTCGGCGCGGGCGACCGCCTGCCAGGGTTTGACGTGGGTCCAATATTTGGCGCGGTCGAAGGGTTCGCCGGCATCCAGCAGCAGCACGTTGACGCCCTGGCGCGTAAGATTCCAGGCGGCCATTCCGCCAGCGGCGCCGCTGCCGATGACAACCACGTCATGCACGGGATCGGAATTCGGCGTCTGCATTTACTTCTCTACCTCGGAAATGGCCGTGGTGGGCCAGTGTTCGGGGTGGGTGCAGCCAGGAAAATTAGGCCGAAAAGTGTTGCCATGGAAGCCGAGTTCGGTTACCAGGCCTTGTTCGGACCGGTAATACCAATCGATCGTCAGGTCCTTAAGAGTGCGGAAGAACGGTTCGTAAGGCGCAGTTTCGGCCTCGCTGATGTTGCTGAGAACGGCAATCTGCTGGGCTTCGGAAAGTGAAACGAAATCGGATGCGCCGGCTTGTTGCGCGGCCTTCGCAACAGCGGCGAGTCCGTCACGGAAGATCGGTTGGAGTTCAGGCTTTACAGAGACTTCGTGATCGATGCGGTAAGGAACGTTGGCATCCAGCGCGCCCGGTGTGTCGGTGCGCGGAATAATGAGGTCGGCCAGTTTGGAGAGGGTGGCGAAATCGGACTTGCTGAAGAAGACCGCGTCGTGCTGCTGGGCCAGCAGGGGTGAGAGGGCGGCGGTGGAAAGACTTAGGAGGGCGGCTCTTCGGCTCTGCATGCAAAAAAGTATATCTAGTGCGGCCTCTCGTGGACGCTCCGGGCTGGTTGGCGATTAGCCACCCAAGTCCGAAGCGCAGGCGTGTCCGCTACCGCAAGGCCGCTACTATGGGGCAAAGGCTTATGGGCTTTGCGCTTTGGATTGATGAGGAGCAGGGCGTCTGCTGGGCGCAGGGGACGCATGAGTATCGCCCGATGGGGGCGGCCGTGACAGCTCGCTTGGATCGCTTTCGGGTGTGTGATTTCGCCAGGGGACGGCGGCCGCCGAAGTCGGTTTCTTCCAGCTTCGTAGGCTTCTTTGGCTCGCTGGAGAGCGTGAATGAATATTTGCGCACAGGGGAAAGGCCGCGGCTGAGGCGCACTCCGGCGCATTTACTGTAACTTCGGGAAGGTGTTTATGGGTTTACTGCTTCATTATTTGAAAAAGCACTGGCGTATCGTTCTGCTGGCGCTGCTGCTGGCGGCTGTCAACCAGATTTTTTCGCTGCTCGATCCGCTGATCTTCCGCTACATCATCGACCGTTACGCCACCAAGTTCCACGAATATACGACCGTGCAGTTTATCCGCGGCGTCAGCGCACTGCTGGCGGCGGCGGTGGGCGTTGCGTTCGTCTCGCGCGTGGCGAAGAATTTTCAGGACTACTACGTCAACGTGGTCACGCAGCAAACCGGCGCGAACCTTTATGCCGATGGAGTGGAGCGGTCGCTATCGCTGCCCTACGCGGTGTTTGAAGATCAGCGCAGCGGCGAAACGTTAGGCAAATTGCAGAAGGCGCGAACGGATGTTGAGCGCTTCATTACGGCGTTCGTGAATATCTTGTTCACGTCGGTGGTGGGGGTGGTGTTCGTGACCATCTACGCCATTAAAGTGGACTGGATCATTGCGCCGGCGTTTCTGCTGACGGTGCCGGTATTGGGCGTCATCAGTTCTGTGTTGAGCCGGAAGATCAAAACAATCCAGAAGGTGATTGTGGCGGAGACGACAGCGCTTGCCGGATCGACAACAGAGTCGCTGCGGAATATTGAACTGGTGAAGACGCTGGGGCTGGCGCGGCAGGAGATCGGCCGCCTGAACAATACGACCGGCAAAATTTTGCGGCTCGAGTTGAAGAAGGTTCGCTACCTGCGCAGCCTTAGCTTTCTGCAGGGCACGGCCGTCAACCTGCTGCGCACGGGCATTCTCTTTCTGATGCTTTACCTGATTTTCACGCAGCGAATTACAGTAGGGCAGTTCTTTTCTTTGTTCATTTATTCGTTCTTCATCTTTGGACCGTTGCAGGAGCTTGGCAATCTGATCAACATTTACCGTGAGACGGAAGCGTCAATGAACAGCCTGCAGGAGATTTTGGCGATTGAGCCGGAGGCCAAGCCAGCGGTGCCGGTGGCGCTGGGGAAGTTGGAGTCGCTGGAGTTTCGCGATGTAAGTTTCAAGCATCGGACGGCGACGCGGCCGGCGTTATGCGATGTGAGTTTTGCGCTGCGGCGCGGCGAGACGGTTGCGTTTGTGGGGCCATCGGGGTCGGGCAAAACAACTCTGGTGAAGCTGCTGGTTGGACTGTATAGCCCGGAGAGCGGCAGCGTTCTTTATAACGGAATTCCAGCGGTAGATATCGATCCGGAGGAGTTACGCAGCCAGATTGGGTTTGTCACGCAGGACACGCAATTGTTTTCCGGAACAATTCGGGAGAATTTGTTGTTTGTGCGGCCGGATGCAACCGACGCTGAATGCCTTGATGTGCTGCATCGGGCGGCGGCCGATTCGCTGCTGGCGCGGGCGAGCAAGGGCTTGGATACGGTGATTGGCGAAGGCGGCGTGAAGGTGTCGGGCGGCGAGAAGCAACGGCTGTCCATCGCACGGGCACTGCTGCGTAAGCCGAAACTGTTGGTGTTTGACGAAGCGACTTCGTCATTGGATTCGCTGACCGAAGAGGAGATCAGCCGCACAATCCGCGAAGTCGGCCAGCGCGCGGACATGATGACCATCCTGATTGCGCACCGGCTTTCGACGATTATGCATGCAGAGCGCATTTATGTTCTGGAGCGCGGCAAATTCGCCGAAGCGGGGACGCATGCAGAACTGCTCGCACGGACTGGGCTGTACTATGCGCTGTGGCGGCAACAGATTGGCGAAGGAAGCGTGGAAAGCGCGCTTCCGCTTTTAGCTCGTTAGGTGCTAGGCGCAGGCTTCGTGAATGAAGTCAGGTATCGTTTTGCTGGTGCGATCGTCGAGAGCCTTGATCTTTGCTAACAGCGTAGTTCGTTTAATTTTGAGCAGCTCGGCGGCACGCGCTTTGTTTCCCTGCGTAATGGTCAGTGCCTGATTCAGCAGAGACAGTTCAAAGCTGCTAACTGCTTCTTCAAAATCGAGCCCCTCGGTGGACATTTCCAGGCTGGGAGCGGGCGTCCGCGCCGGCTGTTCGGCTGATGACCGCCGTGGAGTAACGAAGTCCTGCGGAGTAAGAATATTACGCTCGCCGCTGAGTGCGAATGCCATATGAACGGCATGCTCAAGCTGACGGATATTGCCCGGCCAATCGCGCTGCTGCAGGTATTCGATGGCTTCGTCGCTGATCTGTTTGGGCTGGGCATGTTCAGCCGCGCGAATCTTTTCGAGAAAGAAGTGAAGCAGGTGCGGGATGTCGTCGCGGCGCTCGCGCAAGGGAGGCAGATGAATGGGTACAACGTTCAGGCGGTAATAAAGATCTTCGCGGAAGCGGCGCTCGCGAATAGCCTGTTCCAGGTCGACGTTGGAAGCGGCAATCACGCGGACATCCACCCGGACAGTTTCAGAGCTGCCTACGCGTTGAAACTCGTGTTCCTGCAGAACGCGTAGCAGCTTGGCTTGGGCATCGAGCGGAAGATCGCCGATTTCGTCCAGAAAGATAGAGCCGCGGTTGGCTTGTTCAAAGCGTCCGATCCGGCTGTTGACGGCTCCGGTGAAAGCCCCTTTGGCGTGACCAAAGAGTTCCGTTTCAACCAGGTTTGCAGGTAGCGCCGTGCAATTAACCGCCACCAGAGGTTGCGCGGAACGGTTGCCGGCGGCATGGATGGCCTTGGCGATGACTTCTTTGCCGGTGCCGGTCTCCCCGCTGATGAGGATGGTACAACGCTTGGAAGCAATCAATTGGATGACTTCGCAGACCTGCAACATAGGCCGGCTCTGGCCGATAAGAAAATGACGCCAGGGAGCACTTTCATCGCGGGCAGCGCGTGGTTGAGTCTTCCGCAGAGCGTCTGCGACCGCATCCGCAAAAGCGGGCGGATCGATGTCGCCAATGAAAGTATGAAAGGCGCCGCAGCGGGTATGACGAATAACATCGCCGATGGTTCCGTCGCGATGATGGATTAGAAAAGGCAGGTGCCCGGCGTGGCGAAGCGTACCCTCAAGAGCCTGCTCCGCGGAACAATCGAGCGAATCGAGACTGAGGACAACCAGCCCTACCGCCGGGTCGCGAAACAATGGAACGGCGGCGGAGAAAGAGCGCTCGGCCTGTATTTCAATCGCGGGAAGCGCGCGCCGTACGTTGGGGTCAGCCACGGCAAAATCGGCGCCAATCCAAAGTAATTTATTCCGCAAGTAACTCCTCGTTAGAGTACTCATCGGATTACTTCCAGGGAATGTTAGTAAATTGACGCCAAGATTTTGCCGACAATTTGTTAAATCGAGCGGGGGGCCTGTCATAAGGGTTCTCTGGTGGCTAATTGGCGCTTCCGGGCTGCCGATTGCCATGCCTCCTGGGCGATGATCTCCAATTCACGATCGGCGTCGTATTGCCAGGAAGCCAGCCTTTTCTCTTTCAGCTTTAGTAGCAGCTTTTGATTGCGTTCGGCCTGCATGAGGCGAAAACGCTGTTCCTGAATATCGGTTTCGCAGCTTTGAATGGCCCGCTGCACGGTCGCCCGGCGCGCTTTGGAACCAAGCTGAAAAGCCGACAATGCGCGCAGATCGGCGCTGTTTGCACCCTGCGTATTATGGACCCAAGCGAGCGCGTCTTTTTGCTCTTTTTCGTATGAATCCAGGCTCTCTTGCAGACGTTCGCGTTCGGCTAAGAGTTCCTGCAGCTTAATTTTCTCGGCGGCCAGGCGGGTTTCCCGCAGGCGCAGCACTGAGGCTAAACGGAATTCGAACTTCTTCACGCGAGTGCGCCTGCGATTTCCTTTAAGGTGGATAAGGTGGAGGTGAGCTCCGACTTCTCATTAGCGTCCTGACGGAGAAAAGTCATTATGCGCTCCCGTGCGCGAATGCTGGAATCAAGTTTGGCGTTAGAACCCGCCACGTAGGCGCCTAGCGAAATAAGGTCCTCCGATTGTTGGTATGTGGCCAAAGCTTCGCGCACCTTTCTGGAGTCTTTGATTTGTTCAGGTGAGGCCACTTGCGAGGCGACACGCGAAATGGAAGCAAGAACATCGATAGCAGGGTAGTGTCCGGAAGAGCCCAATTGGCGAGAGAGGACGATATGGCCGTCGAGAATACCGCGCGCGGTGTCGGTAATCGGTTCATTCAGATCGTCGCCTTCCACCAGCACGGTGAAAAAACCCGTGATGCTGCCGTTCTTGAAGTTGCCGGCGCGTTCAAACAGCTTTGGCAGGATAGCGAACACGGAGGGGGTATAGCCCTTCTGGCTGGGCGGTTCACCGGCGGCCAGACCGATTTCGCGCTGCGCCATGGCCAGGCGCGTGACCGAATCCATAACCAGGAGCACGTTCTTGCCCTGGTCACGAAAATATTCCGCGACCGCCAGCGCCACAAAGCAGGCCCGGACACGCAGCGGAGCGGGTCGATCGCTGGTGGCGCAGACGACGACCGAGCGCTGGCGCCCTTCGGGTCCGAGTTCGTGTTCCAGAAAGCCGCGCACCTCGCGATTGCGTTCGCCAATGAGGGCAATTACGGTTACGTCCGCCGAGTTCTGGCGTGACATGGCACCCAACAGAGTGCTCTTTCCGACTCCGCTGCCGCCAAACAAGCCGATGCGCTGGCCGAGCCCGCAGGGCAACATACTATCGATGGCGCGAATGCCGGTGACCAGCGGCACCTTGATGTGTTCGCGCTCAAGCGGACCCGGAGGCGTGGCGAAAAGGTCGTATTTAGCCTCCGCTTCTATAGGCGGCCCGCCATCCATTGGCAGACCGAAGCCATCCAGAACGCGCCCCAGCAGACCGGAGCCGACGCTGACACGAGCATCTTCGGCGCGCGCGTAGATGCGATCACCGGGCTCCAGCCCGTCTATTTCTTCAAGCGGAATCGATAAGATGCGGCCGTTGCGGAAACCGGCCACTTGGGTTCTGATGCGGCGACCATTCGAAGTTTGAATCTCGCAGAAACTGCCGACCGCTGCGGCAGGACCCTTGGATTCGATGACAAAGCCAGTGACGTCGGTAATAACGCCACGCCAGCGCAGCAGGTCGAGCGAGGGAAGGACAGCTTCAAAACGGCTCAGATCGAGCGCCTCGGGCATTTTCTTCGCGGCAGGAACGTTCATTGTTGGCAAATGATTTCACCCTTGCAGGCGGTCAGCAAAGCCGCGCTCTATTTCCTGCAACTGCGTTTCCACCGAAGCATCGAGTTCCCCCAGCGCGGTTTCGAAAACGATGCCGCCAGACTGCAGGAGAGCATCGGGAATGAGTTCGATGGCGGCCATCCCGCCGTTGCGTTCGAGCGCGGAACGCACCGCCTGAAGGGCCGCCGGATAAACCCGGATGCGAGAAACCTCACGGTTTTGTAGGCGCTGCAACGCGGCATAAACGATGCCGCAGATGGACTGCGGATCGGCCGACACCTCGCGGTGGAGTATACGCCTGGCAATCGCGAGGGCGAGCTTAACCAGTTCCTTTTCTGCTTCATGCCGGATTTTGTGCTTCACCTGGGCCAGTTCCTGGATTGTTCGCGCCAGCCGGTCCAAAGCGCCTTGCATTTCGGCAGCGGCTTCTTCGCGCGCCTGGCGCAGACCGTGCTCCAGGCCCGCTTGCCGCGCCTGCTGGGTCTCCACTGGAATTTGCGCCTCCAGTTCGGCAATGCGCTTTTGCAGCAGGGCCAACTGGTCTGCTTGTTCGTTCGCCTTGGCACCGGGCCTCGACGACGAGCCACCTTTCGAAGCAGCCATGGCTGAGCTAAACGCAAGAGGCGAAGGCATGGGCACGCGCGCGGCGGGCGGCCCGGGAGTTTCCGTCCCGATGTGGCGCCACACCATCGGCTCGGTCTCATCTTCTTCGGGATCGACGATCTTGCACAACATTGTGGTAAGTTTCCGGCTACAGGTTCATAAGCGATGCGCGGCGAATCATACTTCGTCCAGCCAATTACGGATCACATTCACTGCCGTCTCCGGGTCTTTTGTAATTCCTTTTCTTACATGGTCGAGCAGGGTCTTGGTGTTATTAGTAAGAGCCGGGAGTTGTAAGGCTGCGATGCTCTCTTCCAATTCGGCGGCGGCCTTGGCTTCGGCGTCGATCGCCGCGGTCACCTGTCTGGCTTCGTTATCCGCGGTACCAGCCGCAACGCTGCGATGCTCCTCCGCTTTGCCTGGCATAATCACAGCCTTTTCTTCTAGTTGAACAGTCGTCTTGGCCTTCGGTTTGCCTTTCATGGCAAACACTAACAACAGCAGAACAAGTAAAACAGCGGCGCCCGCACCTATCATGACTCGCTTATCGGCCATTAACTCTTTTACCGTCAGCTTGATAGGACCGGCAGGTTTGCCCGCTTCGCTAGCTGTGTCTTCCATATTGCGCGTCTGCTCGAAGGGAAGAGTCTCGATGACCAACTGGTCGCCGCGATCGACTGCAATGCCCAAGACTCCGGCCACAACATCGTGAATGGATTTCATCTTTTCCGCTGAAGGGGGCAGAAACACTCTCTTACGCTGATTGCCCTTGCCCTGCCATTCGACGTCTTGATCAATGAGCAGGGCGGCCGAAATTCGCTTAACGGTGCCGCGCGGCACCTTGACCTGACGGACAGTGCGCGAAGTCTCGAAGGTTACGTTTTCAGTACGTCTCGACACTCCGTTTCCACCATTCTGCTGCGCCTGCGACCGGATAGAAGAGCGCGGCAAGTTGGCGGGTGTGCCTGGAACTCCTCCCATACTGCCGCTTTGCGAAAGATCTTCCGTCTTTTGCGAGTTGGCCATGGCAGAGCGGGTTGGATCGTAAACTTCATCGGTCTGCTCGCTGGTTGAAAAATCGCAATCGGCTGTAACGCCGATCCGAAACTTGCCATCGCCCAGCAGGGGAGCGAGCGTGGCTTCTACTTTTGAAGCCAGATCCTTTTCCACCTGATGTTTGTATTCAAGTACACCGTCGGCCGAATCCGAGCCGTCCAGCGACGCCCTGTGCTGGCGGCTTAAGAGATTGCTCTGCATATCTACCACCGACACCGCGTCCGGCGCTAATCCCTCAACTGCACTGGCGACAAGATTTGTGATGGCAACTACATTTTGCGGAGACAGCCGCCGACCCGGCTTGAAGTGCAGCAGAACGCTTGCTTTGGCTGCTTCCCGGGAGTCTAGGAAAACGGAGTCTTTGGGAAACGTGACGTGAACCCGCGCCTGTTCAATCTCGTCAATGCTCTTAATAGTACGTTCGAGTTCGCCTTCGACTGCCCGGCGGTAGTTCACATGCTCACTGAAATCGGTAAGGCCCATGTTGGTTTTGTCGAACAGCTCAAAACCGATCCGGCCGGACTTAGGTAAGCCCGCGCCGGCCATCTCCAACCGGATATCATCCACCTTGTCGGCGGGAACCAGCAGTGTCGTGCCGTTGTCGGCCAAGCGATGCTCTGTGCCGCTCTCCTTTAACTTCTGTACGATGGCGCCGGCATCCTCCGGCGCCATGCCGGTAAACAGAGGCTTAAAGTTGTTCTCCTTCTGCCAGTGGGTGAACATGGGAAGGCCGCCGGCAATTAACAGGACGACCGCAGCCAGCCCTATTTTCTGTCCCAGCGACAAGGCGGCCAGGAGTTTGGTGAGTTGGTTCATTACAAGAAAGCGTTTGATCTAGACGTCATTTTTATTTGCGCAGCACTTCGTTTGCGCAGTCTGGGTCAGGTCAAACCTGCATCTTCATGATCTCTTCGTAAGCTGAGACCACCTTGTTTCTTACTTGCATAAACATTTGAAAATTCAAATCCGCATTCTGAGTCGCGAGAATGGTTGAGTGCAGTTCCTGGCCCGTTCCGCCAGATAGATAGTTTGAGACGGCGTTTTCAGCCTGAGTGGATGAATTCTCCACATTCCGAACAGCAGATTCAAACATCTTTTGGAAGCTGTTTGCATTGGATTGGGAGGCGCCGGCCAACGCTTCGGGCGCGGTAATGGCGGGAGCAGCAAGCGGAGAGATTGGCAGTGACATAGTTCTTAGCGGAATAGGTCGATAGAACGCTGAATCATGTCCTTTACGGCCGAGATGGCAGAGACATTGGCCTGATAAGAGCGGGAAGCGCCCAACAGATCGACCATGTCTTCGGCGGGATTTACCTTTGGAAAGGCCACATAGCCGTCTTTATCGGCGTCGGGATGTCCGGGCATGTAGCGTCTTTCCGGATCGGATTGATCAGTGATTACTTGGCTAATGGCCACGCCGGTTCCTTGCGAGCTCATTTGGGTATCGAAAATCGAGGAGAACGGGGAGCCAACATCCTGTGATTGAAAGATCACATCCTGGCGGCGATAAGGACCACCGTTAGCAGTACGGGTGGTGTCGGCATTAGCGATATTCTCCACCAGCACTTCAGCGCGTTGGCGCTCAGCGGTCATGCCGGACGCGCTGATGGAGAGAGATGAAAAGAGGCTGCTCATTGCCCGGAACCTCCGCTGATGGCCAAGCGAATACTTTTCAACTGCCCACGCAGAAGATTCGAAGCGACGCTGAAGCGCATGGTATTTTCTGAGAGCATACGAGCTTCACGATCTATGTCTACATTGTTGCCGTCGTTCTTAACACGAAGGCCCGGCACCTCGTTGACCATGGCAGTTGCGCCCGGGGTTGCCGAGACTCGCCTGAACTCTGCTTCAAAATCAATGTCTTTTGTCTTGTAGTCCGGAGTGTCTGCGTTGGCGAGGTTGGAAGCGACGATTCTTTGGCGCGTGCTGAGTAGCGTCATGTAATGGTCGAGCTTAGCCGAGAGTGGATCCAGCATATGAGTCGCACTAATACGAGCAAGTCGAGTGCCACTCTTTTCCGCAGGCTAGAAGGCGGAAAGGTAAAAAGTGTCGAACACTTGACAGACTAGTGGAAAAGCGGCGACATCGTAACAGCAGGCGGCAATAGGCGTTCGGACGGAAGCAGGGGAAGATCGGAAGGGAAACTAAGCTTGAATCAGCCAGTGATGCTGTTCCAATTCGGGCTGCTGGTAACGGATGTTTCCCGTAATTGCATTCAACTCCACACTGATGTGGGCACGCTGCACCCTGGCCAAGTGCAATGCGTCGCTGAAAATCGCGCTGTAGTGCCGATAGACGGTGGCACGCGCGGCAGCGTCGGGGGCGGCCTTCATGCTCGAGATAGCGCACCGACCGAGTTTTTCTCCACAAACGCGAGCCGATTCAAAGTCTCCGCACTGTAAAGCCGCCACCAAGTCTTCTTCTATGCGCTTCATTGGTTCAAGTTGGATCAGCCATTGTTGTAGTTCTGCGATTGCAGCGTTTCGGCGGCAAAGAGGTCGGTAATCTGATTCTGCTGCTGCTCGAGTGAGGAGATGGCGGCGTCAGCGGTTGCCATCTGCTGAGTCAGATTGGATTGCATTTGGGTCAACTGAGTTTGTTTATTGGTGATCTGCGTTTGAAGGTTCGTCACCTCAGTGGCGAGGGAATTATTCTCGAGCGTAATCGTTCCGGTCGTGCCATCAGTTAGCGCGGTAAGAGTAGAATCGGCCGACTGCAGAAAGCCTCCGCCTGCCTCGGTTCCAAGAAAGCTGTCAACAGCACTCAGTGAAGTGGACGCGTTCAAGGCGCTAGCGTCGAAATTAAGATTGCCGCTGGTGTCGAACGTAAGACCCAGATCAGAGAGTGAATGAATCGATCCTGAAGAGGACGAGTAGTTGGCGATGGACTCCAGCGCCGACCCGAGTTGATCGACAATAGTCTGGCCTGCTAGCGCGCCGCCATTCTGGCCCCGGTTCTTGGCGAGGTCGGAGGTTGCCGTATTATAGGCTGTTGCAAAATTGCTCAGCGCGCTTGAAAGCGTATCTGTGCTTTGTGCGACTGTGACATTCGCGGTGCCGGTTTGGGCGACGTTGAGAGTCAAACCTGTAGAAAGCGAAAGATTGCGGCTGGATGAATTGATGGGTGTTGAAGGTTCGCCATTGACTTGATAAGTGACATACGAACCGGCGCTTATGGTTGATAAAAGATTGGTTGAGCCGGCGCTTAGCTGAATCGTGTCGGGCGCATAGTCGGTGCCCTGGATGGAAAGTTGGTAGTTGGGGGCGGATGAACCGCCGACATTCACCACCGTGGCCTGCACGTTGGCTCCACTGCCGTTGATGGCGGACACTAAGCTGTCGAGACTGGTGCTCGCCGGGGTTAGCGAATAGTTTGAGCCATTGACGCTGAGTGTAAAGGTGGAACTCGTCGAAATGTTGCCAGTGGAAGGATCGCTGACGGTCGGTAAAGTACTTTGGCTGACCGCATTCGTATGCGACCCTAGGCTTGCGACGTTTACAGAATAAGTGCCGGCGAGTGCGTCGGTACCAACAGTGGCGGTTCCAAGCGCCGTATTGTCGAGCGTTGCGGTGTAGGCGCCCGTTCCGATTGCCGAGTTGATGGCATCGAGGGAAGACTGAAGCGATTGAAAGTCGTTTCCGAGAGTTTGCAGTTCGCTCTGTTCGCCGGTAATTGTCGACTGTGTGTTCTGCAGTTGCGTAATCGGAATTTGAGCCGTGGCGACCGCATCCGTAATGACGGTTTGCAACTGAGAGGAAAACTCGCTTTGTCCAGTGAATGAGGAGGTGGCAGAGGTGGACATAGTTTACTAATTTCGACTTGGCCAACCAGCGGAGAAGCCGGCTGGCCAGTAGCATCTTTAGATCGCCTTTTATTGCAGGAGTTTCAAAATGGACTGCGGTTCGGAATTGGCTTGCGCCAGCGCCGCTACCGCGGTCTGAGTCAGCACCTGTGATTTCGTCAAGTTGGCGGCCTGTTCGGCGACGTTTGCGTCCCTTAGCTGGCTCTCTGCCGCAGAGAATCCGGAGATTTGTGATTGCGCCAGACTATTGGCATAGCCTAGAAGATTTTCGCCGGCTCCGACCCGACCTTGAATAATGCCGAGCGAGGAAATGGCGCTATCAATCGCCGCGATCGCCGCAGTGGCATTATTCGTGGTACCGGAATTGGCTGACGGCGCCGTCGCACCTGTTTCGCCACTAGCGGCGAAGGTTACCCCGGCCGTATCAGTGCCAACCGAGAAGCTGTTCGCGCTCTGGAACTCTATACCGCCGCCGCTTGTATCGGCCAGGGCGAAAATACCATACTTTGAGGTAGCCGCATTTATATCGGTCAGTGCAGTGGCCAGAGTTGTTGACGGCGCTATAGCCACACTTATCGTGGCGGAGCCGGCTTGGATGGTCAGGTTTTCAGTGGCACTGCTGGTACCAAAGCTAGCTGACCCCTGGACGATGTAGTTACTGTTGTTGTCGGCCGTTTTGGCAGTGCTGCTGACCAGCACCGGACTCGAGGCATTGTCGGTGACATTGAAGGCCGTAGCGCCGCTGAACTGCAAATTGCCCGTGCCGTTGACGCTGGCGCTGATGCCGTAAGAACTCAAACTGCTGTTCAGCTGCGAGAGAATATTGCTTTCAGAAATTCCAGTCGCGGTTCCGAGCACATTCGCCGTAACACTGGCGCCGCCGGCCAAATTGAAGGTGAAGGATTCACTTGCCGTCGAAGCAAGGAATAACGCGCCTGGCGCATCAAGACGAACGGTATTGGTTGATGTGCCGGAGACTCCAAAGGAAACGCCACCATTCAGAACGTTGGTTGTGGAAAGCCCCAGGCTGGTGGCATCCACGGCATTCTGCGTTCCGCTCAAATCGACCGAAACGGTGGAATTCTGCGTGCTGCTGCCACCGCCGATGAAGACGTTCAACAGGCCATTGAAACTTCCACCGGCGTTCAAGTTGATGTTAGTCGCCTGCCGGGTTACTTCCGAAACCAGACTGGAGTACTCATCATTGAGGGTAGAACGGCTGCCAGTGAAGGTTGAAGAAGCCGACTCGGTGGCAAGCGTCTTTAGCCGGTTGAGGATGGTGGAAATGTTGCTTAACCCGCCGTCCACAATCTGTAACTGGCTGACGCCGTCGTTGGCATTACTGACGCCCTGGGTCAATTCGCTGATGCTGCTGGTTAAGCCGTTGGCAATGGCGAGACCGGCGGCGTCGTCGCCACTCTTGTTGATGCGATAACCCGACGTTAACTGGGCGATCGTATTGCTTTGAAATTGATCGTCGATGTTTAGATTTTGCTGCGCAACTAAAGAATCGACGTTGGTTTGGATTGAAATCGACATAAGAACTTTTTTCCCTTTTTTATGGCCTGCCTTTCAGCTTTTATTGGCCTACACTGAGCATGTCGCACGGGAAAACCAGAAGTTCTAGCCGAATTGGTAGGAAAAATCGGGACATGCGGCAAGCCGCCGTTTTTCTTAGACCGCCGGCATTTTGATCAGCTGCCTGCGACGCCTTCTATCGGCTAGCTCTGTAACAGTTTGAGTACCGCCTGCGGTTCGGCGTTGGCTTGCGCGAGCGCCGCTACCGCCGTTTGGGTCAAGACCTGAGATTTTGTCAAGTTGGCCGCCTGCGCGGCCACGTTCGCGTCTCTGATCTGGCTTTCCGCCGCCGAGAAGCCGGAGATCTGGGACTGCGCCAGACTATTGGCATAACCGAGCAGATTTTCGCCCGCACCCACGCGCCCCTGCACTAGACCTAATGTCTGGATGGCACTGTCAATAGCCGCGATCGCAGCGTCGGCATTGTTCGTGGTGCCTGAATCCGCAGTGGGAGGGGTGGCGCCAATTTCGCTAGCGCTCGGCAGCGTTTGTCCAGCCAGGTTGGAGTCTACCGAGAAACTGCTGGAACTCTGAAATTCGATTCCCGTACCGGCGGTGTTCTCGAGCGCGTATATGCCGTATGGGGAAGTGGCGGCGTTGATATCGGTAAGGGCGCTCGCCAGCGGCGTATTGGGGCCAAGAGCCACGCTGATGGTGCTTGAACCGGCTTGTATGGTCAGGTTTTCGGTGGCGCTGGTGGTGGCGTAGGCGGTTGTTCCCTGCACGATGTAATTGGACGTATTGTCTGCGGTTGTGGCGGTTGCGCTGACCAACACTGGGCTCGTCGCATCGTCCGTCACGTTGAAAGCAGAAGCGCCGCTGAACTGCAGATTTCCCGTTCCGTTCAAGCTGGCCGTAATACCGTAGGAACTCAAAGTGGTGTTCAGTTGAGAGATCAAATTGCTCTCAGTGATGCCCGACGCTGTGCCGATTACATTGGCGGTAACACTAGTGCCGCCTGCCAGATTGAATGTAAAAGACTCGCTTGCCGTAGACGCCAGGAAGAGCGCACCAGGCGCATCCAGACGAACGGTATTGGTTGAAGTACCGGCGACACCGAACGAAACGCCGCCGTTCAACACGTTGGTAGTGGAAAGCCCTAAACTCGTGGCATCGACGGCATTCTGGGTGCCGCTTAGATCAACCGATACGGAAGAATTGGCAGTATCGCTGCCGCCGCCGACGAAAACGCTCAACTCCTGGTTGAAAGTTCCCCCGGCCTGCAGGTTGATGTTGGTGGCCTGCCGGGTTACTTCCGTCACCAGGCTTGCATACTCGTCGTTCAGGGTGGCGCGGCTGCCCGTAAAAGTGGATGATGCTGATTCAGTAGCCAAAGTTTTTAGGCGATTCAAGATGGTGGAAATGTTGCTCAAGCCGCCGTCCACAATTTCCAACTGACTGACGCCATCGTTCGCATTGTTGACGCCTTGTGTCAGTTCGGCAATGCTGCTGGTCAGTCCGTTGGCAATCGCAAGACCAGCCGCATCGTCGCCGCTCTTGTTGATGCGATAACCCGACGTTAACTGGGCAATCGTGTTGCTTTGAAATTGATCGTCAAGGTTCAGATTCTGCTGAGCCACCAATGAATCGACATTGGTTTGGAGTGAAATCATAGAATTCCCTTCTTTTTTCTTGGCGTTGCTTTTGCAAGCAAATGCCGACAGCAATTGCTCAGCACGAAGACTGCCAAACAAGGCAGGGAATTGATTTAGAAGGACTTAAACAAAGTAAAAGCGGCCTCGGAAAATTCCGTCCAGCCCGTTACTTGGAGCTAGGAATTTCTTTACCGGGTTCGGCGCGCATACCCAAATTACTGACGATGACTATATCGACGCGGCGGTTCAGGGTCCTTCCCGCCTCCGTTTCGTTGTCACCAATGGCCTTGGTTTCGCCGTAACCGATAATCGCCATGCGGTTCGCCATCACATGATAGCGGTCTTGCAGCAGATGCATCATAGCCAGGCTGCGCGCCGCCGACAACTCCCAATTGCTTCGAAAACGGTCGTTATAAATGGGTACGGAGTCGGCATGACCCTCCAGGCGAATTGCGTTTGGAAGAAGGTTGAGGACTTCTGCCACCTTGCCAATGGTCGGGTACATGCTAGGCGTGATAACGTCGCCACCGGAAGGGAAAGTGACTTGGGTGTTAATACCGATGACGATACCTCGCTCCTCCACATGGAGCCGGACGACGCCAGCGCCAATTTCGCTACTCAGGCGACTTTGCAGAGTCTTTAGCGACGAAGTTAGGTCAAGTTGCAACGGCAGTTGAGGCGGCTGTTCCGTTTTGGGAATAGTATGGGCTGCGCCCTTTAGCTGAGCGTTGCCGCGGCCGGCATCTTCCGGCGAGCCGCCGAGAATCGCGGCCAGTCGCGGCGGAATACTGCTGTTGCGGAAAGCTTTATCAACCGCTTCCGATATTTGTTTCGCCTTGACGTGGTCGGACTGCGTGGAGGCAAACATGACCACAAAAAAGGCGAACAATAACGTAAGCAGGTCCGCGTAAGAAACCAGCCAGCGCTCGTGATTCGTCTCTTTTTTTCTGGTGCGCCGGGCCATAAGCAATCAGGCAGCGCTGCGAGTCCCGGGTTCCGCCGCGCGTTCCTTCCAGGAACTCGAAACCGTTCCGGGATGATCCTTATAGGGATCGAGTTTACTTTCAATCAGCATGGGATTCATCCCTTCGGCAATCGAGAGCACGCCCTCGAGCACGAGTTCGTTGTTCTTCAGCCCGGATTCAAGGCGCGAACGAATTTTGGCGCCAGCCGGGAGCAGCAGCAGATTGGCGAAAGCGACGCCGTACACGGTCGCGACGAAAGCAATGGCGATGCCGTGTCCCACTTGCTCAATGTCCTCCAGGTGTTTCATGACCTGAATGAGGCCCAGAACAGCTCCGATAATTCCAATGGTTGGAGCATAGCCACCGGCTGTTTCAAAAACTTTGGCTCGACCTTCGCCGTGATGTTCCGCAAGTTCAATTTCCAGTTCCATAATGCGGCGGATGTCCTGCAAATCGGCACCGTCAACTGCCAGTGACAAGGCTTTTTTCAAAAAGGGATCGGATAGATCAGCAATGCCGCTTTCGAGAGAAGTTAGTCCGCCGCGTCTAGCTTGACGCGCAAATGTCAAAATTTGGTCAATCGTTTCCGAATTGGAGGGCGTTGAGTCCCAGAAGACCTGCCAAAGACTCTTAAATGCCGCCACCAGGAGATTGGCCGGGGTAGTTACCATAACCGCGCCCAAGGTGCCGGCAAGCACAATCACACCGGCAGTCAGCGAGGAGATGTCGGTTAAACGCCCACCTTCGAAGAGCAGACCACCGACAATTCCTACGATTGCCAGCGCAACGCCTCCGCAACTGGCTAAGTCGATCCTGCCGGTTGACTTATTCGCCATCCATCACCTTCCTGAGGGCGCGCGGCGGCGCTTGCGGTTCATTATGGCTGCGCGCGGGCCACACGTAGGCCGGCATTTTGCTCAGGACAGCGCGACGGAATTCAACGATCAACTCCACCACATTCTCAGGCGTTTCCCGCACCATAAATTTCTGACCGCTGGTAAGCGAGATCACGGTATCTGGAGTCATCTCCATGTGCTCAATCAGGTCAGAGTTGATCACCAGAGGAACGCCGTTGAGACGCGTGAGCCGAATCATACTAATCTATTCGGCAGAGAGCATGTGTTCATTGATGCTGTATTCCGGAAAAGTGAGACTAAGGCAGAAGAATGCACCTGCATTTGCGGAGTGAGGATGTTATTGAGAAGTCTTTGGCGCCGCAATGTGCAGCAGAGCCGACGCGCGGTGCATTGAACGCTTACCGAAGAGCCGGGCTGGAAGACTCTGCTGGACAGGCAATTTGTTTGGACGGTATTGTCTTGGGACGCGGCGGCCCCACGAAGTGGGCAGCGATGACTAAGCGGCCAAGCGATGGCTAAGGTGTTGCAACAAAGCGAACCCCGCGTTCAAACCCTGGGGGGACGCGGTTTTCTTTCTACCTTCGGCAGGATTTGCGCCCTGAGCCGAATGAATGAAGCGCAACCGCTCGACGACAGTCTCCAGCAGTTCCTGCTGCTCAATTTCCATCAGATTTGCCGTCTTCGTATTCTGGCAGGAGGCGAGAGCCGCCTCTAGTTCCCGCTCGAACGATACGGAGTCAGCCACGTTCCAGGCTGCCAGAATTCTCTTAGCATGCTGCGAAATGCTCATTCGGAACCAATTGCCTCTGCAGGCTCTATCGCGGAAAAATGGTAATTGTAGAAGGGAATTATTGAGCGGCGAAAGATTTTTTTGGCAACGAGGCGGGTCAGCCCAAATAACTGAACAGGGATTTTACGTTTAGACTTCCGTGCGCCGCAATGGCGGCCGACAGAGCCGTTTGCTCGGTCGAGAGATCGGTAGCGGCAGCGGCGACATCGGTGTCCCGCAAGGAGCTGACTTCCGTTTGGACATTGGTGAGCGTCGAGGAGGCTTGCTCGCTGGCGTTTTGCACCCAATTCTCGACATTGCCGTAAAAAGTAGTGGCTTGGCCAAGCTGGGTGGTAGCGGCTTGTAAAGAATCGGAGGCGCTCTCGATTCCCGCCTGGTCGTTGTTCTGGAGCGCCTGGCCCAAGGCATAGACGGCTTGAAAAATATTGCCGGCGGCGGGGGTGCCGTTCGCATTCTGGGCATCAAAGATCTGCTGCGCCGTCATTCTAGGTATAGTTGTATCCCCGCTCGCGTCTTGGATGGTAGCGGTGTTGGAGGCGGTATTATTCTGTACGACACCGCCGGAAGCGCTCCAGTTGTAGGTATAAGGGACGGTCGTGGGATCGTCTCCACCGAAGATGTAGTTGCCTTGAACCGTGGTATTGGCGATCCGTACCAGTTGCTGCTGGATGCCTTGGACTTGCTGCGCGAGCGTGGCGCGGGTGGCTGCGGTCGATGTCCCGGTTGCACCCTCGGAGGCAATGGAAGTTAGTTGATCCAGCAAGGTGGAAGCAGACGATAAGGCGCCATCGGCAGTGTTAGCTTCGGTCGAAGCAAAGTCCAAGTTCGTCTGAACCTGAGTGATATTTGCGACCTGGTTTTGGTAATTCAAGATGGACGCTATATCGCCCGGAGCATCGGAGGCCTGATTCACACGTATGCCCGAACTGATCTGCTGGTTGGTGGTCGTGATGCTGGCCTCAGTCGAGTTGAGGTCGAGGATGAAGGTCGAGTTAAAAGCATCTAAGCCTGCAAGCATTTGTTAAATCCTGTTCTTGTTTCGAGATTTCCAGAACCAGCGAAACAGTTGAACCACCTCAGGCAACTGCGGCGGCAACGAGATGTGCGGAGGCAGGGCGGTGGCTGCCTTTTAGAACTGTCCACGCTAGCCATTAATGGATTCCCTGCATAGTCGTTAGCAGATCCTGGGTGGTGGTGGTGATGACCGAAATGAGTTGCGCGGCAGCCTGATAGGATTCCTGATACTGCATGAGCAAAGTGGCCTGCTGATTCAGCGAGACGCCTGACACTTGGTCGCGCAGGTTTTGCGCCTGTGCCAGTAGCTGCGATTGGGTCGTCTGATTGGCGGCAGCGTTAGACTGCTGCTGGCCGATATCGGCGGCGACACCACTGTAGAAGCCAGTGTAGGTGACATTATTGATCTCGTTGGATGTAGAAAGATCAGCCAGCGCCGATGCCGTGCCGTTAGCGACCGAAGGCGGTCCTGGTGCGATGGCAGCCAGTGTGCTTGCCGAAATGCTGGAACTGAGTGAAAGCGAACTGGCTACGCCGGCCGGCGACGAAGCGCTGTAGCTAAAGAGAGGGATTCCACTGACCACCGGCGGCCCGGCGCTCACCTGGCCGGCCGTCAATGTGTTGTTGACCGTGTCGGCAATGCTCTGCGCAAGTTGATTGAGGGAGCCCTGTTGCTGGCTGTCGCCGATGACGGAGGGAATGGTCTGGTTCCGGAAATTCAGCAGGCCGCCCAGTTGCCCCTGACTCGCCAGATACGTTACGTCCTGACCTTGATCATTCAACAGTTGAGCATCGGGTGTACCGCCTGAAGCGACGCTCAACTGGTGCTGCTCCGATCCGAGCACCAGCGGCGACTGACCTCCCAACAGCACCGTGGCCGTGCCGTCGGACGCAGTCTGGACGCTGATGGGCGCCAGGTTCGAGAGCTGCTCGAGCGCATTGTAGAGTTGTGTTTGAACGCCGGCGTCCTGGCGGTCGCCGTTTTGAATTTCCCCATTTATGCTGGCTATTTGCGAGGTAAGCGAGTTGATTTGGCTGACCGTTCCGGAGATTTGCTGGTCTGTCTGCGAGCTCAACTGACTTATGTTCGAGGCCGTCTGGTTGAAGGACTGCGACAGGGTGGTGGCTGCGGTCAGCACCTGCTGCCGGCTGGCGGTGTCGGTTGGATTCGCACTCCAGGCCGAGAAAGCCGCATAGAGAGAACTCAGGGCTGCGGGAATCCCGGATGTGCCGGAAACGTCAAAGGAAGACTGCAACGAGTTGAGACTTGACGCCTCCTGGGTACTTTGCCCAACCTGCTGGTTGGCAGTCCATACAGCTTGCTCGGCATAGACATCGCGTGAACTCTGCACGCCGGCAGATGTGACACCACCCCACAGATTCTGGCTGGCATCAAACGGGCTGGCGGAAAGTTCAAGGGTTTGAGTAACGTAACCAGGCGTGGACGCATTGGCAACGTTATTCTGAATGACACCCATCGCCTGCCCGATAACATCCAGGGCACTGCCTGCGGTATTTAACGCCGCGCTTATAGATCCCACGTCAGTTGGTACTCCCTTTCCCCAAAAAGGCAACCAGAGTAGGCAGGGGCTCCGCGGTCAGAACCGCTAACAATCAAGTTGGAGCAAGCTGCCGCCGCCTCGTTCCATCCATTCTCCCTGCACGTCATAGTCCATTCCGACGCTTGGAGATGAGGCTAGACCGCGGTAAAACCCTGCTGCCGCGTCGAGCAGCATCTTGAGCCTTCCGAGTCGGCTACGGACCTGCCAGAGCAGTTCCACACTGCTGGGGGATTGGGGGTAGGGTTGACTTGATCTCACGCTCAAGGCACCGTCAGGCGCTAAATGGCGGCAAAGCGCCTCCGCACGTTGTAGTGACTCAAGGCCGGCAGAGGTAGGATTCGCAACCGCCGCCTGAATGGAAGAGTCGAGCGCCTCCAGAATGCGGGTAAAGGTTAACTCATCATGCTGTTCCATTTTGGTTGATCGCGTTTTGCGGTTAGGCGTCTATTATCTTGACGGGAGCATCTGGTCCGACGATTTCGCTTTCAAGCTCAGGACCAAGTCGCTTGAGCTTGAGCAAACCGCTGGCCAGGCGTCAAGAGTCAAAGACGGGCGCGCTTTAGCTGATGTGCCCTTGTACTACGGCTTGGCTGACCTGGGTGGAATCGGTTTGGTATTGGCCGGAGCGAACCTGACTTCCGATCTGGTCTACCTTGACCTGCCGGGAGGCCGCTCCGGCTTTCGCTAGAGCTACCAAGTTCTGGGCGTTCGAGAGATTGACGCTGTCAGATTTCTGACTGCCCGCGCTGCTCGTTCTAGATTCTGAACTTGCGCCGTTAACCGCACCCGTACTCGAACTGCCCAACTGGTCAACGCCGCTATTTCCGATTCTCATAGTCTCCCTCCAGAGGCCTGGCCTGCTACTCTACTTCTCATCGCTCTCGTCCAACCGATATGAAGAATTCCTCTTCTTAATCTGCTTATCGGCCATCTCCTGAAAGTTAAAGTACATTTCTGGTCTCCTTTTTTACCGGTAAACTTTCGCCCAGGTCCTGCACCTTAAGGAGCAGATCCACCTCGCCTTGGGAGACGCCGAGGTCCACCGCGATCTCTGCAATTGACCGGCCTTTCCCTGCCAGCCTGAGAATCTGTCCGCGCGTATTGAGCTGTAGCGGTGATGCCTCGCCTGGCCATAATGGAACACTGAGGCGGGCCGCCTGTTCCTGTACGTCGAGGCGTCTACGCAACTCGCCCAAGTCCTGCGTGAGCTCTTCTATTCTTTGCGCACAGTCATCCCAGGCGCCCTTCGCGTCAGATTGAGCTTTCCGGGCTTGGAGCAGCTTCCGGTGAGCCCGCAACTCGCGCCGCAATGCGGACAACCTGAACAAGGACACCACCCCGGCGAGGCTGACGGCACCCAGCAAAGCCAGCGCCAGCGATAACGCCTTCAGCGCGGGATTATGAAAGTCCAAATAATTCGGGGCCATCATTCGGTCAATCAGAGCGTGCCATTCCGGCCGGCCGGCCATTTTATTTCCAGGTAAGAACGAAGCCGAAGAATGCCCTGGGCGCGCAACTGTGAAATGCGAGTGATATGAAGATCCATAATGGAGGCGATCTCGCGCAGGTTTAATTCCTCCTTGTAGTAGAGGCTAAGGACCAGCCGTTCATTTTCGGGAATCTTCGTCATACCATCGGCAATGACACGTTCCAATTCAGAACGCTCCAGGATGCGTGCCGGAGAATCCTCGCCATCGCCGCCGATAAACTTGAGTAAGCTGAGTTCTTCGCCGTCCTCGACCACCTCGAGACTGCCCAACGAAACCGCGCGCAGGTCCACTACCCATTGCTGATATTCACTCAGGCTGATGCCCAGTTCAGCCGCGATCTCCTGCTCCTCCGGACTCCGCTTCAAGCGGCGCTCGGCGCTGGCAATTGCTTCCTGCACTTGCTTAACGCGCTTTCGTTTGTGTGAAGGAATGCCATCGAGCCCCCGGATGCTGTCCAGTATGGCGCCGCGGATTTTGTACTCAGCGTAGGTCTTGAGCGAGGCGTTGCGACTGGCGTCGAAGTTATCGACAGCTGCCAGCAGCCCAACGATACCGGCGGAAATGAGATCGTCCAACTCGACCGAAGGAGGAAGCTTTTCGTGAATACGAGCCGCTATCCAATGCACCTGTTGCAAGTGTTCCAGAATCAGCGATTCGCGCTCTTCGGCTGTTTTCTCCGGCGCCGCATAGGCGTACATACCCGTTAAAGGTTCTCCTTCACAATCCGTTAACGCCCCGCTCAGGCAGCAGCCGACTGAGTACGCCTGACAAAGCCGCTAAGCAACTTTTCCTTGAAAGCTTCCGTTATATCTTCCGGTATATTCTGGCCGCACGATAAGTAGGATAAGGGAAGACGCGAACGTATGGCCAGATCGACCAGGCTGCCGGTCGATTCAATTTCGTCGGTGTGTGTGAGCAACAATTTCGCGGGTCCGAGCGGCCGGAACCTTTCTATTAGGCGACTCGCAGCGGAAGAACGCAACGTGGCCGGGAACACCAGGTGAACATCAAGCGAGGCCTGCTGCGAACAGCAGGCGGTAAGCGCCGCCATTTCCTTCATATC
>PLRJ01000170.1 GCA_003163855.1 Bryobacterales bacterium | reverse complement strand
CCGGAACGCACCAGCTTCCACAGGTAATCGGTAACGAACTCCTCGCGCATGTCTTCCACGTACACTTCCGATGCGCCGGTCTTAATCGCCTTTTCCTTCAGACCATCCAGCTCTTCGCCGCCCTGTCCAATGTCTCCGCAGATGGCCACGACTTCGCAGTTGTAATGCTCCTTCAGCCACGGAATGATGATGGACGTATCCAGGCCGCCCGAATAGGCAAGCGCTACCTTCTTTGCTGTTACTTTATTCATATTTTTGTTCTTTCTCTCCCTTGCGCCGAGCGGACACACCTCCGGCTTCATGCGCTGATTTAAGTTTTTCGTTTGCCTATTGCAGCAGTGTTAAGAGCGCTGCCTTTTGCACGTGCAGCCGGTTCTCGGCCTGGTCGAAAACGACCGATTGGGCCGATTCGACAACTGCATCGGTAACTTCCTGACCACGTTTCGCGGGCAGGCAGTGCATAAAAATCGCGTCAGGACGCGCCTGCGCGAGGAAAGCTTCGTTCACCTGATAAGGACCGAAGACGCGCTTGCGCTCCTCCGCTTCCGATTCCTGACCCATCGACGCCCACACGTCGGTATAGATCGCATGCGCGCCCTTCACCGCCGCGGCTGGATCGTTGGTCAGTTCGATGGGACCAAATTCCCGCGCCTTCGCCACGATTTCGGCGTTAGGCCCGTAGCCTTTGGGCGTCGCCACCGAAACCGTCATGCCCAGGCGCGCGCAACAAAGCATCAGCGAGTGCGCCACGTTGTTGCCATCTCCGACATAAGCGAGTTTCAAGCCGCGCAAACGGCCGAAATGCTCTTTCAAAGTGAAGACGTCGGCCAGCGCCTGGCAAGGATGATAGAGGTCGCTCAAAGCGTTGATGACGGGCAGCCCCGACCAGCGAGCGAGTTCATCCACCGTCTCCTGCGCAAAGGTGCGAGCGACGATCAAATCCGTCCAGCGAGCCAAGTTGCGAGCCACATCGGCCAGCGGTTCGCGCTCGGCGATGAGACCGATCTGCGTGACGCAATCGCCGCCTAGTTGCTTGATAGCGAGTTCGAAGGTCATGCGCGTGCGCAGGGAAGGCTTCTCAAACAGCAGCGCGACGTAGCGGCCTTTTAAGGAGGAGGCGAAACGCTGGCGGGATTGTTTGACCTGTTCGGTAAGCTCCAGGAGGGCGGTTAACTGATCGGTGGAAAAATCCAGATCGGTGCGGAGGCCCTGGCTCCGGGGGTGGGATGAAGGCTGATGTTGGGCGGCCATTAGGAACCCTCCTGTGTATTTTTATTCACTCCTATGAATAATTACACATTTGGGTTGGGACTGCAAGTGAATAGGCCCGGAAGTGCCGTTGTACCCTCGTGCTAATGGCTGCGTTGAAAGCATTGCTCTCTCGGTTTAAGAAACCGCCCGTAGTGACCGGAGTGGAGGTCGCGGTCCTGCAGACAAGGTTAGAGAGATATTCAACTGAGCGCCTGAATGAAGCGATGCAAAGGGCCCTGGGGCGTGAGCACGACCCCAAATCGTTTTTTGCACTGTCGATTTTCGATGGCGATGGAGCAATGATCAAAATAGATCGGCTGTCTGTGGGTATCCAGCATTTCGACCGTCGAATGGACGGCAGATATCTGGGCCAAATGGAACTTCCGATCTGGGCTGCCCACAACGCCCACTCCGTTATCGAATACAAGTGCCTGGGCGGATTACCTGACACAGATGCGCGCCAAGCGGTCTACGGCCTGCTCGGACTTCTCTGCGCCGAGCTGTTGGATTCGAATGCTACCGGCTTGGTCTTCATGTCCGAACATGTCGTGGTGCCGAACAGTCCTTCGACGCTGAATGCGCTGCGAAGCTTTGGACCGTTGAATCCGAGAAGCCTTTTGCAGAGCGCCGGGGACCATTCGACTTTGGGAGAAAAATCAGTGTGAAGATGCTGGCGAGGCCGAAATTTTATGCTGCAGCGGCCCTGTTAGTTGTCTCTTATATCGTCGCCGCGGTGCCCGCTCCGCGCTTTGAAGATTACCCCGTGAAAGAAGCTTACAGAGGTACAAATGCGCCCTTAATACTGACTCGTGACGATCAATCATTCCGCACAAGGCTTAAGATGGCGAGTGCCCAGAAGCCAAATTTCGGAGGCCACTACATCCTAACCGCTTGGGGATGCGGGGCAGAATGCCTCGCTGGCGCGCTCATCCACGCAAACACCGGACGAGTTCATTGGTTTCCCTTCACGATTTGCTGTTGGACCGCCACGGGCGACGGATTTCAGCCCATCAGGTACCGCGTCGACAGCAGTCTTGTCGTCTTCTCAGGTTCTAGGAATGAGCATGGTGAGAATGCGACGCACTACTATGTGGTCGACAGAGGAACATTCGTCCATATCGACTCCATCCGCATCAAGCCTGCCGCAGGCGCAGGTAAAGTCGGGACAGCACACACTCAAACACCATTCCAACCTGGGCCGCCCGCGATTCATATAGTCGCTGAGCCCTTCCAGCCTGCCGAAGGCGTCACAGCCTCCGGGCCTCACGCTGAAGACCTTCGTGGAGCAGCATTTTCAAAAGAGTCTGATAGCCGATGCCCTTGCGACTCGCGATCCTTCGCGCTTCGGCCAAATCGCTCTCCGATAGCCGAAGGGCGATCTGAACACTAGCGGTTTTGTTCAGTCTTTGCACAAGAGGCGAGCCTCTCAACGTTTCTCCCTTGCTCACTGCTTCGATGGATTTTTGCTTAACGAAGCTCCGCCCCGCCTGGCTAGCCCACCAGTCAGCCTCTTCGCTTTGGCTCTTGAAAACTGGAATATTGATTTTTTTAATTTTCATGCACTCACCCTTGCTTCAGCCTTCTCTCTAAATAGTCATGTTTCTGGCCTGCATCCAAGTCGTACGCAGTGATCACGCGAATCGCCTTTCCCCGCTCTGTGATGACCAGAGCGAGTAAACGCCCAACGTCTGACTCGCCGTAATATACGCAAGGTATCTCCTTTTCGATTGTTTGATCGTAAACCAGGATCGGATCGTCAGAAAAGCGCTTGCTCCGCCTCCTCACGCTTGACCCCGTGGGCGCGGATCTTGCGCAGATTGTACTCGTCCCAATCGAACATTCCTTTTTTTTAATTGTATATGCGATGCATATATCAATGCAGCCCATGAGCGCACCGTGAAGCTCATAAGATACGCTCTACTAAGGCTTCAACCATGAGACAGCCCGCTAACTCAAACGACAACTCCCTGCTTTGTTCTTTTTGCGGAAAGAGCCAGGAGAAAACCGGCAAGCTGATTTCAAGTCCAAATAACCTCCCGCGCGCATACATATGTGATGAGTGCGTTGCTATTTGCGCGGCCATCATCGAAGACGACAAAGGCGAACCAAAAACCCACCTCCAAGACATGCACGAAGGTTCGCCGTCGCACCCGTTATTCGCGCACCCGCTTGCCTACGACCTAATCGAGGCAATAGATCATTGGATGCGAGAACAGTCCCTGGGCAACGATGGCTTGGTCGCTTTAGCTAAAGTAAGCAGAATTGCGAGCCAGATCTTGCGCGAAGACCAGCAGAAGAATGACGCTACCGGAAATTAAGTTTCAGGACCGAGTGCCAGTTGCCGGGCCTCCCTATAAGCTTTGAAGTTCACTACAGCCTGAAGCGGCATCGTGGGAAAAAGTCGGGACAGGGAAAAAGTCTTGACAGGACACTCAAACACCATTCCAACCTGAGGCGCCCGCGATTCATAATCTCGCTTAGCCCTTCCAGCTGCCGAAGTCGTCATAGCCTCCGGGCCTCACCCTGAAGACCTTCGTGGATCGGCATTTTCAAAAGCGTCGGAACACTAATGGTGGCCATGGATTCCCCGTTTTTATTCTCGCTCAAACCTAGCCACGCCCGTTCAGCACCGATGGCGGCGCCACCAACCCGTGACGGCCCACTCAAATACCAAATTTAAACTCTTACCGCGGCGTCGGCGTCGTTATAGGTTTCGACTCGCGCTGGCCGGGATTCTCTCGAACCTCCAGCCTAGCCAAACTAGCAGTAGCGGAAGTTGGCACCCCCTGCGACACAGTAATGTACTGGGATCACGTTTTGGCCTAGAACACTGATAACGCTGCTTCTCGCCACTGCTTTTTCGGTGAACGAAAAACTAATTACCCCGCTGTTTTGCCAGGTAATCGTCAGCTAGCTTTCGTTGCTCACAGCGTTGATCGGCGTATTCGTCGGCAACACTGGCGGCGTCTCGTGGGACCCCACCGGTTCCGAGATCCCCGATGTATTTATGTACACGGGCACAAACTTCTGAATGGCGCCTACGACTCTCGACATAAATATTGCCAAGCCCATTCAACAACGGCGGCTTGTACCCCTGATGCAACCCGCGTCCTAGAAGTCGTTGCCCGGTCTCCGGCAATCAACTTTCCCAGGCTGGGGGTTCCCTACACCAAGGAAGTTCTGATGTGGAAGCCCTTCTTCATTCTCAACATAGATCCCCACACAGAAGTGGCCTGACCCGTCCAGCCCAAACGTCCCGCTTGAGGGTTTGTAGTAAGAGCTAAGATCAGCCAAGGGAATAGAGAATGTTGAAACGGCCTTTAAGACTGTAATGGCAACCGTCAGCGGGTCACCTTGCAAGATCGCATAGCCATCTCCGCTTGGTGATGTTCCAAGAATATCGATGTTACTGCTCGGATCCGCAATCAGACCACCCGCCTCCACAACCCCGTCGATATAGGGGAAAAACAATTGCCGTGGAAGTCCGTCGTTATCCCCGCAGCCGCAAATCCGGGGGGGCAAAGCAGATGCAACCCAAGTCGCCGCCGATGACCCAAGCGCGCACTTATAAACCTGCGCTGGTCCGCCAGAAGTCTGACGTGAGAAAAAGATATTTTGGTTCTCATCCACAGCGAGGCTGGCGGTTGTGTGCGCCGTCGCAGGGAGCGCACACTGGCGGTATTGCCGCTAGCCGCGACCCATTCATAAGGTGTTTGGCCGCCCGCGTCAGGGTAGAAAATATTGCCAGCGATGGCGGCCACGAAACTCGAACCCGTCGGCGGAAGCGCCTCGTTGTCTATAGGATTGCGGTCAGCGTGGAGAGCGGTGGAACCGCCGGCGTGTAGAACGCAGTAGAGTTAATACGCCACTCGCGTCCTCGGTTCTAGCTCCTTCTTGCCCAGTCAATTGGCAGCTATCTTCAAGCCAGAGGTTGAACCCAAAGGCTGGACATCAAAGATCCGCTTTTTCAAAATATGCAAAAACCCGAATAAAATGCCAGTTCCGGAATTCAGACACAGTTTGACAAGCCCATTTAGGCTGCGTTCTACAAGACGGTGAACTAAACCGCTTCGCG
>PLRJ01000201.1 GCA_003163855.1 Bryobacterales bacterium | reverse complement strand
TCCAGAATTGCCCGGACCCGAATAAGGCTGCGACGGATTCGCCGCATTCACATAAGGCAGCACCACCGGATCGGTGTCCACCTCGGAAAACGCCGCCTCGAGTAAATAGTTAATAGACTGACCAAGAGAGAATGGCGGTGTTAGCGTAAAGCTCGCTGACTGAAGGTTAATACCCGTTTGTACCAATTGATCCGAAGTATCAGCCGCAAGCGAACCATAGGCGCTCGAATCGACCGACGTGAAATAGGTTATACTACCTGGGCTCACATTGACGGTGAGAGACGCGGGCGAGGTCGGCGAACAGGCCAGTCCATCCACGACGACGTTACTGCCCAGAACAGCTGCAGTCAGCGCGCCAACAGCTGTCATAGCGTTGCGGTTGAGATTCAAAATATCCGTATCGAGCGGAATGCTGCCCGGATAGACAATATTGCGGTCCATGCGTGATCCTCAGTTGGAGAGATTCATCCAAGCAATGCTCGCCGTTGGCACCACCGCTGCGGCCACGGCGTAAATATCAGCGTCGGTGACGGCGCCGGAAGCGTTTTCTAGACTGGAATAAAACATCGGTGNNACCGGCATTGCTCACTGGCGTCGCGTTGGGCCTATATCCGGTGACAAAAAACTGAAATGGCAGCGACGTGCAGCCATATCCCCCAGCCACGCCGTAGCCAAGTGTGCCCGTGCAGTATCCACCTGTATCAGAGGCATTCAGCGGCTCAAAAATCACCGGGTTCCGTCCGGTCAAAGTTGTGAGCGCCGTCACCAGGGCCACACGCGTCGCCCGCGGCGCCAACAGATTGGCACGAATACGCAAACTGAACGCGGCATCGCTCTCGCCGACGGCGCGGGGCAGAGCCGCACCAAAATAATCAGACGAAGCCATATCGAGAAAAATGCCGGATGCGGTCGCGATTCGGGCTTGCGCCCCCACGTTTTGCAGTAGCCCGTACAATCCATTCCAGGCTGCCGCCAGGCCGGTCAGCAACCCATCTAGAACCGGTGTCGTATCGCCAAACCAGCGCGCTGGCAAAACGGATTTTAGCCTGCCAAGCATATCATCGATGTCACCGACCATCTCAGGAAACCGTGACCGTTCCCGGTCTCACGGCGCCAAACAGCGGCGGCACCAGATCACTCGTTCCACCATTCAGCAACACCGCCGAGACGTTGGTCACCGCACTCGACGCATCATAAGCCAACTGCGCCAACCTGGTATAGTTGAGCGTTGCACCAACACTTAATCCATCGATGTAATCTTCAACCGCACCCGCCACGGTGGCGACCACGATTTGGTGCGACACACCGGCTTGACTCGTCAGAGTCATCGAAACGTCGGCCTGCAACACAACCGGCCCCTGAACCGCAAAGCTACTCCCCACGGGCCTTATTGCTCCAACAATTTGCTGCACGCTTGCAACAAGAGCGGCCGGCGGTGCACCCGATCCATCATCAACGGTGACCACAAAATGCCCCATTTGCGCGGCGCCCATTTGATTGATGTTTTCATCGATAACATAGCTCAGGCCCTGCTGGATGCCTTCGATCGCCGACCCGATCGCCGCGTTGGTCGCCTTTGAAAGACCCGCCAAATAGTTGCCAAACCGCGCGCGGAACGCGGCATCGCTCTCCGCATTGACCCCGCCGGCAAACGCCTGAGCGTTAGTCACCGTATCGACACCTGCAATCGCCGAGGCGACAACCGAAATACTATCGGGTTGCACATTGCCCGCTGTACCAGCGGTCGTCGCTGCAGCAGGCACAGTCAAACTCGCAATGCCAGCAGCCAGATTATATCCTGAAAGCGCCGCATTGAAGACAGGGTTTGCCGTATTCGCGATGACCGCAAAACCTTGTGAATTATCAGACGTCGACAAATTCGTGCCGACAGGAATAAACGCCGCAACACTAGGGGAGAACCTCGAAAATGTGACGTTTCCGGTCGCCGCAACAGCCGGAAGCCTCAAAAATCCAAAGTCAGCGCCAAAACTGTCGCAGTCTGACCCGGTGCTCGTGGCCAGTCTCGTCGTCGCGAGCACCTGAACGATCAGCCATTGCAGCCAAAGCGCCAAAGACGCGTTGGCCTCAAGAATCGCCCTCAGAACCGACCCCACGGTGAGATCAAGCAAACTAGTGGCAGCACCCTGCACGGCTGCCGCCATGCCCTCGACAAGATTCGTGAAATTCTGAAGCGATAAATGCATGTCTTACACCGAGAACGACAAGGTAATGGTCTCTTGCGCTGCCGCATCCGTGTAAAGGATGGATAAGGTCACAGTCCCATCATTTTCAGCATTCGCGGATATCGAAGGCGCTGGCGAGCTGGCGACCGCAGCCTCCTGGAGAAGTTGCGATCTTGCCACCGCCCGGATAGCCGCCGGCGCCCCTGGCCGGCCGACAAATTGCGCCAAGCCTGCGCCATACGGCAGTTGCCAGATATAGCCCGTCGGATTCGTCAGAAGTCGCCGCAAAACACGCTGCTGGGTGAGCAGGGTTCCGTCTGCGACAGCAAGGTCTCCCGTCGGTCCCAAACTCAAATCCCCTCCAAATGTGAGCGAAAGATCGGCCATCACACGGTCTCCGAAGGCAACCCTGTCTGCCCTCCTTGCGGATCGGCATGCGTATGGCTGTCATGTGCGTCACGAAGAGCCGCCATCGTCCCATGCGCTCCATTCAGGTCGGAAATATCGCCCGTAACAACCAGGTTTCCGTTAACATTCACAGTGCCGGCCTGTAGCGAAATCGTCCCATTATTCAGCAACTTTAAAAAGCTCCCCGATTGATGCCGCAGCCACAGCTCCCCAGCAGGCGCCGGCATCGGCGGGTCGACTGCCGACCAAACACACCCGACGATCACGCCTTGTTCCGAATGCCCTTCCTGCGCCAGAACCAGAACCTGGTCCCCTGGGGTAAGCGGTGCTGCAAGCCCCCACCCCGCCCCCACCCAGGCGGACAAGATCGGTAACCACCCACTCAGCACGTTTTCGGGCTGCAACATCACGCGCGCGGCATAGGCGGATGGATCAAAGCTGGAAACCAACCCAAACCGCGCAACGCCTGCCAGCCCGTCCATTCCACCGGCGCGCGCTTTGACGGCGTTCCAAAACTGATCCAATAGACCTCCTCAAGACACAGCGTACGCGCGAACAGACTGCGTAAATCCGCGCCGCGAATCAATCGATCTCCTGATCGTTTCTACACAGTAACTTTGATCGAACGTTGATTTCGTTTCGCTGAACATAATATTCGAACCCGGAAGCAATGTTAGTTCACCCGGCATAACCAGAGAAATCATGCTTTTCTGACGCGTTAGGCTTGACAAGTGGTTCATGGCATAAGTGGATGCCTGCAGGGCCGTCAGATTAGGACGGATCAATGTCGCACCTATACCGGAGCCAGCCCCTGCCGTCTGCTGGACAACAGCTTTGCCGCGTGTATTCCACGATTTTACCGTGGCCGTCACTGGAATCGCGGTCACCATATCCAACGAGAGCTCGATGCAGTCACCAGGTACTA
>PLRJ01000018.1 GCA_003163855.1 Bryobacterales bacterium | reverse complement strand
GTTCGCGATTAACACATCGCCCGGAAGTCATTGAATATACGTTGGTTAACTCCTACGCATTTTTATTCGTTTCCTCGTAAACTATTGATTCTACGTCCACCCATTTCCGAAAAAGCCCCTGTTTTCTGAATAATCTTCGAGCAACAGCCTAAACGAGGCCGATCCGATGTCGTTTTTCTCTGTATAACGGCGTTTTGTTGCCGCCGAAAAGTGCTCTCAGACCTGCAAATAAATAAAAATACAATCTGACGCATAAATATTCACACTATCTATCGGCAATTTAATCAGCTACTTACAAGGGATGTGTCAATCCGTAACACGTATCTCGGCATNNTTGTATTCTGCAACCCTCACCTCGCGTCTGCGTCGAATGGACTCGACGCCCGTTGGGCGAAGGAAACCCAGTGTCTGAACGCTTAGATTTCGGGAGCCAATGAACCAGCCGGCGAAATTGGGTGTCCGGTATCAATGGAACGGAAAACCGGGTTAAGAACGTAAGGCAGGATACGAAAGCTGCTTTCCGCTGATCAGGCGACCTCTTCGATGGCGTCGCCCGGTTTGCGAAGTGGGCGTAGTTCTCCGCGAACGACAGAATCGGGCACGTTGAAGGCATAGCGTCCCAGCAGATTGATATGGTCGAAAATCAAGGGCGACAGCCGCGCCACATCGTCCGCCTGGATTGGGAAGCCCTCCGCGCCTAATTGTTCCAGCGCCGCGTTGATATAGAGCGTGTTCCAGAGAATAATAATGTTGACCACGAGCCCCAGCGCCCCCAACTGATCCTCCTGACCCTCGCGGTACCGCTGCCGTAATTCGCCGCGGCGACCATGAAACACCATACGCGCGAGCCGGTGCCTGTCTTCCCCGCGATTCAGTTGCGTCAGTGTGCGGCGGCGCTTGCTTTCGTCGTCAATGTAGGTCAGGGCATGAATAGTCTTATCGATGCGCCCCAGTTCTGCTATTGCTTGCGCCAGTTTGGTGGGCCGCTCGCCAATCTGGAGCGTCCTCATTACGGCGGTTGCTTGCACCACCCCTAATTTCAGAGAGCCTGCCAGCCGAAGCGCATCATCCCAGTTTTCTTCGATCACCTTTGTATTGATCTTGTGCCGTGCGACTCCATTGAGCAATCCATAATCAGCCGTTGTGTCGATGCGCCAGAATCTCGCGCCGCCCATATCCGCAATGCGGGGACAGAAACGGAAGCCCAGCAGCCAGAACAATCCGAACACCACATCGGTGTAGGCACCCGTGTCGGTCATGATCTCGGTCGGCTGCAGTTCGGTCTGTTGTTCAAGAACGACAGCCAGAAGTGACAGACTGTCGCGCAGTGTGCCGGGAACCACAATGGCATTCAGCCCGGTGAACTGATTGGAAACAAGATTGTAGTAAGTAATGCCGCGTTCATAGCCAAAGTACTTGGGATTGGGCCCGGAATGCAGCGTGCGCACCGGAACGACGAAGCGCAGCCCATCGGCTGAAGCCACTTCGCCGCCACCCCAATGGCGAACCAGCGGTATTCGGTTTTGCTCTGAGACCAAACAAGCATTGGCTTCGGTCAGGGTCTCGTTGCGAATGAAGTTTTGGCTGACCCAGGACAGCCGGGTGCGCCGAAGGGCTGGCACATCATGGCGAATGAGCGGCTCCATGCCTATGTTGCAGGCATCTGCCAGAAGGCAGGCGGAAATACTTGTCGCCAAGTCGCTCATGCGCGACTCGCGCTCGCTCACGTGCGTGAACTTCGAAATGAATGAGGTTCTTCCCGCTATCTCCAGCATCACCTCTGGCAAATCAACGCGAGGCAGCCTGGCGTTCACGGCCTCCCGCAATTTGATGAGACTGTCCGGCTCATCCGCTTTGTCAATGGCGGTCACAACGAGATCCGGCTTTCCGTTTACTTCTTCCACCCGCGCCAGCGGATTCGACGGCAGGTTTCGTGCGACGCTCCGGTAAGTCTCATCGAGATCCTGCCCCAATTTCTTCAGCGTTTCCGAAGCCGAAACGGAATGACCGATGGACCGCGAGATGGTCTGGCGAGAGGCTGTCCAGGCCGCTTCACTGAGCAACCCGAGCCGTGCATCGGCGTACCGAATGCTCGGCGCAGCAAACAAGTCACGCCGGCGCAGAGCAGAACGGACCCGGTCCAGGCAACAGAAGATGTAAGCCTTCTTGTCGAAGCCGTCACCATCGAGAACATAGCGGCGCCAGCCGCGCGAGACGATCTGAATTGGGGCCTCACCGGCTTGCGGGAGCCCATTTTCTTCAACCCTCGAAAGGTAATGCAGGGCTTCGATTAGAGGCTGTCCGGCGGGTGTGCTGCCAAATTCAATCGTGCGCAACAGAGCAGGCAGGAAGCGGCGGACACGTGAATAGCTGTCCTCCAATTCCTTGTAATAAACGTCTTCTGGCGGTCGGACGATGGAATCAACCTGGCTTAAAGCTGCCTTCAGCGCGTCGCGCTCCAGCGCAGTAAAGATTGCCGGTCTCAGTTCGGCGTCAGGGAGAGCATCGTCTAGAACAAGCCGGCAAACCTGCGAAAGCTGAATCGCCGCCGAGTCAAGGTCCTTGATCGTGCGCAATCGGGCCCGGTCACTGGCGCGCGCCGCGTCCGAGAATATTTCAGTGACGAGTATGTCCAGCAAATCAAGAGCGTCATCAGTCGCCGTTGCCTCCAGGTTTAAGACAAAGGCAACCAGCGTGGCGAGCCGCCGGGTTTCTGGCAATCGTTGCACGACCGCAGCTTTTGCGGTATTTGCAAAGCGCGCCAAAGCTTGCAGTCTGCCGGGCGGAAGCCGGTGCGAGGCGGCGACACTAATGCCAAGCTTTCGCACTTCGACGATTCGATCCAGTGCCCTGACAAGCTCCGGGGCGCTTCTGCGAAACGGTCCTTTGCGAAGACGGTCCAGGACGGACTGATGACCTCCTTCTGGCGCAGAGAGCAAACCGTCGAGCTTAACCCGGACCGCCGGGTCAGCAGTTCGAATGAGCATGGACCAGATACGCTCCTCAACCCGGCTCCGCAGCCGGGCAATGTGACGTTCGAGGGTTGTGACCGCCGGGAGAAGAACCTTGTGAGAGATAAGCCATGCGGTGGCCCGATCAAAGAGCACACCGGGTCGATCCGTTCCTGTCCAGCACAGGGCATAGAGCCATCGATTGAGCCGGAACTGCAGCGTGGCATCGGCAAAGTCTTTGAATCCGCAATGGCGGCGTATTTCGGCGGCATGATCCCAGCGTGTTTCACCCTGGCCGTAATAAACGAAGCAGCTCAGTTGCTCGACCCGGAGCTGCCGGGCGATGCAGTGGATAACACCCTGCGGCACATCGGACAGATCTTCCAGAAATGTGCCCAGAAATCTCGCTGTGCAGAGCTGGATGGCGAAGCCCAGCCGGGAATGGTCACCCCGATGAGAGTTGACGATTGTGCGATCGCGGTCGTCAAGGAAAAAGTACCGGGACAACTGCTCCTGCGTGGGTTCCCCGCAGAAGCGGCCATAACGCTGCCGTTGTTCCTCGGTGAGAAAGCTGACAGGCATAAAGCCTCCTTTTGGCCGGGGGAGGCGTTTGCATAACTTAGAAGTTTTGCGAGAAAACCAAAACCGCAGATTTCCGCAGGAATATCGTTTGCAAAAGTATGCCGCAAAAGCTACCTTTAATGCAAGGAGTTTTGCAAAAGAAAAATGAAGATCGGTTACGCGCGGGTGTCCACTCTGGACCAGAACCTCGACCTTCAGCTCAAAGCGTTGAAGAAGGAAGGCTGCGAGAAGATCTTCCGCGAGAAAGTGTCCGGCATCACGCGCCACAGGCCAGAATTCCAGCGGATGCTGGACCAGGTCCGGCAGGGAGACACGATCATAGTCTGGAAATTGGACCGCCTGGCGCGTTCCACCCGTGACCTGCTCAACACCATGGAGACATTGAGTGAATCCGGTGCCAAATTCCAGTCCATCTCAGAACCATGGGCCAACACCACCACTCACGCCGGCAAAATGATCATGACGGTGTTCGCTGGTATCGCTGAATTCGAGAGGGACTTGATCCGGGAGCGGACAGGAGCTGGCCGTGAAGCGGCCAAAAAGAGAGGGGTTCAATTCGGCCGGCCTAGAAAACTCAACCCAGAACAGCTACAACTGGCCGCCGAACTTATAGACCAGGGCAAAGCCGCGCGAGAAATCGCAAAGACCTTCAACGTGCATGAGGCAACCATATACCGCCTCGCCGCCGCCCGGCAGAGCTGAATTGTGGGCCGGATTACGCTCTTAACCCGGTTTTCCGTTCCGTTGATACCGACTACCCA
>PLRJ01000093.1 GCA_003163855.1 Bryobacterales bacterium | reverse complement strand
GCCGGACAGTTGCTGTTGATGCACCGGCTGGCCGATTCGCCCTCTTCCCGCACGATATGGCCATGACAAACGGGACAGTTCTTGGGCATGTGAAAAGCGCGCCGCTGCGCTCCTTCTTCCACCACACGCACAATTTTGGGGATGACGTCGCCGCTTCGTTCCACCAGCACGGTGTCGCCAATGTGCACCCCCAGACGCCCTATCTCGTCCTCGTTGTGCAGCGTNNCGCAAATGCGCCACCGGAGTCAACGCTCCTGTGCGCCCCACCTGCACCTCGATGTCTTCCAGCACTGTCGATGCCTGCCGAGCCGGATACTTGAAAGCGATGGCCCAGCGGGGTGCTTTCGCAGTCCAGCCTAGGGCNNAGGGCGGTTTGCTGCGGGATGGAGTCGATTTTCGCCACCACACCGTCGGTCTCGTAGGGCAGAGACTCGCGCTTGGTTTCCCATTCACGTATAAATTCCAGCAGCCCTTCCACACTGGCGCACCGCCTTCGATGCGGATTCACCTTAAAACCCGCCTTCGCCATGGTTTCCAGGCTCTCCCAATGACTATCCAGCATGGGCTGACCATCGCGCAGCAGGAAATAGGCGAAGTAATCCAATTGGCGCGCCGCCGTCACGGACGGATCCAGCGCGCGCAAAGCTCCCGCCGCCGCATTGCGCGGATTGGCGAAACACGGCAGTCCGGCAACCTCCCGTTCCTGATTCAGCCGCTGAAAAGATTGCCGCTGCATCACCACTTCCCCCCGGACTTCAAAGGCTTCACTTGGCGTCTTAACTCGCAGCGGAAGCGAACGAATAGTGCGCGCGCTTTCCGTCACCTCTTCGCCAATCCGCCCATCGCCGCGCGTGATGGNNTGCCCCCAGCATACTGGGCCGCCATCGACAAGCCGTCCAGCTTGAGTTCGGCCACGTAGGAATACGGTTCCGCCTTCAGGCGCGTACGAATACGAGCGTCGAACTCCTTTAGTTCCACCTCATTCAAGGCGTTGTCCAGGCTAAGCATCGGCGAACTATGCTCCACCTTGACAAACCCTTCGCGCGGCTGCCCGCCTACCCGCTGCGTTGGTGAATCGCTCGTCCGAAGTTCAGGATGCGCCTCTTCAATCTGCCGCAATTCCCGCATAAGCACGTCATAGTCGGCGTCGCTGATGGCGGGCTGATCCAAAACGTAATAAAGGTATTCGTTATGTTCAAGCTGTTGGCGAAGCTCTTCCGCGCGCTTTTCTGGCGTGTCTTTCATGCTGGAATAGTGCCCACCGGCCAATTGTTTCGATACAATGAAAAGTTGGAACGACTACGCGCCTCACGCGCCGCCATTATCTATAACCCGGTTGCGCGGCGTCTGTCCCGCAACCGGCATTTGCTTCAACGTAGCATTGAAGCTCTTAAGGCACAGGGTATAGAAGCTAATCTGATCGGTACCACAGGTCCGAACAGTGCTTCTCAGCAGGCTCGACAGCAGATAGAAGCCGGCTGCGACCTTATCCTGGCAGCCGGTGGCGACGGCACCATCAACGAAGTCGCCAATGGCATGCTCCACTCAGGAGTGCCGCTTGGAATCTTACCGGGTGGGACTGCCAACGTACTGGCGCGCGAACTCCGCATGTCCATGAACATGGCCACGGTAGCTGAACAGTTATGCGCCATGAAGCCGGTCCGGGTGGCATCGGGTTCCTTGCGTCTTGGTGAATTCGACCGCCGCACCTTTTTATGCATGGCGGGTGCCGGTCTCGATGCCGAAATCGTCTGCAATGTTGATCTCGATCTGAAGGCGGCTATCGGAAAACTTGCTTATTACATCGGCGGTTTCGGTCAGGTATTCCGCCCCCTGACGGAGTTTGAAGTCAGCGTTGACGGTAAGAATTTTGAAGCCAGTTTCGCGTTGATCAGCCGCGTGCGCAACTACGGCGGCGATCTGGAGATTGCCAGGGGCGCTTCGCTTCTTAGCGACGATTTTGAAGTTGTCCTTTTCCGCGGCAAGCAAAGCTTCCAATATCTGCCCTATTTTGTGGGGGTTGCACTCGGCCAGACGGCCCGTATGAGCGGCGTGAGCATTGTTCATGGCCGGACTGTTACCTGTCACGCCGTCGCGGGCAAGGAAGTCTTTGCGCAAGTGGACGGTGAGCTGGCCGGCAAGCTAAGTGCGACGGCGGAGATTTTGCCTGATTCTTTAACTTTGCTGGTTCCGCCCGCTTACCTTGCACGTGAACAGAGCTTTTGTGAAGAACGCGCCTGTGCCTGAGGCCAGCCGCGCTCAATGGACTTCATTACCAACTCGTTAGCTGGAACAGCAGTCTCTCGATCTGGACTCTTTAAAGCTATCCCGCGCAGCGCCGTGCTGCTTCTCGTTTCCATCAATATTCCGGACGTAGACTATCTTGCTGCGGTAAGAGGCCCACTGGCGCGCCTGGAACAGCATTGCGGATACACCCATAGCCTGCTGGCACTACCCTTTCTTGCAGCCCTGAGCGTAGCTTCGGTCGCCCTGCTTTTTCGCGAACGGTTGTCCTGGTGGAAAGCGTGGCTGGTTGCTTGCCTGGGCATCGCCTTGCACTTACTAGGCGATGCTATCACCGACTACGGGGTGCGCCTGATGCTTCCGTTTTCTTCCCGTTGGATTCACCTGGATGTAAGCCCGCAGTTGGACCCCTGGGTATTGACCGTTCTGGCGTGCGCTATTCTGTGGCCTCATTTTTCAAAGCTCGTCAGCGGCGAAATCGGAGCCAGGATAACGACGGGCCAAGGAAGTGCCTGGTTCGGATTATCGGCACTTTTGGCATTTGAATTCGCGCGCGCTCTCACGCACCAGCAGGCAATCAGTCAAATGCAGACGCGCCTTTTCGACGGCGCAGCGCCGCTTCAAATAGCAGCCATTCCAGACGCGGGTAACCCGCTGCACTGGACGGGCATCGTAGAAATTCAGGATTCTTTCCAGAAACTGCCGATCGGCACACTAACCACCTTCGATTCCGAGGCCGGTGAGAAGTTCTTTAAGCTGCCCCAGGCGGCCGCCATACAAGCGGCGAAAACGACGGAAGCTTTCCATTACTTTTTGTACTTCAGCCGCTTTCCTGTCTGGACGGTGGAACCCGTTCTGCTTGCAAACGGACAAGGCACGCGCGTCCAATTGACTGATTTGCGTTTTGGCAATCCCAACGGCAACACACTTGCGAGTTTTGCCTTAGAAGATGCCGCCCATAAAGTGCTGAAAAGCTGGTTTACTTTTCACTCTGCCGACGCCATTTAAAAAGCAGTGCAACTCAAGCGGTTTGGGGACCCAGCAGATCACTAACTATCGACTTGCTGACTTGCAGGGGATCCAGATTGTAGTTACCAGACTTGATCTGATTAGCCGCATTTAGCGCCTGAGCACGGATCTTGTTCGCACCTAGCTGTAATCCACTTAGCACTGAACTGAGCCTGGATAATTGTGACTGATAGGCGGACGTGGTCGTATCGTCTGACGAGCCAGGCGACGCACTGGCTGAGGCCTTTTGACTGTTGACTGTGCGATTTGCTTTGTCGGCCTCGGTTGGCGCAGAAACCGTGTTCTGCTGTCCACCGATACTGGATATCTGACTCATAAAACTCTGCCTTAGCGCCCATGCGGCTTCGAAGATCCTTCGGCCGCAACGCTTAACCTTTGCTGAAGAATATATCGATTCACATTCGCTGAATTCTAGAAGTTGCCTAAGATTTTAACTGCTAGGGTGCTGTCAACGAAACCCTTAGCCCACAGCTTGATCTATGTTGCGAGGCGGGTCTACATGCGTTTAAAAGACAAGGTTGCGATTGTGACGGGAGCCGCCACCGGCATTGGACAGGCCATTGCCCTCCGGATGGCGCAGGAGGGAGCGTCAGTCGTAGTCGATTTCGTCGGCCAGATCAATGCGGCTGACCAGACGGAGCAGGAGATCACGAAGACTGGCGGAAAAACCATCTCTGTTAATGCTGACGTTTCTAAAGCCGATGAAGTCGAAAAGCTTATCAGCGGCGCCGTAAAAGCGTTCGGTCGTCTCGATATTATTGTCAACAACGCTGGCGTGGAAAAGAAGATAGCTTTTATCGACTACCCCCTTGAAGAGCTGCAAAAAATCCTCGCCGTTAACCTCGTCGGACCGTTTCTGGTGAGCCAGGCCGCTGCCCGCCAGATGATTAAACAGGGTCAAGGCGGCCGCATCATCAACATCTCGTCCGTCCATGAAGATCTGCCAATGCCGACGAATGCCGCTTACTGCGCCAGCAAAGGCGGCTTGCGCATGTTGACGCGCACCATTGCCGTCGAACTTGCAAAGCACAAGATAACCGTCAACAACATTGGACCCGGAGCGGTTTACACCCCCATCGATGCCGATATCGAAGCCAAACCAGAGATGGAAAAAGCGCTTATGTCCGAGATTCCGCTGGATCGCTGGGCCAAACCAGAAGAAATAGCCGGGCTGGCGGTTTACCTGGCATCTGACGAAGCCGCTTACGTTACCGGTGCAACGTACTTCATAGACGGCGGCATGTTGCGCCAGGCTGGCAGCTACTAATATTCCGCGGTAATCAACCACGGCCCTGAAGTTCTAATAGTTTGACGAACTGCTATGGCTGCTGTGATTAGAGCTGTCTTTGGATATTGCTTTCTTATCTTCATCGTGCGCATTGTCGGCCGGCGTCCCGGGAAGCAAATTTCACCCTTCGAATTTGTCTTTATCTTCTTCGCCGGCGGTCTTGCTCTAACGGCGATGGTGGCCGACGACGCTTCCCTCACCAACGCCTTCTGCACCATTTCCACTATCGCGGTAGTGCACTTCGCTTTGGCCTGGGCGCGACAGCGTTCACAGACCTTCGCCCGAGTAATCGATGGAACCCCGCTGGTTCTACTAAAGGACGACGAATGGCAGGTAGACACCATGCGCCGCATGCGCATTCAGGATGACGACGTCATGGCCATGGCGCGCGACAAAGGCATCACTAGCCTGGATCAAATAGAATACGCACTTCTCGAGCGCAACGGCGAGATCAGCGTCATTCAAAAATCTGGAGACACAGAGGAAGAAGAGGAGTAGTGGATGGCCACCCAAGCGCCCGAAACCAAACCGGTTGAAGACAGCGTTTCAAAAGTAGGCGACCTCGCCGTCGGTTCCGATCTCGACTTTCAGCGAAAATGGTGGCGCTTCAGCAACGGCTTATGGATGCTCTTCACGTGCCTGATTGTGGCCGATCTGCTGGGCTGTTTCGGCCGCGGCCCGTTAGCTGACGCCAGCGCGAGTACATCTGACGGATCCATGGACGTAAAGTATGAACGTATCGAACGCTTCAGCACGCCCTCCATTCTGCGCATCGAATTCGGTCAGAAAGCCATCCATCAAGGCAAAGTGCAGCTTTGGGCCAGCGACAGCCTGGTAAAGCCATTAGGAAATCAACGCGTCATTCCCCAGCCGCTAACTTCTGTACTGGAACACGCCGGCATAGACTACACCTTCCAGGCCACTTCAACGCCAGCGTCTGTCGAATTTGCCCTGCAACCCGCAACACCCGGCATCTACAACCTCCAGTTGAAGGTTCCAGCATCGCCCGCCTTGGACCTCAGAATCTATGTGATGCCGTAACCGCCTATGTACACCATTGTTCACGCCATCTGCGGTTATTTTTTCCTTCTGCTGGTTGTTCGAGTCCTCAGCCGCCGTCCTGGCGCGCAGATGACTCCCTTCGATTTCGTCATTGTCTTTCTCATCGGTGGAGTCATCATCCTGGCGACGGTCGGTAACGACCGTTCCGAAACCAACTGCACCCTTGGCATTATCGTCATCGGTCTCATGCACCGCATGGTCTCCGGTTTGAAAGTTCGCTTTCCCCGTTTCGGTCTATGGATTGACGGAGTTCCTCTGGTGGCGCTTCAGGACGATCAGTGGCAAACCGAAATCATGCGCGAGATGCGCCTGGACGACATGGACATCATGGCTTCAGCCCGCACTAAGGGGATCAAGAGCCTCGACAAAATCCGGTACGCCATCCTTGAGCGCAACGGCGCCATCAGCATCATAAAAAAAGAGCAGTAGAATCGGGTTAGCTTTCATGCGACCCTTACTCCTGCTGGCATTAACCTTTGTCCCATTGGCCGCCCAGACCCATTACCAGGCCGATTGGAGTTCCATCGACTCTCGTCCCACTCCGCCCTGGTTCACCGGCGCCAAATTCGGCATCTTCATTCACTGGGGCGTTTATTCGGTGCCCGCTTTTGCACCGGTCATTCCCGGCAAACTCGCTTACGCCGAGTGGTACTGGAATGCGCTGACCCGCGGTAAAGACGACCCGCAAGCGACCGCCATTCAGACCGGCACTTGGGCCTTTCACCAGAAACGTTATGGTGCCGATTTTCCCTATCAAAACTTCGCGCCCCAATTTCGTGCCGAGTTGTTCGATCCCGACCATTGGGCCGATGTCTTTGCCCGCTCCGGCGCCAAGTATGTGGTTCTCACATCCAAGCATCATGAAGGCTTTGCGCTGTGGCCAAGCAAAGAAGCATCCGCTAGCTGGGGCCGGCCGTGGAATGCCGCCGAAATAGGTCCGAAGCGCGACCTGTTAGGCGACCTCACCAATGCCGTGCGGCGGAAAGGCCTGCGCATGGGCTTCTACTATTCGCTCTATGAGTGGTACAACCCGCTCTGGCTAACCGACAAGCCCCGCTATGTGCAGGAGCATATGTTTCCCCAGTTCAAAGACTTGGTGACCCGCTACAAACCAGCTCTCATCTTCAGCGACGGCGAATGGGAGATGACCTCCGCCGAATGGCGCAGCCCGGAACTGCTGGCCTGGTTGTTCAACGATTCGCCGGTGAAAGACGATGTAGTGATTGACGATCGCTGGGGCAAAGACACCCGCCACAAGCACGGCGGCTATTGGACCACCGAATATACGCCCGGCATGAGCGGCATGGATCATCCCTGGGAAGAGAGCCGCGGCATGGGCTTCAGTTATGGCTATAACCGCGCTGAGCGCCTGCAGGATTATCACACCGGCCGCGAACTGGTCATCATGCTGGTGGATCTGGTCAGCCGCGGCGGCAATCTGCTGCTGGATATTGGCCCGAACGCCGATGGTGAGATTCCCGTTGTCATGGAAGAGCGGCTGACGCAGATGGGCAATTGGCTGGCGGTCAATGGAGAGGCAATCTATGGCACAAAGCCCTGGAAAACCACCCGTCAGTTTAGCGCCGGCGAAGGTCCGAAGATGGATTACAACAAGGAATTCGAAACGGCTTATGATGTGACGAAGTTAACCAACATTGAAGCCTTCTTTACCAGCAAGGGCAGCGATTTGTACGCCATCCTGCCGCGATGGCCGGGTCGGAGTTTCCAGTTGAAAGATATACCGGGCGCCAAGGCTGTTACGTTGCTCGGGTACGCGATGCCTCTGAAATTTCGGGCTGTGGGCGGCGGAGTGTCGATTGAGCTGCCGGAAATTCCGGAGTCTTTGCTGACCCAGCCAGCCTGGGTGTTGAAGATTAGCCGCTAAGCGCGCTCAAGTATTCCTCTAAGGTTTCATCCAGCCGCTGATGCATAAACGTCTGAAACGGCTTTAAGTCTCCCGCATCGACGCATGCTCAAGCGTGTCCAGATAAGTCTTGCGATCTTCCGGTCGCACCGCAACGGGCGGATATCGCTGGCGTAACAGCAGAAGATTCATCAGCAGCCTGGCCGTCCGCCCATTGCCATCCGCAAACGGATGAATCGCAACCAACTGGAAATGCGAGTCAAAACTTGCCGCCGGCTCGACCTGCGCATTAGCGAGCCGCTCACCGAAGCTTTTCATCAACTCCGGAACTTTCGCCGCATTCGGAAACACAACCGGAGAACCAGCAACGCGCCGAAGCAACTTGCTGTAGATGCCGCCGATCGCAGGCTGGCTGCGAAAAACTATTCGTCGATGCATTTCACGCACGGTCGATTCATCCACCGGAGTCGCCAGCGCAGCCAACTCGCGCATCCACAAAACGGCATCATAATGGTCCACCGCTTCAAGGTGATCGCGCAAAGGTTTGCCGCCAACCGTGATCCCATGCTCAATCAACTCCGCCGTCTCACGCAGCGTCAGGGTGTTGCCTTCAATGGCGTTAGAGGTGTAGGTCAGCTCAACGTCGTACGCCTTTTGCAAAGCAAGCAATGCCTCGCGCGACACCGGACACAGGGCATCGGCATCCAGCCGTTCCTTCTTGAGCGCGATAGCCGCCAGCAGTTGGTCCATGACACCCAACAGATAGCACGCCGTTGAATGATGCCAGACCTTTCTCGAGCCATCGTGACCATAAGCGACAGAGGGCGTTATGGATCAGTTTCACTGGCCCCAACTCGCTCTTGTTGTTTCGGAGGGGCGGATATTCTCTATCTGGGTCGCCCGAAACTCGATTGCATCGAATTTCATTGTAAACACATGCTCATGAACTTTGACAAGCGATCCGGTGAACGTGGCGACCGCGGGTCGCTCCCAAGTTCCTGTTTCGCGAAGCGCCTTCCAAGTCCTGTCTCGTTCAGCCTCGCATGGGAACACGATGCTAAGGTGGAGGCCACGATCGCGACAGTTGCGGCCCCAGAGAAAGCTCCCTCCTTCGTCCAAGTGAGCATTGCAGTGGTACGGATACGACTCGCGCCTAAATATTGGGCGCTGTTTTGAGTTAGCTCGCAAATTGCGACATCCCTTACTGCCTGCGCGTACGCTGTAAAGGAAACCGTAGACGAGAGGAACGCGAGACACAACCGGATGGTTGCAAATTGGGTGGAGAACACATCGAATATGGTATCCGCTTTTTACTTAGCAAACATGGTTATCGGCGGTTGTTGATTTGCGCTCTTCAGCCCACTAATCAAGGCTCACGCCAAAACGAGTTCGCATCATCCCGCCGGATATACTGCGCATCCAACCCCGCCGGATCCACCCACAAGTCCGGTCCATCCATCTCAGCGCAAAGCGCAATCGCGCCCGCTAAACCATTGGGCGGCATCTCTGAAATCAGCTCAATCTCCGGACCCAGGCTCTCGGTCCAGCGCTTGAGCGCCGTAGCGGCCTCCGAATCAAGCAGCCGTAGTTTGTCATCGTAAATGGCGGCATAAACCTCACCCCGCCGCGCATCGAGCATTGGACTACGCAACGGCTTACTCCCGAAAGAAGCCAGCGCGCGCAGCGTAGAAACGCCCACCGCCGGTTTGCCGCACGTTTCCGCCAATCCCTTCGCAATGGCCAATCCCACCCGCACGCCTGTGAAGGAACCAGGTCCATGTGCAGCCGCAAAACAATCCACCTGCTGCAGCGCCACGCCGGTAACCAGCAGCATATTCTGAATAGCGGGAAAAATGATGTGCCCATGCCCTTCCTGCGTCGGCAGTGTGACCTCAGAAAGGGTAGAACCACTACGGCGGATGGCGATACTTGCCAGATCCGCGCTTGTGTCAATTGCAAAAATGGTCACTGCTTAACTTCAAATACCTTATCGATCTCATACGCCTTTCCATTGGCGTTTATGGCCTCCACTCGTAGATTCAGGTTGGCCGAATCCGTTGCCATGTTTGTTAAGGGAGGAAACGTGCCCGATGAACCGACACCCAATAGCCGCGCGCCTTCACCGCTCGCCACCACTTCGCCCCACCAGACATATTGCATGCTGCGCGTGGCGCGATTGGCACGCGTCAGCTTCACACGATACGCCGTCGGCGCCTTAGCATAAAGCGAATCGCCTTCCGGTTGCTGAATGTCGAACGGCGTCTGTGCCGGATCCACTTCCACTTCCTGGACCGGCGGGTCCTGCGACTCGAAGTAATAATACTTCGCCAGATTCTCCTTCTCGCCGTCGCGCGGCACGGTCAATATCCAGTCGTGCGCATTGTCCGGCGTCGCTCGCGAGAAGATCTCACCGCGATAATCCTTCAGCGGTATCTCTTCCCCCGTGGCGGGATTTACCCAAACCGGGTTGTATTTGTGCCTTGGCAGCGTAATTTCGATGATGCCGGGCTTTTCGGCGTAGTTCAGATACTCCACTTCATCCAGCCCTACCGCGCGCGCCCCAGTAACGCCGAAGTAAGGTTCCAATTCCCAGTGGCGCGTCTCCGACACCACATGAAACCAAGTTTGCACCGCCTTCACGTTCGCGTCGTTTTGCAAACTGGCGTAAGAGACGCTCGGGTATTCACCGTTGGTGGTGGCATTCCAAAGCTCATGCCGAAAAGTATCGGGATCGGTCGAACTGACAATGTGGATCTCAGGTTGCTCGGTGAACTGGTGTTCCACCGCGCCCAACTGCGGACTCGGCGACGCTTCAATCAGGTAGTTCATCCAATTGTCTGGCAGCAGCGGTGACGACGAGTCACGCGCGTCGGTGGAACGGGGATGCTGAAAACCGTCGTATTTCTTCAAGAACAACGCCACATCTCGCAGCAGCGATCGCGATCCCCGTGTGTCCTCAAATTTTTCGACACCCTGCCATGTCACATTCAAACCCGCATAGCGCGCCATCAGATACCGCACCAGAGGGTCCAGTCGTTCCCGCTGCGCCAGCAGCACAGACCGTGTAACGCCCGTGTCGGCAAGTATGAGGTCGAGCGTGAAGCCGCGGTTTGAAGCAGCCAGCAGCCTGTCATCAAGCGCCGTGAAATAGGCCACGTTCGGCTCGCCTTTCGAATTGAAAGGCTTTACTGACGCTGTACCCGCCATAATGATGCCTCTAATATGCGTAAAGCCATCGTGCTTGCGTGCGTCCAGCCAACTTTCAAAGGCAGCCGGTTCAATCTTAAGAAACGGCGCTTCTGCTGCCAGCCAAAGGTGCGGCTTTTTCCCGGTTGTCCACCAATGGCGCAGATTAGCCACCCCAACCGGACCCGTGTAGGAAGAATCGGCGACGGTGAAAGTACCCTCCTGATTATCAAGTCGGCTGATGGTAGTGGAAACTTTATAGGTCCATGCGCCTGGCTCCGTGGGAGTAAAGCGGACCCGCAAAGTACCAGGATCGTCGGCAAACTCGTGCATCAGGTACGTCGTGGCCTTGGGCGAGCGGAACTCAACGCTCAGAATTTCGTCTCGATAGAGCGAAATTGTCTTCGGCAGATCGTTCGCCTGCAGCTTGAACGAAAGTTCGCACGGAAGAAAGGCGCGCGCGTTTTCTGAGCAGGACGTAAGCGTTAACGAATAAGCGGCGACGTCAGTCAGCAGAACAGTAAAAGCCGCGGCAAGCAAGCCCGGGAGGCGCATACAGGCAGGATATCGTGTAGGCGTAGTCGTTTAAGGCTGAAGAAATGCATGGTATAGGTCGATAAGAGAATCAGCAGGTGAAAAGGCCTTACCTGGTGGCACTATCGTTCAAGCGCTGCTAATTTTTCGCGTCGGCGAAACAAAAAGCGTGGAAATGTAACTAATTAGTGAGAGATGGTACCAGGATCCGCTTGTCAGCGAGTGCCAGTCTTCTTACAATCTAAGGCATAACTCGTCGACCGGGTTGTCGATAGCGCAGAGGGCGCTTGAAACCGAGACCGTTTTGCGCGTGTTCTCTAGAAGACAGCGAGGTTGGAAATGGACATCATTGGTGAACGTAAGTTTGTCGAGGTAAGTGGTGGCAAAACACACGAGCTTCCTCCTCTGCTTGTGAAAACCGTGCCTGATGTAAAGCGAATGGACAAGATGATGGGTCTTGCGGCTGAAATCATCGAGCAGGAAGAGATGCTGCCGGCGGTTGTCACGCTCCCCGCAGGAGCCGACGAGGCTGCCGAATGTCGCAAGCTGGAAGGTCGCAAGATGGACCTCGCTCTCAATCTTGTCGATCAATATCTCGGCCTGCTCAGCCACTGGCATTGGGGCGATGCAGTTGTCGAATGGATTCGCCAATGCGAAATCACCTTTGGAACTCGCGTGGAACTACGCAATCTTCTACGCAGTGACGTCTGGCCACACGCCGGACGCAGCAGCTTTGTGAAACTCCTGGAAGACAAGGCAGTGGAAACTGGCTCTGTGCATCTGGATAAAGCAGTAGGCATCCGCTTGGCCTATCGCAAAATGCCCCCTATGGGCTGCTACACCGACCAGTTTCTCTTTTATCTCAGCGAGTCGGCGTTTTCAAACGTCTATCGCTCCTGGATGGACACTACACTCGGCCCGGTTGCCTGCCTCCCGCCCGAGCGCTTCCATTTCGACGTCCTGAATACTTCGCTCGACATCATTCACTAGCCTTCTTTCGCACGCAGTCGCTATCCTGGACCAAATGATCCGGCTGCTTTTCTATTTCGCCTGCGCCTCTAGCCTCCTTGCACAAACCGCGCCCTTCAATCTCGAAGAGCCCACCATCGCCACCGTTCATCAGGCCATGAAAGACGGACGTCTTACCTGCCGGAACCTTGTCGACGGTTATCTCGATCGCATTCGCACCTACGACAAGAACGGCCCCGCCATCAATGCCATAATCATGCTGAATCCCGGCGCCCAAAAGCAAGCCGACGAACTCGACCGCCGCTTTCGCGCCACCGGCCTCACTGGACCTCTGCATTGCGTACCCATGATCGTGAAGGACAACTTCGAAACCCAGGGCTTGCGAACCTCCAACGGCGCCCTGGTCTTCGCCAAGTACATTCCCACCCAGGACGCATTTCAGGTCAAGCGAATCAAGGAAGCGGGCGCCATCGTCCTGGCCAAGTCGAACATGGCCGAGTGGGCCTTCAGCCCCTATGAAACCGTCAGCTCCATTCTTCCCGGCTACACCAGAAATCCGTATGATCTGGCACGCGTCACGGCCGGCTCCAGCGGAGGAACTGCCGCCGCTATCGCCGCCAATTTCGGACTTGTTGGCCTGGGCAGCGATACCGGCAACTCCATCCGAGGCCCTTCCTCGCACCAGTCCCTCGTTGGCATTCGTTCCACGATGGGACTCACGAGCCGCGCCGGCGTCTTCCCGCTGAGCCTGCTGGCCGATATCGCCGGACCCATCGCACGAACCGTCGAAGACGCAACCAAAGTCTTTCAAGTGATAGCCGGCCCCGATCCCAACGATCCGGTGACCGCAGCCGCAAAAGATCACATAGTCAGCGCCTACGCGGCATCCTTGAAGCCAGACGGTCTACACGGCATGACCATCGGAGTTCTGCGCCAAGCCTACGAGCGCGAGAGCACCGACCCTGAAATAGCGCGCATCTTCATGTCCGCGGTCGAGGAATTACGCCGCGGCGGCGCGATCATCGTCGATCCGGCAAAAGTGGATCTCGACGGCATTAAACGCCCGCGCGAATCCGGTCCTTGCATGGGCTTCAAATACGACATGAATCGCTTCCTTGCCGCTCGCGGCGATGCCGTCCCGGTCAAGACGCTTTTCGAAATAATCAAGTCCGGAGGCTTTCATCCCACTGTCGAGCGCCGCCTGGAGACCGCCGAAAAAGCTCCCGAAAACGGTCCTGATTCCCCCGCCTGTCAGGCCGATAGCGAGTATCGTGAGAAAGTCCGGACCGCCGTGCTCCAGACTATGGATCACCTCAAGCTCGATGCATTCGTTTATCCTACCTGGAGCAATCCGCCACGCCTCATCGGCGATCTTAATACTCCGGCTGGCGACAACAGCCAGTTCTTCTCCCCGACCACCGGCTTCCCCGCCATCAACGTGCCCATGGGTTTCACCCGCGGAGACACTCTGCCCGCCGGCATGACCATCTACGGCCGCGCCTGGTCGGAGCCGAACTTGATCCAGATCGCTTATGCCTACGAACAACTGACCCATCATCGCCACGCGCCGCCATCCGCTCCGCCCCTGCGCTAACTTCGTGCTATCAACAAAGGATGCCTAATTCCTACAGCGTCCTGGTCGGCGACCCCCAGGAAGGAAAAGTCAGCGGCCCCTCCGGCAAGCCTCCCCACTACCTCATCAACGTGAACGCGGCGGGCAGCACCTACCAGATTGCGGTCAATATCGAGTCTGACGCCGGTGACTCGCAGGTTCTTTACAACATTCAAACGAACTTCCAACCGCCCGACGCATCAATTCTTACCGCCCTGCAGCCGGGCATGAATGACCTCACCAATGTACAAGGCAATCCCTCCATCGACTACGTCCGCAGTCGAACCAACGGCCAGCCCCTTGTCACGCTAAGCGAAATGCAACTTCTGCCGCTTCCATCGCGCCAGAATTCAGGTAACTTGCAGAACGCAGTGATCCAGCTGTTGAATCAGGCTACGGCCGATCCGGACGGCGTTATCTACGCCTTCGGCCGCCCCTACACCGACGGCACCGGCATTCACAACATCCACATGAACCAGGGCAATCCAATCGGTCAATACAGCAATGAAAATGCAATCTGGCAGGACGGAGCCGTTCTCTTTCAACTGCCCGCCACCAACACCTGGACCGCTATCTTCATCGCCTTCCAGGGCGAAAGCTGGACGACTGACGACAATGGCAATCCGCTCTAAATCATCGCGCCCGCTTACGGCGCCTTCGGAGGGCCCAGTGGGCTCGGCGCGCAACTCTTCTCCCGCGTGTAGCTGAGTCCCGCTATCTTCCAGCCGGCCTCTGTCTTCAGCATTGTGAAGCTGTCGATGCCACAATGGCTGAATGTCCCATCCAGGTGGAAATCGTATTCCGCCCAAACGGTGGCGATCGACCCCTGCTCCATCACCTTCGGATTCCACATGCGTTCCAGCATGCCGCTCTTAGAAGCGCCAATGTGGTCGGCCCATTTTTCAACTGGCGTGATAACTGCTTTGCCTGCCGCATCAAAGGACGACATGGTCGTGCCGGGCACGAACAGTGCCATAGCGGCCGCGGAGTCGTGCGCCTTCATGGCGTCGAAAAGCTGTTGCGCTACGGCGGTGGGGCTATCGTTCCCGGCAGCCTCTAAGAAACCAGCTGAAAGTACAACTGCCAGCGCCACTGGCGCCCAGAATCCTGTTCCCATTCGGCTAGTGTAACTCCCACAGTCGGAGTAAACTGAAAAAGCTTCTGTACTCGTACTAAACTACGAGCCCGTCCTTTTTTAGTATCTCTTGACCGAAAAACAAGGAGACCTATGTTTCGCAGTTCATTGTGTTTTGGTTCTCTTCTAACCCTTGCACTAACTACCTCTGCTTACTCCCAGAAATTATCCGGTATTCCGCCCACGCGTGCGTTGATCACTCAGGCGGTAAACAATCAGCAGCGCGTTACGCTGTACGGCAATACCCGGAGCGCCGCTAACGCTGCCAACGATCAGGGCCTTGTTGCAGATAGCTTAACCATGGATCACATGCTGTTGCAGTTGCAGCGCACGCCTGAACTTGAGCAGGCCCTGACACAGTATCTGGCCGACCTGCAAAATCCGGCATCTTCCAACTATCATCAATGGCTTACGGCGGCGCAGTTCGGCCAGCAATTCGGCGTTGCGCAAAGCGACATCACCACCATTACGAACTGGCTGGAATCGGAAGGCTTTTTTGTGAATCAGGTCTATCCAAGCGGCATGACCATCGACTTTTCCGGAACTGCCGGTCAGGTGCGTCAGGCATTCGTCACTGAGATTCATAACCTCAGCGTTAACGGTGAATCCCACATCGCCAACATAACCGATCCGCAAATTCCGGCGGCGCTTGCTCCGGCGATTACCGGAATCGTTTCGTTGAACGATTTCCGGCCCACACCAATGCTCAAGGCTCGCGCGGCGTACACTTACACCTCCGGAAGTGCCACTTACCAGGCTGTTGTGCCGGGCGATCTTGCAACCATTTACAATCTCAATCCCCTATTCTCGGCGGGCATAACGGGTGCCGGCCAGACTATCGTGGTTATTGAAGATACCAACGTCTACAGCACAACCGACTGGACAACTTTCCGCACCAAGTTTGGCCTTAACACCTACACGACGGGATCGTTCACCCAGGTTCATCCAGGCAATTGCACAAATCCAGGCGTGGTTGCTGGCAATGACGCGGAGGCCATTCTCGATGCCGAGTGGTCTAGTGCCGCCGCTCCGGGCGCTGCTATTGAACTCGCGTCCTGCGCGGATACCAGAACCACATTTGGCGGCTTAATCGCGCTTGAAAATCTGCTAAATGCGAGTTCCACGCCGCCGGCGCTGGTCAGTATCAGCTATGGAGAATGTGAAGCTGAAAATGGCGCGTCAGCCAACGGAACTTACAACAACATTTATCAACAAGCGGTGGCAGAGGGCGTATCGGTTTTCGTGTCCGCGGGAGATGAAGGTGCCGCCAGTTGCGATGCCGGAGCGGATTACGCCACGCATGGCATCGGTGTTAGTGCCTTTGCGTCGACGCCCAACAATGTTGCCGTCGGAGGTACTGATTTTGGCGATACCTACGCACACACGACCGGTACCTATTGGAACGCCACCAATACTTCTTTGTTCGAATCTGCAAAATCGTACATCCCGGAGATTCCATGGAACGATTCCTGCTCCAGTGTGCTTCTTGCCAGCTATGCGGGCTACTCCACCACCGCGGGGCCCGGCGGCTTCTGCAACAGCACTACAGGCTTGGCCGATTACTTGAACACCATTGCGGGAAGCGGCGGCCCCAGCGGTTGCGCCACCGGTTCGCCTTCCGCTACTGGTATGGTTGGCGGAAGCTGCAAAGGTTACGGCAAACCATCGTGGCAGTCGATACTCGGAAATCCGAGTGACGGCGTGCGAGATATCCCCGATGTCTCACTGTTCGCCGCCAACGGTGTCTGGGGACATTATTATGTCTTCTGCTGGACCGACACTCGCAACGGCGGCGCATCCTGCTCAGGCGCCCCCAGCACTTGGTCTGGAGCTGGTGGCACCTCGTTCTCATCGCCCATCATGGCCGGCATTCAGTCCCTGGTTAACGAGAAAACAAAGTCACGGTGGGGAAATCCGGCGCCGCACTACTACTCCCTGGCTGCTGCTGAATATGGCTCCTCTGGATCTTCCTCGTGCCAGTCTAATAGTGGTGCGGGCGTTGGCGGCGCCTGCATCTTTTACGATGTCACTCTGGGCGATATGGATCTTCCTTGTGCAGGCACCATCAGCTGTTACGATTCCAGCACCAAGATCACTGGCGGAGGAGGAAGATTCGGCCGCACCTCAACGACAGTGATTTACGGCGATCTCTCTACGTCTTCAAGCGCATTGCTTCCTGCCTTCGGCACTGCGGAAGGTTGGGATTTCGCCACTGGCATTGGCACCGTCAATGCCTACAATCTGGTTACTTACTGGCACTAACGAGAAAAAGCCCGCGCTTGCCTAAGCAAAGGCGGGCTTTTCTCCGTTCCTGATCTTTCAATTAGTAGCGGGCCGACCGCGCAAACGGCCGGTCGCTCTCGGCGTAGTCTGCTGACGATTCGGTGGTTGACGAAACATCCTCAGCTCCGCTACGTTTCAGCAGATCCTTGGCCTTATCTACCCACTCGCTATCTTCGCAATGAACCGAGACAAGAATCCCGCCGTCCTTAATGCGACCTTCATAGCGCTTTGCTTCGAATTCCGGGATACCCATCCCCACTAGTGCGCCAATGAAGCCTCCCACCACTCCGCCCGAACCAATTCCGGCGAGTGCGCCCATGATCGGGCCGGCAGCGATAAACGGTCCAAGGCCAGGTATGGCAAGCGCGCCAATACCAGCCAGCAGACCTAATGTTCCACCAATGGCCCCGCCGGCAACGACTCCTGTCGTTGTTCCTTCGGGAGCTTTTGTGTGCTTCTCGTGGGCAAAATCTTTACTGCCTACGTTATCTTGCATCAAAACCGAAATATCTTCATTCCTAAAACCCGCCAACACCAACTGGTCCACCGCTTCTTCCGCTCTCGACCTTGTCGCGTAGATTCCAAAAACAGCTACATTCTTTCCCATAATCTTTTACCTCTCTTTAACTACTTACTTCGTTTCGCTTTTCACGTTTAGTTCATCCACTACCTTGTCGGCGCCCGCATACTTCTTTGCATAGCCTTCGATCGCGCTCTTTTCTTCTTCAGATCGCGCCGTTCCACGCAGCGTCACCTTTCCGCCTTCGGCAATAATCGTGACGTTATGGCCATAAGTGGATAAACTCTTGTCTTTAACCACTGCTCGCCGGATATCGCGCACCAGTTGCCGGTCGGCGTGGTCGTTCTTGCTCTGATCTGCCGTTGGATTCGCCTGCGGTTGGCCTGCTGCGGCCCACGCAGGCATCAGCAGGCAGCTACCAAAAGCAATCGTTAACAGATGAGCTTGAATCTTTGTTCGCATTATGTCTCTCCTCCCCCGAACTTACCAAAGCACGAGTCATACCAATGCCAACGGTCACCTAACTCACTGATGTTTATAGGAACTTTGCGGAATGGTAGTAAGACTCCCAGAGAGTAAACTGCGCCTAGGCGGTAATTTTTGCCAGCCTCGGCTACTTGTGCGCCGCCAGGCTAGTTACTACTTCCCAATTGAACTGCACAAACTTGTACAATCCGTCTTCCCAGATTCGCTCCTGGTCGCTATGTGCGCCGAACCCCTTAGGAGCATCCTCTTCATCGATGATGGGACCGATGCCGTAACATTGAACGCCTTTCGCTCGCAGGAAAGCCATATCCGTCGCGCCAGTGCTCATCTGGGGAATGGTGATGGCGTTGTAAACCTTCTTGTTGGCCGCCTCAATTGTCTTGAAGGCTTCCGAGTGGATGGACGAAGGCTCCGCATGCGGGCGATTGTTGCGATTTTCCAGGACCAGTTCTATCGAAGGATCGTTAATCTGCTTCTTCATCAATTCCATGAATGCCGGGATGTTTTCATCGGGCAGCGCACGCACGTCCAGGATCGCTTCGGCGGTTGACGGAATAACATTCACCTGGTAACCTCCGGTGAATATGTTAGGCGAGATGGACGTGTGCAGCATCGAGTAGTTGCCCGGCTCATACTGAGCCAGGTACTCTCGGCTCTCCGAAGACTTCTCGCTACTGAACAAACCGTTGTAACGCGCTGCTTCTTCCGGAGTCGATACCCCAGCAATCTTTTCGAAGTAATATCGCGTCGTATCGTTCAAACGCATGGGCGGGTCCCACATCGCAATCTTCTCCACCGCGCGGGACAAACGGACAATCGCGTTTTCGCGCAGCGGACGCGATCCATGTCCCGCCGGACCATGCGAAATCATCCGCATGGACGCCGGCAACTTCTCCGCCGTCTGAATTAAGGCATAACGAATCTCACCCTTGCGCCTCGATACCAATCCGCCTTCAGCCAGACAGATTTCAGCCTCAATGTCCTTCCAGTGTTCGTCCGTCAGATATCGAATGCCTGGCCCCGTGGCCGCTTCTTCACCCACTTCGCTCAGAAAAATCACGTCGCGGTCCAACACGATGCCCGACCGCTTCAGCAGAATCATCGTCATCATGGAAGCTGTCAGATTGTCTTTGTCGTCCAGCGTGCCGCGGCCGTAAATGTAGCCGTCTTTCCGCGTTGCGCTGAACGGTGGATAAATCCACTTCGCCGGATCCACCTTCACTGTGTCCGAGTGTCCGACAATCAGGATCGGCTTCTTTGACCCGTTGCCCTTTAAGCGGGCAATAATGTTGGCTCTGTTCGGATCCTTCGCAGCCAGGATGACCGGAATGCCCTCCGCCTCCAGCACTTTTTTCACGTACTCCGCCACTTTCGTTTCATTACCCGGAGGATCCGTTGTATCCATCCCTACCAGTGCTTGATAATGCTCTAGAGTTTCCTTGTTTACGTCCGGCCAATTAGGTGTTTGCGCGCCAAGGCCGACGGCTAAAAGCAGTGCAACTGAGAATCGGTGCATTTGAACAGTGTAGATAACCGTGCGCTACACTTCTGAAAACATGCGCATACTGTTCCTTTTCTTCCTGCCTCTGCTGCTGCATGCCCAGAGTTGCGACCTGCTCATCGCAAACGGCAAGATCTTCGACGGTGCAGGCAATCCGTGGTTCGCCGGTGACATCGCGATCAGCGGCGACACCATCACCGCCATCGGACATTTGGACAAGCTAACCTGCACCACGCGTGTGGATGCGGCAGGCATGGCTGTTGCGCCCGGCTTCATCGATATTCATTCGCACGGCCGCCGCGGCATCTTTTCCGTTCCCACTGCGGAAAATTATCTGCGTGAAGGTGTCACCACCTTTATTGAAGGACCCGATGGTAATTCCCCCGTTCCCCTGGCGCCTTTCCTCCAGAAACTCTCGCAGACGCCTATCTCAGTCAATATCGCGAGCTTCGTCGGTCATGGGTCCCTTCGCACTGCCGTCATGGGATTGGTGAACCGCCAGGCTACAACGGAAGAACTCGAGAAAATGAAAGCTTTGGCAGCCGAGGCCATGCGCGATGGCGCTGTCGGCCTTTCCACCGGACTCTTTTACGTTCCCGGCAACTACGCAAATACCGAGGAAGTCATCGAAATCGCGAAGGTTGTCGGAGCGATGGGCGGTTTTCATGAGTCCCACATGCGCGACGAAACCGACCATATCGAAGACTCCGTCCGCGAAACTATTCGCATTGGAGAAGAAGGTCACCTGCCGACCCAGATAACTCACCATAAAGTTATCGGGACCTCCAACTGGGGTAAAAGCGCAGCCACACTGCTCTTAGTGGACCAAGCTCGGGCGCGCGGTGTTGACGTCACCATCGATCAGTATCCCTACACGGCCTCTAGTACCGGAATCGCCGCTCTGTTCCCGCAATGGTCGCTGGAGGGTGGAAACAAGTCCGTGGTTGAGCGCCTGCACGCCACTGATGCGCGGGCCAAAATCAAGGTGGAAATCGTCCACAACATCCGCGACGGTCGCGGCGGTGGCGACCCTAAGAACATCGTCATCGTAAATTGTAGTTTCGATCCGGCACTCGCCGGCAAGAGCCTCGCCGACATCACAAGAGCTCGAGGGGTCGAACCCACCATAGAAAATGCTGCCGAAACAGCCATGGCGCTCCAGGAAAAAGGCGGCTGTTCGGCCGTCTATCATGCCATTGATGAAGCCGACATCGAACGAATCATGAGATCTCCTTACACCATGATCGCCTCCGATGGCGATATCCCCGTGTTCGGCAAGGAAGCTCCTCATCCGCGCAGCTACGGCACTTTTGCTCGTGTGTTGGGCGTGTACGTTCGCGAACGAAAGGTCCTGACCTTGCAGGATGCCATTCGCCGCATGTCCTCCATGCCCGCTCAACGGCTTAGCTTTCCTGATCGAGGCCTGCTCCGTCCAGGTATGAAAGCCGATATCGTAGTCTTCGACCCGGCCACGGTCGCCGATAAAGCTACCTTCGACAAACCCCACCAATACTCAGCTGGTTTTCAACAGGTCATCGTCAATGGAAAGCTGGTTCTGCACGATGGACAAGTGACAGCGGAACGTCCCGGGCGCGTTCTGTACGGTCCAGCTTACAAAGCCCAAAAGGGCGCGGCTGCGCTCCGCCAATGAGTAAAGGAACTCGCTATACCTTTCGGTGGAGCCGCTGAAACCGCGACCGTCTTGCGCGTCTTACTTATGCAGCCAACGCTAACCTTCGGTAATGTATAACCCCTAGCAACTCTTCCAGCCGTTTCGAGTCTCACTTCCGATGGCTTACAGCACGATCGACACTTACGGACTCATCGGAGACCTCCACACCGCCGCCCTGGTCGGCTCCGACGGATCCATTGACTGGTGCTGCCTTCCCCGCTTCGATTCCCCAAGTGTCTTCGCCGCCATCCTCGACGACGAAAAAGGCGGCAACTTCCGCGTCTGGGCCTCGCCAGAAGGCCGCTGCAAGCAGATGTATCTGCCAGACACCAACGTTCTCATGACCCGCTTCTTGAGTGAAGAAGGTGTGGGCGAAGTCATCGACTTCATGCCCTGGCACACCGGTCCGCAATCTCCCCAGGCCATCATCCGAATTGTGCGCTGCGTCCGCGGCCAGCTCGAATTCACCATGCAGTGCAGCCCTGCCTTCGATTACGCCCGCCAAAAGCACGAAGTAAGCTTCGAGGACAATCGCACTGCCTTTCGCACCCCCTCGGCAGGACTACTTCTTACTTCCACCGTCCCTGTCAAGGCCATGGATAACGGTGGCGTTACAACCACCTTCACCATGAAGCAGGGTGAAAAACAAAGCTTCGTCCTCGAAATGGCCGAACATGGCGAGCCGCGCACCCCAGCCGACATCGAAGCCTATACCGACCAGATGCTCAAGGAGACCATCCATCGCTGGCGCACTTGGGCCTCCATTTGTACCTACAAAGGCCGCTGGCGCGAAATGGTCATGCGCTCCGCTCTCACTCTGAAGCTCCTCATCTATGAACCCACTGGCGCTATCGTCGCCGCACCCACCTGCAGCTTGCCCGAAGGCATCGGCGGTGTAAGGAACTGGGATTATCGTTACACCTGGATGCGCGATTCCTCCTTTACTATCCTGGCCCTACTGCGCCTGGGCTATTCCGAGGAAGCCTCTCACTTCATCGACTGGCTCCAAGCCCGCGCCTCCGAACACCAGGAAACCGGCCCCCTCCAGGTCTTATACCGAATCGATGGCTCCTCCGATTTGGAGGAGACCACTCTCGATCACCTTGCTGGCTATAAGAACTCCAAACCCGTACGCATTGGTAACGAGGCCAAGAACCAGCTTCAACTCGACATCTATGGCGAACTCATAGACGCCGTCTATCTCTACAACCAGCACGGTGAGCCCATCTCTTACGACCTTTGGACTTACATTCGCAACATCGTCTACTGGGTCTGCGACAACTGGAGGCGGCCCGACAGCAGCATCTGGGAAGTCCGCAAGAATGCCGAACAGTACACCTATTCAAAAGTTCAGTGCTGGGTCGCTTTAGACCGCGCGCTGCGAATCGCCGTCCATCGCAACCTGCCCTTCGATATAGAGCGCGTGCGCAAAGAATGCAACGAGCTCTACGAAACCATCATGGAACAAGGCTGGAACGGCAAATCGTTCGTACAGACCTTCGGCGGCTCGGAATTGGATGCCACCTGCCTCCTGTTCCCCATGCTGCAGTTCATCACTCCGCGCGATCACCGGATGACCATGACCATCGATCACATTCTCGATGAACTCGTTTCCGACAGCCTGGTATATCGCTACAAGCCAACCGGAGAAAATGCCGACGGCCTGCCCGGCACGGAAGGAACCTTCAGCGCCTGCACGTTTTGGCTGGTGCAAGTCATGGCGCGCAGTGGCCGCGTGCGCGAGGCCCTGTACATCTTCGAGAAAATGCTGACCTACGCCAGTCATCTCGGACTCTACGCTGAACAAATCGGCAAATCCGGCGAAGCTCTGGGCAACTACCCGCAAGCCTTCACTCACCTCGCCCTCATCGCCGCCGCGCTTGATCTAAACGAAACGCTCGATGCGACGACGTCTGCACCTTAACGCTCCCAGCACTCGGAAACAATCAACCCCGCCATACTGAGTCGCTCTTCTACAAGCCGAAATCCATGCTCTCTCAAGGCAGAGTGATGATCCGGCAGCTCCTGCTGTGCCAATTGTGTAGCCATTTTAAAAAATATGTACATCGTCTTAATCCACACAGCGGTGAAGACTTTTCGCCACCCTGACTCTGCCCGCCGAAAATCCGAGATCACCCACCGAGTTCCCCGCCCACTCACTCCCGCAATCCGCCCCGCCAGCACTGAAATCTGCTCCGTACTAAAACAGTCCAAAAAAAAGTGCGAGTAAACAGTGTCATAGTGCTTTGTGGGGTAGGCATTCTTGCCTGCTGGCCACCTTTCCAGGTGGCCAATCACTAAACCAGGGCAGGGAAGTGGAACATGCAATACATCCCCTTGCACCACATTGACTCTCCGCCGTCCATCACCCAGCCGACCCCGCGCCAGCGCTACCATCCGCCCGCTCAACTCAACGCAGTCAATCCAAAGCCCGGGATACTTCGCCGCCAGCGCAGCAACAAACCGGCCATCCCCATCACCCAGCACCAGCGCGCGCTGCGCCCCCTCCGCCGTCTCGAGAAACGCCAACCGATGCCGCTCCAGCCGCTTTCCAAAAGCCGCGCGCTCTATCCACAGATAAAACGGAGCAATCC
>PLRJ01000090.1 GCA_003163855.1 Bryobacterales bacterium | reverse complement strand
ACACGCTTGCCGAAAACTCACAGCCGTCGTGATGCGCCGGCTGAGCTCATAAATTTCCAGGGGAACGAGCCCGCCGGTTGAAATGATGGTGAAGTATTCGGCCCACCGCTTGCGCAGCAACAAGCCCGATCCCTCGGTTAGGAGAATGCCCGCGTAGACGAAGGTGCCTGCGCTAATTGCCCTCAGTTGTTTTGGACTTACGCGAAACACTCGGGATAGAAAGGAGTGCACATACTTGTTGTCCGGGTCTACTCGAAGGATGTTTATCCAATGCCCGACCGTGGCGGCAAGATCGCGGTGAAGGAAATGAAGAGCGCCAATACCAACAGCAAGCAGCAAAAACCCTTTGATGAGCTTAAACCCGGCAATCAAGAGAATCGTGCCATTAGAGGCTGGCTGAGGTTTGGTCTGGGTCTTGCGCACACGCACCATCCTAGAGTACGAATTGTCCTCATCAGACGACCCACTCCATTCCTTTATGTAACGCTGTAACTTAAGACTGTTCCCATATACTCAGAGGTTTTCATGTATCGTGTCATTTTTATAGTTTTTGCCTCCGCCTTTCTGGCGCATGCGCAAACGGTGGACGAAATTATCGCCAGGAATATTCAAGCGCGCGGCGGCGAAGCCAAATTGAAGTCGTTTCAAACGGTCCGAATGACAGGAACCATCAGCATGGGGGACTTCCATGTTGGCTTTGTGCAGGAGGAAAAGCGCCCGGGTAAGGTGCGCGAGGAGAACATAATCCAGGGGATGGCGCAGGTGCAGGCTTACGATGGTAAAACCGCGTGGCAGGTGAATCCGTTCGAAGGCAGAAAAGATGCGGATCTGATTTCAGAGGACGATCGCAAGGGCCTGCTGGAAGACGCGGATTTTGACGGGCAGCTGGTTGACTACAAGAATAAGGATCACAGGGCCGAACTGCTGGGTCATGATTCGGTTGAGGGCACCGACTGCTACAAAATCAGGCTGACGCTTAGTAACGGCGATGCCCGCGTGTACTATATCGACGCCGATTCATTCCTTGAAATAAAAGTGGAAAGCGAGCGGAAGATTCGAGGCACTGTTCGCTACCAGGAGACGCTGTATGGAGATTACGAACAAGTGAATGGAGTTTATTTCCCGATGGCCATGGAAGTGGGGGCCAAAGGCGAGCCGCAGCATGCGAAGATCACGGTGCAAAAAGTAGAGACGAATGTGCCGCTGGATGACAGCCTGTTCACGATGCCTAAGATGGGAGGCACAAAGAAGTGAAACTGAAACTTTTAGCGAGTGCACTGACGGCTGCAGCCATGCTTGCGGCACAGAACGTCAAGTTTGATTCCGATACCATCTCCGGTCTGGGAGCGCGTAACATCGGTTCGGCCGAGATCAGCGGGCGGGTGGCTACAGTGACCGCGGTCCGTCAACAGGGCCGTCTTACGGTATATGTCGGTTCGGCCGATGGCGGCGTGTGGAAGTCAGTGAATGGAGGCACAACCTTCAAGCCGGTCTTCGACAAAGAAGCAGTGCAATCGATCGGAGCGATAGCGGTTGATCCGAGTAATCCGAAAAACGTCTGGGTGGGTACGGGCGAAAGCTGGACTCGCAACAGTGTTTCCATCGGAGACGGTATCTACAAATCGACTGACGGCGGGGAGAATTGGAAAAATACTGGTTTGAAAAACTCCGAGCGGGTCAGCAAAATTGTGGTTGATCCGAAAGACAGCAGCACAGTTTACGCCTGTGTGCCCGGGAAGTTGTGGAGCGACAGCGACGACCGCGGGCTGTATAAGACTGAAGACGGCGGTAAGAACTGGCATCTGATTCTGAAAGGTGCGAACGCTTCCACCGGTTGTTCGTCTGTCTCGATGAGTCCTACCGATCACAAGACACTTTATGCCGGTACCTGGGATTTTCGCCGGAAAGGCTGGACGTTTCGTTCTGGAGGAGATGACGAAAATGCGAAAAGCGGCAGCGCTTTTTTCAAAACGACCGACGGAGGTTCGCACTGGAGCGAACTGAGTGCGGACTCGGCAAAAGGGCTTCCGGCCAAGCCGTGGGGGCGCGTTACAGTAGCGGTTGCGCCTTCGAATGCGGATGCGGTCTATGTATTGATTGAAGCGAAAAAGAGCGCTTTGTACCGATCGTCCGACGGCGGGAAAACGTGGCAGGAAGGCGATAACAGTCAGATGATGATCTGGCGGCCATTCTATTTCTCGAATCTCATTGTCGATCCAAAGGATGAGAACAAAATCTACAAGCCTGGTGGCGGCCTGATTCTGAGCGTTGACGGTGGCAAGAGTTTTAGTTCGATATGGGGCGGAGCACACGGCGATTTTCATGATGTCTGGGTGGATCCCGATAACACTAACGAAGTAATTACGTGCGACGACGGGGGCGTCTGGTATTCGCACGATTCCGGAGAAAAGTGGCTGAAATCGCAAAATCTGCCGATTGGGCAGTTTTATCACGTGAGTGTGGACATGGCCGACCCGTATCACGTTTATGGAGGGCTGCAAGATAACAGTGCGTGGATAGGCGACTCGGCGTATCCGGGTGGGATTAGTAACAGTCGCTGGGAAAACATTGACGGCGGCGATGGCTTCTTCGCCTTTGCGGATCCTTCTGATCCGAATTACATCTATGCGGAGTCACAGGGCGGAGCTATTTCGCGCATCAACCGGCACACGCTGGAAAATCGTTCCATTCAGCCACAACAGAAGTATGGTGAAGGCAAACTGCGCTTCAACTGGAATACGCCGATGGTGCTGAGTCCTACGAATGTAGGAACGCTTTATATTGGCGCGCAATATCTGTTCCGATCGCGCGATCATGGCCAGACCTGGGATCGCATATCTCCCGATTTGACGACGAACGATCCGGAGAAGCAGAAGCAGGAGGAGTCTGGCGGCATTACGGTGGATAACTCAGTGGCCGAAATGCATACGACCATTTATTCGGTCAGTGAGTCGCCGAAGAATCCGGATGTCGTCTGGGCCGGAACGGACGACGGCAATCTCCAACTGACTCGAAATGGAGGAAAAAGCTGGACCAACGTGGTGACCAATATACCGGACCTGCCTAAATTCTCGTGGGTTTCCTGGGTGGAGGCAAGCCGGTTTGACGAGGGCACGGCTTATGCGACGTTTGATCTTCACACTTTCGGGGACATGGCGCCGCGCGCCTACAAGACTAACGATTTCGGTAAAACTTGGGAACGTATAGTTTCACCTGATAAAGGGATAAGGGGCTATGCGCACGTCATTAAAGAGGACACGGTTGCCCCGGATCTCCTATTTCTCGGTACTGAATTCGGTCTGTATATTTCGATTGACGGTGGAGGGCAATGGGCGCAGTACAAAGGTCATGATTTTCCAAACGTAGCAGTGCGGGACCTGGCTATACAACCCCGCGAATCGGATCTGGTTTTGGCGACGCATGGCCGCGGCATCTGGATCATCGACGACATTTCGCCGCTGCGCCAGTTGAACGCGGCAGTGCTTAACAAGGAAGTTACATTCCTGGAGAGCAAGGTTGTTCAACAGCGCATTCCTGCGAATGGAGGCTGGTCTGAAGGCGATGGCACGTATCTGGGACCTGACCCGCCTGATGCAGCCGTTATCACCTACTATCAGCAGAAGCGGCATATCTTCGGACGGATGAAGCTGGAAGTTTTCGACGACAAAGGCACGCTGGTGGACACATTGGCGGCCAGCAGTCGCCGCGGGATCAGCCGGGTAGAGTGGAGCATGCGGCTGAAGGCGCCAACCGTGCCGCCTGGGGCTGTAATTGCTCCGGAATCAACCATTGGCCCGCGCGTTGTGCCCGGGACCTACACGGTGAAGCTGACTCGTAACAAGGAGGTGCTGGCGACCCAGGTTGTGGTTAGAATGGATCCGCGCGCTAAATATTCTTTGGCGGATCGACAGTTGGAGTTTGATTCTTCGATGCGAGTTTACCGCCTGCTGGGAGACTTGAGTTTCGATGTTGCCAGAATCAACGGCGTACGAGAGGCGCTGCTGGAGCGAGCTGCGAAATTGGGACCGGACGATCCTTTAAACAAGCAATTGGCGACCTTGGCCGACAAGAGCGACATTATTCGCAAGAAAATTGTCGCCACTAAAGAGGGCGGCGCGATTACGGGTGAGGAACGCATTCGCGAGAAAACTTCCGAGCTATATGGAGCGCTGGTGTTCTATGAAGGCAAGCCCGCCGATTACTATGTTGACCGGATTGAATCGCTGACGCACGAAAGCAACGATGTTGCCGCTGAATTCGACAAACTGCTGGCGACTGATTTGAAGGCCGTGAATGCCTCGCTAGTGGCGAAACGGCTGCAAGACATTCATCCTCTGGATAGAGCTACGTGGGAGAAAAATGACGAGATCCAGGAAGCGGGCGGCAGCCCGGGAGCCGCGAAAGCGGGTCTGCGGAAGCTTGAGCAATTGCGTTGAAGCTTGAAAAATATGAAGGCCACTCATTTTGCAATCTTCCTAGTTATTGGGGCGCTGAGTGGATTTGGCGCGAGTGCTAAGGACCGCCTGGTAGGAGCGTGGCATCTCGTGCGGATAGAAGTACAAGGACCGGATGGGAAGCCGGTAACTATGAGTCAACCAACCGGGATGCTGATCTACACGCGCGATGGCCACATGTCGGTGCAGCTGATTTACCCAAAATCGGCAAACGCCGAGTCGGATCAATACTCGCGGGATGGGTATGAAGCTTCTTTCGGCAGCTATGATGTGAACGAACCCACTCACACGCTGACGCATCACGTGAAAGGTTCGGTCACGCGCGATCTCCTGGTTGGTAAGGATCTACCGCGGCACTATCGGTTCAGCGATCGCCGGCTGATTATTACGCCGGCTGCACCGGACGAACACTGGTCAGTCACTTGGGAACATTACTGAGCTTATTCTTACTTGAGAGATCTAACGTAAGTCACAAGTGCGGCCAGTTTATCGGGGGGCAGATCGAGCGCCGTCATTCCGCCAGCTGTCATTTTGGGACTTGGGGATTTGAGGATGGCGATTAGTTGATCTTCAGTCCGACGGGCACTCACGTCGGTCAGCTTCGGGCCAGCGGCCGAGCCGGTTCCGCCGTCTCCATGACAGGCGCCGCAAGCTTGCGCTTCAAAAATAGCTTTACCTTGCGCCAGATTCGAATCAACTGGAGCAGCCGCCATAACGGTTGCTGCAGTGCCGGAGGCCTCGGCTTGAAAGGGCCGCTGCATAAACTCGGCTGTTTCTTTGTCTTGAGCGGCAAGTTGCTGAACGTAGCCTGGATCGCTGTGGTCGTTTTGATAACTGATATATCCCAGGCCAAAAAGCGCGAGAAAGACAAAGACATAAGTGCCGACTGCCAGCGGGCGTTTCCAAGGCCGTCGTTCCATGCGCCGGTCAAGAAAGGGCAGACTCGCGAAGGCGAATCCGACAATTCCGGGAACGACTACCACGCCGATGAATGACAGTGAGGACGGCCAGTATTTCAGATACTGAAAAATAGGAATGTAATACCACTCAGGACGAGGCAAATAATGAGTGTCGGCAGGGTTGGCTTGGGGGCCCAGGGTGAACGGGTTGAAGTGAGCCATGAATGCGAGAACGGATATGATCAATAGAGCAAAGATTCCATCTACAATCACTTGTCTCGGATAGAACGCTTCGGTCCGTTGAACCGGATGTAAGGGATCTTCGCTGATCGGTCCGGCGGAACCAGCCTTGCGGAACAAATACACATGGAGAGCTATGAGCGCAAAGATGGCCGCGGGCACACCCAGAACATGAGCCACGAAAAAGCGAGAAAGCGTTAATGTGCCCATGTCCGCTCCGCCGCGCATCAGGCTCTTCATCCACCCACCGATAATAGGGATCTCGCCGGCTATGTTGGTGCCAACGGCGGTTGCGAAGTATGCCTTTTGATCCCACGGCAGCAAGTAGCCCGTGAAGGCCATACATAAAACAAACACAAAGAGCACACAACCTGAGAGCCAAAGCAACTCGCGGCGGCCCTTGTAGGAGCCATATAAGAATGTCTGGGTGACATGAAGAAGCAAGAGAATAACCATGGCGCTAGAACCATAGGCGTGGACGCTGCGCAAGAACGATCCTGCAGATACAGCCTTGGTTATGTATTCAACGGTGGTGTGCGCGTGGTCAGTTGAGGGTACATAGTAGAGCGCCAGGAACACTCCAGTGATGACTTGGGAGATGAAAATGAATAACAGCGCCGATCCGAACACGTAGGCGAAACGCGCGCCTCCTGGGATGGGTTCATCCAGGGCTTCGCTCAAAAGTTGATTCAGGCCGGTGCGTCGATCAAACCAGTTGAGTAGAAGCGACTTTTGTTTTTTTGGGCTTTCTAGCGTGCTCATAGACGATCAGCCAATTACTTCCTTTCCTGGCACCAACTGACGAAAATATTGGTAGCGAACCATCAGGCGGCCGCTCTGGATCTCACTTTGGAGGGTATCCATACCGCGGGGTGCCGGGCCGCCGGTTCTGGTGCCATCCGGCTTGAAGGTGGCGGAGTGGCAGGGACAGACAAATTCATTCAGAGTGCCGCGCCACTGCACCGAACAGCCTAGGTGAGGGCAGACAGCGGATAACACTTGCAGACCGTTTTCCGCATTCCTGGTAACGTAAACAACCTTATCCGAAACATTCTTGCGCCACCCGTCTATCTGTTCCACCGTAATAGACCGCTGAACAGGAGCGTTCAACGAGGAAAAGTCGGAGACAGGACCAACATCCGACCATTTCAGATCAGTGGTTTTCACTTTAATCGGATACAGTAAGAAACGAACCAGTGGAAGAGCGAGCACAGTCCCTACTCCGGCGGCACACAGGCCCATCAGCCATGCCAGATAGGATCTCCGGTCTGTCTGCTCGTCGGTGCCAATCAAAGTTTGATTTGAATTCAACATAGTTGGTTATCCTTTGGCGATGCTCCGAATGTAGGCGACCAGTTGCTGAATATCTCCGGGAGATAAAGACTTGCCGAAGGCAGCCATTGGGGGTTTGCCCTTGGCAATTACCTCTGTCAGTTGTTCATCAGTCTGCTTCTGCACGTCGGAGGAGCGTAGATCGCGCAGTTTAAACTTCTGCCCCATCGGAGTGGCGCCGGCACCGTCCGGGCCGTGGCACATGGAACATTTGGCCTTGAAAGTTTCGGCTCCGGAGGGCGGAGGTGCCGAAAACGCGTTCGCCATCAGGACAAACGCCGAGAAAGCCAGCAGCGGAACGAAAACCAGCCATTGTTTTAATAAACGAATTCTTTGTGTAGGAGAAACTTCTATTTGTGGGTTCATGGATTTTACATTGAGTAACGCAGCGAAATTGACACGACGTTGGCCTGAAAATTACGGGGCGCGACGGGTCCTGGAGGCGACTTCTCGTCATAGTCATAAAGATTCCAACCGCCCTTAAGGGTGACTCGCTTCGCGAGGTCGATAGCAACGGCGGCGGTCGGCAAATGGTAGTTCATGGCAACGGGACCAAGGGGCGCCAGAGGATTTAGAAGTAGGTTGCCGCCATTTGTACTGCTGATGGTGTAGCCAAGGTTGACAGTGGCGCGCGCGAGAGGCTTGAATCTAAGATTGGCGGAGCCGAAGTGGTCAACGTCATGGAAGTATGAGAGTGCTGTTAGATATCCCGCGGGGCACAGCGACGTAGTGGCAGCATAGTAAGGCGTCGGAGTCTCATTAAAACAGATGTTCAAGTTAGTGAGCAGATTGTCATAGGTATAGTTAAGATCAAACCCGACCCGAGTTGTTATGGGGAATACCGCTCCGAAAGAAAAGCTGTGATTGTGCTGCAAGTTGCCAAGCCCGGAGGCGAGATTGCGATCCTCTTGGATCCGGAGATTCGCGTTTAGGTTGATCCATCTTTTCGCTGTATAGTTCGCCTTGGCGCGGTACAGTTGCATGTGACGCGGCATGATGTCGGTGAAAACGTTGTCGGCGTAGTTCACCTCCGTGTCAAAGTTTAGCCGCAAGCCGTGCAGCGGTTGAGCCGCAATGCCCAGTAAACCGGCGTTGCTGTTGATCTGTAAACCTGCCGACGAGGCGCTAAGACTCGATAGCTGGCAAACTCCGTTTACAGGCCTGGCCACGCAGGAACCGCGGTTCGGCAGCGTGGGGAAATAACTGGCAAGAGTTGCCGTGGTTCCATCCACAGCAATATCCTGCCGTTCGAACCGATATCCTAAATAGGCAGTCAAGTTCCTGGCAAAGTCATAGTGGAGTTCAACGGTGTTCCGCTTCTGATTTTGCGCTTGAAACATCGAATAGGAAGTTACCGTCTGGTCAGCGGATGAACCAGTGGTGTGATACGGGCAGGCGGAGGCCGTATAGGGCGGGGGACACGTCGCCGCAGAAAATGTGTTGGGAGTTGACAGCGCGTTCAGGCCAAAAAGGTAGTTCTGAACGAACGAGGCGCCAGCTGGAATACGATAGTCATACCAGCGAAACTGGTCGTCCAGGGATAGCTTGTCGGTCATTTCGTAGCTAACACCGCCATCCGCGCTGGTAGTTATCTGCTGTATGGATGCGCTGCCCGTAGTCGTGCTTTGCAGCCTGTTAGAACCATATCCGTTGTAGATCTCGACAGCATTGGGCATATGCGTCTGCGCCCCCGTGTAGCTCGCTCGTCCAGTAATATGCACACGCCTGAAGTAGTTGCTTTGAAAGCCGATTTGCTCAGTAGGGATGTCGGTATAGTAGGGCGTGACGTCGGAGTAGCCGGTGTAAAGGCTGCAAGTGGGATTCACCACCGATCCCACGAAAGGCGTCGCACAAGGGCTGGCGTTGCCGAAACTGACGCCCAGATTGACTGGCGTTCCATTTGAAAGTGAGTAAGGGAAGCTTGTCAGTGAGTCGCGATTGTCGCTCTTGTTGTGGCTGTAAAATTCGTCAAAGCTGAACCGAGTGCGTTCGATGGGCCGCCAAGCTACTCCAAAGCGCACAGAGTCACTGCTATCTCGCCATGGTTGTGAGAGTTCGGCTTCGGTACTTTCGTGAATAGTGGTCAGCGAAGGGCCGCCATTAGTGTAGTGTGAGTATCCCAAGATAAATTGCACCGGCGAATCTTGCAGGAGTGTCAAATTCAGATCCAACATTTTGCGAGATAGATCGAGCAGCGAAGGTGAGACGTTAATGGGAACGGAAGGAGTGTTGCTCAAGGGGTTCAGGGGATTACCTACAAGGTTGTAATCCCAGAAATTGATGTCGCGCCGCCAACTGCCGCTGAAGTCATACCAATGGTGTTTGCTGATGCGCAGGCGGGCCACTTCGTTGGGATCACCACCCAAACCAAAACTGCTCATGCTCAAGTCGTCGAACAAGAACCCCTGATGATTTGTGGAGTGCATGTCGAGCGATTGATCCAGAAGGCGCACTCCTGGCTGCAGGTTGACAAACGTGGCGTAGATGTCCTGATTTCCGGAAGAGGCGACGCTGCGCCCCCCGAATTCAACGGCAAAATGCATTTCGTAGGCATCCCACATTACAGGTGTTTCAGAGCCAGTTGTTACTGCGTCCGGAGGAGGAGACTTCGAGTCGTGCGGAAATTGAGTTTGGCTCGGATCCGCGACTGTGGGAGTAGTTGCCGAAGGATTCTGCGCCACGAGGTTCAGGGAAAAGGCGAGAGCAATTAGGCAGCAGGTGGGCGTTGAATTGAATTTCTTGGGCTGCATCGTTCACCTTTTAAAGAAGGTCGGATCGGTATTGGATCCATGAGTGGCAACGTGACACAGGACACACTGTTGGTACTTGACGCCCTGGTTATGAAAGGTCGGAGCGCCCGGAGCTATCGCGGCAGCCAGAATACTGGAATGGCATTCCAGGCAAAGTTGATTCACCTGAGGCCTATTCAACATGTGCGGATTTGTGGAGCCATGCGGGCTATGGCAAGCAACGCAGCCTTGCTCCTTTAATGGCGCATGTTCGAAAACGAACGGGCCCGCTGTGTCCACATGGCATTTAGAACAGACTGCGCCTTGCGAGGCACTCGCTCGCAGGTTGTGGGGAAGGGAGGAACCATGGGGGTTATGGCAGTCGGTGCATGACATCAAGCCTTCGTTCACGCGGTGATGCTCAGGCTTCGAGAAGTCGGGCTCTACACTCTGATGGCAGCCATAGCAGAGTCCCGGAGGAGCTGCGGTTAGCAGATTCCTGCGAACGGTTGAGGCATGCACGGAATGGCAGGTTGTGCAACCGACACCGTTTGCCAAGTGGGGAGAACGCAGAAAGTTCTCATGGCTGGCGTTTTTCTCGTGGCAAGACAGGCAGCGCTCACTCGACTGCTTCGGACTGAGGGCGGTAAAGCGGATGATCTTGGAGGCATCGCCGCCGGAATCCACATGCGCCTTACCCGGGCCGTGGCAACCCTCGCAGCCCTGCCATTGCGGCCCCTTGTGCTTGGCAGTTTCCGTCTGCCAATGCGGGCCGCGATCATAGCTGGCGCCCTCTGGCAAGTGGCAGGCCTTGCACGTCTCAGCCCCAACGTATAGCGCCGGATCGGATGGCTGAAGCACGGGGTTCGTATCTTTGTTCGGCCTGTCGGCGAACAACGAGCTCGATAGCAGCAAAGTGGAAGCCACCAGGATAGAGGCAGATACGATGATCGTTGGCTTCTTCACTTATTTCCTCGCGGGCTCCGGCACTAAAGCGCTTGCGATTCAGATTAAAAGGACACATCTTCAAAAGTCTGTGACGCGCGTCACGTAGGACGTTTCGCGGTAAACGGTTCGGAAGAATAAGACAGTGACTTCAAATAGCGGTGATCGAGAAGGTAAACATGTATTCCACGAACTTCCACAGCACCGTGCCGTTTGAATTGTGAGAGGGCGCGTGTGACGCTTTCCCGTGAGGCACCCAGAAGCTGAGAGATGCGCTCATGTGTCAGTGCGATAGTTACACGTCCCGGCTGGTCCGGATGACGATCCTGCATGCGCAAAAGCCAGCCTGCCAGCCGCTGCGGGACCGACAAACCAGACCCAACCAGCCGAATAGTGTCGTAAGCCCGATTCACTTTTCGGCTCAACTCTTCGCTTGCGGCAGTTGCTATAGAGGGGAAACGATTCTGCAAACGTCTGAAATCAGTTAGAGAAATGGCGGCAACTCTGACCTCACCAACCGCATCCGCAGAAACTTCGTGCGGGTGTCCTGATACGGCGGAGCTGATCCCCAGCACTTCGCCGCGCTCTGATAAGCCCAACATGGCCGGGCGGCCGTGCAAGTTTGAAAAAGCCAATGTAACGGAGCCTTTGCAGACAATCATGAGCTCGTCTACCGGTTGGCCCTCATCAAATAGCCGGGTACCCGGTGCAAAAGTTTTATATTTCTTAACCCGTTCTATCTGAATGAGGGCGTCGCCTGGGAGATTGCAAAACGTATTCTCATTCCGTACCGGGCAGGTTTGACAGTTTGAAAATACGACTATGGGTGCGGACATACCTCATGTTTTGCACGAGAAGGGCCGTGACAAGGCTTGGTAAAACGTCACTGCTTGAGAGTTTCTGCGCCAAATCACGTGTCCTGGAACCCCGGCCTGTGTCATAAGACCCACCCGCCTCAAGTCGCGTATGTTGCAGAACTGGGTTGGAAGCTACTCCAAACCCCAAGCGCCACCATCCAGCCGGCGATCCCGTAAGCCGCGATTCGTTCGAGCGTGCCTATGCCGATCCGCTGACCGATCGTCCCGCCGCCGCTGCCTAACTCGAACACGGCAGCCGCGACCAGGACGCCGGCAATCACCGATACCCAGCGGAACCATCCGTTCAAGGTGACTCCGAGGGCGATGATGCCGAAGCCGCCACCTAGAAAATGCGCAGCGGCGGCCATGTTATGGATGGGCTGGTTTGCGTTTTCCGGTACAAAACCGACCACGATCACACCGAGGCCGCAAATCTCTAGTAGTGCGAGCCCTACCCGCTGGACGGGCCGCCACTGACCCCAGGCTAGAGCCGCTCCGCCCGCTATGAGAATTCCTTGAAGAACAAAGGAGGCATTCATCAGCGTATGCCAAGGCGAACATATTGCGGCTGAACACGCGTCGGCGCCTAGATCGCTAATGTAGTTCGTCGCAAAGCTATAAGGCAAAGTCCAAGCGAAGCGCACCACTTGCTCGGCGATGAAGAATTGGATGCAGGCGATCCATAGTATGGGGCTTGTCACAGGTAGATTCGTTTTGATGATAGTTGTTACTAACTTTATCTTTAATTTCAGGTAAGCAGATTGCCATCCGAATGACATACAAGGCCGCTAATCTGTAGGCACCTTTAGTTGTTTTTCTGAGGGTCTTTTCTCTTATGTCAACCAAGTCACTAACACGATCGGCGCTAATTGTGGGTTCCCTTCTGATACAAACTTCTTTTTTATTTGGCCAATTTGATTCCGGCACAGTTCTTGGTACGGTTCACGACCCATCAGGCGCTCCTGTTCCGAACGCCTCAGTTACTCTTGAGGATGTCAAGACCGGGGTAAATTTCCAAGCTAAAACAGGATCGAACGGCGATTACGAATTCGTTAACGAGCATCCTTCTACTTATCGTGTGCGCGTAAATGCGCCTGGTTTTGAAACCGCCGTGGCAGGCACGTTTGATCTGCAAGTGAATGCCCGCCAGCGCGTCGACCTGACACTGCAAGTAGGCCAGTCTTCGCAAACCGTAACCGTAACGGAAGCCGCTGAGTTACTCGAAACAGACACCAGTTCGCGCGGTCAGGTGATTAATCCAAAGCAGATTGTGGATCTGCCGCTGAATGGCCGCGCGTATGCAGATCTAGCTGCGCTGGTTCCTGGAGTTGCGCGGTCGCCGCTCGAGAATCAGACCGATTCCAGCCGCGATGCTTCTTTCAATATTAACGGGCTGCGCAGTGAGTTCAACAATTTTCTGCTTGATGGTATCGACAACAACGCTTATGGAACCAGCAATCAGGGTTTTTCAAACCAGGTGATTCAACCGAACCCGGATGCGCTGTCGGAATTCAAGGTGGAGACGGATAACTACAGCGCCGAGTTTGGGCGCGCTCCAGGGGCTGTGCTGAACGCTTCGATCAAGAGCGGCACGAATCAATTTCATGGTGAGGTTTGGGAATTCAATCGCAACACCGTGTTTAATGCGGAGGGTTTCTTCAAGCCTGTGTCGGGCAACCTGCCGTTTAATCAGAATCAGTTCGGCGGCGCGCTGGGCGGACCCATCGTGAAGGACAAGATGTTCTTCTTTTTGGATTATGAAGGCTTCCGGCGCGTTTATCACACGCCGCTTTTCGCCAGCCTGCCGACCGTGGCGGAGAAGAACGGCATCTTTACCACGGCTGTTCAGAACCCGTTGACACAGACTGTCTATGCGGCCGGTACGCCCGTGCCTATCAATCCGCTGGCCCAAGCCGTCATCGCCGCGCTGCCGAGTCCAAATCTTCCGGGTACCTCCAACAACTTCGAGACCGCACCCGCGGATACGACGAACTATGACAAGGGCGACGCGCGTTACGACTACTTCATTAACCAGAAGGTATCGCTCTTCGGACGTTACAGCCAGGGCAACACCAGCATCTTCAGTCCGCCAAATATTCCTGGCGCGGATGGCGGCAATTCCAACGGCAACGTCTATATACAGAACAAGCAGGGCGTAGTGGGCACCACATGGACCATTAATTCGAGCTCGGTTCTGGAGGCGCGTCTGGGTGTCGATTATACGCGCGGCGGCAAGACCCCTGCGACACTGGGTCAACCAACCACCGGCTTTACTGTTCCGAACCTGCCGACTGATCCCTCGCTCGCGGGAGGACTCTTCTCGATCAGCCTGAGCAACCTGTCACAGCTCGGCCGGTTGAGCAGCAATCCTCAGTATCAGGACCCGCTGGTGATTGATCCGAAGGTCAACTTCACCAAGGTAATTGGGCGGCATAGTTTAAAGACCGGTTTTGAATACCAGGCTATCAATACGGCGGTGAGTGACTTTCATCCGCAATACGGTTCCGAGAATTACACTGGCTTGTTCAGTGATCCGCTTTATTTCACCAATCCGAGTTCTTTGAACAGCCTCAGCGGCGCGGCACAGCAGATTTACAGCTGGGCGGATTTCTTATTCGGCGCACCGAGTCACTATGAACTCGATAACAATCCGGTTGCGCACCTGCAGCAGCGGATGTATTTCGCTTACCTCCAGGACGACTGGAAAGTCTCGAGCAAACTCACGGTGAATCTCGGGGTTCGGTACGAGTTCGCCACGCCTCAGTATGAGCGCGATAACAAACTGGCAAACTTTAACCCGGTGACTGATTCGCTGATCTTTGCATCGGGCGGCAGCCTGTATAACCGCTCGCTGGTTCACGCAGATCCGAATGACTGGGCGCCGCGCGCCGGTCTGGCCTATCAGGCGTCAGCCAATACGGTGATTCGCAGCGGATTCGGCATCAGCTATGTGCAGTTCAATCGATTAGGCGGCGAGAATCTGCTGGCTTACAACGGACCCAATGTGGTGGATGCGTTCATTGACCAGACTCCGACGCAGGGCATCTGCAGCAGCGTCAGCGCAGCGCCTGGCGTCTGTTTCCGCACCACCGTGCAAGGTTTCCCGAATAATTTCGCGTCGCCTTCGGCGTTCAATCCGGCCATTACGGAGGTTCGCTACATTCCTTCCGACGACCGACCCGGCTATGTGGAGAGCTGGTTCTTTGGTGTGCAGCAGCAACTGGGGCATAATTACCTGCTGGATGTCGCTTATGTAGGGAACCACGGTGTTGGCACAACCATTCTTGCCGATGAGAATCAGGCTGTGCCGAATGCGCTGGGCCAGAATCTTTCGGTGAATGCGCGGCGGCCATACGCGGGCTTCACGACGATTGAAGTTTCCTACGATGGTGGCTTCAGCAGCTATGACGCTTTGCAAACAAAGATTGAGAAGCGCTATTCGACTGGGCTTTACTTTATCAATTCATTCACGTGGTCGAAAGCCATCGACAATGCGCCGGGCCACCTTGAGAACTATGACGGAGACAACTCGCGCGTGAACATCTATGACGTGCAGGCGAATCGCGGTTTGTCGAGCTATAACCAACCGCTTAATGACACACTGTCGGTTTTGTATGATCTGCCGTTTGGAAAAGGACGCCATTTCAATATCAGCAACAAGGCGCTGGATGTGGTGGCGGGCGGTTGGGGTGTCGACCTGATCAATACCGAGACCTCGGGTCTGCCGTTAAACATCACCTACAACGCCAGCACGCAGGCGCAGGTGAGCACGCTGACTACTTATCAGCCGAACATTGTGCAAGGTGTTTCGCTTTATAAGAACACCGGCAATCCGGTGTATTACTTGAACGCGGCGGCGTTTACCTTGCCCAGTTACACGGCGCCGTTTGGGAACGCCGGACGTAACATTGCGCATCTGCCGTTCTTCAGCGAGATGGATTTCGGCATCCACAAGAACTTCAATTTGTGGTCGGAGTCGAAATATATTCAATTCCGCGCCGAAGCTTTCAATCTGTTCAACAAGACGAACTTTTCGCCTAGCGGGATTAGTTTGGCTACGAATAGCAGCAGCTATGGCCAGTTCACATCCACGTTCCCGGCGCGGCAACTGCAGCTTGCGCTTAAACTGTACTTCTAAGGATATGAACAAACTCATCGGGATCGCCATGGCCTTCATCGGCATGGCGATCCCCGTTTTTTCGCAGCAGATGAATCAGATTCAGGTGCTGGGCAGCCATAATAGCTACCACACCGGCGTTGACCCGGCGCTGTTCACCTTTCTGCGCTCGAAGTATGGAGCGCGTATGGATGGCTTGGAGTATTCGCACCTTCCCATTGAACGCCAACTCGAAATGGGTTTGCGGGCGCTTGAGATTGATGTGGTCTACGATCCGAAGGGCGGACTTTACGCGCATCCGGCGGGCCTGCAGATCGAAAAAGAGAATAACCTGGAGGGTCCGCCGTACGATCCGCAAGGCTTGATGTTGAAGCCGGGATTCAAGGTTATTCACGTTCCAGATATTGATTTTCGTTCAAATGTTTATACGCTGCAGCAGGAGCTGGCGCTGTTGAAGGCGTGGTCGAATGCACACCCGAACCATCTGCCGATTCCGATAACGATGAATGCGAAGGATGATGGGTTGAAGCAGCCGGGATTTGTTGAGCCGCTGAAGTTCGATAAAGCCGCTTTTGATGCTTGGGATGCGGAGTTGTTGCAGGGTCTGGGGCGGGAGAAGTTGATTACTCCGGACGACGTGCGCGGCGCTTATCCGACGTTGGAGGCCGCGGTTCTGGCGCATGCGTGGCCTAAGCTTTCGCAGGCGCGCGGGAAGTTCTTCTTTGTGTTGGATGAGACGGGGAAAAAGCTTGAGACGTATGTGGAGGATCACCCTTCGTTGAAGGGGCGCGTGATGTTTGTGAATCAGACGGAGGGGCATGCGGAGGCGGCGTTTCGGATTGTGAACGACCCGAAGCAGGACTGGGCGTATATCCAGTATCTGGTGCGTTCCGGGTACTATGTGCGGACGCGTGCGGATGCGGATACAGTGGAAGCGCGGCAGGCGGATTACAGCCGGTTGCGGATGGCGTTGATTAGCGGGGCGCAGGTGGTTAGTACGGATTATTATGTTCCGGATGCGCGGTTTGCTGGTGGGTATGTCGTGAAGTTCGCGGCGCGTTGGAATTCGCTGTTGCTGCCGTTGGAACGGCCGTTGCCGGCTGTGGAGTAGGTGTTTTAGGTTGACGGACGAGCCTGTGGATGAAAACTGGACTTCGCCGCTGGAATCTGCCGGAACGCTACGATAAAAGGAGGGCTATCGAAATGACTTCAACTCTTGATTGGTCCCGATGTCCTGCTGTGGAGAGCATTCCGGGCAAAGTCAGCGGCGCGTGGGTGTTTAAAGATACCCGCATGCCCGTTGCCACCGTGTTCGAGAATTTGGAAGCTGGCTTGACCGTGGAAGAAGTCATGGAAGAATTCTCTGTNNGCGCCCGTCGATGCTCATTCTCTTTGACCACGGCACACCCCGCAGCGTTGCCCCGCTGGCTTCAGGGTCACACCGTTGTCGAAGCGATAGCAAGAAACTGGGACACGTTGAGCAACGGTGCATTGCTGAAGGCAGCGGAAGAAGCCGGGTTTGATCTTTTGCATTCGACCGATAAAAATATTCAGTACCAGCAAAACCTCAAATGCCGCCGTATTGCCATCGTGATACTTGGTAACCCGCAAAGGCCAGCAGTGGAGCGTTACATTGACAGAATTATCGCGGCAGTGAACGCGGCCACTCCCGGCAGCTTTGCCGAAGTGGACATCCCTTACGAGAAAAAGTAAATGGGCAAATGGTAGTCATGGAGACCCAACGTGAGGCCTTGGTCAAGGATCATTGAAAGCAAGGTGGTTGCTGGGTCGTGGCCGAAGGCTTGGACTATATCATGATGTGGGCGATGAAAGTGCCCGCGTCCATGACCCAGGGCATTCCGTCGCTCTCCTTTTCGGGGAAGGACAGGCTGGCGCCCGTGGCATACGGGACGATTACCATTTGCCAGGTGTCGTAGCGACAGCGGATCCTAGACCATTGGCGTCGCGAAATCCTGCGGAGCCGCCATATTTTTCGATTTGCTGCTGGTGGATCTCTAGCACTTCATCCAGAGACAGAAATCGGGATCCACGAGGTTCTGCCAGGCAGATTACTCGGCCAATTTGCGGAATGCCTTCTCGTAATGCTTGTCGGCGAATTCCTGGGCTGCCTCGAATCTCTTTCGCCTGGCAGATGGCTTCGCGGGCGCGATGACCAGTTGCTTTCCGTCGGTGCTTATGTCGAGGGGCGTCTCGGAGTCGATCTTTAACAGCTCTGGGATTGGCCGATCGATCGCCAGCGCGGAGGTGCCCGATAGTCCTGGAAATGAGTGGTTTATTATTCTCCGCTCGCGTCGAGGCATGGTATCTGGGTTTTCAGTCTGCTCTCGCGTCGCTTGAGACTCGGCCGGTCTGAATGCTCGGCAGACTTGACGCTTTACTAGAAGGCAAGAGCGCGGTCCCGGTCGATTTCGTTTTGAAAACATTTCTTGCGTACCGGCTCTATGACAACATAGACCCTGCGGCCAAGCCACGCAGACAAACGCTTTTCAAGCTGCTCCAGTTGCCAGAAATAATCGAGCCCGCCCGCAGAGAAATTCTCAGACAACTTCACGACCACATCGACATCGGAATCGACGCCCGCGTCATTACGCGCGACTGACCCGAATAGCGATGCGCTGACTACGCCGAGCGCCTTAAGCTCCGGTTCGTAGCCGCGTAATGTCGCGATCGCCTGTTCGCGGTTCACTTCTTTATTCTTGCCTGTCGCTCCCGGTACGGTCAAGATTGATAACAAGGCTAGAATCGAAACATGGCGTTCATCCTAGACGAGGCATTTCTGCCCGCGATCCTAACCGCGCCGCCGATGACGGATGAGCAGTTCGCCCAGTTCTGCTCCGACCACCCTGATCTGTTCTTTGAGATGTCCGCTGAGGGAGAGCTGATCGTCATGCCCCCCCAATTACACACTGACTTCGGCCCGACATCGGGCGATCCTCACGCAATTGGACCGGTGGGCGCAACTAGGTGGGCTCGGCACGGTCACCGACTCGGCCGGTGGATTTCTGCTTCCTAATGGCGCACGTCGCGCGCCCGACGTTGCCTGGACATTAAAATCGCGCGTCCGTGGCCTGGACCCCACTACGATTGAACGCTACTGGCGCCTTTGTCCTGATTTTGTCATCGAGGTTCGCTCTCAGAGCGACCGCGGGCGCGCTCTGCGAGAGAAAATGCGCGAATGGATCGACAACGGCGCTCAACTGGCGTGGTTAATCGATCCGGCCGACCGCACGGTCGAGATCTATCGTCCGAATGGCGGCGTCGAAGTGCTGACCAGCCCCGCATCGTTAAAGGGCGAAGGACCGGTCGACGGCTTCATCCTGGACTTGTCGCCCGTGTGGGATCCGCTCGACCATTGATCGCCGTGCTATCCTGCGTGTGTCCGGCGGTTTGTTACTTGTGGGGACGTAGCTCAGTTGGTTAGAGCGCCGGCCTGTCACGTCGGAGGTCGCGGGTTCGAGCCCCGTCGTCCCCGCCACCCTTAAGCAGCACCCTTCTTTTCCATCCCCCCGTTTGTGGATACTTTAGGTATGACTTCAGCACAACCGGGCCCGAAAATGCACTTCCTGCAAACTCCTGACTATCGTGACAGCTACGCCAACAGCGTCCAGATGCGGGTGAATCTGTGGGATTTCTTTCTGCTTTTCGGCACCGTTAATCAAACCTCGGCCGACGCCGTCACCATCAACAATTTTCAAGGCGTTTATCTGAGCCCGCCGCAAGCGAAGGCTTTGTTGAATCTGCTGATGCAGAATTTGAAGCAGTATGAGGCGGCCTTTGGGGAAATCAACCTGGAGGCACAGGGCACGGGTGGAGTGGTTCAATAGGCGGCGTGCCGTTGCGGTTGCCCTGTTTTTTGGCTTGTTCGCTATCCCGCTGTTTGCCATTCATCTGCGGCTGTTGAGCCTGCCGTTCTTTTGGGATGAACAAGGTCAGTTCATCCCGACGGCGCTTGACATCCTGCGGATGGGCGCGTGGGTGGCAAAGTCTACCGTCCCCAATGTTCATCCGCCGGGGCTGGAAGCGGGGCTGGCGCTGGTGTACAAGCTGTTCGGTTACTCCATTCCATTGACTCGCGTGGCCATGCTGCTGCTGGCGAGCTTTGGGATGCTATTTACGTTTCTTCTGGCGATTGAACTCAGCCGCAATACGCGCGGCACGCCTGCCTTTCTGCCGCCGCTGCTGCTGCTGGCTTCGCCGTTGTTCTTCACCCAGAGCATGATGGCGCAGTTGGATATGCCGGCCATGGTTTTTACTTCGCTGGCGCTGCTGCTGTTTGTGAAGCGGCAGTATGCGGCTGCCGCGCTTGCGTGTGTGGTTCTGGTGCTGGTGAAGGAGACCGGACTCGTTGTGCCGTTCGTGTTTTTCTGCTTCCTGGTTTGGGAGCGCAACTGGAAGCGCGCCGCGTACTTCATTCCGTCTGCCGTGGCGCTGGCCGGATGGCTGCTGGTTTTACATCATGC
>PLRJ01000002.1 GCA_003163855.1 Bryobacterales bacterium | reverse complement strand
GGGGACACTCCGGACTCTTCGTCTGTATTGGTTCAGCGTGAAGTTGAGGCGGGAGGAAGCCGCCGAAGGAGAAAATTCCGCCCTGTGGGCGGGGATTTTCAAGGCATGAGGATCTATCGTCCGATTTGACTTGGGCGGCCTGAGCCGCCCGCGTAGTTGTCATCGTAACGATGAGTCCGCCAAGCTATCCCTCGGCAAGGTTGCGTCCCCGCAGAGCCTGCTTCCGTTTCGCCTGACAGAAGACTTATCGGCTTAAGCGGCGTTCTTCGGTAGGGAATCCGGTCGCGCCCGCGCGGTTTCCTCGCGCTGTTTGCGGGCTTGTTCCAGCTTGCGATCGCGCTCGGCATGGATTTTCTGTTGGCGTCCTTCGAGCATGTCTTTGGGCGTAATGTAGCCGAGCGACGAGTGCAGTCGTTGCTCGTTATAGACCTGGACATACTGCACCACCAGGCGTTCGGCATCGGCGAGCGAGAGCGGAACGCCGGGCCGGATGCATTCACTTTTGATGGATTTGTTCCAACGTTCGAGCTTGCCGTTGGATTGCGGATAGTAAGGGGAAGTGCGCACATGCGTCATGCCGGAGATGCGGATGAACTCTTTGAAGTCCTTGGCAATGAACTGGGGCCCGTTGTCGGAGATGATGCGCGGCTTCGCTTCTGGGAACTTTTCCTTGGCACGTTGCAAGAGTACTTCGACATCGGGCTCGCGCATGGATTCGCGCAAACTCCAGTCCACGATGTAACGGCTGGCGCCGTCCAGCACGGCGCACAAGTAATAGAAGGTGCCGTGAATGTTGATGTGCGCGATGTCGATATGCCAATGCTTATGTGGTGCCAGAGGTTGTTCGAATCCGGTGCCCTTTTTGCTGGGCTTGCGTGACCAAGGTTGCAGGCGCCCAGCGGCATGCAGCACACGGAAGACGCTGGACGGGCTGACGGCGACCACGTCGGCGTCGATCATCATGTAGGTCAGGCGCCGGTAGCCTTCCAGCGGAAACTGTGCCTGATAATTCAGGATGGCTTTTTTCTCTTCTTCGGTTAACCAGAAATCGCGGGGAACCCAGCCGTTGTGTTGATTGCGTTTGCCGTAGCGCTGGCGCCAGTCGTAAAACTTGCCGACGCTCAGTTCCAACCAACCCAACAAACGGTCGATGAGCAAGCCGGTTTTCTCCGACCAGGTGCGAATGAAATCAACCACCTGGTCGCGAACATCCGGCTCGACCCAGCAGCCGTTCAGAGTTCCCCAAACTCTTTTTTTAAGGCGATGTACTCCGCCATCAGTTCGGCCAAGACCTCGTCTTTTTGACGAATCTTCTGCTCCAGTTTCTCGATCTTCTGCTGTTCGGGATGACGTTCGGTGCGCTTGGCATCGAGCGCCAACGGCGCGTTTTGGAACAACTGTTCCTGCCAGCGATGGTACATGCTGGGAGCCACCTTCTCCTCTTCACAGACTTTCGAGATAGGGATTTTCTCAATCAAATGCCGGCGCAGCACCCGCGTCTTTTCCTCGGCGCTCCAGCTTCGTCGTTCTTGCTTCATCTTCCTGCTCCTGGTAGTTCCTTCGGCAGGACTTTTTCTTTCCTTTAGCCCCAAAACTCAACTTTCAGCTGAACCGGCACACTTTGGCGTAGGCCTTTTTACGAAAGCTTCTGTGGCCGGAACCGAGACAACTTATAAGATATTCAACAAACTCTTTACCGGAGCCATAGTCCTCAGTCAGGTAAAAGGATGGGAAGGCGCCGTCGCTGTGTGCCCACCCGAAATGGAAGGTTGGTTTGTCTCGCCTGAATATCGAACTTTTGAGTGCATTCCTACGGAGGCCAGTCCTGCTTATCTCACAACGTTAGTAAAGACAGAGTGGTTCTGGAGCAAACTCTCGCTTGCCACCAGAGGTGTAGGGGCTCGCCGAGAACGCACGCGGCCGGAGCAGTTCCTTGGCATTGAACTCCTAATGCCGGATCTGGAGCAGCAGAAACGAGGGGAGCGGCTGTTTGCACAAATCTCAGAATTGAAGCAGCTTCAGACTAACACGCAAACGGCACTTGATTCTCTCTTGCCGTCCGTCATTTCAAATGCAATGGCCTCGGAGATCTAAGAAAAGCCAAAGAAGTTGTCAAATCGCCCCTGTCGCGAATAAAGTGGGAGCTGACAGATGCCCGCCGCCGAGCGTGCAGGAGGCCGGCGCTGACCAGTCCTCTTATGCCTCTTATAGTCGCGATTGCGTGAACCCTTCATCGAGAGTTGACCCGCAGCCGGGACACTTATTCCCGGCTGGGTTTGGGAAGGGATGCTTCCGCAATGCTTGCGAGAGCACGGTTCAGGTCTTCGGCGAGCAGTCGTGAAATTTCGTCAAGTCTATGCACACCTCGCTCGATCGGCGCGCGCACCCCTGACCACGTTAAGTCGAAGCTGCAGTCCGCGCTGGCAGCGATTTCATCTGTTGAGAACCGTCGCCAGCGTGCTGCTACGGCAGCTTTTGCTGTCCGGTCCTTGCGTCGACCAGAGCAATAGAGGTCGACGAATTCCTGAAGGTCTAGTCGACGAAGAGGTCGCGTTCTCGTGAAGCGGCTCTCTGATCGCACGTCATACACCCAAAGCTTACGCCCGTTTGTGGGAAGTGCAGGTCGCCGGTCGAAAAACAGAACGTTTGCCTTCACTCCCTGAGCATAAAACAGACCAGGAGGCAAACGCAGCATAGTATGAACATCACACGTTTCAATGAGTCGACGTCGAATGAGCGCGGCTGCCCCGGCCTCGAAGAGCACGTTGTCGGGCACGACGACGGCTGCCCGCGCGTTGGCTTTCATCATGGCGGCTATATGCTGTAAAAAATTTAGCTGCTTGTTTGCGGTCTCAACCCAGAAGTCGGGGCGAACAATTGTCAGATCATCATCTAAACCGCGAAGCCTTCGACCCTCCCCAGTGTATTTGACGCTGCCTTTGACGCCAAAAGGCGGATTTGCGAGCACCACGTCCGCCTTGAACCGCGGGGGAGTCCTCAGACTGTCGGCGCATTCGATCGGGAGTTCGTTCTCGTTTCGGCCAGCTACACCATGCAGCAAAAGGTTCATAGTCGCGAGGCGAGCTACTTCTTCAACGAGTTCAACACCACGTATTGCTCGCCGAGTTAGGTGACTGCGTTCAGCCTTTGACATCTGTGGATTCCGGTTCACCAAGTAATGATGAGCAGAAAGCAGAAACCCGCCCGTTCCGCAAGCGGGATCACAGACGATTTCACCAGGCTTTGGAGAAACACACTCGACAATCGCTTCGATTAGCGGGCGGGGAGTGAAATAC
>PLRJ01000027.1 GCA_003163855.1 Bryobacterales bacterium | reverse complement strand
GTCACGCCGGGGATTTCACCCGCCAGCGCGAACTTTCGGAAGCAAATCCGGCAGAGAGCAAACTTGCGCAGGTAGCCGCGCGGGCGGCCGCAATTCTTGCAGCGGTTACGCAGGCGGACCGCAAACTTCGTCGGCTTCCCAGCGGCACGGTCAAGCAGGATCTGCGCCTGCATCTTATCTTCTTTAGCAATCTTCGCAGTAGTGGCCATCTAGTGTCTTCTAATTCCTTTTACTGACGGAACGGCATGCCCATGTGACGCAGCAGAGCAAGCCCTTCGGCGTCGGTCGCGGCAGTGGTTGTGATGCTGATATTCATGCCCTTGGTCTTTTCTACTTTGTTGTAGTCGATTTCGGGGAAGATCAACTGGTCTTTTAAACCAAGGGTATAGTTGCCGCGGCCGTCGAACGATTTCGGCGACACACCGCGGAAGTCACGCACACGCGGCAGCGCCACGTTCATTAAACGATCGAGAAATTCGTACATGCGGTCACCACGCAGCGTCACCATGCAACCGATGGCCATGCCTTCGCGCAGTTTGAAAGCGGCGATGGATTTCTTGGCCCGCGTCACCACCGGTTTTTGTCCGGCGATGGCGGCCAGTTCGTTCACCGCGCCATCCATCAGTTTGCTGTTGCCGGTGGCTTCACCCAGGCCGATGTTAATCGATACCTTTTGAATTTTCGGCACCGCCATCGGGTTCTTGTAGCCGAAATCTTTCTTCAGCGCTTCGACGACGGTCTTACTATAGTGGGCGCGCAGACGCGCATTGCCAGCAGATGCCTTGGGGTTCTCGCTTTTTTCGAACGAGCCGCCTTCGGTCCGCTTGGAGCGGGGTACCTTCTTTTCACCGGCGCCGGCCGCCTGCGGGGCCGAATTATCAGTCTTCTTTGCCATTTTGTTTTCTTCTTCAGTTGGCCGATTCCAAACGGCCTGCTACAACTACTTCTTATCCAGCGTCTCTCCGCCCTTGCGAGCTATGCGGATGCGGCGCACTTTACCGCCAGCGGTTTCAAGCTTCACGCCCACGCGCGTCGGTTCACCGGCGGCGGTCAGCACCATCACGTTTGAGATATCAATCGGCATCGGCTTTTCCGCCATGCCGCCTTTGATCTGCTTCTGCGGATTCGGTTTGGTGGCGCGCTTCACAATCATGACGCCATCGACCGTGATCTTGCGGGTAAACTTATCGACATCCAGCACTTTGCCGGTTTTACCTTTGTCGCGGCCGGCAATCACCTTCACCATGTCGTCTTTCTTGATTTTGAGCCGTAACGGCTTGCGCTCGCCTTTCTCCTGGCGGCGCGCATAGGCAACTTTCGACATTTAAATTACCTCCGGCGCCAGCGACACGATCTTCATGAAGCGCTTGTCGCGCAGTTCACGCGCCACCGGTCCGAAGACGCGCGTGCCCACCGGCTCGCCGACTTCGTTGATCAACACCGCCGCATTCGAATCGAACCGTATGTAAGTTCCGTCTTTGCGGCGCGTTTCCTTACGCATACGAACCACCACGCAGCGGACCACTTTGCCCTTCTTGATGGCCGAATCCGGCGCGGCTTCCTTCACCGCCGCCGTGATGATGTCGCCCAGTCCCGCGCGCAACCCCAGGTCGCCGCCGCGTGGCAATATGCATTGCAACTTGCGGGCGCCGCTGTTGTCGGCCACCTCGAGCATGGTTCGCATTCCTATCATGACGTCTTCTCCCTAATCCCTTCCACAAGTCCCGGCGGCTTTTTGCAGCCACACTGCGGGACGCACTTACTTCTTCTTCTTTTTAATTGTCGTCTTCTCGCGCGTATCAGCTGTACCGCTGAGCGCCGGATGATCCACGCCCACCTGCACAGCCTTGCGGATAATGTCGCCCAACGTCCAGCGCTTCAGCGCACTGAGCGGGCGGCTTTCGACTATGCGCACTACGTCGCCTACCTGCGCCGTCTCCTGCTCGTCGTGAGCGTAAAACTTCTTGCGCTTGGTAACAATTCGCTTATAAACCGGATGGGCCACACGGCGCGTTACTTCCACCACGATGGTTTTGGTCATCTTGGTTGAGATGACTTCGCCCACTTTCGTTTGTTTGTGGGCGGCTTTCTCTACCGGAGTCGTTGTTGTTGCCGCCTGCTGCTCTGTCACTGCCATGTTTTTCTCTGATCCTTACTTCTTCTTACTCTTGGCCGCAGGCGCCGGTTTCGGAGCCACAATCGGAGGGGGAATCGTCTCACCCGCGATTTGCTTCTCTCGCAGCACGGTCAGCAGGCGCGCCCGGTCTTTCTTGAGCGTGCGGTACTTCTTCAATCCTTCGCTTTGCCCCATGCCCATCTGGAAACGGAGCCGGAACAACTGTTCCTGCGCATCGTAGGCTTGGCGCTGCAGTTCGGCCACATCCAGGCCCTTGGTAATATTCGGCTTCATCGCTTTTACTCTTCCACCGCTTCCACCGTCTGGTGACGGGAGATGAACTTGGTGGGAACGGAAATCTTCTGGGCGGCCAGGCGCATGGCTTCGGTAGCGATGGCGAGCGAAACGCCTTCCATCTCAAATAGAATGCGGCCCGGCTTCACGACGCAGACCCACGCTTCGGGTGCGCCTTTACCTTTACCCATGCGGGTTTCTGGCGGTTTCTTGGTAATCGGCTTGTCCGGGAAGACGCGGATCCAAACCTTGCCACCACGCTTGATGAAGCGTGTCATGGCGATGCGGGCGGCTTCGATCTGGCGATTACTCACCCATCCGCAGCTCATCGACTTCAAACCGAATTCGCCGAACGAGAGCGTGGAACCGCGCCAGGCTTTGCCGGTCATGCGGCCGCGCTGCTGCTTGCGAAACTTAACTTTCTTCGGCATCAACATAGCGGTTAATCTCCTAAACAGAGTGATTAGCGCAAACGCTAACTACTCGTTCGACTCCTTTGTTTCGGGGGCGTTTGTTTCCGGGGCTTGCGCTTCGGGGGTCACAGCCGGTTCAATCGTTGGGGCAGCGGCCTCGGGATGAGACTCAGCCACTGGTGCCTCGACCGTTGGTTTCGCTTCCTGCTTCCAGGAAGGCGCAACCGGAGCGGACATAGGCGGAATAATGGGGGCGCTAGCAGGTTTCGGCAGATCGGTCGGCGCCTGCTGCACAATGGGACCGGTCAGCTCAGGCGCAACCACCGGCGGTACGGCTACCGGGCGGCGCTCGGCCGCTGGACCTCTATCGCCGGCGGGACCGCGATCATAACTGCCACGGTCGGGACGCTGGTCGCCGCCACGATCGTCACGGCGCGGACGGCGGCGCGGTTCGCCTTCATTACGCAAAGAGTTGCGATTGCGGTTGCCGCCCTCAATCACCTCGCCCTTGTAAATCCAAACCTTGACGCCAATGACACCGTAGGTGGTGTAGGCTTCGCTGAAGCCGTAATCAATATCAGCACGCAAAGTGTGCAGCGGAAGCTGCCCTTGCAGATACCATTCACTCCGGGCGATTTCAGCGCCGTTCAAGCGGCCCGATACGCGGACCTTGATGCCTTTGCAACCAAAACGCAGCGCCGAATCGACCGCTTTACGCATGGCGCGCCGGAATGCCACGCGCTTTTCTAACTGCAGTGCGATAGATTCCGATACCAGTTGCGCGTCGAGCTCGGGGCGATGCACTTCCTGAATATCGATGAAGACTTCGCGCTTGGTTTTCTTGGCCAGGTCGCCCTTGAGCTTCTCGATTTCAGCGCCCTTGCGCCCAATGATGATGCCGGGGCGCGAAGTGCGGATGGTGATGCGCAATTTGTTGCCGGGACGGTCCACTTCGATGGAACTAACACCAGCGGCCTTTAAACGTTCGGTAAGCGAAGCTTTCAGCTCAATATCTTCGTGCAGCAGCTTGGCGTAGTCCTGCTTGGCGAACCAGCGCGAGCGCCAGGTTTTGGTAACGCCTAAGCGAAAACCATACGGATGTACTTTCTGTCCCATGTTTAGTTAGCCTCTGCTTCTGCTTCCACTGGGCTTTCGCCCACTTTCAATACGATGTGCGACATGCGCCGCTGATAACGGTAGGCGCGGCCCATGGGAGCCGGGCGAATGCGCTTCATGCGCGGGCCTTCNNCGGATGCGCTTCATGCGCGGGCCTTCGTTCACGAAGGCTTCGATGACCATCAAGCGATCGACATCCACGTTCTGATCTTTGTTTTCGGCGTTGGCGATAGCCGAGCGCAGAACCTTCTCGACAACCGGCGCGATGCCTTTGTTGACCGCGCTAAGGATGTTGATGGCATCGCCAGCCTGGCGCCCGCGGATCATGTCAACGACCAGTCGCGCTTTTTGCGCCGAGACGCGCACATAGCGGGCTTCCGCTTTCGCTAAGAAGGGTTTATCGTGCGCCATATTACTTGGCCGCCTTTTCGTTGGATTTTGCCACGTGGCCTTTAAAGGTCCGGGTGGGCGAGAACTCACCCAGCTTGTGGCCGACCATGTTTTCCGTGACGTACACCGGGATGAACTTTTTGCCGTTATGGACGGCGAGCGTATGACCGATAAAGTCGGGCACAATCGTCGAGCGACGCGACCACGTCTTCACTACCGTTTTCTGATTTTTGACGTTCAACGCCTCCACCTTCTTGCTGAGGTGGTCGTCGGTGAACGGTCCTTTTTTAAGCGATCGACCCATTTCCGATTTTCCTTTTAACGCTTCTTAGACTTGCGGGTCACGATCCAACGGTCGGTCCGCTTGTTGTTGCGGGTCTTGAAACCACGCGTCGGCTGACCCCATGGAGTCACCGGATGGCGGCCGCCCGAGGTTTTACCTTCACCACCACCGTGCGGGTGATCCACCGGGTTCATGGTGACGCCGCGATTGTGCGGACGCCGGCCTAACCAGCGGCTGCGGCCGGCTTTTCCGAGCGAGACATTCTCATGCTCGACGTTGCCCACCTGGCCGACCGTGGCCATGCATTCCACCTGCACTCGCCGGGTTTCGCCCGATGGCAATTTCAGCAGCGCAATGCCGCCTTCTTTAGACACCAGTTGCGCCTGCGCACCGGCCGAGCGCGCCATCTGGCCGCCCTTGCCCGGACGCAATTCAATATTGTGCACTACGGTACCAGCCGGAATGTTCTTCAACGGCAGCGCGTTGCCGACAAGAATGTCGGCTTCGGGACCGGAACTCACCGTGCGGCCCACTTCGAGACCTACCGGGCACACAATGTAGCGCTTTTCGCCGTCGGTGTAGTGCAGCAGCGCGATGCGCGCCGAACGGTTCGGATCGTACTCGATAGCGGCTACTTTAGCCACGACGCCGTGCTTGTCGCGCTTGAAATCGATAAGGCGGTAAGCCTGCTTGGCGCCGCCGCCGATGAAGCGGCTGGAGATGCGGCCATTGGACGTGCGGCCGCCGGTGCGCTTCTTTCCTTCGACCAGGCTCTTTTCAGGCGTGTCCTTGGTGATATCGTCGCGCGTGAGATAAGTCTGGAAGCGGCGTGTCGGGGTAGTGGGGCGAAAACTTTTAATGGGCATGGTTTAAGCTTCCTTCCTTAAAAAATGTCCGCGTATTCAGGAATTTTGGAGCCTTCAGCCAGGCGCACATAGGCTTTCTTCCAATCGGC
>PLRJ01000252.1 GCA_003163855.1 Bryobacterales bacterium | reverse complement strand
GGTCATGAACCCAACGTGCTCCATGTCCGCCGCGGCAACCGTTACTTCGATTTCTCCGGTGTAAGCGGTCTCGATGTTGCCTCCGACAGCCGCGCTTTCGCTCTTATTGACTTCGATAACGACGGTCGCCCTGACATCATTCTCAAGAGCCGCCTCGGCCCCCAAGTGCGCATCCTCCAGAACAACTGCGCGCAGCAAAATCATTCCATCGCTTTCCGCTTGCGCGGCACAAACTCCAACCGCGATGCCATCGGAACACGAATTCAAGTGGATCGCCAAACTAAATGGCTATCGGCGGGTTCCGAGTTTCTCTCACAGCACAGCAAGCGCATCCTTTTCGGTCTCGGAAAAGATCAAAACGCTGCCAAAGTGACCATCAAGTGGCCCTCCGGAACCATCCAGCACTTCGAAAATCTCGCCGCCGGATCTACCTATTCCATCGTTGAGGGCTCCTCCGAAGTGCAATCACAGCCATTCCGAACGCCAAAGCCTTGGCCCGCCTCCATTCCTGCCGCCGATAACTCGCTAGCACTGGCCGGCACCTGGTTTCTGGAACCTATTCCACTCCCTGAGTCGCAGCATGGCCCCGGCTTATTCCAATTCGATCCCGCAACCGCCGCTCCCGAGAAACTGGAACAGTTCGAAATCTTCCGCCGCTACTTATTCGATTGGCGCACCTCGCTTGACGGTCCCCTGAATCTGCTGCTAGACGAATCCGGCCACGCCGTGAAAATCTACGCCCAGCCACCAACACCCGCCAAAATCACTGCGGATCTTGCCGAGTTAAAGACACCCGCGCTCGATCGCGCTGTCCCATTCCAGGGCTATTACGTCGGCCAGCGCTACCGTGACTTCTTCAAATTCGGAGCCGCATTCCTCTGGGCCGGTTATCCCGCGCAATCCCTGCCTTACCTTGAGCAGGTTCTCCAGCACTCGCCCGATAATCTGCGCGTGCTCCTTCTCGCCGGCCAGGTTACCGAAGATCTCAACCCACCCAAGTCCATCGAATTCTACAATCGTGCCCTCGCCATTGATGTCAATTCCCCCGAAGCCAACAATGGTCTGGGTCTTGTGCTGGCAAAGAGCCAATCTCCCGACGCCCGCAAATTCTTCGAGCGCGCTATCGAACTTCGCCCTAACTACTCCGACGCCATCAACAACCTCGGTATCCTCTACACCAAGCAGGGCAAAATGAACGACGCTATCGCCGCCTTTCAGTACGGCATTCAAGTGGCTCCCGATGAAGATATACTTTACCTGAACCTCGGCCGTGCCTACATCCAAACCGGAAAAGTGGATCGCGCCCGTCAACTCATGCAGCAACTGCTCGACCGCAAACCTGACAACGCCATCGCGCGCCGCGCCCTCCAGGAGTTGAACCGCCAATGACAGCCTTCGTCAAAATCATCTGCCTCGCCGCCACTATCACCTCTCCGCAAGTAGATAAAGCCATCGAACGTTGCGTTGCCGCGGCTGTTGGCCCTGATGCGCGTGTCGCTCCCAAGCCCCAAATCGCGCCCGGACCGCCGCCGCTCCTCAGTTTCCGTTACTACGAAGGCAAACTGCACCACCGCAATAACAATTCCGATCTGATGCTTGACGATGCAGGTCATTAACGCCATTCTTGCTGCTGGCTTGGCGGCCTTCAACGCAGGTCACTTCACAGAAGCCCTGCGAGATTTTACCGAGGCGGCCAAAAATCCTTCCGACGAAACCGCGCACGTCTTTTTGGCTCTAACCCAGGCTGCCACTAACGATTGCGCAGCCGCCTTGCCAGTTCTAACCCAGCACGTTTCAGACCAGAAGCTGGCCCGCCTGGCTGGAATCGCCGCCGTTAAGTGCTACGCTGCCATCAACGACGACCAACACGAGTTTGAAGTCCTGGCCCGCCTCGAGAAACAATTTCCCAACGACGAGGACGTGCTCTACCTGGCCGCCCACCAGCACATGAAGGCCTTCAACGACGACACCTTCGCCATGTTTCAGCGTGTGCCTTCCTCTTACCGCGTTCATCAACTCTCGGCCGAGATATTCGAGGTCGAGAATCGTTTTGACGACGCCATCTCCGAATACCGTCAAGCCATCCAAATCAATCCCACTGCGCCCGATCTCCACTTCCGACTGGGACGCGCCATTCTCCTCCAAAGCCATTCCCCCGAGGCTCTTGCACTGGCTTCTGAACAGTTCCAGGCAGAACTGAAGCTCAGTCCCGAAGACGCCGCCTGTGAGTTTCAACTCGGACAGATCGCTCAGGTTCAAACCAATACCTCCGAAGCGCAAACTCACTTCGAACGCGCCATTCAACTCTCCCCCGATTTCGTGCAAGCCCTGCTTGCCTTGAGTAAGCTGGTCGATCGTCCTCGCGCCATCGAACTGTTAGCTCGGGCTGCAAAAATCCAGCCCGATAACGAAGCCATTCACTACTCCCTGATGACTGCCTACCGGGATTCCGGCCAGATGGAAAAAGCTAAGGCCGAAAAGGCCACTCTCGACCGCCTGCAAAAGCCCGCCGATGGTGAGTTCTCAGATTTCCTTAAGAAATTGGGCCAAAAGCCGCCCGCGCAACCGTGAAACTCCTTGCCTTTGCACTCCTGGCGACCGTTTCGTTCCGTAATATCGCCGTCGAAGCCGGCCTGAAAGACAAATTCCCGAACGGCGGAACAGTCTCAAAGCAGTTCATCATCGAAACCACCGGCAGCGGCATCGCCTTCATCGACTACGACAACGATGGTTTGCTCGATCTTTTCGTCCTTTCCGGTGACGGCGGCACCAATCGCCTCTATCACAACGAGGGCCATGATAAATTCAGAGACGTCACCTCCGAAATCGGTCTCACCTCCTCCGGTTGGGCGCAGGGCGTCTGTGCCGGCGACTACGATAACGACGGCTTTACTGACTTATTCGTAACGTACTGGGGCGCCAACCACCTTTACCGCAACATCGGAGGAAAGCGCTTCTCCGACGTAACTTCAACCGCCCGCCTCACCCAGGACCGAACCCGCTACAACACCGGCTGCGCCTTTGTAGACATTGACAACGACGGTCATCTCGACCTCTTTGTCGCCAACTACCTCAAATTCGACCCCGCAACTACTCCGAGACCAGGCTCCAATCCCTATTGCTTCTATCGATCCATTGCCGTCGCCTGTGGCCCGCGCGGCCTTCCGTTCGACCGCAATATTCTCTACCGCAACAACGGCGACGGCACCTTCTCCGACATCTCACAATCCTCTGGCATCGCCGCGCCCTTTGGTCACTACGGATTAAGCGTTCTCACCGCCGACGTCAATAAAGACGGCCTTCCCGACATCTATGTCGCCTGCGATCAAACGCCTTCACTCCTCTACATCAACCAGGGTCACGGCAAATTCGAAGAAGAAGGCGTCCTGCGCGGAGTCGCTTTCGACCAGAACGGTAAAGCCATGTCCGGCATGGGTCTGGACGCAGCTTCTTACGACGGCAAAACCAACCTGAGCATATTCCGCACCAATTTTTCCGACGAGTTTGAAACTCTCTACCGCAATCACGGCGACGGCAATTTCGACGAAGTCACCCTCGATGCCGGTCTCGGTCACAACACCAGCTACGTGGGCTGGGGAACCGGCTTCCTCGATTTCGATAACAGCGGCTGGCCCGGCATCGCTCTATTCAACGGACATGTCTTCCCCGAAGTAGAAGGGCTGCACATTGATGTTCATTATAAAGATCACGCCATTCTTTACCGCAACACCGGCGAAGGCAAGTTCATCGACATCACTAAATCAGCGGGACCTGCTTTCTCCGAAGTGCATTCCTCGCGCGGAGCAGCCTTCGGCGATATTGATAATGATGGAGCCGTTGAGATCGCCGTCAATAACCAGACCGAATCACCGTCGCTACTCAAACAATCCACTCTTCAGCCCGGTCACTGGACCCTCTTGAAGCTCACCGGCACCCGGTCCAACCGCAGCGCCATCGGAGCCCGCGTTACCGTATCCACAGGCGAACATGTCCAGTACCAGGAAGTCCGCAGCGGCGGCAGTTATCTCTCACAAAGCGATCTTCGCCTGCACTTCGGATTAGGGCCAGCCAGGCACATAGACCGAATCGAAATCGACTGGCCCAGCGGCATTCATCAGTCACTGACTAATCAGCCTGCCGATCGCATCCTCGACATTAACGAGACTATCTCTCCATCCAAACCGTAGCGCCACCGGGAACCACTTCGCGCTCGCCTACCAGAATCTGAGCGCCCGCGCCAGCCGGAATCTTCTCGCTCTGGCTGGCGAAGTTGGTTGCCACCCAGAACCCATCACGCCAGTCAACCAGAAAGTTCGGAGCCAGGTTCGCCGGCTTTGCTCCCGCGTCGTCGTAAATCTTATGAATTAACGCGCGCTCCAACTCGCCATCAAGCGTATCCACGCCGATATAGGTAACGGTGCCTTTTCCCAACTTGCGGTTCACAGCCGCTGCTTTGCCCGCATAGAACTGGTCGGCATAGGTGGCTAACACCTGGGTCCCGCTATCCGGTTCCAGAATGTCAGCCCAAGATCCCCACGCATAGCTGGTGCCCAGTGAGGTAACATGCCCGTTCACAAATCCCGGCAGCACGTCATAGATCGGAATTCTTGCGCCAATCAACGGCAGGATGGCCGCGGCCCATGGCGCCTCCCTCAAGTGCCCCGCCATATCCTTCTGGCCCGTCCGGCAAGTCAGAATCAGATGGCCGCCATTCTCTACATAACTTGTCCATTTCCCAACCAACTCCTCACTGACAAGCTGATACGCCGGAGCTATGACAAACGGATACTGGCTGAAATCCTTCTCAGGTGGCAACACATCAATCGGAACCATAGCCGATTTAAGCGCCCGGTAGTACCGCATCCAATGAGCCTCGGTATTCCAGCGCGTCGTTTGCTTGTGATTCGAAATATCCCACCGGTTGTCATAACTGATCAGAAACGCCGTCTTGCGCGATGCGTAATCGCGTGGCTCCTTAGCATTCGGATCGTAATGCTTGCGCAGTTCCACCACATCCGCCATAGCCTGCGCATACTCACGGCCGCCCGGCGAGGGCGTCACTCCGTCGGTCTCCGCCAGCCCCTTGTGATAGAGTTCCGACCCAAACAACGGTTGCCGGTACCGGTACGTACAAACCAAGCGGGCACCCGCCCCAAACGCCCGCAGCAGCCACATATGGATGGCTCCCGGCTGTGGCCAAGGATTCACTTCACCCCAATTCACTTGTCCCGGCTGCAGTTCCATCGGGCCCGAAATTCCCGTGAACGGTCGCATGAAGTCATGCATGAATGACATCACTTCTCCGCTACCCAGCCGGAAGCCAAGCGCGCCCTCGCCATTGTCGCCGTGCACCGGATAGTGAGTCCAGGAAAATACGTCCAACGTATTTGCCGAAAGAGCCGGATCAACATCTTCATGCAGGGTCATGAAGTTGGTAGTCATCCACTGGTTCTGTGTATACTGCCGCAGCGTCCGAACCTGAAACGCGATGTAATCCGCTGCTTCATGCGCAAACCATCGGTCGAAATCCAGCACCGCATGCGGACTCGGATCCGCCACCAGCACCTCCGGGTTCGGTATCTCAATCTGGTCGAACGTCTGGTAATTCATCGACCAGAACGCCCCACCCCAATCCTGGTTTAGCCTGTCAACGGTCCCGTACTTCTCTTTCAACCACTCACGAAATTTCGCGGCCGCCGCCGGCGAGTAAGAATATCGCTTCCCATAGTGGCTAAGTTCGTTGTCAATCTGCCACCCCCACACGCGCGGATCGTGACCGAACTTCTTCGCTAGTTCTGTGTCGATCTTTCCCACATACTCGCGATAAAGCGGCGAGCTCCAATCCCCCTGCTCCCGGCTCCCATGCTGCATGGTGCGGCCATTCGCATCCACCATCAACACTTCCGGATGCTTTTTCACCAGCCATGCCGGCGGCGTAGCGCTGGGAGTACAAAGCACGACCTTTAAACCGTCCTTTGAAGCCAGTTCCACATTCTTCTCCAGCCAAGAAAAATCGAACTTTCCTTCCTCCGGCTCCATGAACACCCAGGCAAATTCGCCCATGTGAACATACTCCATCCCCAGCTTTCGGATGTTCGCCATATCCCGCGGCCACTCCGCTTCCGGCCATGCTTCGGGATAGTAATATGTCCCAATCGTCAGCATGTCTTTCTTCGGAAACCAGTCCGGGTTCTGTGCCAGGCACACAGGTAACAGCAGCATCGCCGCAGCGATGGCATGGAGTTTACTCTTCATTGGGGAAAGACAATCATACAATCGAAGCCATGTGTCGCGCTGCTATCTTTGCCGTCTTCGTATCCGCTCTCTCCGCCCAGAGCATTCAGTTCATCCCAGCTAAAAAAGTTTTTGTGTTGTCATCCCCACACAGCACCTATGCCATGGGAGTTTCGCCCGATGGCGAACTGCAACACCTCTATTGGGGCGCAGCATTATGGCGGGTGGACGATTTGCCTGCGGCAGAGAGGAAGCGCGACATCTCATCTTTCGATCCGCACGAGATGCTGGAAGCCGAAGAGTATCCTGGCTGGGGCGGCCCTCGTTTCTATGAACCCGCGCTGAAAATAACCCGGGCCGATGGCGATCGCGACCTGGTGCTCCACTACGCGTCACACAAGATCGATGGCGATCGGCTTCTTATCACGCTGCGGGACATCAAAGAGGACGTCGAGGCGAATTTAGATTACCGCATTTACCCTGACACAGGAATCGTCAGCCGCCGCGTCCAGATTGTTAATCGGAGTAAACAGGCGTTTACGATTGAGAGCGCCCAATCGGCTACCTGGAACCTTCCCGAGGGTGACGGCTACCGGCTCAGCTACTTAAGCGGTCGCTGGGCGGCTGAGACGCAACTGAATCGCGAGCCCATTCACGAAGGTATGAAGGTGCTGGAAAGCCGTTTAGGAGAATCCGGTCATAACTTAAATCCATGGTTCGCCATCGACCAAGGCAACGCCGACGAACAGCATGGCAGCGTCTGGTTTGGTGCACTCGCCTGGAGCGGCAACTGGCGCATCACCGTAGAACAAACTCCGTACAAACAAGTGCGTGTCACCGGCGGCCTAAACACCTTTGACTTCGCCCAACCATTGAATCCAGGGCAGTCCTTCGACACTCCCGAGTTCTTCGCCGGTTACTCCGCCAATGGTTTTGGCGAGGCATCGCGCCTTCTGCACAATCTCGAGCGCACTCACATAGAACCAGGTGGCGCCACCGCACGCGTTCGTCCCGTGCTCTACAACTCCTGGGAGGCAACTGAATTCAACGTCGATGAACCCGGCCAGCGCGCACTGGCTGACAAAGCCGCCAAGCTGGGCGTTGAATTGTTCGTCATGGACGACGGCTGGTTCGGCAAACGCAACACCGACAACGCCGGCCTTGGTGATTGGACCGTCAACCCGCAAAAATTTCCCAACGGCCTTAAGCCTTTAATCGATCACGTAAATTCTCTCGGAATGGATTTTGGCTTGTGGGTCGAACCCGAAATGGTCAATCCAGACAGCGACCTCTACCGTGCTCATCCCGATTGGGTCATGAACTTCCCGGGCCGTCCACGCTCTCTGCTGCGCAATCAGCTGGTTCTCAATCTCGCACGCTCCGATGTTCGTGACTACATCTTCGGCTTTCTGGACAAACTCGCCACCGAAAACCATCTGCGCTACTTCAAGTGGGATATGAACCGCATCTTTGCTGAACCCGGCTGGCCCGACGTCCCGCTCGATCAGCAGAAAGAAATTTGGCGGCAATATGTCTTGAACTATTACGAGATTCTACGCCGCCTCCGTGAGAAGCATCCCAACCTCGAGATCGAATCCTGCTCTGGAGGCGGCGGACGCATCGATCTCGGAGTTCTGCGCTACGTCGATGAGGTGTGGACCTCCGACAACACCGAAGCCTTCGATCGCCTCCGTATTCAGGAAGGTTTCTCGGAGGCCTACGCCGCGAAGTTCATGTCCGCCTGGGTCACTGACGTGCCGAACATGAATCACCGTTCCACACCGCTAAGCTATCGCTTCCTCGTTGCCATGCAAGGCGCTCTGGGTATCGGCTCCAATCTCAACAAGTTCAGCGCCGAGGACACCGAACTTGCCACGAAAATGATCGCGCTCGATAAACGTATCCGAGAAACGGTCCAGATGGGCGACCTTTATCGCCTTCTCCTGCCCAGCGAAAATGACACGGCCTCCAACCAATACATCTCGAAGGACGGAAAAGAAGCGGTCCTGTTTGCATTCCGTCACTCGCAGGAATACAACACCGCTCCTCCGACCATTCATCTGGCGGGTCTCGATCCGAAAGCCACTTATAAGCTGGAGACGATCGACAACAAACTAGTTGAAAAGCAACCGGAACTGAGTGGCGCTTACCTGATGCAGAACGGGCTTAATCTGATTCTGAGAGGTGACTTCGACAGCACCATAGTCCTGCTCCATCGAGTCAGCAAAGACTAAGATTGCCCTGGATTGGCTTGCTTGGTGGGGCCGACGCCTCGTGCACCATAGGCTTTAAAATAACGCTCTAGTGACGATGCGTCGAACTCCTGTTACGCGATCAGCAGAAGTGAATAATCATTTGTTCTCGTGATCGTTGTCAGAGTGCCGCCGCCTGATAACTGCCGAAATTGGGCTCATTCTGCCCCCACAGTGTGGCGGCTCCGCAATCCCCTGCGCAGACGCGTCACTGATCGCGCGCGCGTGCGGCGGAGCCGACGAGTTTGAGCGTGGCTTTTTCGGGTAGTGTCAACAAAAATGTGT
>PLRJ01000122.1:21975-23736 GCA_003163855.1 Bryobacterales bacterium | reverse complement strand
TGCTGCTGGACGAGCCGACGAACCACCTGGATCTGCGGGCTAAAGATGTGCTGCTGGAATCGCTCGAGAAGTTCACGGGCACGGTGGTGTTCGTTTCGCACGACCGCTACTTTATTGAACAGCTGGCCACGCGCGTTTTTGAAGTAGCGGACGGCGGTGTGCATGTGTTCCCTGGCAACTACGCCGATTATCTGTGGCGCAAGAGCGGCGGGCCGGAGAAGACGCCAACGATCAAGGACGTGCTGATTGGCGTGCCGCCAGCTGATCCGATTCAAATGCCAAAGCCGGCCGCGGCCAAGCGCATGAACCCGATCAAGCAGCAGCAGATGCAACAGCAGGCACAGCAACTGGAGCAACGGATTGCTGAACTGGAAGCGGAGATTCAGACTGCTGAGTTAAGGCTTTCCGACTTTACCAGTTCGGACGAGGCTACGAGGCTGGCGTTGCTGCTGGAGAAAAGACGAGCCGAGTTGGAAACGGCGATGAAGCAGTGGGAAGAAGTGACGCAGGAGTTGGAAGCTACAGCGTAAGAACGCGCTAGCTACGCTTATTTCGCCAGTATTCGCGGAATGCCTCAAGACGCCCCAGGGACTCCATGTCCTTTTTCCGGTTCGCCGACCGTTTGCTGGCAATAATGTCATCCAAGTGGCAAACGGGAAAACCTTCGGCGTCAACACGGCGCGACCATGCGTCTTCGAATCTTTCGATGCCATCCGGAGCGAAGATCAAGTCAAGGTCGAAGGGACCGTTCTTGAGCTGGATGAAATCCTTTCCTCGCCGGATCTCTTCATCCTCTGTTTGACTGAGTTCAAATCCGAGTTCATGGAGAGCAGGTACGAGCGCAGCGCAATTCTCGCGCTGCTTGTCAACGTAGAGGTCAGCGTCCTGGGTAGTGTCAGGAAATCCAAGCAGAATCGCTCCCGATTTACCTAGGAACAAGTAACGAACACGATGTTCGGCAAAAACCCGCTGAATTTCCTCTGCTTGGCGGTACTCGAACGCCGCCATGTCAAGACGCTTCAGTCCGGTAACCAAGCCACTCGGGCAGTTCCTCGTTGCACCAGCGGCGATACTCCTCCATTGAGTCGAACGATCGATAACGCGCGTCATCCAGCACGGGCTTATAGGTCCGAATGAAGGCATACCGCATACGGGTCTTCAACGGCCGTCGCGCATTAGCCTCGAATTCGGCTAACAATTCCGGCGTCAAGTGCTCAACCGGCTCAACAGGTTGCATGCCTTTACTTTACACAAGGTGAGTGTGCCTTCCGTGCCGGATCGGAAGCTACACCGCAACACTTAGGCAACTGCAGCAACAAACGCTCCGGCGATGTCCTCGGGCGTCCGGCGATTGATAGTTTCATTGATTTGAAGATTTGCTTCGGTAGCGCCCTTTGCCCCGCCGATGCGAATTCCCGACTCCGCCAAACGTTCACGCAGTGGATCGAGTGAGCCGCCGCCGGCCAGCCGCAGTTTGGCGATGTTGCTCCCTGACGGTACCCGAGCTATCTGAAACTTGCCGCTGCTTTGCAGCAATTCAAATAGCTTGTCGCCATTGCGAACAGCCGTCTGATAGCGTTCACTGAACCCATCCAAATGGTGCAGTGCGACGGCGGCACTCTCCCAGCCTTGATAAATCGACGATCCGAACTGGTGACGCAGCGTCTCGATCTTGGCAATTATCGGCGCGGGACCGGAGAGGATGGCGCCAAACGGGGCGTTGAAGTACTTGTACATCGATACGTAAACCGTGTCGAATAA
>PLRJ01000122.1:0-21961 GCA_003163855.1 Bryobacterales bacterium | reverse complement strand
GGCCGTCGCACCTCCGCACCGGTGACTCAATGGCGATGGCTCCCACCGGAGCGGGATACGGCGGACCGGCTGCCTCATCAACGGCTTTAGACACTTCGTCAGCAGTAAGAGTCGCGCGGCCCGGACCAAGCGGCACCAGGTTCAGGCCGCTTAAAAGCTGCGCACAATCGCCTTCGTCACGATAAAGATGGCTCTCTGCCTGCACCAGGGCCTTTCGGGTGTCACCTGCCAGCACGCGCACAGCAAGGTGATTGGCCAGCGTTCCGGTGGGGAGGAACAGGGCCCGCTCCTTTCCGAGCAGAGTTGCCATGGCATGTTCCAGTTCCTCTACCGGGCCATTCTTCAGATAGGTATCGCGGCGAAAGTCTTCCTTGCGGGCAAGAGTGGCAAGGAGGTTGGCGTATTCGGTCGGTGAAAGGCTCAGACCGTCGCCAGCCAAGATGACCGGCGGCAGAGGAGACTGTGCGGCGGCCTTTGATGGAGCGATGGCGCTGAGGGCAAGCGGGGCTGCGGCGAATTTCAAAAAGGAACGGCGCTGGACGGATTGCATGAGTAGGACCTCAGGATTGAAATGAATTTACCACGTCAAGGCTGGCGCTGGAATCGCCAATTAATGCGACCACGATGGGCGCGGCCAGACCTGCCATAGTGCTCTTCAGGAAAATGATTTGTTCCCAAAGTAGACTGGGCGTTGAATGAGCTACGACCTAGTTGTGTTTGACCCCCTCGCGCCGCCCCCCACGCGGGACGGCTTCCTGGCTTGGTACCGCGGCCAGACGCAGTGGAAAGAGGGACATAGCTACGACAACCCCGATGTTGCGACACCAAACCTGCGGGCTTGGTTTCTGGAGATGCTAGAGGAGTACCCAGCCATGAACGGTCCGTATGCATCGGACGACGTGGACAACTCAAAACTGACCGATTACTGCGTCGGAGAAACTCTAGTCTACGCTGCATTCAGTTGGTCCGAGGCGGAGGGCGCGCTTAAATTCACGTTTCGTCTTGCCGTCAAGCATGGCGTCGGGTTTTTCAACGTCAGTGCCGATAACGGCGGAGTTTGGGTGCCCGATCAGGCTGGAAACTACTTATGTATCCACGGAGTCGAAAACGGATGATGCTGCGGGTCGGCGTATCGCTAGAGGAAAACTTTCAGACTCTTCCAGCCATATGCGACTTCGATGAATGTCTGCCCTCCGAGTTCTATCTCCTGTTGCCCGATAAGCTCCGCGCCGAGCCGTTCATAGAATCTCCTAGCGGGGTTCAGGGCCAAAACCCAAACGGCCATGGAACTAAAACCGCGAACAGCCAAGTCACGCGCGAGTTGCCCGACAAGCTGTGCTCCCAGTCCCTTGCGCTGAGCTTCGTCGAGCAGATAAATAGCGTAGATTTCGCCGTCGCAACCGAGCTGCCCAGTCCTCTCTTTGCCGCCCGAAATGAACCCAGCAACTTTGTTACTGGCGTCACATCCCACAAGCGTTATCGATGAGGACGGTTCCGGCGCATCCAGCAAACCTCGCCACATGGCTTCACGCCCCTCCATTGATAATCCATTTAGAAGACTATCGGGAAGGATGCCGCGATAGGCGCTGCGCCAGCTTGCGACGTGAACTTGAGCAATGGCGCGGGCATCGTTAATCGAGGCGGGACGGACAGTCCACTCGCCACTCATTATTCGGGAGGCAAAGCCAGTTGGTTCGTCTTCTTGTCGCGCACTTCATCCCAGCGGCGGACGAGCAGGCGCCACTGGTCGAACGTCAGCACGCTGCGCAGTTCAATATCCATCTCAAGAACAACGCGCGTCGACGCGGCACGGGCGGCGGCGAGCTTCTCGATGACAGGTTTGGTGGTTTCAAGTGTGACGTGCTCATCGTTCATAACATCTTCAAGGTCGCCCTCGGCTTTCTGGACGTTGTTACGGGCATCCAGCAAGCGATTCCGGTAACTGCGAACGATCTGGCGGATGTGTGAAGTCTGCTCGGCAGACAAGCCGATGTCGGCAACTACGGGGCTATTCCACCAGGGGAATTCGGCGCGATTTTGAGCTTGCACGGCAGCTACAAACAGCAGTAGAGCCAATGCAGAACGACGGACACGTAGATTCATTCGGTGAAAAATCTCTTTATTCGAACAAGCCCTGCAGCGGTTCCGTGGATTGAGCGCCGGAATCCATCGAGGCCATGGCGGTTACTTCCTGCAGTAACTTGGCATCTTCGGCCCGTTCCCTGGCCATTTCCATGCTTCGGTTCTGCTGATACATGTAGGCCGAACCACTCAGCACAACGGCAGCCGCAATGCCAGCCGCCACACGCCTTACATACGCAAGCGACCACCAACGCACAGGCTGTTCCAGGCGCTGATAGATAGCGCGCCGCTGAGCTGCAAGAAAATCGAATGTGACACCGTCGTTATCGGCGGTAGCAGTTTCCAGTGCCTGGCGCTGGGCTTGCATAGCGGACAGACGGATCTGGCAATCCGCACAATGCTCCAGGTGCCCATTCTCCGGACCGACACCGTACAGATGACCAATTATCTCTTCATCTGTCCAATGACCTGACAGTTTGGACTCGATGTTCATCTTCTTCCTCCCGAACTTCCTCCACAATAACTCAGCTGCGCGCCTGGTAAAGATCCTTCAGCTCTTCCCTCATTTTGGACAAGGCGCGAAACAGATGTGCCTTTACGGTTCCTACATCCAGCTTTAAGACACCGGCAATTTCCTCAAGAGGCAATGATTCATAATGCCGCAGCGCAAAGACCGCGCGCTGGCGGGCAGAAAGCTTTAGCATTGCCAAGTCCAGTCGTTCCTGGATCTGCTTGGAAAATAAACGGCGTTCGGCATCCGGTTGATTGTCGGATGTCATCTGCAATATGATTTCTTCGTCTTCCGGGGCGGGCCGCCGCTGCCAGATTTTCCATGCTTTCGAACGTAAACGGTCGAGGCAGGTATTGACGGCTATGCGAGTCACCCATCGGCCAGGGTTATCGAGTTCCTCCAGTTCGCCAGTACCTTTACTCAGAGCTTTGTAGGCTTTGAGGAAAACGTCCTGGGTAGCGGAATCGGCCTCATCCGGGTCCTGCAGCATGCGCCGGCAAAGCAAGAAGATGCGGCGCTGCTCGGAGGTCATCCAAGCTCCGAATGTTCGAACGTCTGCACCAACCTGGATTTTGTCCATTAGTTGGTCAGCCATCAGGCTTATCATAGCTTTCAACATCCTCTATGACGAACCGTAATCCGCCAGGTTTACAGCGAAACAAGGAATGTTAATGCATCCGACACAAAAAGCGAAAAGGCCGCAGCTTTTAAGGGCCGCGGCCTTGCATTGTTATACCTGAGGAAACAGTTTACTGGCGATGCAGAAGATGACGGGTAAATTCGGTGAGTTCGGGCTTGTACTCGCGAACCAGAGCTTTCACAAAGTAAGTACTGTAAACGAAACCCGAGCGGCGTAGAGCGCCAGCCACGTTGTTGTCCCGGCGACCCACTTCCATGGCCACAAATCCGGAGCTGAGCGAACCAGCAATCGGCGCAAAAGCCATTTCGGAATTGCCGTCAGAGTCTTTGGCAATAATGACACTGGAGAAGGCCGCGCCGGTACGCCGCAGAAAGCCGCGCTGGTTTGACGTGCGGAGACGAGGATCTTCATGATGCAGGTAACCCGCCATCATTTCACCGGCGGCTTGGGCCGAGTGGCGAGCATAGTAATCCGCGAAACGCATCGGGAAGTTACTCATGGGCTTACCCTGGAGCTTTTCGGAGTTACGTAATTCGGAGAAGCCGGTCATAACGGCAGCCGTCAGAGCAAACTGAGGGGTGATGAGCGGATCGACCGCAAAGCAAAGGCGTTGCTTAAACGACAAAGATTGGTCGGCTTGCAGCCTGTAACGATTGCAGGCCGAAAGTTCATCCTTGGATGACGCGTCTGGCGTGCTGACGCCTGAAACAGAGGTGGTTGCAGCTGGCAAGAGAGCTGCCGGTGCGGTTGCTTGCTGAGCGACGGCATGCTCAGCAAGGCCAACTAACGAAAGTGCAAGGAGTAAAGCTGTGCTCCTCAAGATTTCATTTTCTCCAAAAGTGTCGGATTTCCCCAGGTTCGAATGTCGCTTAGTACTTCCGATCCCTTAGTTGAATTCAATTATATACACGTTCGAGGAGAAATTACGGGTCCTTGTAAAAATTTCTTACGAGGAATAGTACTAGTGGTAGAGGAAATCGCCGTGAGACGGAAGCTGGCAAGTTCGAGAAGTTGAGATTGCGTTCGACCCGCTAACGGCGTGGATCCATTTTCTAACTCTTTTGCCGTCAGCAAGTTGGCAATCAAGAGGCACATTAACGGCAAAATCTTCGTCGACGCCCGACAGTACCAGCTCCTGCCGTGACAAAGAAAGCGCGGGAATTCCAGTTCCGTAAACCCAGGTATCAAAAAACTCGTTCAGCGAGTGGTCCGGCATCTCGGAAGGTACCAGCGCGGCAGCTTCCCGACGCAAATCGTCGTTGGAAATTGGCCTGCTGGAATAATCGCGCAGCAGCCGCCGCTGCATCTCGTTGAAGCCCTGGTCGCCCAGGATCTGGCGCAGCATATGAAAGATCCACGCGCCTTTTTCATAAACGATGTCGTGCCAGACGCCGCCGCCGTAGTTATCTAGTAGACGCTCACCAAAAACCACCGGACCATAGGAATCGACCGGCTTCCCCTGGCGCTTGGCGACCAATTCAGCGCCATACCCGGTGAGAAGTTCCTGGGCGATGGCCGTGCCTTTCGAGCTTTCCAAATACTGCAAGGCAACGTAGTTGGACATACCTTCCAGTACCCAGTTGCTGCGGTAGTCGGCAGGCGAAACCAGGTTGCCCCACCATTGGTGAGCTACCTCATGCGGCAGCAACATCTGGGAAAAGAAGGAATCGAAACGTGGATTACGCAGCGAAGCGGGACGGTCCTGCTCCAAAATGTAGGAAACATCCGAGAGGTAGATGAGGCCGGAAAAAGCCTGCCCAAAGTAGCCCTCAATAGGCGAGACGGCCACGCTGTGAAGAGGCAAGCGCCCCCATCGAGCAGTGTAATTCCGCAAAATAGCTGCTGTCTGGGACAGAATGTCAGCTGGAGATGCGGTGGACCGGTTGGCGTAGACCTCAATCGTGTAATCGCCTTCGGTGGTGGAATTGACAAGGTACTCACCCAAATTGAACCCGGCCAGAGCGGTAGGAATGTTGGTACGGCGATGAACGGTGCGGATTCCGTTGGCTACGTCCTCTGCTACGGGCTCACCCGTACTCGCCAGGCGAAGCATTTCCGGGCAATGAAACGTGAGATCGAAAGAGGAACGTACGGGATTCAAATACGGATACCAGGAGGCGCGGTCATCCACAAAGTAGCTGCCTTGCGAAGTTTTGTGAACCACGATTCCCTGGTAAGTTAAGCGCAGCTGGTGATGCGTAGCGGGAACAAGTGGCGCCTTGGTAACCACCAGAAAACTGGCGGCTCCACCGCCCAGGGACGCTAAAGGGGTAGCATGCTGATAAACCTCGGCCGCTTCCCCGTCCACCGACGCGCTTTGGACTTGCAGGTGCGAACTGAGTAAAAGCTGGATTACGGTTCCGTCACCTGGCTGCGCAGCATAATCGAACTGGGCCGTTGCCGCCAGACTCAGGTCGTCCGCAATGGTGACTTCAAGACGGTAGTTGCTAACCGTGTTGGGAGGAACGGGCGCGGACAGCGTGCCGTGAGGCTGAAATGCGGACCAGATCTGGAAGTAGGCGCTGGCATTTTGGTCCTTTGCTGTGATTCGCCCGAACGTCACCGGATCAGGCTGCCCGGGCTGGTAGGCGAAGTTGAATGCGCCCTTGTCGCGGCCGCCGATCATAGCGAAAAAGAAGCCGCGCTCCGGGGCATGCTGGTCGAGCAGTGTGGCGATGAGCCGAACGTCGATCTGAGCCGCATTGGCCTGAAGTGCGGCGTCGCCGGCCTTTGCCAGACTCGTTAAAACATCCGGTCCGGGATGCACCACCGCATGCTCGCGTATCTGCGCAAGTAGCTCAGACGCGGTATTGTCGCCGAAGAACATCAGGGCGGAGGTGAAATGCTCATCCAGGTTGGGGCTGCCGGTGAAACTAGCGAGAGAAGAACGCTCTGCGCGGTTGGGCGGGAAGCTAAGAATCTCGGCATCACCCGCATCGACGGGCTGAGTGGTGAAGACAGCGGCGATGACGCGGCCACGCACCGGTCTGGTGAAGGCTAGAACTCCTTCGGTGAGATAGATCTTAACGCCGCCGCGAGCGAATTGCAGTTCCCGCACTCGGTAAGTCTGTTCAGGATCGATGGCGAGGCCGCGAACACCTGAACGTACCTGATCGAGAGGGGTTTCGGCGGATGCGAGTGTGCAGAAGAAGATCAGGGCTGGCAAGAGGCAGCGGACGACTCGAGCAGCAGGTTTGCCGAAAGGCGAAACTTTGCGGCTATTTGAGTTCGGCGCTGTTGGGAGTCGCTGGATCCTGCGTCCAATTCTCACGCACCACTGCACTTTGGTCGGAGTAGAAGGTACGGCGGCCTGTACTGCCGAATGTTTTAGGAACGGCGCTGATGGCATAACCGGACGGGGTGGCTGTTACGGTGAAATTGTATCCGCCTGACGCCCCACTGGCCAGCTTGCCGGGAATAAGGCCTGCCGCCTGAGGACCTTCGGCAGCACCTGCCGCGGTGGGCGGCCCGAGTTGCGCCAGAGAAGTGGCGTAGGTTCCAAACTGTGAATAATATTGGATCTCCATCTTGTTGATGGTTTGCACTTCTTCTACTGCCGCCATCTCCTGGGCGTTCATCCGAGCTTTTCCCATTTGCGGGATAGCGATGGACAGGATGATCAGAATAATGGCGATGACGATAAGGAGTTCAATTAGGGAAAAGCCACGCTGGCGGCTTTTGCGGAACACGCGCAAAAAGGCCGGGGTGTCAGCCGCGCCCTCTGCGCTACGCTGGCCGCAGGTGTGACGGATAAGAAGGAGCATACGATTCAATTCACATAATACGACGTGCGCAGGCAATCCAGCGTGTATAGGAAAAAGATTAAACGGTTTACCCTGGCCTGGACTAAGCTGCTGGCATGGGCGCATCCATCTTCACGTTGAGGATGGCGCCTGACGAGGACACTTGCAGGTTTTGAAAGGGCATAGTGGCGTCGTCTTTACCCACTTTGGAGGCCACCGACTGCAAACTGCCCACCGCCCCCAGCATTTGGCGCAACACGGCGGCGGTTGTTTGCGATTTACATTCCAGCGTTGAACTTACATGGGCTTTGCTATCCAGCGTCACGCTGTATTCGAAGGCGTTGATGTTCGACGCGATCTGCGACCAATCGATGTTCAGGCCGCTTTGACCCTGTAGCGCGTCGGTAAGCGCCGATTGCAACTGGCTGCCTGAGGCCACGCCCCGGACGGGCGCATGCTGATCCATTCTGCCTATCAGATACACCAGGTTGGCCTTCGAACTTAAGCGCGGAACCGCGCCTTGACGCGCTGCCAGCATCATTTTCAACTGGCCGGAAGTCCCGAAGGCAGCCAGCGAGTCTTCTAGAAACGTTACACAAGCCGCGTCCGCGGTGCAGTAGAGCGCAACGCCGTCCGACATGACCGGCATAGTTCCCTTCTTTGCCGCAGCTTTGGCGGCGGCGGTGCCATTAAACGTGCCGCTCAGGAGACCGTAAAAGGCCGACGGGCTGGAACCAATCACAATTTCGCGAACCTGGCTCTCTGGAATGTCGAGCAGACCTAACGCGGTCTTCACCTGCTCCAGCGGCTTGCCGGAAAAACGCTGGCGCAGCGCCTCGTAGTTGGGCAGAGTGCGTAAAGAGGCAAGGTTGTCATATTCCAGCGAGTCGGTTTGAGCGGGGAAAGCGAGCATAGCTTCGGACATAATCTGCGCCTCTAAACAGCGCCCGGCAGCAAGCGCTAGCGCTGCCATTAAAAACGTTTTCATGCAAGGGCGCAGGGCTGGCATCGGATAACCTCCTTCCGGTTCATCAAACTCTTTGGACGCCGCAGAGTGTGGTTTTGGTTCCCGTCTAACAAGTGCCCCTACTCGTGGCGTGACGGTCAGCCCATGCTTACCGCTGTTTTCTTGGATAACGCGCGCACATGCTCGGCAAGCTCAAAAGTTTTATCTGCGCATTGGGAGGCGGTGCCCGATAATTGGTGAACTCCATCAAGAGCCTGCAGCAGCCGCTGCGTCGATTGATTCGCTTCCGAGATGGTCTGATTAATTTCCGTTGAAACCAACACCTGCTGCTGGGTGGAAGAGCTGATCGACTTTGTCAACGCGGAAATATTAGATACAGAGGCGCCGATTTTTGCAAGGCGCTCAGCCACTGAATTGACGTGCTCCTGAATAGCGGCAATTCTGAGTTTAACGCCGTCGGCCGATTCCCTCGATTTTTCCGCAAGAGACCTGACTTCAGATGCCACGACGGCGAAGGACGCGCCGGCCGCGCCCGCGTTAGCTGCTTCGATGGAAGCGTTAATCGACAGCAGGTTGGTTTGAAAGACAAGCTCCTGTACCGTATCCAGCACAACGGTAATCTGCTGACTAGCCTGGACGAGCTGGCCCAATTCCTGCAACGCGGATGTTGCGGTCGCATCGCTTTCAGACGCTCGTTGTGCGGTTTCCAGCAGGCCGTTAGAAATCTTCTTCACGGCTAAGTCCATCTCGGCGACGCTAGCGGCTATGCTGTTCATCCGGGTCGAAGCGTTGCGCGCATCCTGCAGCGAACCGGTGGTCTCGCGAATGAGTTCGGTGGAATTCGCGGTCATTATGCCGCTAACTTCATGCAACGCTTCGGCGGTCTCCAGCAGAACGCCGGCACCCTCGCGGCCGGAAAGTAGAAGCTCCTGACTTCGGCTTTGTTCGATTGTGGTTTGGCGAAGCTGGCGCATTCCCACCAGGCATGACCGTATAAGGAAGATATCCTCCCAAATCACAAAACTGGCGTGCACGACAATCCGCCAGATTTGGCGGTGCTCGATTCCGAAAATACTAAAGGGATAAAACCAGCCGCGAATGACATGGTCAAGCGCAGCCACCGCCGAAGCGACAACCACAACCCGCCAGTCGCGATAACAGGCGAGCAGCGCGAGGGACCCAAAGTAGGCGAAATGTGCCTCAATCGAGCCATCTGTGATGTGAACCAGCAATCCCGTTATCAGCATCTGTGAAACGGCGATAACAAATGGAATTTCACGGCGTTTGGCCAGGAGGAATCCTAAGACCCCCGGCGGCACACTCAACAGAAAACCAAGCACGACAGCGGTTACTAAGTGCGGATGCACAGTTGACAAGGAACCGTTCCAATTCTTAGGGGAGAAAAAAGCGGCAACCGCCATCAGGACAAACCACTGAAAAAACAAGGAAGCGCTATTAAAACGGTTGCAGGAAGCGTTAAAGTCGACGAGATCCCGATGAAAGAGTTCGTTGGCATAAGCCACGTCTTCAGTTAGAGGTTTCATATTGCCTGTCAAAAGCTGCATCCGTACACGGGTCGGTGAGCCGCCGTAGTCTTGCTGCCGGCCATAATTTGTTCCATGGCGACAATGCCAGGCCCTTCGAGGTCAAAAGCACGAGCTAGCGTCAGACCGCCCGCGTACTGTAAATCACCGCCGGCTCCATATAACAGGACATAGCCAGAGGTATGAACATCGAAAAGCGCCGCGGCGCGGCCGCCGGGATCGGTAATCACTTGGGTGCCGGTAAGCTCCCCCATATCGGTTCGGTAAAGCTGGTTCCAGGAAGGAGACGGGTTAAGCGGCTGCCAAAGAACCAGCTCCGTATGAAACTTGCCTGGTAAGCGTTTCTGGAGGTTCTGTAATTGGCTGATGCTGGCGCGGCTACAGGAACACTTGGGATGGAGAAAGACCAGTAAAGTGCGCTGCGCTTTGGCCAGCTTGACTTGCGATGTGGCAGGCCAGCGCAAGGGCGGATTACCTGCCATGCCAGGACGCGTATCGAAGCGCATCATTACCGAATAAGCGTAAGTGGTCGCTATCAGCCAGATGGCGCTCACCACGATAACGAGCAAGCGAGAGCGGAGCACAATAAGTAAACCTTCTGTATTCCCTTCGGAGAAAGAAGCAAGATTCTTTAGGTGGGTTTCAGCCGGGCCGAAGTATCATTTAAGCTGTGTCACGCTGGCCCGCGCAAATTTTAGCTACGTTTTTGCTGGCAACTGCGGCGCGTGCCTCCGACGAAATCACGATCTATGAGTTGCTGGCGCCCGAAAGCCACTCGTTCGCTATTACCTATGACATGGCAACGACCGTGGAAGGATCGCCGTATCTGTTCAATCCGATACGGCGGGGTTCCGTTGCCAGTCATGAGCGGGTAATTGACGCAGCATCCGGCAAAGACCTGAAGTTCGAAGTGGTAAGCGCGGCCGACGCGCAGGCGCATGGGCTGCGCGGCAAGCCTAATGCCGACCAATATATTCAAGTCACACTGGCGCATGCCGTTCCGCATAACGGCGAAGCGCGCGTGAGGATCTTCAAGACTTATACCGATGCGGCGTCTTACAAAGGCGATGGAGCGGAGCTTGTTTTTGAAAGATCTTTCGGTATCAAGCGCAATGTGATTGTTCTGCCTCCAGGGNNTGATGGTGAAACTGCGTGGACGGAAGCTGCCGTGAAAGGTCTTTTCTTCTGTTTCTTAGCATCGACCTTTGTCCTGCACGCCCAAATGCATCGCGCCGAACAGGATCGCGAGATTACTTACTGGCTACAAGCCCCTGAAACCCACCAGTTCCGCATCTCGCACGACTTCAACGTCACGCGCGCCGGGCAGAGTTCGGTCCACAGCTTCGTTCGCAAAGGCAGCATCGTAAGCGCTTCCGAAATCTACGATCTGGATACAGGCGAAAAGCTGCCGACACACAATGTAACGGGCAAAGCTGTGAATTCGTTGGGGTACTATCCGACCCCTTCGCCCGACGACATGGTGGTTGTGCAAGGCGACTTGCCGCATGCACTGGCGGCTGGGGAATCGGCTCGCGTGCGCGTGATCGAAACTTACACCGACCCGGAATCGTACAAAATTTCCAACGGCGAATTGACTTGGGACCGGACGCTGGGACGGCCTCGCAACACGGTGGTTCTGCCGGCCGGTTGGTTTTTGACCGAAGTTACGGTTCCGTCTATCATCTCGCTGGATGCTGAAGGCCGCGTGATGCTGCGCTTTAACAATCCACGCAATGACGAAATACATGTCGTGCTTAAAGCGAAACGCCGCTGACATCTTTGCAGCTTTCGTTCTTCTCAGCGTCAGCGCCTGCGCGCAAAACGCGCCTTCCCCTATCAATACCGATCGACCGGCCTTCGCCGATTCGAGCGTCGTCGTACCCGTTAACTCCCTGCAGATTGAGAACGGCTTCCTGAACACGCTGTCATCAGGTCAGCAGAGCTTCGATCTGCCAGAGACTCTGTTGCGCTTCGGACTATTCGACAAAACGGAGCTGCGTCTGACCGTTCCCGATTACTATTACGATCTGCCTGCCTCGGGCTGGAGCGATACCGTTATCGGAGTGAAGCAACAGCTTGGACCGGTTAACGGCTTTGATGTGTCGGTAGTGGTCTCGCTCAGCTTTCCGACCGGGAGCCGCGGCATCACCAGCCATGGTTACGATCCCTCTATTCAACTGCCTTGGTCACGTTCGCTGTCTAAGAATTGGACCGCGGCTGGAATGCTCTCCGTATACTGGCCGACGGAGGGCACATCGCGAAACACAAACGGCCAAGTGACACTGCTGTTCGACCGGCAATTGACTACGGCCTGGGACGGTTTCATCGAGTACCTAGGAGACTTTCCGGCGCGCGGCGGCCCGGAGCATATTCTGCATTTCGGAACATCCTACAAGCTGACAGCGAATCAACAAGTCGATTTTCATTTCGGATTTGGCTTGTCCGCCGCGGCGCCAAGTCACTTCATCGGCATCGGTTACTCGATCCTTGCACGAAAAATGCGTTAGCCGCAAAATCTATGTATGAATCGGAGACTTTTTTTCCAACTCGCCGCAGCCACTGCGGCCTCGCAAACGTCAACGCTACCAGCTGCCGAAACCGGAGCTAACGTTTTCGGACCGACAACCGGCTACTCGCCACAGATCGGCATACTTGTTTCGGAGATGAACTGGATGCGCGAAGCGGTTCTCAGCGCAACGCGCGGCATGACAACAGAGCAACTGGATTTTCTGCTCGACAGCAAGGCCAATCGCATCGGCGCCCTGATTCTGCATCTCGCCGCCACCGAAAAGCTGTATCAACTTAATACCTTCGACAACATGAGCCTCAACGCTCTCTACAATTTGCCGGCGTTCAAAAATTGGATAGTTCCGATGGACCTGGGTGATCCTGCGCGGCAGTCTATCAAAGGCCACAACCTTAGCTACTATCTGGATCTGCTGCAGGAAGGCCGGGAAAAGACCCTGGCCGAATTTCGCAAGCGCGATGACGCATGGCTGCTGTCGGTGGACAAAACATTTCCTTGGGGACCAACCAACAACCTATGCAAATGGTTCCATGTCTGTGAGCACGAATCGCATCACACCGGACAAATCAGTTTACTCAAAACCCGGGCGGATGTTCGCCCATCACGTTGAATTCGCGCTCCAGCGCCATCCCGGCGTTCCCCAATGTTCCCTCTTCAAACAGCCGCCCTATCAACGTGATGCCATGCGGCACGCGCCGCGGTGGAGAAAACTTCGGCAGCGGATTCTTTGGATCGGGCGCCCAGTCACTGCGAGCTTCCGAGACTTCCACAAAGCCCGCTCGCAGCGTCAACGACGGGTGCCCGGTGAAATTCGTAATGGTCAGCATCTCGTCGCGCAACGACGGCACCAGCAACAGATCAACTTCGGAAAACACACGCGCCATCTCCTGCGCGACTTTTCGCCGCAATCGATCGGCCTGCACAAAATCGACTGCCGACAAAAACCGTGCTTCACGGAACAGATTCGGCCAGGCGTCGGGAACCTGCACCTTTAACTTGTCCGCGTCGCCGCTCAGCGTCAACTCTTCAAACGCGGCCGCACCCTCAGCGAACAAAATCAGATTGAGCGAATTGTAAGGCCAGTCAGGAATAGCAACCTCTACCGGAACCATGCCCACTTTTTTGACCGTCGCCAGAGCAGCGCGATCGACATCGGTGGCGGGACTTTGCTTCATCCACTCCGGGAAGTAACCTACGCGCAAGCCATGAATCGACTTGCCTGCATCGAAATCAAGTCTGCTGGGCACGCTCGCTACGTCGCCCGCATCGGGGCCAGAGATTGCGTGCAACACAAGCAAACCATCTTCCACTGCGCGCGTCATGGGACCAAGCTTGTCGAGTGACCAGCACAGCGTCATGGCACCAGTGCGCGGCACGCGTCCATAGGTAGGCCGCAAGCCCGTAACACCGCAGCGCATGCTGGGACTGATAATGCTGCCGCCGGTTTCACTGCCAATAGAGAACCCGACAAGAGCCGCAGCCGTTGCTGCGCCCGGGCCGGCACTCGAACCCGAGGCGCCTTCTTCCAGCAGCCAGGGATTTACCGTCTGCCCTCCGAACCAGATGTCGTTCAGCGCAAGCGCCCCTAAACTAAGCTTCGCCACCAGCACGGCCCCCGCTTCGTTCAAACGTGCTATTACAACTGCATCGCGCTTCGGTATCCGATTTTGAAAGGGCTCGGCGCCATAGGTGGTCGGAATGCCGGCGGTATCCAGCAGATCTTTTCCGCCCCAGGGAATGCCATGCAGTGGACCCCGGTAGTGACCCAAGGCAATTTCCTTGTCCGCTCCTCTAGCCTGCCGCAGCGCGTGCTCCCGAGTCAGCGTAATGACACAGCGCAGCTTCGGATTGAATTGCTCCAGCCGTTCAAGGTAGATATTCGTGAGGCGCTCGGACGTCAGCTGACGTTTTTCTATCCAACAGGCTAATTGTGCGACGGAAGCATAGGCGATGGCTTCGTCCTTCGCGGGAACAGGCTGCGAATCGATTTTGCTTCGGACGAAACTACTCCGTGCCGGACCGGAGATGGAACCGGGCAGCACCGGGTTCCAGGTGGAGTAAGGCGCCAGCGTTTCCTCTAAGGCCACTTTACGCGGCCCGGTTCGCCGCTCATACAGCGCCGCCATCGAGGTTCGCCAGCTCGCAACCGCCATGTCAACGTGCGGCTGCGTCATAGTCACCTGCATCACCTTTTTGGCCTCGGAAAAGGTGGTTGCCGAAACCTCAGGCCCGATTGCAGCACTGGTGTTGAAGGCAGGAGGAGCACCCGGGGTTGGCGTCTGTGCTTTGCTACCGCCTGCCGCCGTGGCCGCTGCTACCAAGCCGAGGGAACTGTTCTTCATAAACTTCCTGCGCGATTTGGTCATCTTCGGACCATAGCGCATTGGCGGTCAAAAGGGGATGAGAATGAGAGCGCCTTTCGGCACTAGAACTCTATCAACCGCTTTTCACGATTACTGAGTTGAACCGGCAAAGAAAGTGCGCATTTGGATTTCGTACGCAACCTGTTTTCAGTCGATTTCATGGCTCACCGTTTTTGCCTGCGGCTGCCCGAGCTGATATGGCTGCACGCACTCTCCGACGGGGGCATTGCGCTGGCATACCTGATTATTCCGCTGGCACTGGTCCGGCTGGTAAAAAGTCGCCGCGATCTTGCCTTGCCGTGGCTCTTCTTCCTGTTCGCCATCTTCATCCTAAGTTGCGGAGCGACGCATGCGCTCGAAATCGTGACGCTCTGGGTGCCGGTGTATCGGATTGATGGTGTGGTGAAAGCGGGGGCGGCCGTGGCATCGCTGGCAACGGCCGGGCTCTTAGTCCGTTCGCTTCCCTGGATCACGGCACTTCCGGGCCCGGAGCAATGGAGACGTTTGAATGAGGCGCAAGCTGCGCAAATAGAGGAACGGAAAAGGGCGGAAGCGAAGTTCAGGGCTCTTTTGGAAGCCGCGCCCTACGCCGTGTTGGTCGTCAATCGAGCGGGGAACATAGTGCTAGTAAATATACAGGCTGAGCGCATGTTCGGCTACCAGCGCCAACAGATAGTCGGCGCAAGTCTTGAAACGCTTCTACCCCAACGGCTGCACGGCCAATTAATAGACATCCGCACCATTTTTTTCGCGAAAGCTCAAGCATCGGAAGTGGGTTCCGGCCTGGAATTGCAGGCACTCCGCAAGGATGGCACAGAGTTTCCGGTTGAGATTACTTTTGGTCTGCTGGAGACCGAAGAAGGCGCCATGGTCAAGGCCGCCATTCAAGACGTAACGGAGCGTCAAACTGCGCAACAGGAGATTTTAGCGCTCAACCGGCGGTTGCAGGAAGCGGCGGCAGAAGCGCAGGCCGCCAACCGCGCGAAAAGCATTTTTCTGTCAACCATGTCGCATGAGATTCGCACCCCGATGAACGCGATTCTTGGCTACACCCAACTCATGGTGCGCGACGCCAGTCTCAGTGATTCGGCGCGGGAAAATCTTGAAATTATCGGCCGCAGCGGGCAACATCTGCTGGGCCTTATCAACGATATTCTAGATCTTTCAAAAATTGAAGCTGGACGCGCCGAACTGCGGCCGATTGTTTTCTACTTACCCAGGCTACTGGATGACTTGGCGGCAATGTTCCGCTTACGAGCCGAAGCTAAAGCATTGCGGTTTGAAATGTTTGTTGACAATGCCGCCGCGTACATCGTGGGAGACGAAGGCAAGTTACGGCAGGTGATGATTAACCTGGTTGGAAATGCTATCAAGTTCACAAAGCGAGGACACGTCAGACTAAGCGTAAGTCTGCAGACGCGGAGTGACGAGCGGTTGTGGCTGACAGCCGCAGTAGAAGACAGCGGGCCGGGAATGACGGCGGCCGAGCAGCAGAAGCTTTTTCAGCCTTTCAACCAGGCGGAAGAGGGTTTGAACACCAGCGAAGGCAGTGGACTGGGGTTGGCCATCAGCCGCAATTATGCCCAGCTCATGGGAGGAGACATTTCAGTCACCAGCGTGCCGGGAAGAGGTTCCAGCTTCAAGCTGGAAGTGCCGGTGGAAAAGAGCGGATCACCGGTTCAAAGGCAGTCTATTTCGCATCGCGTGCGGCACATTCGCGAAGGCGCCGGAACCCCACGCATCTTAGTCATAGACGACCATTTCGAAAACCGGGACTTCCTGGTGAAACTGCTGTCGGCAATCGGATTTTCGACGCTACAGGCAGAGAACGGCGAAGTTGGCGTCCGCATCTGGCAGGAATCGAAGCCGGACTTGATTCTGATGGATCTTCACATGCCAGTGATGGATGGAGTAGAGGCTACCCGCCGCATAAAATCGACCGAACGCGGGGAGAAGACACCAATTATCGTGCTCTCCGCCAGTGCGCTTGACGATGACCGCCGGGGACTTACTAAGTGCGGTGCAGACGATTTTCTTTTGAAGCCGTGCATCGAGCAACTGTTACTGGAGAAGGTTGGCTGTCTCTTAAACATTTCCTACGAGTATGAAGAATCCAACGCGGCCGATAATCCAGGCGCCAGCCGGCAGGGTCTAGAGAGCATCGGACAAATACCGCCCGCGCTGACGCGCGAACTGCAGGAAGCGATTACACAAGGGAACAAAAGGAGGATGGACCAGTTGATCGCTAACGTGCGAAGCTCAGAAGGTTCCGCCTCTGCGGCAACTCTCCAACAGCTAGCGGATAGCTATGATTATGATTCGCTGCTGAAGCTGCTTGAAAGAGTGAGCGAACAATGACCAGCAAGCCGGCCGCCGGCGACATCATGATTGTGGATGATAATCCGGCGAACCTGAAACTGCTGGGAGATATGCTCGAGATACAGGGGCATGAGGTACGCGCATTTCCTTTGGCGCGTCTGGCTCTTGCCGCCTCGGTTGCGCATCCGCCAGACCTGATTCTGATGGACGTGAACATGCCCGAAATGAATGGGTACGAAGCATGTCAATTGCTGAAGTCGGTGGAGGGCAGTGCCGAAATCCCAGTCATTTTCCTGAGCGCCCTGAACGAAACAAGCGACAAGGTTCGAGCTTTTCAGTGCGGCGCAGTGGACTATATAACCAAGCCTTTCCAGATTGAGGAGGTGCATTCGCGTGTGCAAACACACCTCCAGCTCCACAATTTGCAGCGGGCTTTAAGACGTCATAACGAAGAACTGGAAGCAGCTGTGGCGGCTCGAACTCAGGAACTTCGGGAAGCGAATGCCCGCCTGACTATCCTCGACCGTTCGAAGAGCGACTTCCTGACGCTGATTTCCCACGAATTCAGAACGCCTCTCAACGGACTCCTTGGCGTGAGTGAAATTATCCTGGAAAGTCTGCCGCCTGACGCGAGTGGAGAAGAATTGCGGCAAATGTATGAAAGATGCCGAACTAGAATTCTTACCATCCTGGAGGATGCGTTCCTTATCACCCAGATAGATGTGGCGCCGGAGCGGTTCAAGGTGGCTCCGGTCTCGCTGCATTCCGCCATTGAGAACGCTATCAATGCGACAAGCGAGTTTGCAGCATCCCGGCAAGTCACTGTGATGACAAAGCTGGAGGCAGTCTTGAACGACTCAGTTCTAGGCAATGAAAAATTGTTGCAAAAGGCGTTGCAATCTTTGCTGGAGACTGCCATTAAATTCGCCGAAAAAGGCACAACGGTCCTTATTCAGAGGGAGGCAACCACTGAGTCATTGAGAGTCAGGATGGAGGGGAGTGGAAGGAGGATTCCACAGTTTTCGATAGAGCGATTCTTCGATATTCTGGCCATCGGCGACACACTCACGCCCGGTGGCGACCTGGGATTGAGCCCAGCCGTCGCGCAGCGTATCCTTTCCCTGTTTGACGCTTTTGTCGGTGTTGCCGATTGTGACGGCGCAGGTATCAGGTTGACGGTGTCCTTGAAGCGGGCCAGCTAGCTTAGTTTCGCGAAGCCGCGAAACTACTCGCGTAGGCAATCTCGGGCCTTGCGCTTTCTCGATTGCCGGCGGACTTCAGCAAGGCGCTGTAATAGAACATCGCCTTCTGCTTATTCCCGGCGGCCTCGGCGGCGCGGCCCGCGTTGTAGAGTCCGTTCAGCCGATTCGGGCTTAACTTCAGCGCTGTCTCGTATTCGGTCAGCGCCTGGTCCGGATGGCCGAATTCCAGAAGCATGTCGGCCAGCATCTCGCGCGATGGAATGTCCACCTCCGCTTGACCTACCTTGTCTTGGAGATCTGCCGCCGCCCGCATGCTCGCAATGGCTGCCGCTTGGTTGCCCTTGGCAAAGCTGATCCAGGCGAGCATTTCGCCGCGTTGGATTTTTACCGCGTTACCCTCTGCCAGGTAGGCGGACTTGCCTTCCTTCACTTCGGCGATCGCATGATCGTAGCGGGCGAGGTCAGCTTCTGCCTGCTTCGACTGGTGCAAACGTCCGTGCGCTACTGCTTGCGCCCAGTAAGCAAGTATCGCCACTTGGGGGGGCGACCCGGCTAAAGGCTCCAGTGCGGCTGCCGATTTCCAGTCACGCGTTTCAAGCGCGTAGAAGATGGGAAGTTTCACCCGATAATACGGGATCATCCCCTCCATATGCCCGGAACCCATTCCAGGCATGGACGCGAGCATGGTCAAGGGCGCTGAACTCTCCTCGAGCGTCTTTTTTGCCTCTTCGGTCTGGCCGGTTTGCAGGTAGGCATAGAGAAGGAAGTCGTAGGAGTGCGGCTCGTCCATGACGCCGGTTTCGCCCCGCGCCTCCGCCGCCTGTGAGGCCTTGATGGAGCCAATCTGCGAAGCGATGTCTTGCGGCCACAGGCCCAGCCGCGCGTAAATGTGGCCGGGCATGTGGAACGCGTGAGGACCCGACTGCGCGATTTCCCCATAATGATCGGCCGCAGCCAGTCCATCTGCGGCTAAGGCCGGGTTATCACAAGCGTGAATGATGTAGTGCACAACGCCGGGATTGTCACGATATTTGGCGAACAGCGGAGTGAGAACTCCATCGCCTTATGTTCCTGACCCAGGCTTGTGTCGTCAGGTTTTACCGCCGCCAACAGCGACAGCGCATAGAAGGCGCCGGCGTCTACGTCGTCCGGATACTTCGCGTAAAGGCTACCCATTTCTTTGGAGTAGGCGTCGATACGCGCCTGATACTCTTCACTCCCGGGTTTGTAAAAACGGGCGAGTGACGCAATATAAGCGCGCTCCCGCTCCGTGCCCGCCTTCAGCCCTTGCGCCTTCTGCATTTCCTGCCATCCAAGCTCCATATCGGATGTCTTCGGGCGGCCCCATATCTGGTGAAAGATGCTCATAGCCACGCCCCAGTGCGCCATGGCGCAAGCCGGGTCACGGGCGATGATCCGCTCGAATTGAGGCCGGGCCTCGTCGTACCAGAAGTCATGCAGCAGCGCCACTCCGCGATTGAAAGGCGCTTGCGACGACGCCGCACAGGAGACTGGAAACGATACAGTGCCAAGGCGCTCCGTTTGAGCGGCAAGCGGAATCGCAGTGAGGACAACTAGCAGGAACTGAACTGGCTTCATAGCCAGATTATAGGGCGTCAGTTGCGGGTAGCAGGAGGCTGCGGCGGTTCGTCGTGCGGCAATTTGGGTGTTAACTTCCGGAAAAGAAATTCCTGGGCTACATTGGTGAGCGCGTTTGAGCCAATTCCGATGAGCGTATTTTCGAGCGTGAGAGACATGCCGTCGCGGTTCTTCGCAGGGTAATAAAGGTTCGAAATACCGCCGGAAGCCAAGCCGCCAAGAATGTCGGAATAGTCGGGCTGCCAGCGCCCATTGTCGCCTTTGCGAACAAAAGCGTTGGCCACGGCATAAAAGAAACGCGAACGCTTGCTGCCGGTTCCTTTTACGAAGTAACGCGGATCCTGCCTCAAAAGAGCCGGTAGAATGGCGCTGCTGATCATGGTTCCGGTAAAGAAGTTGCCATAAGCAGCCCCAAAGCGATTGGCATATCCCTCTACGCCCTGTCCATAGCCTGAGTAGCTGTTGCGTGACTGCTGAACGCCGGCAATAATGGCTGTGATTCCGAATGAGAATGGATCGAATGCGGTCTTCCACGACAGTTCGAATTTCTGTTTTGTGGTAAGCGGAACCGCGTTCGGAATATAGCTGACCAGAAAGTTGGGAGCCAGACCGATAAGACGCTGCTTCTCTTCGCTCTTGATTTCCGCCTCCGCTATGTCCACGCGCGGTAGCGTGACTTCCACATCGGTGTTTAACGTGGCAACCGGAAGCACAATGGTGATTAGGCTGGATATCTCACCGGCGCGCAGAATTCCAGAGGACGTTTGGGGCGCGAAACCCGTTGCCTGCACGGCCAGACGATAAGGCCCGGGGATGACCTTGTCAAAGGCAAAGGCACCATCCGCGCTGGACAAACCTTCCTGTGCCGCGCTCCCATCTTGCCGCGAGAGTTTTACCTTCGCCCCGGTGATGGGGGCACCACTTCCGTCTACTACGGTGCCCGCAATGCTTCCGGGCAATGGCTGGTCAGATGTCTGCTGGCAGGGCGCCACCAAAACAAACTGGCACACGACCACTAGCCAGAACAGGCCGCGTAGACTTGCCGTTACACGGCCCGCAAAATCTGATGATTTCATGAAGATAGCTGACCGCCGCAAGGCCAGCGGCAAGGTGTTTCGACGCCCTCCCCTGGTAATTGGTTACCTGAAAACCGCCAATCTCACGTTACCTTTCCCTCGTTTCATGAGTCTGTTAAACCAATCGCTATGCAGAAAAACTTTCTCCTTCCGTTCGCATTGCTCCTCTGTGCGGCCCAAATCGGCCTTGCACAAACCGGTCCTGAACCTCCCGCACCCGCCGCCGACAAACCTAAGGAAGAACGCGCCGCCGCCATCCCGCCTGAAAAGTCTTCGGTGACGCATCACGAACTTACGCTTAATGGCCGAACCCTAAAATACACTGCCACCGCCGGAACGCTGCTGGTGCATGGTGACGATGCCAAGCCCTACGGCAGCTTCTTCTATGTCGCCTACACGCTGGATGGGGTGACGGAGCCGCGCACCCGACCGGTAACCTTTCTGTATAACGGCGGCCCCGGCTCGGCCAGCATGTGGCTGCACATGGGCTCCATTGGACCGGTTCGAGTTCTCACTGACAGCCCCAACGCCACCGGCGCGCCGCCTTATGAAGTAGTGCCGAACAACGACAGCCTGCTGGACAAAACCGACCTGGTTTTCATCGACGCTGTCGGCACCGGCTTCTCACGGCCGGTTGGCAAAGCCACGCAGAAAGACTTCAGCGGTACCGATCAGGACGTCAAATCCTTCGACCGGTTCATCACCCGCTATGTCACGCTGAACCAGCGCTGGAACTCGCCGAAATACCTGTTCGGCGAATCCTACGGCACCACTCGTTCCGCGGCACTGGTGGATTCGCTGCTGAACAACGGCATGTATATGGATGGCGTGGTGCTGATGTCGACTATCCTGAACTACTACACGCGCTCACCCGGCCTTGACAACGAATATATCGGTTACATTCCCACTTACGCAGCCACTGCCTGGTACTACAACAAGATTCCTAACAAGCCTGAGGACATAAACGTGCTGTTAAACAAGGCGCGCGCCTTTGCCCGCGGACCTTACTCGGAAGCGCTGGCGCAAGGTCAGAATCTGCCCGCTGACAAGGTCGATTCCATCGCTTCGCAACTGAGCGCTTTGACCGGCCTGAGCGTTGAGTACATCAAGGAAAGCAATCTGCGCGTCAGCCCCACGCACTTTCGAAAAGAACTGATGCGCGGCAGCCGCGAAATTATCGGCCGCTACGACGCTCGCTTCGAAGGCACCGACAGCGACGCCGCAGGCGAAAATCCCGGCTACGATCCTTCCAGCACCGGCATAACCGGAGCCTTCGTCTCCGCCTTCCACGACTACCTGACGCGCGAACTGAAGTACACAACCGACGAAACCTATTATCCAAGCGGACCTGGCGTAAACCAGATGTGGGATCACAGCCATCGCGCTCC